>CAZWRU010000001.1:0-63655 GCA_964636425.1 uncultured Candidatus Bathyarchaeia archaeon
TGGGTTGTTAAGCAGGCTTTTATTAAAAAGCAATCAAATCACAAAAATCAAGAGGTTATTCTAAATTAGCTATGTCATAGGTTAATTTTGAGGATAGTTCTTTCTTGTATTCAGCGGGTAAATAATTTTCGTCTTTTTTCTATTTTAACAACTAATATGTATCTATTAAGTTGCCTTTTCATAAGATATACCTGGATAGATAGGAAAAGAAAAGTTATACCTCTTTGTCTATTATTGGTTCTTGATTTTGAATAGTGATTTCATTTTCTGTTGCTTTTTCTTTCGCAGCGCGAGAACCAATTGCCGCAACCACAAATGAGAGCACAGCAAATAAGATGAAAGGTAACATTGCTGATATAATGTTGATTAGAACGTAGCTTGTGGGAGCAAGCGGGGAGTATAATGTTATGCCTTGATAATTTATTATTGCAGTTACTACTGCAAATATTATGAATACTATACTGAAAATAACTGCTATCTGACTGATATTTTTCCAGTTGTTCATTCAATTCCCCAATAAGCTTTGTATTGTATGCTTTCCTTTTTAAATCCTTACTCTTTTCTTTTTGTCCGAAAAGCATTAACGTTTAGAGACTAATATTATTATGTAGGCGGGACTGATTTTGGCCATTGCCTCAGAATTTGAATCTGACTGGGTTTACCGCGTTTTTGACCGAAGAATTATTTCTGTTAAAGCTAAAAATGATCACATTCATAAAATTGCGGCAGTTGATCTTTTGACTAATCTCCCTTTTAGTGTAGACGTAACAAAAGAGCTTCCCATGAAGAATTTCGACGTCGAAAAAACATATTTTGCCCGAATTAAAGTTTATGTCGCCAGAGAAATTCAGGGTGTAGCACCGGAGCACACAAACTTTTTTGAAGTATTAGATCAAAATCAAACTGTTGATGACTTCATTAAAGCATACTGGCTCTACCCCAAACTCATAAAATTCGAACTTGCCGAAGCTGAACCAATACAACCTAGATAGCGGCGAAATCAAACCCAGAAAATAAGCTTTAACACAGCAAAAGCTACGTCGAAACTTCTCTCCATTTGATAATAATGTTACGAACTTTTCCCGCACTGTTTGATTCCTATCTATTCATTTTCCGAACGAAAAAGCCGAAGGGCATACTTGATTTAGCGTGCATCCCGTGCAATTTGGCTTTTTTGCCATACACACGCGTCTACCATGGAAAACAAGCACATCTGCCATTTTCATCCAAACCTCTTTTGGAAGCAGATTCATTAAATCCTGCTCAATTTTCACAGGATCATCACAATTGGCAAGTTCAAGTCTTTGAGAAAGTCGTCGCACATGCGTATCTACAGCAACCCCCTCAACAACGCCATAGGCTCCGTATAGGACAACGTTGGCAGTTTTTCTCGCAACTCCTGCTAATTCTAGCATCTCCGGCATGGTTTTAGGAACTTGGGAATGGAATCTATCAATGAGGATTTGGCTGGTTTTCTGGATGCTTTTAGCCTTATTATGATAAAATCCGGTTGATTTTATGTCCTGCTCCAATTCTGCTATGTCAACTTGGGCATAATCTTTAGGATTAGTGTATTTTTTAAATATTTTTTGAGTTACAATGTTAACTCGTTCGTCAGTACATTGAGCGGAAAGAATGGTTGCTATGAGCAACTCTAACGGATTCGAGAAGTTAAGTGCAATTTTTGCATCTGGGTGCTCCTTAACTAAAAGCTGAAAAATTTTAGCTGCGCGCTCTTTCCGCTCGAGATAGGTTTCTGATTTTTTCAAACTTCCCACTCCAATAAATGAGTGAATATCTTTCCAAAATACTTTTACATTAACTTCTCTCTTATCTTTTCAAGGGAGCATATATGACTATGAAACTAATGGTAGATGGCAAAGAGATAGTTATCAATGAGTTTGTAGAGAAAATCTTAACAAGTACCATTGTTGGAGCAGTATCTTCGCTTCATGGTGTAAACCAGGAATGGAACGAAATCGAAATATCAATCAAAAGCTAACCTGAGAAATTGATTCCTGGTTTAATCTCTGCAAACATGTCCTTTTTTGCCTTACAGATTGGGCATATATATGGTGGATCTTCTCTAAAAGCAACATAACCGCATTGTTTACAATACCATAGCTTCTTTTTGCCTATGGTCATTTGGGCCAACTTCTCTTTCTCTTCTGGTCCTACTTCTTTAACGGTCGACTTTAACTGTGCGGATGGAAACGATCTTAATTGCTTCTCTATCGGTCTGCGCTCTGGTATTGTAGGTAGCTCTTTTTTGCCTTCATAGATCTCTTTATTTACATACAGTCGGCAGTAACAAGCGCCGTATTCTGCTACATCAGGATCGCGATAATCACAAGGGCAAATTATATCCCTATCATAATCCAAGCTTCCCGATGCAAGTCGGCATGGGCATGAAGGGTATCCATATCTGTCTTCGTTTGCCTTCAACCCTTCAAGAAAAGCTTGAAGCAAGTCTTTGTCTGGAATTAAGTAGCATCCATAGGTTTTTGCGTCGTTTTCAGCTCTTTTAAGCACCTGTTCAAGTGTTATCATAGGTCTAAAGCCGCCTTAAGCAAATCTTTTCGAAAACCATTGATTACTTTTTTGTCATCAACAATTGTTGTAGGATAAATAAGCTCGCCGCCTTTTTTTTGCATCTCTTCTCTTATCTTATCCTTCTCAGCTTCATCAGCAAGATCAACATCAACAAATTCAAATGCCACATTATTATCCTTCAAAAATTGCTTAGTCATCTTACACCAGACACACGTACTGAGTGCATACATGAAAACTTGATGCTTACTATTGTCACCTGCAACTTTAGAAATATTCATAACAAATCCCTAAAATACCCATTATTTGTAAGCTTAATATAACTTTTTAGTAAATTTAAAAAGCAACCATTTAATCAACAGGAATTCCAAAAAACTTACTTTTTTGATTTAAAATTTTTAATATGATGCTTATTCGCTCTAAGTAATACTTTATTCGGCTCAGTCTCTACTAAAAGCAAAAACTAACCGCTAAAGACGAGAAGAAAAAATGTTTTGTATTGAAATTAACTAGAAAGGCTAATATTTCCGCAGCTTAACTCTAACAGTGGTGAAGTTTTTGCCAATAGATCCTGATTTTCAATCTAAAAGACAAGTTGTTACTGAACACAAAGGCCACAAAGTCTGGGGTCCTATAGAACCGCCAAAAAAGATGGGTATACATGGAACAAACGTTGCTGTCGATTGGGATGTCTGTGCTGGTGATGGAGTTTGCATAGATGTCTGTCCAGTATCGCTTTATGAGTGGGGAGAAGCTCCTGGGCATCCTATTTCTGAAAAGAAATCTGATCCTGTCAGAGAAGTAGATTGCATACAATGTTTAGCTTGCGAAACCCAATGTCCTACCCAAGCCATAAAAATCACTCCACCATAAAAATATCCAAAGGCGCTTTCGTCTGCGCCCCGTTTTTTCTATCTAAAGAAAAGTTAAAAAATAAGAAAAGAGTTGGTACTTACTTTATTTTAGCGCATATTTTACTAACGTAGTCCCAGTTTACAAGGTTCCAAAAAGCTTCAATGAATTTCGCTCGATCATTTTTATAGTCAACATAGTAGGCGTGTTCCCAAACGTCTACGACCATTAGCAATCGGAGTGATGGACAAACATTTACATTATGTTTCTCAACTTGCATAATTATAGGTCTATCTATACATGGATGCATTGCAAGTACTGCCCAGCCTGAGCCTTCAACGCTGGCAGCTGCTTGAGTGAATTCTTTCTTGAATCGCTCAAAACTTCCAAATTCTTTGTTAATTGTATCAGCGATTTCTCCGCCTGGTTTTCCTCCTCCTTTACCTGCAGGAGCCATATTCTCCCAGAAAGTACTATGTAAAATATGTCCGCCAATGTGGAAAGACAACTCTTTGAGGATTGCTTTCATATCCAAGTCGGTATTTTCATTTCTGGCTTTGTCCAGTTTCTCAAAGATGGCATTAGCTCCATTAACATAAGCTAAGTGATGTTTATCATGATGTAATTTTAGTTGATCTTCTGACATATAGGGTGCTAGAGCGGTATAATCATATGGTAGTTTAGGCAGATTAAATTTTTTTACTCCTGAACCTTGGCTAATCGAAAGATGTTCCATATTTACTCACCAAAAGTTGATTACTGTTTCAGAGCAATCTATGACTAATATACTTTACTTTGAGATTTATACTCAAAAAACCGTTTACTAAATCAGCACACCTTATAACAGGGGCTAAAGTTACTGATTTAAGGAGAATTAATCATGAATAAAACTGATAAGAATCTAATGACTGCATTTGCAGGAGAATCGCAAGCAAACAGACGATACTTAGCTTTTGCGAGACAAGCAGAAGCAGAAGGTTTTATCCAAATTGCCAAACTTTTTAAAGCAGCCGCTGAAGCAGAAACTGTACACGCCCTAAACCACCTTAAAATTACAGGTACTATACAATCAACACTTGAAAATTTGGATACTGCAATCAACGGAGAAACTCACGAATTCAAAGAAATGTATCCAGAGTTCATCGCAATAGCAAAAGAAGAAAAAAGTAAACAAGCCGAATGGAGTTTTGATATAGCTAACAAAGTTGAACAGATTCACGCCAAATTATTCCAAAAAGCCCTTGATGCGATGAAAGAAAAGAAAGAAACGGCAAAAATAGACTACTTCATTTGTAACGTGTGCGGCAACACCGTTGAAGGCTCAGCACCTGACAAATGCACCATCTGTGGAGCTCCCAAAGAAAAATTCTTCAAACCAACTTAATCCACTTTATTTCTTTTCAATACAAGGCTAATAACTCTCCAAAATCAGATTATGCTATCCCTTTTATCGACTAAAACTAAATAATTAGCGCCCTGATAAAATGTTGTAACCGACTATTTATGAGATAATTGATTATTAATCCGGAAAGGTTTATTTTTAAGCAGGAAGTTTTAGACTCACGCTTTATTGGCGGATTACAGTATCCGCTGGGATGTGGCCGTAAGGCTGAACCATAAACAGCAAACACTAAACATGGTGAAATTGAATGGCATATAAGTATATAGCAGCAGAATGGGCAAGGCCCGAAAAAAGCTTCGTTGAAGAAATTATGCGCCAACGTCTAATACAATGGCGTAAAGAACCAACCGTGAACCGCGTCGAAAGACCCCTAAGGCTTGATCGCGCACGGAAACTAGGTTACAAAGCAAAACAGGGCTTCATTATCGCGCGAGTAAAGGTCCGCAGAGGTAACCTGCGTAAACTTAGACCAGTTTCTGGTCGCAGACCAAAACGCATGGGTGTTAAGAAATTCAAGCCAGCAAAAAGTTTGCGCCTAATTGCGGAAGAACGTGCGGCACGCAAATTCCCAAATACTAACGTTTTAAACAGCTACTGGGTAGGCGAGGACGGACGCAGTAAATGGTTCGAAGTTATCCTAGTCGACACAAGTCATCCAGTAATCAAATCAGACAAAGATATCGGTTGGATTACTGAAAAACAGCATCGCGGAAGGGCTCTACGTAGCTTAACTAGTGCAGGCAAAAACGTAAGAGGTTTGCATCACAAAGGCATAGGTTCTGAGAGAACTCGACCAAGTCGTTCATTTGGTAATACAGGGGTGCACTCTTAAATGCACCACATAAAGCCAATAATTATTAAACCCAATGGAAGTCAACGCCCCGGCAAAGGCTTTAGTCCAGATGAAATCAAAGAAGCAGGATTAAACGCCGCAGATGCTCGCAGACTTCGCATATCCATTGACCGCAGACGCAAAACTTGCCACGATGAAAACATCGCAAACCTGAAATCTCACCTCAAAGATGCACCTGCAAAACCAAAACCTAAAGCAGTAGCTGAAACGAAAAAACCTAAAAACTAAAACCGCCCATTACAAAATGGCGGTGTCCCTATTTGTCTTCTACACACTCCAAATTTCCAATTGGATATATAGAAATCCGTGTTTTTAGTCACGCAACTGAAGATATCGAAAAGGTAAAAGTAGCTACCCGCAACACTTTACCTGAAACTTTAGCAACCGACCTAGTGTTTTCTCAGGCAAATTTGAACGGGCACCATGGTAATCCTATTACTATAATTGAGGCAAAACTCGAAGACCGCAAAATTTTACCTACGGCATTAGAAAAGATAGGCGAAGGTTTAAGTTCATTAGATAAAATCACGCTCAACGAAGAATTAAAGACACATTTAGAAAAGCGGAGCCTATTTTTAAGATTTGACAAACAAAGCGCCTATATCGGAACCTTGAAACTAGGCTCAAATGACCCAATCCACTATAAAATTCATTTCAAAAATAGAACACCTGAAGAAATCGAGGATATCTGTAAAAAAGCAGGCTTGCTTCCATGAAACGAATCTTTACTGACCTACATTTGCGCATAAATCCTGCAGATCAAGTAGCTGCTCAAAATATAATAGAAAAATCTGCCGCGTTAGGTTATCAGCTTGTAGCTGTACCTTTCTTTTCTAACTCTTCTGTAGATCAAATCTCCACAGTAAGGAACATTTGTAAAAATTCGGGATTGGACTTTGCATCACGGATAGATATCAGTCCGAGATCGCAAAATGAACTTGCAGGTTTGCTTCGACGTCTTAGAAGGCGTTTCGAAATTATCTGTGTAGTGTGCGAAAATAAGGAAATAGCTAGATACGCCGCTAAGGACCGAAGAGTGGATCTGTTAACTTTTCCTAACTTGGATTTTCGCAAACGGTTTTTTGATAGTGCTGAAGCAGAGCTAGCTTGTAGTGGTCTGTCAACTCTGGAAGTGGATATAAAGCCCCTGTTAGTGCTTAAAGGTCCTCAACGGATTCGGCTCTTATCCTATTTACGTCGTGAAGTTAAAGTTGCTTTGGATTTTAACTTGCCAGTTGTGGTTTCCAGTGGTTGCTCCGAAGCTTTGTTGCTACGTAAGCCTCGTGAAATGGCGTTCTTAGCTTCCCTTTTCGGGTTAGAGGGCGATGCTGCCTTAGATGCAGTTTCTAAAAATGGCGTTAACCTTGTTATGCGAAATCGGCAGAAATTAAGTAGCGATTTTGTAGCTCCTGGTGTACGAGTTATTAAGCAAGGTGAAGACTGTTGAAACGTGTAAAGCGACGTTATCTAGCGTTACGACTGGAATTAGATACAGTTCCTTCCGAGAAAGTGTTTTTGGATGCAATTTGGGGCGCCCTAACTCAAATTTATGGCGAATGTGGTGCAAGTTTGGCAAACCTAGTGCTGATTAACCTTAATTTTGAGGATAAATTAGCCATCGTGCGTGTAAACTTGTCGGTTGTTAATAATTTACGGGCTGCTATAGCAACGATTACCTCAATTCTGGATAAACCAGCGGCTGTTCATGTTTTGGCTGTTTCAGGCACTATCAAAGCTTTATCAAGGAAGATTTAGTTCTTAACACGTATTATTTCTTTAATGCTGATTATTTTATGGAATTAATTTCTTTTTATGTTTTTTAGCAGTTTACGTTCCGCGTCCAGATTTTAAGTATGTAAAGTTAATAATTGTCTTTTGTAAAGTAGGATTGTATTATTGTCTTATATTTTCATTGAACAAATTTGCACTTGCTATAGAGAAACATTTATCAAAGACCTGAATGCATTTGTTTGCATTGCCTCCAAAAAAGAACAAAAAATAAACTACCGAGACGTTAAACAATGAAGCTAGATGATTTTTACTTCAAAATGCCGCCGCTGCAAACAGAACCAATAATAGATGACACAACTCTGCGTGACGGTATTCAAATGCCTGGTCTAGCAGTTGGACCGAAAGACGCTGCAAAGATAGCTCAACTACTTTGCAGCATTGGTTCTGAGCGTATTGAAATGTTCCACTATCAAGAACCCGATAAAAAAGCTGCAAAGTTAATCCACAAAATGAAACTGGATTGTAGAGTTGCCGCATGGTGTCGAGCTGTAAAAGAAGACATAGATAATGCCATCAGTTTGGGCTTCCAGGAAGTGGGTATTTCGCATCCTGTTTCGTTTATACATTTTAATGCGAAATGGCCTGACAAAACGGCCGATCAACTGCTGGCTAACGTGGTGGATGTGGTTGAATATGCTGCAAAAACTCATGGCCTGCGAACATTCGTTCACGGTGAAGATAGTACCCGTGCCGAATGGGCTTTTGAAAAGAAATTCGTTAACGCCATCGCTGACGCAGGAGCAGAATGCTACCGATTATGCGATACCGTAGGAATAGGGTTACCTGACGTAGATGCCCCCTTACCCATTGGCATTCCCGCAAAAATAAAAGCGCTTAAGAAACAAACGCGAATAAAAGCAGTGGAAATTCATGCTCATGATGACTTTGGAAACGCAGTGGGAAATACTATGGCAGCTATTCGTGCAGCCTCAGGTTTATGGGATAAAATCTATGTTAGCGCAACTTTCCTGGGTATTGGAGAGCGCGCAGGTAATGTTGAAACTGAAAAAATAATACTGAACCTCCATTTACATTACGGCATCAAAAAATTCGAAGGAAAAACCCAAGCTCTGAAAAAGGCAGCCAACTTCATAGGAAAAGCAACTGGTTTCGTAGTCCCGCCAAACAAAGCCATTGTAGGGGATTACGGTTTTGCGCACGAATCAGGTATCCATACTCATGGAGTGCTGAGTAATGCTTGGACCTATGAACCCTATCCCCCAGAACTGGTTGGAAACACCAGACGCTTAACCATAGGCAAACAATCTGGAAAAGGTATAATCAAACACAAAATCGCTGAATTCACTGGTAAAGACCCCGATGAAGCGACCCTCTCACTCATAGTAAGTAAAGTTAAAGATATCTACGCTAATGGTAGAAGGGCTTCGCTAAAAGAAGAAGAATTTAAAAAAATCTTACATAGCCTAACTCTTCTCCCAGAAAACAACGGATCCTAAACATAAACTTCCGTTTACCTTTTTTTAGCTAGTAGCCTTCTTATTTTATTGATATCACTATAATCGGATCCGTGGAATCTTCTAAAAATATAACCTACTCTTGGACAATAGGGCCTTTTTCTTGTTGACTATGAAAAAATTACGAGGCTTTGAGGCTACTTAAGTTGTTTTTTTTGCGGTTTCTTAGTAACGCGTATCCAACAGGAATTAGTATTATCACGAACATTAAAGTGAAAGCCCAAGAAATGTTTGAGATGATTTCGGTGACTCCTGTAAAAGTGGCAAAAATTGCGCCTGTGCCTATAATTAGTAATATGCTGTAGAAGACGAATTTTGTATAGCCTGCAATAATTTTGAATTCTGAGTGATCGTCTGTTATGGTTTTTATCACTGCGTCAGTTAAGACTACCCCTGCTCCGATTATCACAAAACCCAAAATTAGTGGGTAAATTATGTTTCCCGGGAGTAGCATAGTATCTAAACCAAGCAAAATTACGAATGCTATTAGTCCAATTAGTAGCAGGTTCTCAAGCATATTATCTATTTCATGTTTAGCTTCTGAGAAAAGTACTCTAAGTATTCTGCCTGCAGATGTCGATAGGAAATCTGCGAGCATTATGCCAAAGACAATTACTATTATGCCCCCTGGGAGTCTAGGCAAATAGTTTGCCATTATGCTAAGATAATCCCCTATGGTTCCGCTAATGTTGGATATTTCTACAGCTAAACTGACTGAAAGTATTATGATAAAGGCTTTGATGATTGTACCGATAAAGCTAGACAGGTCAAGACCAGCTGATCTGAAGGTCTTTCCAGTGATTGTTCGTTCAAAACTCCTCTCTATACCTATTTTTTCTATAACTTTATTTGCAGCTTTACCCGCCAAAGAAGCGACTGCATAACCAATTAAAATTATAATGATAACTCCAAGAATTATCGGCATCGCTTTTATTATATCTGTTAATATTGTGATTAAAAGCTCAGCAAAATCCGCCAAAATCATCTCACCTAATCTATTATGTTTTCGTTTTATCTTATAATTTTTAGGCCACGTTTTTACAAGTGTAAACTAAACAGTAGGAGGCCTTATAATTCCACAAAAAACAATAGTTTTTCAATCTAGCTCATTCTAATTGTTGATTATTACGGTAGATTTTTAGAGTGAAAGTTATAAATAAAATATATAATTTATAAACGAAGGCATCATGAACGAAAATGTAGATTTAGTGGCGTCTAATAAAGCCTCGAATTATTTAAAAACTATAGATTCTGCAGATATTCTAGTGGGCCTGCCTTCTTACAATAACGTAACTACCGCAAATTATGTGGTTTCTCAGATTAGTAAAGGATTAGAGCTTTATTTTCCGAACTTTAAGTCAGTGATTTTTGTTTCAGACGGAGGTTCTAGAGATGACACTTTGAATTCTGTTAAAAAAATTAGTTTTCAATCAAATACTTTAAAGTTAATCCCTAGCGTCTATATTGGAGCTTCTGGAAAGGGTACCGCTGTAAAGGCTATTTTTGAAGCGGCAAGTTATCTTGAAGTTAAGAGTATAGCGTTAGTTGATTCAGATTTACGCAGTATAACTCCTGAATGGATGAAACTATTGATTACGCCTACATTAACTGGAACTGATTTTGTAGCGCCCTTGTATAACCGAAGTAAATATGACGGAACCATAACAAATTTCTTATGTTACCCCATAACAACAGCTCTCTTTGGTAAAAACATCAGGCAACCTATAGGCGGAGATTTTGGTCTTTCGATCCGACTAGTAGAAGAGATATTAAAATCTCCTATGTGGCGATACCCCTATGTTAGCCGTTTTGGTATTGACATTTTTGAAACCCACACAGCACTAGCAAAAGGATTCAAAGTCAAGGAAGCATTGCTAGGCCAAAAAAATCATGACCCCAAAGACCCCTCCAGTCAATTAGCTGGTATGTTTAGGCAAGTAGTAGGTACAATGTTTACCTGTTTAGCTGAATATGAATCAGTTTGGAAAGAAATCCACGGGGTTTATGAAACAGAAAAGTTTGGGGGCGAAATAGATGATTCTACTGCGCAGGAAGTCAAAGTTTCTCTGTCAGATACCATAAAGGCGTTCAAATCTAATTATGACAATTATGCGCCCTTCTATAGAGAATTATTAAGCAGAGAGATTCAAATCAAGTTTGAACAGATAAAACGCCTTGAAACTGCCAATTTTGACTTTTCCTCAGAGATTTGGGCAAAAACCGTTTACTCTTTTCTCACAGAATTCCATAAAAAACACAAAGAACCTAGAATTACATCATTACTTTTAGATGCATTACGTATTTTATGGATTGGCAGGGTAGCCGTATTCATAAAAGACACTTGGAATTTAGACCGCGATCAAGCTGAAGAAAAAATTAGAGAAGAAGTAAGGGCCTTCACTAAACTAAAGCCCGAACTTGTGAATACGTATTAAAAAGAGAATAAGAGAAATTGATGGGTTTTTAAATTAAAGAAGATGCCTCGCAATTCCTACCAGTTTTGGTTTTCGCATTAACACTTTAGCCAGAACTGAGAGTTTTGCGCCTCTGGCGAATTCAATTATGTCTTCTGGTTTTAGCGCATCCACTAAGTCATTAAGGTCTTGATCGGCAAGTTTTTCTAGTGTTTCTCGTAGTCTCTCAACTTTTTTTAGGTGTTCGCCTCTTTGTTCCCACCAATCGTTATTGAACTTGCTTAGTGCTTTCTTAGATACGTCTCCTTTTTTGAGGCATTGACCTATTACATCCGCTGCCATTTGTCCAGAAATTATGGCTTCTTTGATACCTCCGCCGTGAATCGGATTTACGTGGTTAGCGCCTTCGCCGCATAGTACAAATCCGTTCTTGACCATGTCTTTGACCATGCCTCCTACTGGAACGCATCCCGCGTTAACTTCGAGTATGGAACCTTTGCTGATTTCAGGATGGGCCGCCATAAACTTGGCCATGTAGAAGCTCGGTTTTTCTCCCTGGGGGACAATACCTAATCCTACGTTTGCTCGGTGTTCGCCTTTGGGAAAAACCCAAACATAGCCTCTGGGCGCTAAAGAATTTGAGAGGTATATGTGGATAAGGTCAGAAACCATGTCGACATTGGTCATTTCGTATTGTATGCAGCTGTCAATTAAATTTAATTTTGAATAGACGCCTAAGGCTTGAGTACGTAATGGCGATTCTGCTCCGGCTGCGCAGACAACTACTTTTGCTCTTTCTTCAAACTCATTACCCATAAACTCTGCTTTAACACCGGTAAAATAGCCTTTGCCGTCTTTAAGGAATCCCGAAACAAAGGTGTTTGCCTGTATTGATGCGCCTGCTTTTACTGCCTCTTCAGCGAGCCATTTGTCGAAAACTTTACGCTCTAAAACAAATCCGCCTTCCTTCAAAATGGCGTCTAAGTATCTACCATCTGGCGCATAAAGCCGTGCGCCTGTCATTTTTTGTGCAATACATCGATCGGGAATTTTGCCTATTAAACTCTGAGAAGCTTCGCTGATTCCTTCGCCGCAGCGCTTCGGTGCGCCTATTTCGGCTCGTTTATCAAATACCCTGACAGAGAAACCGTTTTCTGCAAGTTTTTTTGCGCATGCAGTTCCTGCTGGGCCTGCGCCGATAATTATTACATCATTCATTTTTTAGTCACCTTTATGGCTTCTATAGGACAAGTTGTTTCGCATATGCCGCATAAGGTACAAAGTTTCTCATCGTGAATAATGTTGTCTCTTAATTCTAATGCAGCCGTCGGGCAGACAGAGATGCAGCCTCCGCATCTGAGGCATCGATTATTATTTATTGTCCAAGTCATTTTTAGAATTCCCTCTTGGAATGATATATTATTTATACTCTGTTGTAATAGTAAACCACTTATAAACACATAAGTAAGTCTAACTACACCGAGTGTAACTGCATGGCAGCTCAAATAGATCTAAGCGCTGAATTGCGCAAGCTTGTAGAATCACGTTTGGAGCTAACTCTAAAGGGTATAGAGGATACGCTTGTCCAAATAATTGAAAAACAAGGCATAAATCCTAAAGAACTCAAAGATGATCTTGAAAGCCTAGAAGAAACATTTAATATTCTATTCCAAAAATGGAGTCTAGAAATTCTCTACTCGTTGTTTCTAAAATCGTCTCTTGGGTTTGGAGAACTTAAAAAGGCTTTAGGTGTTAATTCCCGCACGCTGTCTGATAAACTTAAACTTCTAAAAAAGCATGGTTATTTAGAAAGAAATGTTACTCAGGGTCCTCCGGTCCGTGTTGAATATACTCTAACTAAGAAAGGTAAAAACACTGTACTGCTGGCTATACCTCTGCTGTATTATTCAAGTTCTGCCTAACGATACTAATGGAGTTGTCAACTTTTGGTCAATCTTTTCAAAGGCAACGCTACACTTGTTGTTTCTTTTACGGTTTCAAAAATCATGCAGGTCAAAGTTTTTTCTAGTCCGCTAATTAAGCGCAATTTGTCTACTACAAATTTTCCTATTGCATCTACACTGGCGGCTTGAAGTTTTACTAGTAAATCCCAATCTCCTGTTATTATGTGCACCTCTTGAACTTCGGCAAACTTTGCGATTTCTTCCGCTACTGTTCTTTGAGAGACTGGGGCGTTATCAGTTTTAGATCGATATGAAACTGAGGCAAAAATAAATGCGGATGTTCCTGCCCCTAATTTTTCGGGGGCTAGAATAGCTCTATAGCTTTTAATTACGCCTTGTTCTTGCATTCGTTTAGTTTTGGCGAAGACCGTGGTTAAGGGAACATTGATTTTTCTTGCAATTTGTTTTGCTGTGAGTTGGCTATCTTCTTGGATTAGAGATAGGATTGCTAAATCCTTCTCGTCAAGTTTTATAGACATAATTGTAATTATTACAAGACTTGCCTATTAAAAGGTATACTTTTTGGAAAAATTACGGTATTTTTTATAAAAAATTTATAATCTGCTTTGTATATCAGTAAATCAACAAGTTGAGATGATAATAATGAAAAGCAGACAAGCAACAATTCCATGTATATCCATATCTGATTTACCCAAGCAATTAGACCAGCTCACATCTGCCGAACTGGAAAAGAAAGCCTGCATAGGAAAAATAATGACCTATACTCTCAGGTCTCTTACATCTACATATGTTGATGCTGGCTTTCAGTGGTTACTGCCTGTAACTCTTTCCCAAAGTACTGATCCTTTATGGCCTGATCCAAATGCTTCAATCGAAACCCGTATTGAAGTTGATATATATGGTAAACCTGTTCGTACTACAGCTAGCATGATTGTGCATAAGCTTGTCTCTTCAAGCTTGATTTACCCTAAGCTTTTCATACTATCCCCAAACATCCGCATAGAGAAAGCTGAACGTGCAATAACTGGTAAACATATTTACGAATTTACACAACTGGATTTTGAAATGCAGGGAGCAACATCAAAAGATGTTTTTACTTTTGTAGAAAAAGCACTAAAAATCCTAATAAAAAGCATCAAAAAAGACCTTAAAAATGAACTTACTTACCTTCATCGGTATGATTCCCTTAAAATCCCCGCGAGTCCATTCAAAATCTTAGACCGTGCAGAACTGGAAAAAGAATACGGCGCAGACTGGGAACCTGAAATATCTGCTGAAATCAAGAATCCTGTCTGGATAACTAACCTCCCCCGCGAATTCTACGACTATGAAGACTTCCAAACCGGTAGATGGGACAACTATGATTTGTTCCTACCCCAATTTGGTGAAACTCTCTCCGGTGCAAAACGAGAATGGGAATATGGGAAAATATTGAAAAAAATCGAACGTGACGAAGTCCGAAAAGAAAACTATGCAGTGCTACTCAAACTTGCAAAAGAAGGTAAAATAAAGCCATCAGCGGGTGCAGGAATCGGTATGGAGCGCTTAGTTGGATGGATAACTGGAGTTCAACATATAGCTGAAACTCAACCTTTCCCAAGGGTTCCAGGTGCAGTACATGAACTCTAATAATCAAAACCCTTTTTATTTCATCATTAATAATAGCTTTCAACTCACTTTTCCAAAAAGTTTATCTTTGATTGGATTCCTCACAACTGGAATATCAATTAATTATTTCACTTAGGTGCAAAATATGAATACATATCTAGAGGCTATACATCCAAAACTTAGCAAAAATGACTATCAAAAATTGTCAGCAATTAGCAATCCTAAAGTTCACCAATTTATAGCAGATTCAGCTGAACTCTGCGGAGCAGGTCGCATATTTATTTGCAGCGACTCTGAAAAAGACATCACCTATGTACGTCAGCAAGCGATGACTACAGGTGAAGAAACTGCTTTAAACATCCCAGGCCATACGGTTCACTTTGACGGAGAAAATGATCAAGGTAGAGACCGCCAAGCCACGAAGTATCTCGTACCTGGAGGAGAATCTTTTAGTAAAGCTCTCAACCAAATCGAACGCGAAGAAGGCCTGCTTGAAGTAAAAGAACTTCTTAAAGATTCAATGAAAGGCCGAACCATGATTGTGAGGTTTATTTCATTAGGTCCACCTGAATCAGTTTTCACAATTCTAGGTGTTCAGTGTACCGATTCTTGGTATGTAGCTCATACTGAATCTCTACTTTACCGATCTGGGTATGAAGTTTTTCTACAAGCCGGCCATAGGTCCGACTTTCTACGAGTTTTACATTCTTCTGGTCGATTAACAGAAAAAATGGTCAGCGCAGAGCATGACAAAAAACGAATCTACATAGACCATACTGTAAGCACCATCTACAGCGTTAATACACAATACGCTGGTAACTCCGTAGGCTTCAAAAAGCTTGCCTTCCGCCTCGCCATTCGCAAAGCCCATCAAGAAGGCTGGTTAGCTGAACATATGCTACTAATGGGTGTACATGGACCAGGTGGACGGAAAACATACTTTGCAGGGGCCTTCCCAAGTGCATGCGGAAAAACCTCTACAGCAATGCTCCCGGGAGAAACAATACTAGGCGATGACATCGCATATCTTCGTAACATCGATTCAGTTGCTCGCGCAGTAAATGTGGAGTCCGGAATTTTCGGTATCATCCAAGATGTCAATCCCAAAGACGATATGTCTATATTCAAAGTTCTGAGCAATCCAGGTGAAATTATATTCTCGAATGTTTTGATAAAAGATGGGAAACCTTATTGGCTAGGCATGGGATGCGAGCTTCCAAAAGACGGCATAAACTTCTCAGGCGAATGGTTTGAGGGAAAAACAGATGCGGCTGGTAATGCTATTTCTGCAGCTCATAAAAATGCTCGCTACGCGGTTGCTTTAAAAGCGTTGGATAATTGCGATCCCGAATTAAATAATCCTGAAGGCGTTGAATTAGGAGCAATAATGTATGGGGGCCGCGACACAAAAGCGTACGTGCCAGTTCAACAAAGTTTTGACTGGGAGCACGGAATTATAGCATATGGCGCTGCATTAGAAACTGAAACTACCTTTGCTACCATCGGAAAAGAAGGCGTGCCAGAAATAAACATGATGAGTATACAGGACTTTATCTCTATACCCTTGGGTCAAAACATACGTAATAACATTAAATTCGGAGAACGCCTCAAACAAGCTCCAATTATATTCGGCGTCAATTATTTCCTAAAAGACAAAGACAATGGCAAGTATCTCAACGGTGTACAAGATAAGCATATTTGGGTTAAATGGATGGAGCTCCGGGTTAATAATGAAGTCGAAGCCTTAAATGCGCCTACCGGTTGGATTCCAAAATACGAAGATTTGAAGAAACTTTTCAAGCAAGTGCTTAACAAAGACTATTCCAAAGAAGACTATGTCAAACAATTTACTATTCGTGTTCCAGAAAACTTGGCGAAATTGGAGCGTGTAGCCGCTTTCTATCGAGAAGAAGTTGCAGATGTACCTGCTGAATTGTTCCAAGTATTAGACCAACAGCGCAGCCGCCTTCTACGTGCAAGAGCAACATTCGGAGACTATGTCTCTCCAGAAAATTTCGAGGATAAAACAAAATGATTCCCTCCTCTTCATTTATTGCGCAAGAAACCAAAAATAAAATTCATCTGCTATAAGGATTCTTGATTCATAATTGTTAATTATACTTTGGGGATACTTATGCCAAGTAATACAACGAGCAAGAAAGGTGAGCATAACATGATCAAAGACCAAGTAATAAGAAAAGTTGGAGCCTATATAATAGACCTTACTAAAATTGACGGTGATGGTACTGTTCCCTGTCCAAAATGCGGGAACGCAATATCTCCTGATGACGAAACTAATGAAACATATAAAGTCATTGAGCCAATAATGGAAAACAAAAAATTTACGGGGCTTCTCATATCCTGCGGTTCATGCAATACGCAAATAACACTTACGGGCTTTCAACAATTAGAAGAAGACATACCCCTATAGTTACCTCATATTTTCTAAAATTTTCCATTGACAACATAGTCTGTCTATCCTAATTACGTAGTTTATTGTGCTGCGATATTGGAGTATTAGGTTTCTGTGGCGGGCTGTTTTATTCAGGCAATAAAGGGGCTCGTATACGTATTGATTTAAGTAAAGTTTTCTGTCTTTTGAGGCTGCTTAACTGGTATATTTTCCTTGTTTTGTTTCTTCAATTGTAATTCGACCCGATGTCTTTATAGGTTGAATTGTCAGTTATCTAATGTCCTGCTCGCTGAGTATATTAAGGATGGGCATAGATTTCCATAGGAGAATAGGAATGCCAAATCCAAATAATGACGAACTCGAAGGAACCACATTAAAGGTCTACTCTTATGTCGTCAGACAAAATAGGCCTTTAGGTACACGCGACGTAATGCGAGGCGCTGAATTAAGCAGTCCTAGTGTAGCTTTTCGCCATCTGCAAAAACTTGAAGCCATGAATCTACTGCAGAGAAACATCAACGGCGACTATGTTGTAAAACAAAAAATAGGCATACGTGGATATGTTTGGTTTGGCAAAAGATTAGTACCTCGTATGTTACTTTATTCCCTTATCTTTACGGCAATTTTAGTTATTGAACTGACAATATTGGCAATCCATTTCGAAGTGGAAAATTATGAGTTCAAGATTTTCTTTCTATATCTAACTTTGATTACAGCAGTTGCTATGGTGCTGTTTCTTGTGGAAGGCTTATTAGTCATTATACGAGCTAGAAAGTCTATTTCCGCAAGCAATTTATTGCAAGTAACATAAAAGAATAAAATGGTAAATGTTGGGTCGACAACTTAATGGCTGGAAACAGGAGAAAGATGCTCGCTGCAAGAGATGATCTGGCTGATAAGGTTAGTGAAATCTCTACCAGCAAAGGTTTTACCTTATTTCAAATGTTAAATAATATACTTGAGCTCTCCATCAAAGCCCATAGTGTTGGGACAAGTTTGGAAGAGACTTATGAAACCTACCTCACTATGAAAGCTGTTAAGGAAGCAAGTTTTACTCTTATACCCGAGAATCTGCTTTATGATACAGCAGAAATCGCTTTTACAAAAGCAAAAGAAAAGACCTCAAAAATCTGGTTTGAAGCGGGCGTATGGGTTGCACAACAGTATATCACGCGAGATATAGATGAGCCATTTGCGAAAATTGGAAAAGATTTGAAGGCTTTCGGATGGAATATACCAGAGTTTTCAATGGAGAAAACAAAAACTACCATTTCAGTTAGGGTTCTAAGTCCCCGTTTCTCAGAAGTATATTCAAATTTATTTACAACTTTCCTTGAGGGCATCGTTACGACCTTCGGTTATTCCATAAGCCATAAAGAGGTTGGGAAAGGAAATATACGAATAGAAGCCACTAAGAAGTGAACGTATGTATAAAAGCAAAGGGAAAAAATTAGTTTCGGTTCCCGAGGATGTTCTTGAAAACGCTACAGCATTGTCTAGACGTAAAGGGGCTTCTGTCGGAAAATTTTTTGAGGATGCTCTAACGCAAGCAATACGAGTAAATAGTGTCGGCTACGATCTTAAGGAAGTAGCGGACTTTTTTGAAGTAGTTCAAGCCCACAAGGTTCTTGGCGGAATCTTTGTTCCCTCAAATGTTCTGAATTACCTAGTTGAAGCTGCTTATAAAAACGATAAAGATTTGCTCCAGACAAAATGGTTCGAAAGTGGGCAATGGACCGGCAAATACATGAAGGAAAAATCAGAAAATCCAATCAACTCTTTAAAGAATTTTTTAATGTTTAGCAGATGGGATTTAAACGAAGTCGACGTAAAAGAAGTAGGTAATTCTGTTAGAATCAGATGTGTTTCTACCGTATTATCAAATGAAGATACCGAATTACTTTCAAAGTTTATTCAGGGGATTCTAGCGGGAATGGGCTATAAAGTCAACAAACTTGATTCCCTGAAGGGCATGATAATACTTGAGTCAACTCGATGACTTCTTTTCTAAGCCATATTATCTACACATATACACTATTACATAGGGTTGTATACAACTTCTGACTAATGCTGAGGCTGTATACAACTCTGACTTCTTAACTCCGAACTGTTGACATAAAGGATAAATACCAATTTACTGGTAATAGAAGCACATCACTCAATAGGAGATAAGAAAAATTGCAAAAAAATAAAAGTAAAATCATAACTGCATTGCTTTTAGCAGTCATGACTCTAGCACTCTTCCCGCTCGCAGCACAAGCATCAACCGGGAACATCTACATTAACACGACTTCTCCAGGTCCCAGCGCTGTAGGTCAACAAGTTGCCGCAGGTGGCACCGTAGATCTACATTTCGGAGGCGTAACCTGGTCTGGTGCACAATTCTACCTTATGATGAGCACAGACGGATTTTCACAAGTATCAACCGGTGATTCAAGATACTCACCACTTTTCGACGTAACCAACTTAACCTCTACAGCAACAAGCACATACACTTACATGGGTCAATCTTGGACCGTAGGTAACGGCCATATTATTGGTCCAATTCAAATGAACCTTGCAGGCGGAAACTATTGGATTAAAGCATTCGACGGCGCAACAACCTCAGTAGCAGTAACAGACACATTCATAACCATCACTCCGAACTTCTTCGTTCTACCAAACTCAGGTGCAGCAAACACACCAGTTACTCTTTCAGGTTTTGCCTTTAAGCCAAACGCATTAGTTAACATAAGCTATACAAACCCAGTCACTCTAGAGATTATCCCAATTGCAACCCTAATTTCTGCTAACGCTTCAGGTATCTTCGAATATATCATGAATGTACCTGATCTTAGAACAGCTATCGCAGCAGGCGACAACCCAATAGTTACCAACACAATCATATTCACAGCCATAGACAATGCAACTGGAATAAGCTATCCTACTCTACTTGGCTTCACACAGGGTGCACGTGGTCTATTACAAGTCAAACGAACTGGTCCAGCGCCATCTGAATATCTTCCAAGCGCAGGAAACATGTTCGGCAACGGAACTGACTTTACCGCTACTGGCGCATTCCCACTCGCTGGCGTTGGTGTTAACAGAAATATCATAATCGCTGGTAACAGCTTCTTCCCAGGTAACATGAGCGTAAGATGGGATAACTCCGCAGTATTAGGAACAGCAGCAGTTAACGCAACTGGCTTCTTCAACACTACAATCACAGTACCAATCACACCAATCGGGCCTCATAACATCACAATGGTTGACGCAAACGGCCAAGTATTCGTAATATTCGTAACAGTCGTACCATCAATCACTCTCAGTCCAGCAAGTGGAAGACAAGGCACAACAGTCACAGTAACTGGCTATGGCTTCCCAGCATCTACTGCAACAAACGTAGTTAACGCTTCACTTTCATGGCCAGGACTTACTGCATACATTGGCTCAGCAATCACTGACGCAACAGGTTCATTCACAGCCACTTTCGTAGCTCCACAATCAGTAGGTGGTCCAGTCATTATAACCGCCTTTAACAACGCATCAGGTACATTCGATTCAACTGCAACCGCAACATTCACCGTCACCGCAGGCTTTGCAGTAACACCTAACTCATTTGCAAACAACGGTACACTAATCGTTGTTGCAAGTGGTTCAGGCTTCAGTCCAGCAGACTATTACACAGTAAACATTGACAACCAGCAACTAGCTGTAGACCCACAACTTGGCGCACAAGCAACAAGCCTCAGACCTAATGCCACAGGATTCTTATCCGTTGCCTTCGTTGGCACTGGATTTGCTCCAGGTGAGCACGTAGTTTCAGTTTATGACTGGGGCGCTTTCGCTGACGGATCAGTTGTTCCAACCGCATGGGCTACATTCACAGTCTTACCAACTGGAGACCCAACCATAGACGCAATCAACAAACTAAACACCACAATCGCAGGTCAACTAACTGCAATAACCGGTAGCATTGCAACATTAACAACTAGCGTAGGTCAAGTCCAAACATCAGTAAGCTCACTGGGCGCAACAATCAGCAGCGTCAACAGCGGTATTGCAACAATCACTTCAAACGTTGGATCAATATCCACACAACTATCAAACCTTAACGCCGCAATAGTCGCAGTCCAAGGAGAATTCGCAACAGTAACAACTAGCTTAGGAACAATCACAACCTCTCTAGCATCACTAGACGCAAAAGTTACCTCTATACAAGGTAGCGTTGCAACAGTACAAACCGCAGTCGGCACACTCCAAGGAACAGTAACAGCAATCAACGGCGATGTAGCAACAATCAAGACCGGCGTTGGCACACTACAGACAAGCGTAGGTAACGTACAGACTGATCTAACATCAACCAAAGACAACACCTCTGGCATGAGCATGCTCATCTACGTAGCAATTGCATTTGCATTGATTGCAGCAATCGCAGCAGTCGCATCAATCCTTCTGATGCGCAAAAAAATAGCCAGCTAAAATACCAAAAATAAACCCTAAAAGAGGAAAATCCTCTCCCTTTTCTTTTATTTAGTAAACTTCTAAAGAAATAAAGTATGTTTAATAGTGTTTTATTAACCTGATTTTTATTAAAAATAGATTCTTCAACATTATTCTTATTTTATTAAAAATCTTTCTTGATTTGATTGTTTATTCTTCCTATTTTACTCTGATGATACCGTTAACTTTTTTCTAACTGTATTATTAATAAAATTTTTTCATTTTTAGAATTGACTGTTCTCAATAGTTAGGAAATGTAAAAACTGAAGTGTATGTTTGAAATTTTGTTTGTTTCTTATGTTATTCGGGTACAGTGACTGTATCATTGATGCATTCTATTTTTCTTTCTCGAAGCATTTTTTGATATATTTCAGTTATGACTTCTCTGATTTTTTCTCCGAAATGGTTGTACCCAAAGACTTTTGCGGTTTCAGATATTAGTGATTCAACGCTTATTCCCAGTGCATATTGAGTGATTAATTTTATGGCGCTTTCGATTTCTTCAGGAGCGATATGTTCAGGGCGTCTTTTTGAATGGGGGCAGTTTGAAACTGGAAGACGAACTGGTACCTCTACAAGTTTAGTCGGCCAGAGGAAATTCCCTTTATTTACAACTTTCTTTTCACGCAGTAGCATATCAGCAGCTTCTTTTACAGCTTGAAATGCTTTTGGTCCAATTCTTTTCAGGTCCCAAGCTTCTGCTAATCTTTGGACTGCATAATCAAAATGTATTGGTCCTTCTGCTTCAACTAACTCAGCTAATAGACGACTTTGTTGTGCTCGATTGGTGGGAAAATGGAATTCGTTTTTTTGAGTTTGTATATATGGATGCTTAGTGATTGGGACTTTGATATAGGATTCAAAGGTTGCCTTTAAGGGATGTATTTTATATGGTACGCCAATTTTTTCGATTCCTCCATACTGCACTTTTTTAACTTCAGTTTTACGCGGTAAATCTACGGAGGGCGTGAAGTTTTCGTTGATATTTTGTTTTTCATCTTTCTTTGGTTGCTGGCATGATTGTTCAAGTGCTTCTTTTAGTCTTCTGAGTTCACTTTCTTTTCTCGCAATCCATTCTGGTGACCACACACGATGAATCTTCCAACCTAGTTGGTTGAGGACTTGTTCTCTAAGCCTGTCTCTGTCTCTTGCACTTGTGCTTGAACGATATGTTGGTCCATCGCATTCAATACCTAGTAGGTAGCATCCAGGATTTACGGGGTCAATTACTGCAATGTCGATTCTATATTCACTACATCCTACTTGGGTTTCAATTTCATATTCCATATTGCGAATTTCTTCGGCTATATTATCTTCTAGAGGCGTATCGAATCCTGCTGGTTTTGTTTTTTTGCTCTTAAGGATTGAAGGACCTTTTTCTGCGTATTCCAGATAATGACGAAGTGTTGTAACACCTGCTGCTCTAGTTGATTCTGAATCGATTTCAGAGGATTTAATTGAAGTTACTATCAGCGTCTTTTCTCTGGCGCGTGTAACGGCTACATTAAGTCGGCGTTCTCCTCCAGGCTTGTTTAATGGTCCAAAATTCATCGTCATTACCCCCTTTTGATCTCGACCATATCCAACGCTAAAGATCATAAAGTCACGTTCATCACCTTGAACATTCTCTAAATTCTTTACAAAGAATCCCTCTAGCCTATCTTCCCGGAAGAATGGTTCAAATTCTGGCTTCTCATTTAACCGTTTCTCAATGACATCTTCTATCGTTTCCATTTGGGCAATACTAAAGGTTACAACCCCTAAGGTTTTCTTTGGGTATTTTGCGAAGTGCTCAAAAACTAAATCTGCAACAACCTCAGCTTCCTTGATGTTGTCTCTTCTGCCTCCGCGATCATAAACTCCATTTGGAACATAAGCAACTTTTACACCTAGCGCATGATGGTTTGCTTCAGCAGATGGGAAAGTTATCAAATCGCCATCATAGAAGTAGTTGTTAGAGAATGCAATAAGATCCTCGTGTCTACTTCTATAATGCCACCGCAGAGTTTTAACAGGTAACCCTATTCCTAAACACTCATCTAAAATGCTATCAAAAACTTCCACTTCTGCATCGTTTATCTCGTCCCAATCTAAATCGTCAATTAACGATTTCTGGAAGAAGCTCGTAGGAGGCAACTGTTTGTTATCACCAGCGACAACTATTGTTTTGCCGCGGAAAATCGAACAAATTGCATCTTCTGGCACAATCTGTGACGCTTCATCAAACAATATCAAATCGAATTTCATAGCTTCTGAGTCGAGAAACTGGCTGACCGAAATTGGACTCATAAGCATGCATGGTTTAAGTTTGGTAAGGATATGCGGGATTTTTTGTAGTAGATTACGAATTGGCATAAGCCTTCTCTTTTTAGCTGCCTCTTTAAGCAGAATAGTTATTTCTGAATCTGCAGCTTGAATTATTACATCTTGAGGTTTTCTGCTGTTCGCGGCTTCTATGACTTTGTTGGATGAAAGACGGATGAGTTCCTCATCTAATTTTCTAAAATCTGCAATCATTTGTTCATGGGGTTCTCGACGGAATTTCCCTAAATGTGCATCCATATCATATAGGTTATTGAGCCACTCTTGATAGGCTCCTTTGCGGAAAATGTTTATTAGGTCTGTTCCCGCAACTTTTTTCTCAATAAGCCTAGTTAAGAATGAATCTAATTTTGCGAGTGTAAAATCACTTTTAGTTTCTTTGAAATCTATAAATTTCTGTAAATCATCAATACGATCTCTAAGCGATTTAATTCTTTTATGTAATTCTTCCAATTCTAGACTTTGAATTTTCTGACCATTATATAGTACTCCTGGTTCAAATTTTGTCTCTAAATTTGCTAAAAGCCTAGGGGTTGATTCATTTAATCTTAGTAATTCTTCTCTATCTGGAGCGGCTGTTGGTCCTTGTGAAACAATTTGAGCGAATTGCTCAGATATATTATCGGCGCCCAAATAGTTTTTTACATTCTTGGTCCATTGCAGGACTGTGATTATTTCGGCCCAATTGGTACTAAGGTCCAAGAAACGTGAACCAAAGTTGACTCGCAGAATTTCTTTTTCATTAAGAATCTCGGCTTCTTTTTTTCTTATATTTTCCGCTAATTTCAAATCTTCTAAAAGCTTTGAATAATTTTTTGGCTCTTGATTCTTGATTGTTTGCATGATTTCTTTTGTAAGTTCATAAATCGGAGTTAAATGCTCTGCTATTTTGTTGGTCCATTCCTCTACGGAGTTCAGTTGAGTTTGATCAATAGATAAATTCGAATTTGGTAAGTGAACTGGAATTATGTTAACCAATTCTCTGGTTAGATTTTGCCATTTTTCAACTGATTCATTGAGTTCGTTGGATGCTTTTTTGATTTCTTGAGGTGCGATAGATGGGTAGGTAACTAATTTAACGAGATTTTCAGGTATTTCTGATGTACCAGCTAGATTTTGAATCTCTTTAGTTATTTCTATTGCCTTTTCAACTTTTTGAAAATCGGTTTCGTATCCCTGGTAAAAATGTCCGATATGGGTTTGGGCTAATTGAGCGTAGTTTTCTGTTTCCGCTTTTAGAGTCTTAACTTTTTGGGCATCCAACAAATCTTTCAGTACTGTTTTTGGAACCTTGCCATTATGGGTTATTAGCGCTATTTCTTTTTGGTCGCGGTAGTAATTTGGATTAAATATTCTTAGGGCACTTTGGTAGTCCTTATAGCGTTTTAAATATTCGTCAAGATTTAAGTCATATATTCTGTCAGTGTATTCTTGTTTTAGCCTTTCTTGTAAACTGTTGTATTCTCCATAGGTTTTTTTGGCTTTTCGAACTATCTCCTCGGTCTGTTGGAAGAAATTTAGATTAAACCAGCTTTTTTCAGGTTTGTTCTCTGAGAAACAGAGGGTTGCTATGCGAGCTAATTGTGTCACTCTTTCAGGGCAGAGATCTTCATTTGGCAACCCAAAGGCGGTCGTTAGCTCTTGACATATGCTTTTCCATTTTATGATACGAGCAGGTGTGTTTTTTGCTAAATTAAGTAAGGATTCACGTTTTTTGAGTAAATCCCCCTCTTTTATACACGTCGGTATGACTAGATTTTCAAGTGTTGAAAGCAATTGCTCAAGCTCTGATGAAATGTTTAAAATTAAAGAAAAGAAGGAGTTGTTGTAGTATTGTAGTAGTTGATTTCTGCCTGATTGACATTGGTTTATTATCTCTCGGTAGTTAGTTGCTTCAGAGATTAGCTGGTCTATCTTTGGATTCATTACCCAACTGATTTCTGGACCTACGCTTTCTAAAAGTAACTTATTTATTCCTAATAGCCAATTGATTTTTTCTATAGTAGACGGTGTTTCTAAACCCAATTTTTTAGCGTAGTTTCCTGATTCAATTCTGAGCAAGTTTAGAGTTGAAATAATTTGTTCAAGTTGAGTTGTTAGCTCGGAGCGTACCTCAAGGTCATATTTATTCCCTCGGTAACCTCGCCACGGAAAACCGTCTTCTTCAACTACTTGCCATACAGCTTTAAGTTGTGAAACTAATTCCTCTAGTTCATGCATTCTTTGTGGTGTTAGACTGCCTGGATTAGCGAGTCCAATTTGAACAAAGGGCGCCTGCTCTAATTTTGATAGTTCACCAAGAACCTCATACGCACTTTTTTGTAGAAGAGGTTGTTTTAAGTGAAGTGAGGAAACGTAATCATTAAGCTGATTTCTTAATTGTTTAATTTTTTCAAATTCATGTGCAGAGGGTAATCTGCCGTGGACTAATTGTTCGTCTAAGCATCGTTTTAGCTCGGCGACAACTTCTTGTTTGTTGGCTTTACTACTGTGCAGTTCAAGGCAAAAATGAGCAAGACCTACATCACTCAATCTTTTATATACAACTTCTAGGGCTGCCATTTTGTCGCTTACAAATAAAACGGATTTTCCTTGTGCTATGCATTCGGCAATAATGTTGGCTATTGTTTGGCTTTTTCCTGTTCCCGGAGGGCCTTGCATCACAAAACTTTGTCCTTTCAAGGCATAATCTATTGATACCCTTTGGCTACTATCTGCATCTAAGACTCTGAAGGTTTTTTCTGGGTCCTCAATTATGTCTACGTCTTTTTCTTCAGGCAATCCCTCTTGTATTAGTTTTGAATCTTTTATTCCTGCTATTGCTCGAATTATTGGATGTTGGACGATTATTTGTGAGTTTGTATCTAAGTCGTTGTAGATTACGAGCTTATGGAATGAGAAAAGTCCGATTTGAATTGTTTTTTCTAATTTCCAGCCTTGTTCTAGTGCTATCTGGTTTACTAAGTTGAAGTAATTAGTTAAGCTGTCGTTTTCCCATTCTTCTGGTAGCGGTGGTAAATCAATCTTGTAATCTTTTTTTAGTTTTACTTGTAATGCTGGATTTAATACGACCTCTTCCTCAACTTGGGGAACAGATATGGCGAAAGGGGTGCGGATAGTTTCTTTAGAAAGTTCAACTGGCACCATAATTAGCGGCGACTGGATTTCTTCTAAAGTGACTATGTCCTTCCAAGTTAGTATTCCAAACGCTACATGAAGTATTCGAATGCCCCGTTCTCTATAATCGGAGAGGGATCGGCGATGTAGATTTTTGAGTGTTCCATCCAGTTCTTTTCTATTGACTCCTTCACAAACAAGTCGATTTGAAAGGGGGCGTTCTTTTTCTTTTTGAAATAGATTTCTTTCCTCGTTTTCAAAGTTATATCCGGCAGCTGTAAGTTGGGTTTCAGGGGGCATCAAAAATTCTAGTCGGTTATGTCTCAAGACAAGTTTATTGAATAAGTTCAAGGCGTCAGGATTGATGATGGCGAGATTGCTGCGTTTGGATTGTTTGAAATACAATAAATTGTTACGCTTAGAAAGATCTATGAGGCGGCATTTCCAGTTTTCTATACGTTTATGCATTTGAGAATTGTATTCTTCTTGAATCGATGATGCACTATTAGTGTTTATCATTATGTATTGTCCCCGGTGCAGCTACCAGCATTTCTGAAGGTTACTGACTGCCAGATTCTAATTATTCTATGAACTAAACTCTTTTTGTCATTCTTACGTTTACAACATGATATGGCCATGACGAGAATAACTATGTCAATGTATATTTTCATTGATAAATCGTTTCTCAGATAAAATTTTTACGTTGCCTTTTTGGAAACTATGTTATCTTGGCAAAAGGTCAATTTAATAATATTCTTCTTTGATGGCTTAGATTGATTATATTAGGTTGATTTTTATTTCTTAATATCTATCATGTTAAGGGGCGAGTGCTATGTTGATGACAAAAATGTTTTCTGTTGGTTACCTGTCAACGAATTGTTATGTTGTAAACTGTAGAGACACAAAGCAGGCAGTAATAATCGATCCTGGCTTTACTTCGGATCAAGAAGCGGACAAAATAATCTCTTTTATCAAGAGCTATGATTTGAAGCTAAAATTTATTGTCAATACACACGGTCATCCTGATCATGCGTCTGGAAATGAATTGATAAAGCGCCGTTTTAATGTGCCAATTTGTGTACACAAAGATGACGCCTATATGTTTGGGGAATCTGGAATAGAGACCGCGCGATATTTTGGTTATGATTGCGTTTCGCCTCCTGCAGATATATTGTTAGTGGATCATGATTACGTGAAGTTTGGGGATGTGGCTCTGAAGGTAATTCATTCTCCGGGGCATAGTCGAGGAAGTGTTTTGCTGGTGGGCGAAACTGAGCTATTCAGTGGTGATACTTTATTTGCGGGTTCTATAGGGCGAACTGATTTTCCAGAAAGTTCTGATCTTCACATGCAGATTTCTTTGAAAAGGCTTTTGCAGTTTCCTGATTATTTTTTGGTTTACTCTGGGCATGGCCCATCAACTACGATTGCTGATGAGCGCCGAGTTAATCCCTTTTTACAGAATTTGTAGTTTTTCTTTTTTATTGTTTTATGGTGTAGTTGTTTTTCTTTTTGTAGTTCTGTTCTACATATCTGCAATATGGCATCACACGACATAATATTTAATAGACCTGAGCAAGTACCGTCCGTTATCGAGAGGGGAATATGTCAAAAGCCACTAAAAAACCGTCCCTATCCGGTCTAATAAACCTGAAAAAAATAAAAATCAATCTTAACCATAAGAAACCTAAAGAACAGCCTATCCCACCCGCTGCTCCAAAACCTACCCAACGTGGTCTGAAGGTTATCGAAAAATATCCTCTCTATGAACCTTTCTCACACGTTGTGATAGTTCAGAATCCTAAAACAGGTGAATTTAAGTATATTCTCGATGAACTTCAACTTGATCCTCTCGAGAAAGACGTATATCATAATATTCTCGAAATTTTGCTTGCAGAAATACAATCTCCAAAAGAAGAAATTGCTGATCCACGTAAATTCTTCGCCGACGAAGCTAAAAAAATTGTAGATAAATATCGAATCAGCTTAGGTTGGCTCCCTGATGTTTCTTGGTACAAAATTCTATACCACGCCGAACGCGATCTAGTAGGATTCGGAAAAATCGACTCTTTAATGCGAGATCCAAACATAGAAGACATCAGCTGCGATGGTGTAAAGAAGTCAGTTTACATATGGCACAGAAAATACGAAAGCATCGAAACTACTCTCCAATTTGAAAACGACGAGGAGCTAGATAACCTGGTTGTTAAACTTGTCCACATGGCGGGTAAACACGTCAGTAGTGCTTTCCCCATCGTAGACGCTTCGCTTCCAGGAAAACACCGCCTTGCAGTAGCTTATCGGCGAGAAATTACTCCCTTTGGAACAGCCTTTACAATCAGAAAGTTCAGAGAAGATCCTTATTCGATTATTGATCTTATAAACATCGGTACATTCAGCGAGGAAATGGCCGCTTATCTATGGGTATGTCTAGAAAACCGGGCATCAGTGATGGTTCTAGGTGGAACTGCAGCAGGAAAAACAACTGCCCTAAACGCTCTTGGCTGTCTTATTAAACCTGGTAGCAAAATAATGACAATTGAAGAAACAGCTGAACTTAACTTATCTCATGAAAACTGGGTTTCTCTCATCGCACGCCAAAGTTACGGTCTAGGAGGAAGCAACGTTGGTGAAGTCGCCTTATTTGACTTGGTAAAAACATGCATGAGACACCGACCTGATTTAATGATTGTGGGCGAGGTCCGAGGTCAAGAGGCTTATGTTCTATTCCAGGCTTTAGCTACAGGTCACGGTGGCATGTGTACCATGCACGCGGAAAACGTGGAATCAGCAGTTAAGCGTTTAACCCAGAAACCCATGGATATTTCGCCTGCATATATCCCCTTAATGAATATAGTGATGTCAGTTCAGCGCGTACACCTTGTCAAGAACGGTGAAAAGAAAGCTTACAGACGAGTACTGGCAGTAAACGAAGTTGCTGATTACGAAAAATATTTGCATCCTTTCAAATGGGATCCAATAAAAGATGAACAAATAATTTCGTTAGAAAACAGCGTACAAATGAAGACGATATCGGAAAGATTGGGTATCACAACAGAGGATTTGCTTATTGAGCTGAATAGACGTAGAGATGTTCTAAGTTGGATGCGTGCCCACAACATTCGTAGTTACAAAGAAGTAGCTACAATCATCGCGGAATACTATGCTAGACCCAAACAATTCTACGAGAAAATCATATCCGGAGAGGAGGTAGTGCAAGCTGTCGTTCTTAACAACGCTTGAAGCGTGGTCCTTCCGTCTTTTCGGACGTTACGCTCCATACTTCACCAAACACTTTTTCCAATTTAAAACGCCTCTTGAAAAAGGGCGCGTCAAAATCTACCCTGCAACTTACGTCTCAATGATGTTCTTTATCGCTGCTCTTACACTTCCGATATCGATAATTGCTGGCGTCGTTGGATTAATAACTGGTTTCCTTCCTTTACTAATTTTGGTGCCTCTGCCACTATTTGTGTGCGCAGGCTTTATTGCAGTTCCACTCTCTAAAGCTAGTGACAGAGCCTCAAATCTAGAACGAGAAATGCCTTTTGCTGCAGCTTATATTAGCGTCATGGCTTCAGGAGGTATCGCTCCTTATACTAGTTTCAAACGTCTTTCTGAAGTTCAACTCATGCCTGCCATGCGAGAAGAATCAATAGAAATACTCAAAGATGTAGAGATTTTTGGTATAGATCCACTTAGCGCATTAGAAATTGCTGCAAAGAAGACTCCCTTGGATGTATTCAAGGACTTCTTAGGCGGATATGCTTCAACTGTAATTATAGGCGGTGACATTGGTCACTTTCTAGAACGCAAGGCTGAAGACATATTCAAAGTCAGAGCTTTAAGAGTTAAAGCTGCTGCAGAGCGTCTTGGTATGCTACTTGAGACCTTCATCATCGTCATGGTCATGATGTCTCTTTGTTTCTACATCCTTTTCGCTGTTGACCAAATAAACGGCGGAGGTGGCAGCGACTTATCAGCTTACTCAGGCATGATTATGTACACATACCTATTCACGCCTCTACTGTCAATGATGTTTGTTTACTTAGCTCATAGCATGCAACCAAAAACACCGGTCGTGGAAATGCGTCCTTACAAAGTGTTCGGAGTCTGTGGTGTAGTTGCCATAATCCTATTCATGCTGCTTACCAATTTCATGGGCGCCACTCAGCTTCCGTTGTTCACTCAGCTTCAGGCAATTGGTTTGGACTTGCCAGTAGCGGTAGCAATAGCGCTATTCGTGGCAACGGCTCCAGCGGCAGTTATTCATATTCGACTTTCAAAAGTAAAAACAAGCATGGAGCAAGGCGTCAACAGTTTCCTACGCGATTTAACAGAGGTCCGTAAAACCGGATTATCCCCTGAAAAATGCATTGAAAGTCTATCAACACGAGACTACGGCAGCTTCAGCAAAGAACTTCGCAAAATAAGCTCCGATATTTCATGGGGTATTCCAATGAAAAAAGTAATTATGGACTTCCTTAATCGAACTCGAAGCTGGATGGTCCAGATAGTAATGTTCCTCTTGGTGGAAACAATTGATGTGGGCGGAGGAACAATAGCTATGATTGAATCTCTTGCTCGCTTCAATAACCTCACTCAGGAAGTTGAAAAAGAGAAAAGGATGTCGGTTCGTCCCTATGTAATGATGCCTTACTTGGCCTCAATTCTACTAGTGGCAACAACTGTAATGATGATGAGTTTCACCACTGGATTCGGTGCAGGCACACTTAGCTCTACAACGGGGGCTCCTAAAGACTTCAGCTTAATGCAAACAATATTCATGACATCAGTAGTTTTCCACAGCTATCTAATTGGTATAGTTGCTGGAAAAATAAGTGATGAATCAATCGCCGCTGGCTTCAAACACGCAAGCATACTCGTGGTAATCTCGGTCATAGCTGCAAAAGTAGTGCCGCAGTTCGTAAACATTGGATAGGAGAGAAAAAACACGAGATCCAAAAATTATCTTCAAAAAAGTAAATCTTTGCGAAATGATAAGCGGGCGGCAAGCCCTGCTATCTCCACCGTCATCATAACCAGTGCCTTGGTTGTCTTGGTTCTCGTGACCGTGGTGTACGCAAATAATTTTTTAGATGTTCGGATGGCTGAAAATGAATTCAGTACGAATAAGCAATTCATGCTGACAACTGGTCTGCAAATTGATGATATAGCTTGGACAATTGGCCGCACTCAGACTATTCGTTACTCGAGTTCATATGGGCACATAGCGTTCAAGAATGCCGTCTTAACTTATTCGTGTCAAGTTTCGGCCGATGGTGCGCATTGGGATGATGTTTTCACTTACTCTACTGGGGCAGTGATGTTTAACATTCCTGTAACTCAATATAGCTTAGGGAACAATTACTTCGAAAGAGTTGCATCACAAAACAATAATCTATACCAAGAAGGTCCCTCAGCGCCAGTTGCCCAAGTGTATGTTATTGAAAAACTGCCTATGGATGATGGAAGTTACATAAGAACTGTTGCCGTGCCTTCAATTCGAATGCTACAATCCGCCATAGAATCACAAAGTCAGACACAAGAATATGCTAAATTCTATTTGCCTCTTCTTTCAAATGGTACAAATCCAATGCTTTCTCAATCACTCACGTTGACTGGAAAAAATGTTATACATTATATGCGAAGTAATGTTCAATATGTCCGATTTGAAATAAGTTTTCCAAATGCCGACCAAGGTTTTGACTCTGACTTCTTCAATTTCCATTCAACCTCTATGACTATCCCATTGAATCCTAACTCAGTTGTTGAATTCTACATTGGCGACGTGAATGTTTCGCTGGGATTGCACGCATAAATTTGGATGGTGATATTATTGGCACAAGTCTCTCTTGAATACCTGATTCTAATGCCGATGCTGATAATCCAGATTTTCGTATTTCCGATGGCCGTAGGATTAGTTATGGATTATTGGGAAGATTCGCGAAGAGAACTCGCCCTTGAAGATGTAGCCAGCAATCTTGGGGGAACAATGCAACAAGTCTATCTTGCTTTGAACCATGCAACAATTACTTCCGCTACTTTAACAAACAAATTGGATGTTCCTCCGTTAATAGAAAATTACGCGTATACTGGAAATGTTACTTTAAGAACCGTTTTGGATGCTGGCCTTAATCCTAGTAAAGTGCTTGATATAACGCTTAAACTAGCTGACTCTCAGGTTTCAGTTACTTCATCTGTTACTCTTGGGCAAAACGTGATTTGGGGAAACTCTACTTTTGCCAGTAATTCTCCAACAGCATGCATAAGCGCGCAAAAGTTTCCTAACGGGACTATTAGTCTCTCTTTCGGATAAATGAGGTGTAAAAAATGGCAAGTGCAACTATAGATCATATGGTTTCGATTACCGTTTTCATAGCGGCGCTATTAATTTTCATGAATTTGTTCGGTCAAACCATTCAAACGGCAGTTGTGTATAAGGAGCATCAGACTATTGCTTCAAAAGCTAGTGATTTGCTTGATAGTATCTTGCTTAATTCTGGCACTCCAGTAAATTGGGGGAGGGGTGATAGTGATCCCACTGGTTTTGGTCTTCAAGATCCAGAGTTTACTCAGTATCGAGTAAGTCCTTATTCTTTAATGAGGCTTGAATCCTCCATTGGAGAACCAATATACTATGAGCCTACAGGGCAATATTACAGCAACCTAACAATGGACGGTCGAGATTTTCTACTTGTATCTAATGCGCTGTCTTTAAACTATTCTTATGTTACTCAGCTTCTTGGAATAAACGGTACCTACGGTTTTCAATTAGATATCGTACCAATTGTTACTGTTTCTATTACCGAAACAAGCGCAATGAATCCGTTGACTCTTCAATTAACGGTCAGTGGTACTGGTTTTCCGCTTGCAAATGCTGAAGTTAGCTATTGCTTTTTAAAAGTAGACAGAAAAGGGTCAACACCTTACTACTCTACCATCTTTGGTTCTACTGTAACTGATAATGCTGGTCAAGCGATAATAACAGTTAATGGAATACAATCAACCGATTCTTATGCCTTCATTGCATATGCTCGTACAGGCGGCCTTGTAGGGGTAGGTTATCATCATCGTACAAACGACGCAGAGCAATATATAATTCCATTCGTTGATAGCTTTGACGCTGGTCGCATACTCCTTGCGCATAGTTATGATGTGCATACGTTTGAAAATCCTGCTTCCGCAGTCTTTTACAATGCCACATTTGTTCTAATGTCAGAAGACTTTACCTTAAAGGACATGTTCGTTGCAGCCGGTCAAGTTGATAAAGTAGTATATGGTTCGGGAAGCAGCCAAACTTTTCAGAATATGACTATTCCAACGAGTAATCCGGGGATTTTGGTTGTTACATATCAAACTAACAATGGGGATGGCGTTGTTATGATGCCTTGGGGCATGAGTGCACTATCTTTTCCAGTTTCCTTTGGTGCTGACATTGGGGTGCTTGAAAAGCAAGAGTGGGTTTCTACAGATACCCGGTTAGTTCTTGTCGGCGGGGTTCAATATCAGGCTAAGCTTTCATTATGGAGCTATGAGGGCCAACAGGTGGTCGGTTAAGATATGATGCGTACAGTTGAAGCCTTATTGGTCATAATAATTATTGCTGGCGCTTTCTTCATGACCAGCTCTTTTTCAGTATTACCTAGTCCACGCGAAGTTTCTCCTGTTAACCTCAGGAGACTTGCATTAACAACAGCACAGGTGTTAGATTCAAATCACGATTTGAGTTTAGCAGCTTTCGAAACAGATAACGCTACCCTTTGGAGGAGTCTTAATGTTGCTCTCTCTGCGTCATTACCTGCAAATATACTTTACAATTTGACCGTCTACAGCGTAGACGCTGACGAAAATAGCGCTGATCTCTATATTCCATTAAAGTCAATATCAAATTCTGGGGAAATTGGTGCTGTTTCAGATGCGTCCTCGTACTTGGTGGCTTCTGCAAACGCAACTTTCAGTGCTACTCCTGAGAAAATAGGCGAAAATGGTTTTGGAGGTACATTATACATTTTGAACTGTAGCGATGCAAATGGTTGGTGGATTACAGGTTATTCCGCGCAGAGCCTAGCACAAGATCTATACAAGCTCTTATCACCTTTCTTTATGAATACGGTACTTGTCCAAAATACTGCACAATTAGGCCAAATTATGAGCAATTCTTCGCTTAAGGGAGAAAAAGTTCAGAATGCAGTAATAATAAACACTTTCGGCGAAGCAGTGCCAATACCGACTGCTTATTGTCAAGCGCCATATTCTGGTGATTCTTATGCACATTACTTCTACACTTTAGGTCAAAAGGTTAATCTCTACAATTGGACATGGTCCAGTATAGTAGGTTATCCGTTTTATTACGTTTCAAACACTGTTGCCTTTTCAAGTTTAAGCGCTTGGGGAATATATGGCATGAGTCAAACTGGTCCAGCTGGTGTGAACGCCTTTCTTCAGGGATTAGATAATAAGACTTACCAGAATGATAACTCCCAAACTGCAACAACAGTTGGGGCTGTTAATTTAGCACAAACGGTTGCTTATCAATCAAACTATTATGGTATTTATCCCTCTTATACTCAAACTTCAACTCGTGCACTGAAAGGGTCAATATTGAATGATTATCATCTCAAAATCGGTTTAAGTATATTTGATAATGTCACTAAAAGCGGGGCAGTCTATAATCCAGGTGCTATCTATCAGCATGTAAGTACTGGCACAGATATCAATGGATCTCTGTTAGCCTTAGGTTTAGCAAGAATCCCGGACATTAGATTAACTGCTCTTGGTTTACTATCGTACTATCATCCCCGAATATATCGTTCTGAGTATTCTGTAGGTGATACTTCTCGTTTAGTAATTCTTCAACTTAGTTTAATGGGAGGAGCTTAAATGATGAACAATAAAGGGCAATTCACAGTCATTGCTGCATTATTCGTAGCAGTAATTCTCATATCTGCTGTAATGGTGACTTATTCAACCTTGCGTTATGACACAACAGAATCTGCACCTCAGACTCTAAGTGCTATAGACGAAACTAACCTAGCTTTGAAGCAGGTTTTAGGTTTCACTGTGGGTTATTATGGTTCAGTGCTGCAAATTACGGGAAATTCTACATACGCACGTGATCTTGCAACCAATTATATGAATAGTGGTCTAGAAAACATAGCTAATATTCGACCTGATTGGGGAGCATCATTTGATGTGACTAACTTGGTTTTAAGCACCAATTGGTTTACAAATTCAAGTTATAGTCAAGGAGCAATAAATGTGGAGTATGATTTGATTGGTTTAGGTATTTCCGGAGTTACTTATTCGACTTCTTCTAGATTGGATGTTCGAGTACTAGGATCAACAGTGAATAATCAAACCACTTTAACAGTATTTAAAGATGAAAATGAGGCCGTAATGAATCTTGGAATGCATAATTTTAAGTTTTATCGTTTTCTTTATTCAAACGCAAGTTGGGAACTAGTTTCGCCCACCAAAACGCCTACGATGTTCGCTAACGGTACTTACCTTATCGATATCCCCGCTGGTATAGATTCCAATTCATATGTTCTTCAGGTAGAAGATACCAGGGGTATAGTGAGCGTAGTGGCATCGTTTAGTCAATATGCTTGCCAAATTAATTGGGGATCAGGTAGCTATTCTATCCCTAACGAGAATATGGTGGTTGAATTGCTACAGAACGGGACAATGAAGTGGTTAGGTCAAAATTTGGCTTTAACTACTAATGCTCTACCGATTCCTCCAGTTTCAATGAAAGCTATACATATTAATCAAACCATAAACGGTGTCAATAAAGAAGTGCCTTTCCAAGTTGAGGATTGGGCATCAGATTATCGGATTCCACTTGGTCTTACAAATAACTATACAGTAATTAGCAATCGGCAAATGATTGTTTTTCAAGTTAATCCTACTGTTTCTAAGGTAATACTTTGGTGGGATGGCCGTGACACCGCAACCCAGACCAGCTATTCTATCTATAATGCGGTTACATCTCCCTTTAGAAATGACAATGTAAACAACGTTGATTATGCGTTCTTAAATAACGGTATTATCAATTTAACCGTCGATAATACAGACAATCATTTTCAGATTATCTCTAACCTGAATACTATAACTAGCAGAGCAGAATTTATGAGAATTGATAACGAGCGAAGTTCATATGGTTCTGATCCAAGCTATGTTATTCATCACGGCATCGTTCGAGATATAGTCCAGGCAGAACCTGAATGGGTAGGCGGTCCAGGAGTTTCTGGGATTACATGTCCCAACACTCTAGGTCAAGTAGTGATAACATTACCTGCCAATACACCCTACTTCACTTATCAGTCGAGACTGATGTTCTTGAATTCCCAACAATTGCGGCAAATCAGCGATTTATGTCCAATTAATCTTACAATCACTCCTTCTACGTCTGTTAATAGCATAAAGACCGAAAACGGCAGCTTGATAGCCACTACTTCTGCTGGTGAAAGCAGTTTCTACAACTTCACCAGTGGAGGCTGGACGGCACATCACTGGAGCCAATCCCTGGACAGCACTAATACTAAAGGCAGTGGTATAATGTTCACTGATATCTCAAACCAGAATCTCTACATCTTTGATACAGCCACGAGCAAGACTGGTGCCCTTAATGCAAATTACCTAAAAAAGATGATACAGATACTTCCGGTCACAAAAGTTACTTCGATTTCGCAGTCTGCCTTTGAGGTCACCTGGAGTGGTGCAGTAGTTAACTTCGATAATACAACTCCTATCCACAAAATAGTCAGTGGTACCCCAACTGGTTTGTGGGTGTTTGCTGAGTATCCCCCAACAATTACTGTAACCACTAGCAACTAGCCAACTTATTTACAATCTATTTTTTTGATTATTATTTTTGTTTCATACGGAATAAATAGAAAAAGATTTTTATTAAAATAGAAAGGTGAAGATTACGGTATTTAAGTTAACGATGGCAAAGAAGGGGATATCGCCAATATTGGCAACTCTGCTTCTGATAGTAATGGCGGTTGCAGCTATTACGGTGACATACGCATGGATAATGACTTGTACAGAAGACTCTGCCAGCAATGTTGATGTTGTGCTTTATGAAGCAAATGTTAACTTCGTAAATGGAACTACAAAAAGCATAACCGTTGATGTAGGCAACTCAGGTACTTCTTCCGCAAAAATAATTGCTATCTATGTAGGTAACTCCTCGACGGCATTAGTAAGTCAAAATATTGAATCACATTTAGTTTCTGCAGGGAGTATCTATAGCTTTAATGTTCCATATGATAACTGGGTTTCAGGAAAAACCTACTACTTTAAGGTCGTGTCTAGTTCAGGAGAACCATTAACCTTTAGCCATGAGGTACCTTAAATCAATCTTTAGCTTTCAAAATAATATGTCTATTGAAAAGTACGTGTTTAGATTTCGGTGGAATCGTATCAGAATTACTGAAAAGGTGCTATGAATTGCAGGAAATCTTTGCTGGAGCTAGAGTGATATTAACTTTAGCAATTCTAATCTTCTCATCTTGGAGTGATTACAAGACCCGTGAAGTAAGTAATCGGGTTTGGGTAATTTATGCTCCTATAGCAATAGTCCTTTCACTTTCTGAACTTATTCTTTATGATTCATCAAAGTTAACGCTTTTTGCATTAAGCGTTGGAATAACCATAGGATTCGCATTTCTTTTATTCTATTCGGGAGGTTTTGGTGGTGCCGACTCTAAAGCCTTCATGTGTATAGCAATGGCTTTGCCATTCTACCCAACAATATTACTCAATCCTCTTCTAGCTGATGGGCTATCACCAATTTCTCAAATAATTTTTCCAATAACTATACTCAGTAATTCGGTACTGATAGCTGCCTTAAGCGCAATTTTTTTGCTTTTACGAAACTTGGCTACGACAATAACCACTGGTAAATCTCTTTTTGAAGGAACTCTTGCCACTGAATCTATAGGCAAAAAAATTCTTGTTTTGGTTACTGGCCAAAAATTTTCTCTAACCACCTTAAAAGCAAAATGGCACGTTTATCCAATGGAAGATATAATTTTAGACGAAACTGAAAATCAGGTAAAGCGTAAACTCGTAATTGTACCTAAAGATGAAGGAAGAGATCAAATAGTAGAACGTCTTTCCCAAGCAGTCCAGAACGGTAAAATTGACGATAAAGTTTGGGCTACTCCAGGTTTACCTATGCTAATATTTGTAACAGTTGGATTGATATTGGCTCTCTTGTTAGGCGATATAGTCTGGTTAGTAATAAGCGGTATCTTTGCATAGACTGTATAATTCTAAGCAATAGCTATCCGAGAATGTTTTTATTTTTTTTCGAGAAAGAAAATGAAGCTATACCCATCAATACAAAGCCAGTGCTAATGAAAGGTATTACAAAAAATCGATAGGGATATGTTGATTCTAATGTAAGCCTTATTTCATTTGTGTCATTAGAATAAGAATAACATAAAGCGCTCACTGCAAAAAGGGCGATGGCGATTAGTAGCATCAGAATCTCTGTTTTAAACTTCAATGTCAATCAGTGGTCCAAATCTGGATTTATTTATGAACCTTATTCAGAAAGGTTATTTTAGTTTTTTGGATGAATACGTAAAGTGGATGGTTTTCATCTATGGATGAATATCAAAGTGAATTGCTTAATTTTCTCAAAAAGGACTTTAAAGACCTCAATGTCGTTGTAATGCCGGATTTTTTTATGGATCGCCTTGTTAGTTTAGAATATGCACCTTCTGATTTTACTTTTTTATTAGCCGATAAAGTTCAACGTAAAGGTGGTAGTATAGATCAAATCCTTCAAATTGATCAATTAGGTGGAAACGCTATCAATATTGCATCGGCTTTGGCCAGCTTTGGCGCAAAAGTCATACCGATAGTTTGTGCAAATAAATTTGGTTTCAAACAAATACATCACCATTTTGATAAGCAGCCAGTTGATCTTTCCCATGTAAAAATCGTCGATAAGCCGTCTATTACTACTGCGCTGGAATTTCAGGTCGCTACTGGGAAAGCTAATGTTATGCTTCGAGATGTGGGCGATCTTGCCGATTTTGGTCCTGCAAGTTTGGATGAATCTGACTATGAAGCTATTGCAAATGCAGATTATGTTTGTTTGTTTAATTGGGTTGGAACTAGGCGTTTTGGAACGCAGTTGGCTCAAAATGTGTTTAGCTATACAAAAACAAAAGGTAAAGGTAAAACCTATTATGATACAGCTGATCCTAATCCGGCTAAAGAAAAAGTCTCTGAATTAATTGAATTGGTACTGAAATCTTCGGATATTGATATTTTAAGTTTAAACGAAAATGAGGCTTTTAGTTTTGCATCAACAATAAATAATGATTTTGTCGCTCAAAAATTGAAGTTTAGTTTGAGCGAGTTGGCTTTAGAATCTGCACGGATTCTGGCAAAGCATTTGCAGGCAAGAATTGACTTGCATACTACGACTTTCTCTGCAACTATAAGTACAAAATGTGAGGTTATAATTCCTGCTTTCAGAGTTGAGGTTTTGCGGGCGACTGGCGCAGGGGATGCTTGGGATGCTGGTAACATAATTGGTGATGCGAACGCTTTAAGTGATGAAGCGCGTTTGGCCTTAGCGAATGGGATTTCTGCTTATTATATCTCTAATCCTATTGGGGGTCATCCTTCAAAACTTCAACTTATGGAATTCATCCAAAGGACAAAGGTCTGGGTTGAGTGAGCTAAAATTTTTAAGCCTGCCTTTTTTAATTCAACATACATAATCTAAAGCAAGGAAGCGGGACTTTGAGTAAACTCTTCGGAAGCTCTGGTGTTAGAGGTTTAGTCAATAATTTGTTGACTCCGGTTTTATCCTGTCAAGTAGGTTTAGCAACTGCCACATATGCGAAAGCAAAAAAGGCTTTTGTGGCTCGTGATACTCGCGTTTCAGGACAAATGATTGAAGATGCATTAGTTTCAGGATTAACAGCTGTGGGTGTCGATGTTTATTTAATCGGTGTTGTTCCTACTCCGACTGTGGCCTATCTGACTAAGAAATTGCGGGCAGATGTTGGTTTTATGATAACTGCATCACATAATCCGCCTCAATACAACGGCATTAAAATTTTCAACTCCGATAGTTTATCCTATACTGAAGAAAGCCAACTTGCGATTGAGGATATAATTGATAAAAAAAACTATGCGCTAGCTGACTGGCGAAGAATCGGTCAAGCCTCTAAAATTGATTTGACCTATCACTATATTGATATGCTCAAGAGTGCCGTGAAACTGCGGAAAAGATGGGGGGTTGTCGTAGATGCAGGTTGTGGGGCTACCTATGATGTCGCGCCTAAAATTCTCAATATTCTGAATTGCAGGACTACTGCACTAAATTCACAGCCAGATGGGTACTTCCCCGCTCGTAGTTCTGAGCCTAACGCGCAATCATTAACTAACCTGTCCAAAACGGTTAAAGCCCTAGGCGATGATTTGGGGATAGCCTTTGACGGCGATGGGGATCGTGTAGCTTTTATTGATGAAGAAGGTGAGTTTGCGGATCTTGACCGCGTTCTTGCGGCGTACTGTGGCTATGTTTTGAAGAAGCATGGTGGAGGAGTCGTGGTTACAACAGTAGAGGCTTCTATGTGTGTTGATACCATGGCGGCAAAGTTCAATGGAAAAGTTGTACGCACCAAAGTCGGTGATGTTTATGTATCTGAGGCTATCGCTCAGTATGCTGCATTGTTTGGAGGTGAACCTTGTGGGGCATGGGTTCATCCGCAAATTCAATATTGTCCAGATGGTCCATTATCAGGAGTAATGCTTTTGCAGGCTTTAGAAGATGAAGGCAAAAGTCTGCATGAATTCGTAGCTGATGTGCCGGTTTATGTCACTTTGCGGGAAAAAGTAAGCTGTAAAAATGATTTAAAGTATCAGACAGTTAGTAGCCTAGAAGAAGTACTGATTAAAAATTATGGAGAAAAAAGTGACTTATCAACTGTTGACGGTGTTCGCTTGTCCTTAAGCGACGGATGGTTGTTGATTCGTGCTTCTGGTACTGAACCTTTGATTCGGATTACAGTGGAGGGCGAATCATTAAAAGCAGCTCGTGATATAATGGAGAAAAGTGTTGCGATAGTAAAAGCGCAAATTAAGAAAGGCGAAGAACAATGAAAGCTGTTATCCTAGCTGCAGGTGAAGGTGTTCGACTCCAGCCTATAACCACATCTAGACCTAAACATTTAATTCAAGTAGGCGGAAAAGCAATTCTTGAACATTGCATTGATGCGTTGAAAGCCTGTGGAATATTTGAAGTGGTAATTATTACGCATTTTATGAGTCAAGCTATTCGTGACTACTTTGGCGATGGCTCCAATTTTGGATTAAAAATTAACTATGTAGAGCAGAAAGCTATTTTGGGTACTGGGAACGCAGCTTTAAGTGCTGAACCTTTCATAGATGATGATTTTATACTCGTTTATGGCGATTTATTGTTTTCTTCAGATGCAATAAACGCGGTCCTTAACTTGCATAAATCTGAGTCAGCCACTGTTGTTGTTGCGGTTGTTGCAGTGGATAAACCTGAAAGTTATGGTATAATCGAACTTGACGTTAAAAAAAGGTTCAAACGAATAATTGAGAAACCCAGACGGGAAGAAGCTCCGTCGAATTTAGCTAATGCAGGATTATATGTATTTTCAAAAGAATTGTTTGGGGCTTTGCGGCAAGTTAAGCGCTCTGTACGGGGTGAATGGGAACTTACTGATGCTGTTACTTTGCTGGCAACTGAAGGTAAAACGGTTTTTGTAGCTGAAATCGCAAAAGGTGACTGGTTTGATTTAGGTAGACCTTGGGATTTGCTGGATGCTAATTCATGGGCACTTAAACGTATGGAACACAAAATTCTAGGAACAATCGAGGAAGGGGCACATTTGATTGGTCCGGTAACTGTTGCTCAGACCGCGCGTATTCGTTCTGGTGCCTATATTGAAGGTCCTTGTTTCATTGACGAAGGCGCTGACGTAGGTCCAAATTGTTACATAAGACCCTACACCAGTATAGGTAAGAACGCTCGTGTTGGTAATGCTTGTGAAGTAAAGAACAGCATTATCATGAATAAAACACACGTTGGGCATCTATCTTATGTTGGCGACAGTATTCTATGCGAGAATTGTAACTTAGGCGCAGGAACTATAGCCGCAAATCTTCGATTCGATGATTCTACGATAAAGATGTCTATCAAGGATAAGGTTGTAGACACTGGTAGAAGAAAACTTGGAGTTATTATGGGTGATAATGTTAAAACTGGAGTTAACTCGGTTTTCATGCCCGGTGTTAAGGTCGGAAACGACTGCTGGGTAGGCGCGAATTTTATGGTTGAACGCGATTTGGCGCCTAGAACCATTACGGTATTGCGGCAAAATCTCGATAAATATGAACATAAATCTTGACTTCTCTGTTTAAATTAATCAAAGATAAATAGTTGTTTTGCACACATTCGTACGGAATAGATGGAGGTATAGAAAGAATGTCTGTTGCACAAAGAAAGTTCATGACTGAAGTCGCATCTTTGGTCGATAAACCTGTACTTGTTACTACTACTGCTGGCAAAAGCTTTATTGGTACTCTTGTAGGCATTACCGAAAATTTGAGCGTATGCATCGCTGAAGCAAAAGACGAAACCGGAAAAATTAATCACCGAATTTTCCTTAACGGTAGCGTTGTTGCCCAGATAGCTAGCACCGAAAAACCATTTGACTTAAAAACCTTAGCGGGCCGCCTCGAGAAAGTATTTCCAACTATGGTTAAACTCTACGAGGATCAAGGCTTCATCTGGGTTATGGATAAAGTGAAGCTTACTGAACGTGGTGTAGTTGAAGGCTCAGGTCCAGCTGCTGAACGCGTACAAAGAGTGTACGATCAGTTCAAAAGCGAAACCAAGACCTAAATATACCAACGCAGTGCCTGCTCTTCTTTCTTCTTTTCTTCCTGAATGCCCCTAATTAAACCAAATGATTCTAGCATAACTTTTGTTTGGTTTGTTGCAGCTTCAATTTCTGATAAGTCAACCTTTAACTTTAGGTAATTTCCCAATGCGGTTAGGGCCACCTTTGTTGCGTTTGAATCAGGAACCATGCCGATTGTATCAACAAGTAAAGCGAAACCCTTCATATTTCTCAACTTATTTAACCCGATTAGGATTCCCGCGATTCCAAAAATGTGTCCTACCATTATTGTAGCGCCTAACCCTAAAGCTTCTTTTAATGTGGCTGAATCTGTTGCTGCAGTGTACAGCATAGGCGGTCCTTGTACATTTTCTTTCTTAAAACCTCCTATGGAAATGGCGAAATGGCAACCTAATTGCTCTACTAGATCAAGTACTTTTCCGGCGAGTTCATACTGCCCTGGTGTAGTCAAAGCCTGAGTATTGCCGTACCAAATGATTAAATCCCTTTCTCCATCTTCTCGTTTTACATAGTAGAGTTCATTTATAGGTGAGAGCGCACCGCCTGATTCAGTAATAATAGCAAAATCTTGGAAGCTTGATGATACAATTTCAGCAAATTTCTTGGCTTTTAGTTCTTTAATGAGATGCAAGGCTGCTATATTGGCGACAAATCCTATACCTGGCAACCCCTCGATAAGTATCGGATTGTTAAGTTCAGGTTTTTCATAGATTTCTACAGTGCAGACCATGCTTTTGCTTCCTTAGATATTAGGTGGGTATTAGAAGAGGCATTCTGATATAAGCATGTCTTTTTATTGTGATCCTTTTTCTTTAGGGTAGACTTATCTATGGTGTATGGTTTTGGCAAAATTAGGATATATCAATTATTAGGTTACCAAATGCGTAATTTTCCCAAGGATTTTATTTGTAATTGGCTAATGTTTTTTATAAGTGTGCAGCGTGAATTGTGTAGGTTCATCGATGAGTTTCGAGATTAGAGAAAAAGATTTACTTGGTCGGATTGGCAAGCTAAAAACTAAGAATGGTACAGTGGAAACACCTCTGCTTTTTCCAGTTATCAATCCTCGAATTCAACCTGTTCCTACTCAACGTTTAAAGGATTTTTTTGGGTTTGAAGCCGTAATTACGAATTCTTACATACTTAGGAAACGATATGGTGATAAAGTCATAGAACAGGGTTTACATAATTTCCTCAACTATGACGGCGTAGTTATGACTGATTCTGGTGCATATCAAATCCTTGTTTATGGTGGTGTTGAAGTCAATCAAGCTCAAATTGTTGATTATCAAGAACGTATAGGTAGTGACATAGCAACCATACTTGATATTCCCACGGGTTGGCATGTACCTAAAGAGCGCGCTCAAGAGACTGTTGCAGAAACCCTCAAACGTGCCAAAGATTTTTTCAAACTTAAAAAACGTGATGATACGCTCTGGGTTGGTCCGGTTCAAGGCGGGCGGTATCTAGACTTAGTGGCTAAATCTGCTAAAGCTATGAGTAAACTTCCTTTTCCTATTCATGCTTTGGGTAGCCCAACAGAGGTTATGGAAAGTTATCGCTATGACGTTTTGGCTGATATGATATTAACTGCAAAAATTAATTTGCCTCTGAATAGGCCTCTGCATCTTTTTGGCGCAGGGCATCCTCATATGCTTGCTTTGGCTGTAGCTTTAGGTTGTGATCTTTTTGATTCTGCTGCATATGCACTTTATGCCCGTGATGGTCGGTATATGACTGAAAATGGCACTTGGCGTATAGGTGAGATGGATTATTTCCCTTGTCAATGTCCCAAATGTGCTACAGCAACTCCTAAAGATGTTTTAGGCCTGCCTAAACTTGAACGTGAGGTTTTTCTTGCAGAACATAACTTGCATGTTTGCGTGGCTGAGCTTAAACGCATAAAGCAGGCTATCCGTGATGGTAGGCTTTGGGAGCATGTTGAAATGCGTATGCACGCTCATCCATCTCTACTGACAGCACTTAAGAAAGTTAAGAACTACGAGGATTATATCGAAAAAAATAGTCCTACCGTTAAACAGAGCGGGCTCTTCTTTTATGACGCGATTGGTCTTTCCCGACCAGAAGTTACTCATTATCGTAAGCGATTAACTGAGCGTTATCGTGCGCCAAATTCTGCAAGGGTCCTTTTGTTATTCCCCCAAACTCGTAACAAACCTTTCCATAGGGGAGAAGAACTCAAAGAAACGAGGCGTGTCTTACGAACGATAGGGAGTCTTGCAAATTACGTTCACATATGTTTCTATGCTGCGCCCTTCGGTGTTGTTCCGTTAGAACTCGATGAGGTTTATCCTCTCAGCCAACATGAAGTTGCTATGCCCTTAGATCAAGCAGTAGTTGACTACGTCGCTAACCGAGTAGCTGAATATATTAAACGTTCAACTTATGAAACTGTAGTACTTCTTGATGATGCCAAAACTTGGGGACAAAGTGTTAAACGGCAATCTAGAATCGCTTGTGCAAAGAAAAAAATTCCGTTTGAGCATATAAGTGTTGATCAATCCTGTAAAGGCTTTTTAGCTAAACTAGAATTGACTCTTAAAAAGAACTTGAGCGTCTGACCTTGATTCGAGCAGATTTTCACTTGCATACGATATTTTCATCCGATTCCGCAATTTCACCAAAAACGCTAGTTGAGCAACTTGTTTTGCATCCATCAATAAAAGTAGCCGCTGTCACCGATCATGATACAGTAGAGGGTATTCGCTTTGTGCAAGAGCTAGCTTTAGCGTATCCTGATATTCTGATTGTGCCAGGGGTAGAGATTAGCACTCCTCGAGGGGATATTTTAGTTTTAGGCGCCAAGCAGTTGCCTCCTAAACCTTGGACTGTAGAAAACGTAATTGACTTCGCTAAAGACAATGATTGTGTTTCAGTTGCAGCACATCCATATCGCGACTTCGGTATAGGTGATTATGCTCAGAACTGCAAAGTAGACGCAATCGAAGTTCTCAACGGAAACTCCCTATATTCAGCTAATAAGCAGGCCTATGAACTGGCAAAGTCTTTGGGTCTACCTGGTTTGGCAGGCAGTGACGCGCATAAACCTTCTGAGTTATTTGCAGTATACACCGAGGTTAAAGCTTCTCTGGATTTAGATGACATTATTTCCGCAATTAGGAAAGGATTGGTTTCAGTTTCTCTGAGTGGGAAGTCAATACATTTTTAAAAGGCGATTATTTCATGATTATCGAAATATTGTATTAATAGAAGGACTGAATGGATTGCAGATTGGATTTTTGGGCGGAGCCCGCGAAGTTGGCAGGATGGGCATTACGGTTAAATCTAAAAAGACTCAGTATTTGATGGATTACGGAGTTATGCTTGGACGGGAACCTGGTTTTCCAATGCATATTCCCCCAAAAGATGTTGATGCCCTTATTCTTACCCACAGTCACTTAGACCATTCAGGTGCGCTTCCTATATTCTATATTGAAGGTACCCGACCCCTGTATACAAATATCCTAAATTTGGAGTTAACTCAGCTTCTTATCCAAGACTTTATTCACTTATCTGGGTACTATTTGCCTTTTGAATACATTGAGTTACGTACTATGATGCGCAGTAGTAAGCACCTTGACTATGGGGTATCCCAAAAAGTTGGGGATATGAGTTTTCATCTGCTTAATGCAGGTCATACTCCGGGTAGCTCTTCGGTTATTGTAGAAGCAGAAGGCAAAAGGATACTTTTTACTGGCGATTATAATTTGGAGGATACTAAACTTCTTCAAGGCGCCAGCACAGATTACGGCGATTTAGATGCGGTTATCACAGAAAGTACGTATGCAAGCGAAGATCATCAACCTCGACTTGAAGTTGAGAAAAAATTCGTAGATGCATGCACTGAAGTAGTTGAGAAAGGAGGCATCGTACTTATTCCTGCATTCGGGGTAGGTCGAGCACAAGAAATCGCCTGTACACTAGCTGCTTATCGTTTTGAACATCCCATAATATTCGACGGTATGGCAAGAGAAGCAAGCAGAGTAATGATGAATAACAAAGAATTCCTGCGTGACCCCAAATTGTTCACCGACGCGATGCATTCAGTAGAATGGGTGGAAGGTTGGCGTGATCGTCGTCGAGCACTAAGAAATCCTGGCGTAGTAATTTCACCGGCGGGTATGTTAAAAGGAGGGCCTTCACAATTCTACATAAGCAAGGTAGGCAAGAAAGCAAACAATGCTGTTTTCCTTGTTAGTTATCAAATTCCTGGAACTCCCGGCAAAGAGCTTTTGGACAAAGGAATATGTACAATAGATGGTAAAGTACGTAAAATAAAAGCAAAGGTTCAGCATTTCGACTTCTCTAGCCATAGTGGTGCAACCCAGCTTAGGGCGGTTTTAAAGGGAGTTAGTGGAAAACCAAAAATCTTTGCAGTTCACGGAGAAGAAGCAAACTGTGAATTACTTGCAAAATGGGCAAAATCCGAATTAGGCTTAGATGCTGTAGCTCCAAAAACTGGGCAAACCTGCGAGATATAACAGCAACTATCCTGTTATTTTTCTTTAATTTTTTGGTCTTTTCCAAGATATTGCTTTGAAATTTGGAATATCCATAAATAGTAAGCTATGTTTTTTTAGGGGCTATGGAAGCGAAGACAAAAGCTGTTGCGGTTTTACCTATGGTCATCATGGGTGCCCTGTTCGTTGTTATTGATTTACTAGCTTTTTGGCTGTCTGGTCCTTTTGAAGCTGCTGGAGAAGTTGCCTTCGTAAATCCAAGTGATCCAATGAATTTGGTGTTTTTCTTTTCGATATTGATTATTTTCACGGCATTTATTTTGGTAATTGCCAAATACGGTCAGACTCGAATAATCCAGGCGATATTCTTAGGGTCTACAGGTCTGCTTGGAATCTATGTGTTCTATCCTATACTCGCTTTTGTTTTACCTTGGGAATGGTCGTTGGGCTTAGCCGTAGTATTGAACGTAATCATTGTTGCTTTGCTTTATCTGTATCCTGAATGGTACATAATAGATATTAGCGGTATGATCACGGCAGTTGGTGCTGTTGCCATGTTAGGAATTTCTTTAACAATTCCTATAGTGCTCATTTTGCTCATAGCCATGGCTGCCTATGATGCTATATCGGTTTATAAAACTAAACATATGATTGACTTAGCTGACACTTTAATCGAATTAAAATTACCAATCCTATTTGTTATACCCAAGACTTTGAGTTATTCTCTAATTGAGGAAACAAAGGGTTTGAAAGAGAAGCTAAAGGACGGCGAAAAGCGAGATGCGTTCTTTATGGGAGTGGGCGATATCGTAATACCTGGAATTTTAGCTGTGGCTGCATTCCATAGTGTTCCTGAATTTGGGTTCTTAATTGGGTTATCTGTTCTTGCTGGTACACTTGTAGGGTTTGTAGTACTAATGGCCTTTGTGATTAAGGGTAAACCTCAAGCGGGACTACCCTTCCTATGCCCAGGTGCAATACTCGGATACATAATATCCAGCATACTGTTAACGGGCGGACTAGCTGGTCTAAGCTTTTAACCCTGATTTTCTTTACACTCAAAATTAGTTAACTTATCGCTCAAAAGAACAACAACTTGAAAAAATTGGCTGTTGTTCTTCTATTGGCTAATATTTACTTAATTATTATAATCCGTCTTATTTTGTAAAAATAAGAATAGGTAATAGTTAATCGTCTCTGCCTACGGTTTATTTTTTTATTGTTTTTGCCCAAAATGTTTTATGAATATATCGCGAATTTGTTCCAGTTCTGCTATCACATATACGTCTTCCATCTGTTTGAGTTTGCGGACTTGGTCAGCGTCTTCTTTTCGGACGCGTAGTTTCATTTCTTTGCCGTTGGGTAGCTTTGTGTAGAGGATTTTTTCTTCATAGTCTACCGGGTTTATGTATACAGGTACGAAGGCTTTGAGGGCCATGCTTGCTGCGTTAGTTATCATGGTATCGCCTATGCAGTTGGCTATTTTTGCTACACTGTTAGATGAGGCAGGGGCGATAAGTAAGAATTCGTATTTTTTATTCTGCACCCACCCCGCGAGGAAGGGAGAGTTAGCGTTTAGTTCAACCATGTATTTTTGAAAGCTTTGTTTGATGGTGTTTTCGAGGTTGTAGAATTTGAGCATTGTTTCGCCTGCTTTAGAGACAAAGACTTGAATCTCAATGATAGCGTCGTACTCTTGTTTTAATTGTTTCATTAACTCGACATATTCAGCTACTCTATCTCCTGCGCCGGTGATGCCCCAAGCAACTTTTTTCTTTTTAATTTCAACTGGTCCAGACATGCTTATTCCTCAGTTTACTTGCCACATTGATTTAGATGCTCGGCGAATCTTTTTATTGTCTTCTTGAGGCTTCGAAAGCCTTCTTCATCCTTTTTTACATCTTCAAGTGTGTCGTTGGTCCAGAATGTGGCCCCTAAATTGGCTCCGAAAAATCCGCCGCTAACTGGAATCATTTCGTTTAGGATGTAAAAGGTATGAATCTGGGTTAATGCCATTTCCTGTCCTCCCATACGGTCTCCCCCTGTTGCTATTCCCATGCCTATTTTACCTTTAAAGAAGTGTTCATCTCCTGCAACAACCGCGCGAGTTCGATCCATTAGTGTCTTAAGTTGGCCGCTGATGGTGCCGTTGTATGAGGGGGAGGCAAAAATTATGCCTTGTGCCTCTTTAAGTAGTGCATAGACCTCTTCCATATCATCTTTAAAAGTGCATTCGAAGGATGATAAACAAAAATCGCAGTGTGTGCAAAATTCGATGTGTTTTTCTCGAACAGTAAAGAATTTTGTTTCAAAACCCTTCTCTTCTAGCATACGCAGGGCTTCCTTTAGAACATATTCCGTTGCCTGCTGTCTAGGGCTACCACATATGCCTACAACAATCATAAATAATCATCAAAAAACATACTCTTAAGCAGAGATTAAAGTTTTTTGTATATAATCCTTAAGCACTTTTATTTTGTTCGCTACCTGCTTATTTGAAAAAATACTGTTTATATGCGGTCAGAGGATAAATTCGAATAACAAAAAGTAGCATGATTTATCCTAAAGTTGGATAGTGGTTGTTTTTGCAACTCTTCTAACGAAGAATTTACGGATTTCTTCAGCCAAAATTACAACTCCTGCGAGAGAGAATAGGAATATCCATTCGTTTACGCCTAATGCTGTTGTTCCTAATAGTTGTTGCATTGCTGGCACATAGATTAGTACTGCTAATATTGCTAGTTGGGCAACTATGCCAAAGACTATCCATTTGTTTGTTTTTAGGCTTGTTTTGAATATGGATTGTCTGCTGGTTCGGCATGCAAGAACATTACCTATTTGTGCAACTACTATTCCTGCGAATGTCATTGTTACCCCTTTGATGTAAACGGGGTCATCAGCTGCTAATTGCATGCCTAATTGCCAGCCGCCTTCCATCCAGGTGCTTAGACAACCGTACATTGCGCCTGCTGCAATAATTACTCCTATGAATATTGAACGGGCTAATACTTTGCGTGTAAAGAGTCGTTCTGTTGTGCTCCGTGGGGGTTCTTGCATAATCCCTGGTTCAGGTGGTTCGCGGCTAAGTGCTAATGATGGAATTACATCTATAGCTAAATCGATCGCTAGAACCTGAACAACTAATAAAGGCAAAGGTAAGCTTAGGGCAGCATAAAGTACATAGGGGATAAGTTCTGCCCAGTTGTGGGAAAATACATATACAATGAATTTACGGATGTTTTCATAAATAGCTCTGCCGGATTCAACAGCTTTTACAATTGATGCAAAGCTGTCGTCTAAGAGTACTATGTCGGCTGCTTCTCGTGCAACATCAGTTCCAGAGGCTCCCATAGCTACTCCGATATCTGCTTCTTTTAATGATGGTGCATCGTTTGCCCCATCCCCTGTGACTGCTACAATTTCTCCACTCTTTTTGAGAACTGTTACAATACGATGTTTTTGCTCTGGAGAGACCCGTGCAAAAATCACATTGCCCTTTTTTACCTCATCCGCTATGGCTTGATCGCCTAAGTCGTCTAAATCTACTCCACGAATAACTCGGGAGTATTCTGAATCTACAATTCCTACCTCTTGAGCTATTGCCTGAGCTGTAGGACCATAATCTCCTGTAATAATTACTGTCTTTATTCCTGCTTGTTTTGCCTTTGAAACCGCTTCTTTCACTTCATTTCTCGGTGGGTCACGCATAGCTGCTAAACCCACAAAAATCATGTCGTTTTCTACGTCTAAGCCTTTAGTATACTCTTTGGCGGCAAGTTTTTTGTATGCTACCGCGATTACTCGTAAGCCTTGGTTCCCAAATTCGTGATTTTTATCGTGTATCCATCGTAGGTTCTCTTCTTCTAATTTTTCGATTTTTCCGTTCAATAGCATTTTGTTGCAGATGCTCATGATGCTGGTTGGTGCGCCTTTTGTGTAAACGAATATGTCGTCTTTGATTTTGTGTATGGTTGTCATGCGTTTTCTTTCGAAACTGAATGGTAGGATGTCGATTATTGGCTTCTCCGCTAAGCTTTCTTGTATATTTAGGCCAAACTTTGTTGCTGCTACTAGAAGAGCGCCGTCAGTTGGATCGCCAATGATGCCCCATGCCTTATTCCTGTCTGATGGCGGTTCAATTTTTGCTCCATTGCAAAGAGCTGTAATTTCTAAAAGTTGTTCTAATGCTCCTGACTCGGCAATTTGAACTTGTTTGCCGTTGAAAGTGAATCTGCCGGCAGGACTATAACCTACTCCTGTAACGTCCACTGTGTAGTCTTTTACCCAGAGTTTATTTACGGTCATTTCGCCTTTTGTTATCGTCCCGGTTTTGTCTGTACAGATGACTGTGACGCTTCCTAATGTTTGAACAGCTGATAATCGCTTGACTAGAACATGTTGTTTTACCATCTTGAGTACGTTAATTGCTAACGCGCTTGAAACTGTGACTTGGAGTCCTTCTGGAACACAGCATACCATTACGCCTATCATGAAGAATATGCTTTTAGCCACATCAATGTGGAGCCATAGGATGCTGGCGAGGAAGAAAATGATGCCGACCGTGATGGCTATTATGAAATCATATTTTGCTGTTATCGCAATTTCTTTTTGAAGCGGGCTATCTTCTTCGCGGATTGTCTGCGTTAAGCTAGCTATTTTCCCAAACTGCGTATTCATTCCAGTGGCGTAAACTACTGCTTTTCCTTGTCCTTTGGCTACGCTTGTGCTCATGAAAACTAGGTTAGGTGAGTATAGGTATGCTTTTTCAACAACTTTTGATGTCTCAGCGACTCTTGGTTGGGGTTCTGATTCTCCTGTTAATGGCACGTTGTTTGTCCACAAGTCGAAGGCTTCAATTAATCGTGCGTCTGCCGGGACTCGGTCGCCTTCTTCTAGAAATATTATGTCACCTGGAACTATCTCTTTTACTAGGATTTTTGTAAGTTCGCCTTCTCTTAGAACTTTTGCATATTCAGGCATCCAGCTTTTCAATGTTGCCATCGCTTTTTCTGCACGTGATTCTTGGAAGAGGCTGAAGAAAATGTTCATTAAAACAACAGCAAGTATTATGACGCTTAGCTCTGGGTTTCCACTGATTAATGAAAGGAAACTTGCGAAAAGTAGTAGTATACCAAATAAATCTCTGAAATGTTTGATAAATTTGTATAGAAGCGGAATTTGTTTTTTCTCTACTAAGTGGTTTGCTCCGTATTTCCTTAACCTATCTTTGGCTTCTTCGCTGCTTAATCCCTCCGCCGACGTCTTTAGGTCAGCGAAAACCTCTTTGATGTCTCTAGAAGCAGCTTTCTCCAAGTTAATTCCGCCAAAATTTTAGTAATCTTTTTTTCGTCAGGACTTCCAAATCCAATGTCGATTGATTATTTTGAGAACTTGATGTTGTATGGCATTTTTTCTTGACGAAATAGGTTTAAAGTACATGCGTATCCTCAACGATTGCCATAGTATTAGAGCGTTTTTATTCGTTTATTCTATCTTTTTGGCTTAGATGTTTAAGCGGTGATTTAAACTAATCGGAGCAGAATAGGTTTTTAATTATACAAATCGCATATTACCTTATGAAAACATCAGTTTTGATTTTTAATCTAATCTTCTTAGTATAAATATGAAGCTGCGTAATTTTAATTAATCAAACCCAAAAGAACTGCAGTTTATTGATAATTGCCAAAGTTTTCTTTATCAAGGAATCCTTAAAAACAATTCCATAAAGTTAATAGGTTACAGATTCAACTTCCATTTAGCTTATCTCTTTAAGAGAGACTTAGATATGCTTAGATGCATTAAAAAAGGAATCTTACAGGTTAAAAATGATTCATAAAAAAATAGGAAATGTTAGTTATGGCGCGTTATAGACAAACAGACGAAATTGTCAGACTGATGAATGAACCGACAATCATCAGGAATACCAGTATCATCGCCCACGTAGACCATGGAAAAACCACTCTTTCCGACAGTCTCTTAGCGCATGCAGGTATTATCAGCACTCAGACTGCAGGACAGAAATTATTCCTTGACTCTTGGGATCTTGAGCAAAAACGTCAAATGACAGTTTTTGCTTCAAACGTAAGCTTGGTTCATACTTTTGACAATAAAGATTATTTAATTAACTTAATTGATACTCCCGGGCACATCGACTTTAGTGGGGCAGTCACCAGAAGTTTGCGTGCTGTAGACGGTGCACTCGTAGTTGTAGACGCAGTCGAAGGTCCTATGACCCAAACAGAGACAGTACTTATGCAGGCTCTGCGTGAACGTGTAAAACCTCTTTTGTTCATAAATAAAGTTGATCGATTAATTAAAGAAATTAAATTAACGCCAGAAGAAATTCAGCGTAAATTCGCGAAGATTCTTCTCAGAGTAAATACTCTCATTGAGAAGTACGCTCCAGCAGAGCATAAAAAGGATTGGCAGGTTAAAATTGAAGACAGCCGAGTAGCTTTTGGTTCTGCACTACACAAATGGGGTTTAAACCTTAATCATATGAAGCTGAAGAAAATCTCTTTCAAAGACATCATCGACGCTTATACAGGTGACCCTTCAGACATAGGCAGAAAAGTAGATGAACTCAGTAAAAAAGCGCCTTTGCCTGAGCCAATATTAGACATGTTCTGCGAACACCTTCCGAGCCCATTAATAGCACAATCTTATCGTCAATCCCAGATTTGGCCTGGTGATCCTGAAAGCCCAGTTGGTGTGGGTATGGCAAAGGTTGATCCGAAAGCTCCCTTACTGATGTGTATATCTACTATTGAAGTTGATCCTCACAGCGGAACGGTTGCTATCGGACGTATTTTCAGCGGCGAAATCACAAAAGGAAAGACTGTTCAACTAGTCAGCAGTCACCAGAAAGGTACTATTCAACAAGTTTTCATGAGTATGGCAACCGACCGAGTAATTATTGACCGTGTTCCCGCTGGAAACATTGGTGCAATCTCAGGTCTTCCTTCAATTCACGTAGGCGAAACTATAGCAGAAGATGGCATGGAAATTCACTCTTTCGAAGGTCTCCGATATGTTTCTGACCCAGTCGTTACCGTAGCAGTAGAACCCGAAGACGTGAAAGATTTGCCGCTTTTCGATAAAACAATGCACAAATTAACCACCGAAGACCCCAACCTTCACTTTGTTATGAACAAAGAAAGCGGTGAATTTCTGCTTTCAGGTATGGGTGAATTACACCTTGAAATTACCGCTTACCGAATGCAAGAAGCCGGATTAAAAGTAAAACTTAGCAAACCCATAGTGATCTATCGCGAAACAATCAGCCACGACTATACAGGACCGGCCATCATGGGAAAAAGCCCCAACAAACATAACAAACTCTGGATAACCGTTGAAAGAATATCAAATGATGTTATAGAAGCCATAAAGTCTGAAAAAATTACTGATATGCAAAGCAAAGATGAACGAACAAAAACCCTCAGAAGCTTAGGCTGGGACGCAGACGATGCAAAAGGTGCAGTTGCGGTTGAAGAAAATAACATACTAGTTAACCGCATCAAAGGGCGACAATATGTTGAAGAAATCATTGACCACATAAAGACTGGTTTCCGCGAAGCAGTTCACACTTCACCGCTAGCAAAAGAACCGGCATACGGCTTGAAGATTAACCTTGAAGATATTTCTATGCATGAAGATCCAGTTCACAGAGGTCCTGCGCAAGCTATCCCCATGACTTGGAGACCAATTTACTGCGCCATACTATTAACGGATCCAAAATTATTAGAGCCAATAATAAGCTTCGAATGCAAAGTACCCGCTGAGTTCGTAAGTTCAGTCATTACCTTATTAAACAAACGACGTGGAAAAATTCTTGACATGCCCTCTGAGGACGAAATGATTACAGTTAAAGCTGAAATGCCTGTTTCTGAAAGCTTCGGCATTGCCGACGAACTTCGCAGCTCGACTCAAGGTAGAGCCTTCTGGGCTACACAATTCAGTCGTTGGGCACCAGTGCCTGAGCAATTGCAGGCTGATACCATCAAAAAGATACGCGAACGTAGAGGATTACCGCCAATTCCGCCAAAACCAGAAGAATACTTCGAAAGCGAATAAGCATAATCCCTCTCTTCTTTCTCCTTTCTTCTTTTGTTTACTATATTTTTTTGAATCTACTGTTAAACGCATTAGTTTTTATTTGGTCTATGCTCTTTACTCTATACTTGTTTGTTTAGTAGTAACTTTTATTGTAGAACTTAGACTAAGTTGGCATATCAACTATTATTTTGGACCTATTGGTAGGGCGTATCTTCTTTTTTACAACGTAATTTTTAATTATAGTTGAATTGTATTACTTGCCGATGTCTTTACCCTTACACAACTGGCCAATTCTGGAAGTACTTCGGCTTTTTCTACTGTTAGGTATTCAATGTTTGTCTAGCTATTTAGTTCGAGAGGGAAAGTTAAAGGTTAATTATTCAAGAAAAATAGTTCATTTTGCCCAGTTGCTTTCTACTTTTGTAATAAATCGTACTTTCTTTAATTATAGCATAGAGTACTTTGCTATATCTGGAACGATTTCTCTTGCTGAATCTTTGATAATGATTGAACCAATAAGGAAACGGGTAAAATTTGTTGCCTTCATGTTTCTTGCTTATGATCGTCCAGAAGATAGGCCTCATACAGTTCGGCTTGCCTCAACGCAGATTATAGGGATGAACATTGCCCTCATCGGAATGGCCTATCTTTATCTTGTTTCTGGTTTACCCCTTGATTTACTATCCATACCATTGTTAATTACTGCATTTGGGGATGGTTTAGCTGAGCCTATAGGCGTAAGGTTTGGAAGACATATATACAAAGCTAAAGACTTATTCGGAAAACGCATATACACTCGAAGCTACGAAGGAAGTGCAATGGTGTTTCTTTCAGCAATCGTCGCGTTGGTATCGTTTAGTGAATTATTCTCGTTAGGTGCTCTTATCGGTCTTTTTGCAATCCTGCCTTTACTTATGACTGTTACTGAGGCGCGTTCACCGCATACATGGGATAATCCTTTCTTATATTTAGTCGGTGGTCTAGCAGTCTATTTCTTCGTTATGTTAATTTAGTAAAATAAATCGATATACTTTTGACTTTTTTTCCTCAGGTTCTTATTATTTTGTTATAGTTCCTTTATTTTATTTTCAGTGAAGTAAGATTATGTTTGAAAAGTTTTTATTGAAAGTGAAACATTTGTTTCGGTTATGTCTAGCAAGCAATTTTTTATTGACCGCTACCAAAAGCTGGGTTGGAGCTTTAAGGATGTTAAGGCTAGACAAGCGATAAGGCTTAATCTTGTGAACTCAAAGGGTAAAAACCTGCCTGAACGGCTTCGCAGGTTAGGTGTACAGCTTGAGAAGGTGCCTTTTTTAAAAACAGGTTATTGGGTAGGTAAATCTAAAGTTTCTGCAGGAGCAACAGCTGAATATTTGCTCGGATTGTATTCGATTCAGGAAGCAGCGGCTCAAATTCCCGCAACTCTATTTACAAATTTGAAAAATAAAAAAGTATTAGATGCTTGCGCTGCGCCCGGTGGCAAGACAGTGCAAATCGCGGATTTAATGGGTAATACGGGTTCTATAGTGGCTCTAGATGTTAATGATAGACGTTTGTCTGCTTTATCTAATCATCTGGAGCGTTGTCATGTTAGCTCAGCAGTTGTTTACAACTTAGATGCACGTAAAGCGGCCGAGTTAAATATGAAATTTGACCGGATTCTTTTAGATGTTCCATGCTCTGGTAACTTTGCATCTGATCCTCAATGGTTCAGCCGAAGAATCATAGCAGACGTGGAGTATAATGCAAAAGTTCAAAGAGAAATTCTTACCAAAACAGTTGAATGCTTAGCTCCCAACGGAGAAATTGTTTATTCAACCTGTTCTTTAGAACCTGAGGAAAACGAATTAAATATGGATTGGGCAATATCCAATTTGAATTTACGTATTGAAGAGACAAAGGGTCCTGGCGCGAATGGTCTAACTGAGGTTTTTGATCAGACGCTGGATAAATCATTGGTTAGATGTAGGAGAATTTGGCCGGGTGATACTCAAGGCTTTTTTGCATGTAAATTGAAACGGAGAGTGGAAGATAATTGGAGCAAATAGCATTATTTGCCCTGCAATTCGGCGCTAAGATTGTTCTGAATCCCGAATTTGTTGTAAAGAATAATCAGCGATATTATCTTTTAAATCCGCGAATAAAGAAGTTGGTGTGTAAAGATTTTTTCTATTCTGGACTATATCTAGGTCAATTCGGGAAGGATGTGTTTTTTCCAAGTTTCAATCTGCTTAATATGATTGCTGAAGTGGCTACGAATAAAGTCTTTTTAGATAAAAAAACAGCGTGGTTGTTTATCTGTGGTAGAGATGTCTTCAAAAAAGGAATAACTAACGTTTTGGGGGTTCAAACAAAAGGCTCTTTTACGTTGATTATGAATGAATTTAGTGAATGTCTAGGGTTTGGTCAAATAATTGAAAAAATGGATAGTTCAAATGATAGGGTTGTAATCAGAAATATTCTTGATGTTGGGGATTTTCTGCGCAGAGAGAGTTAAACGCTTGGTTTTTCGGATTACTGTTGTTAAAGAAGGCGGGTCGGTCTTTTTCTCCTCCAATCGGATTTAATGAAAGAATGCATAATTTCAAAAAATGATTGTTTTACTGGACATTTATCTAATATATAAAACGATAAACTTATATATGTTTATGATAAATGTGTTTTCCATAACACATGAAAAATTAGAAAGGCGTTTAGTGTGAGGATGAACAAAAAATGAAAAACTTTAAAGACGCTGTCTGGAAAAAAAATGTAACCACAGTTATTCAAACACTCCAAGAACAAGATATCAAATTCGTTAGACTTCAATTCACCGACATGAACGGTCTAATGAAAAGCTTAGCTGTAAGCTCAAAAAACATCGAAAGCATATTCGAAAACGGACAATCTTTCGACGGATCATCGATAACAGGTTACAGACCAATTGAAGAATCAGACATGGTCCTTTATCCTGACCCTACAACCTTCGCAATCCTCCCCTGGAGACCCAAAGAAAAATCTTCATGTCGACTAATTTGTGACATCTATACCCCACAAAACAAACGTTTTGAAGCCGATCCTAGAGCCGTATTAGAACGACAAATCGAAAAGTGCGCCAAAGCAGGCTACACCTTCATTTGTGCCCCCGAACTTGAATTCTTCATAGTAAAAGAAAGTGAAAACGGTGGATTACCAACCCCCATAGATATGGCCGGATACTTTGACTTCCATCCGGGAGACCTCACTGATGATTTAAGACGCGAAATTGCCGACATGGCCGAAGCCTTCGGAATAGAAATCGAAATCAGCCACCACGAGGTAGCTCTAGGACAGAACGAAATTGATTTCAAATACGGCGAAGCCCTAGTTACCGCAGACCGTGCTATAACCATGAAAATGGTAACTAAAGTCGTCGCTGCTCGAAACGGCTACATAGCTACCCACATGCCCAAACCTTTTGCAGGCATTAACGGCTCAGGCATGCACACCCATCAGAGTCTATGGAATAAAGACCTAACTGAGAACCTCTTCTATAGCGAAGATTCAAAGAATGGCTACCTGTCTGATATAGCTAGAAATTTCATTGGAGGACAACTTAGTCACGGACGGAAAATGGCTGCAGTACTGGATTCATGGCCAAACAGCTACAAGCGACTAGTACCTGGATATGAAGCGCCAGTATATCTTGCATGGGCACACAAGAACCGCTCTCCTCTTATTCGTGTTCCTAACTTCGGTGGAAGAAAAGGCGCGGCAAGATGCGAAATCCGTTGCCCTGATGGAGCTGGAAATCCATACCTCCAATTTGCAGTGCTATTAGCCACAGGACTCGACGGTATAAAAAATAAGATTGACCCCGGTGATCCAGTAGAGCTAAACGTTTATCACATGAGCTATGAAGAACGTAAAGAACGCGGAATAATATCCCTCCCTGAATCCTTAAAAGAAGCCCTAGACGAAATGGAAACCAGCGATTTAATGCGCGAAACTTTAGGTGACACCGCATTCAAAATCTTCCTAAATGAAAAACGTAAAGAATGGGATCTATACCGAACACAAGTAACCGAATGGGAAGCCAACCGCTACATTAAACGGCTTTAGAATAGACCCCGAATAAAGCCAAAAGAAGCCTTAGGGCTTCAACAATCATTTTATTTTTTATTTTAACACTTTTTCAGCTAGCTCGCTTATAGTTACTATAGTTTGTTCTCTTTTACTAAAATCTTTAAGAACCACTTTTCCTTGTTGCAGTTCTCGTTCTCCCACAATAACTGCATAGTCGACCTTACGTTTGTCTGCATCCTCAAGTGCTTTGCCCATTTTTCGACCCATAATCTCAAACTCTACCCATAAATTTTTGGTTCTGAGCATCTGCGCAATTTTTAATGCTTCTATTTTCATTTCTTCCTTTACCGGAATTACCGCTATTTTCTTTCTTTGTTGTGCCTGCAACTTTGTTTGTTGGGTCTGCATAGCAATTGACATACGGTCAATCCCTGCTGCCATGCCAACTGCCGGTGTTGGCTCTCCCCCGAAGGCTTCGATGAGTCTATCATATCTGCCCCCTCCGCCTAAGGCTATTTCTAATTCAGGAATGTACAGCTCAAAGATTGTGCCGGTATAATATTCTAAGCCTCTGGCGAAAGCAGGATCAACAGTTTTGATTTCGCATTCGCTCTCTGTAACTAACTTTAGAACTGCATCCAAATTTTCTACTGCTGCTAAAGCCTTTTCATATCCTTCCAGAGCTTTTTTCATTTTCTCGACTGTTTCAAAGACACTGCTTGCTTTTAGGTCTATTAATCTTTGCAAAGTGTCGCGGCATTTTGTCGAGTTTACTAAGCTTAGCGCAGCATCATATTCTTTTTTATCCATTTTCTGCAGTATTGCATTCTGGTTCTTTTCGTCAATCTCATCTTGGCTCATTATACCTTTTAGAACGCCGACATGTCCCAATTTAATCGCATAAGACTTTAATCCTGAACTTTTTAGTAGGCTGTTTGCAAGCAATATTATTTCAGCATCAGCTTCCGGTTTGTTAGATCCAAGGATTTCAAAATTTGCTTGCCAGAACTCGCGGTATCGGCCTCTCTGTGGTTCATCATAGCGGTAAACGCTGCCCACGCTAAAAATTCTTAAGGGTTTCGCCTCGTTTTTTAGTACGGTTGTAGCCAATCTGGCGATAGAAGCAGTGAACTCTGGTCTAAGGGCAACTTTTCTTCCGCCTAAGTCATCAAAAATGAACATTCGTTGACGAATTTCCTCTCCTGACTTAGCACTTAGAAGCTCGAATGGTTCAACGATGGGTGTTATGATTTCTTTGAATCCGTAGCAGGAAGCTGTTTGTTTGGATTTATTTATTATGTATGTGATTGTTTCTGCTTCGTCGGATAATATGTCCCTCATTCCGCGGACAGGTTGGAAACTTGACATGTGGCTATTTCCTCAGTTACTTGAAGGTTAATGGTGAAACTGAATAGTAAACTATTTCTCCCCTACGGTTCATAACGCCTAAGATTAATTCTTTTTTTAGGCTTTGGCTTTGTTTTAGAGCATTTGCTAAATCTTCCATCGGTAATGGTTTGCCTTCTTGTGTACTTAGGATAAGTGATGATGCGGCGTCTTTGCCGTAGGTTCCTCGTTCATAGATTCGAAAGTCTATGGCTGTTCCGAAACCTTCCCTAACTACATACCCTCTGCTGCGTAGGTCACGATAAATAAGGTAATGTGCCCATGCGTTTTCATCAATTTTTTGGTACGCTTTAAGGAGATCTTCAAAGGTTATTTCTTTACCCTTCTTGTCTTTGGCCGTGAGCATTAGCTTATCTGAGAGAAATAATGCTTCGTAAAATGATAATGTTAAAGTACTTTTTTCAGTTGTGCCGTAACCCCGTTGACTAAGTGAGTCTATACTGCTTTTTTCTGCTATTAGTACGCCCTTTTCTACTATTAGTCCTTCTACCTTAGGTTCTGCGCTGTTTGTGGGGTTCTCCTTAGAGCTCATAATGTATCCACCGTCTGTCTTTAATTTTGAGAGTAAACTAATTAACGTTGTTACTGCAAACATTCTCTGAATCCCTATTTAAAATATCATTTTGTTGAACAGATTTTGAATATTGATGCTCTTTTCATAACCTTTTTATTGATTTTCTTTTTTTCTAATCGGTGGGGGTAGTAAAAAGGTGCCCAAGTATGTCGATCCGAGGCGTGCGGTGTCTTCGTATTTCAGTCATTTGAGTATGTTGGAGAATAATACTTCTACTCTCTACAGTACAATAGCTGAAAAAACAACGCCCTCTTCAGTTCAATATTTTCTGCAAAAGATTGCTGCTGATGGTCAAAAACATGCTTTTCTTCTCAAAGGAATGAGCGAAAAACTGGTGATGCCCCGGGCAACAAATATAGAGAATGTATCTGAATTTGGAGATGCTTTTAAAATAATTTATCTTATGCAAAAAGACGCGGAAACCGCTAAGAAATTTAACGAAATTGAGCTTCTTTCGATTTCTAAGAAACTTGCTGTTTTAGAGAGAGTGATGAATGATAAGTACTCTACGGTGCATAATCGGATTTCAAAAATTATAGACCGTTCAAATAATAATTTTAAAAACCTGAGCTTAGATTCTTTTAACAGCTTTTTTGAGAGAATTTCACAAGATGAGGCAGAACACCAAAAACTCCTATCTGATATTGAAGGACTTATAGGAGCAACAGAAAAGAGCTTAACCGAGGTTACTCTTGAAGTAAATATGCTCTCGCCTGAACTTTCTCAAAAAAACCTCTCGTTACTTGAATCTTCACCAAATCAAAAAGGGCTCAAATAATCTCCCTCGGCCTCTTTATTTTAAAGGTTAATTTTTTTGTGGATTTTGCGTTCATAAATCATTAATCACTCTTATGTAGTACGTTTAGTGAAGTGGATAACTTGAAGGATATTGCTGATCCAGCTGGTCTTAGAGGGTTACTTTGCTCTCTTAGTGAATTCGAATACAAAACCGC
>CAZWRU010000001.1:63755-70696 GCA_964636425.1 uncultured Candidatus Bathyarchaeia archaeon
GAATTAGCTGAAAAGCTCACTTTCTTCGAGAGCGTGATGGGTGAGGAATATGATATTTTTATAAAAATTAAATCCTTAGAGGTTTTCGCTAAAGAAATAAAACAAACGTATAATGTTGCCTTAGATAATGTACATAATATATTTATGGGGATAATTGATGACGAAGAGCATCATCAAGAGATTTTAGCAAATATTAGGGATATTATCAATCAAAATGAGCAGAAAATTCTCGTTGCTGATCCGTTGCATAACTATCGGCGAATTGGTGTGCCCTCTCAATAGTTGAAGCATACTTAAGGACTGCTGTCTTTAAATTTCTCGAAATCTTTGGGGTAGTATATTCCAGTTTCGCATATTATCCCGGAGACATATTTTAGTGGCGTGGCGTCAAAAGCAGGATTCAATACTCTTACGCCAGTTGGGGCTATTTGTACTCCCCCTATGTGTGTGACTTCTTCTGGTTTTCTCTCTTCTATTGTAACGTCTGCGGCTTTACGTGTTAAATCAAATGTGGATTTCGGGGCAGCTACATAAAATGGTATATTGTTCTCTTTGGCTAAGACTGCAACACTATACGTTCCTATCTTGTTGAATACTGCATCTTGAACAATTCGGTCGGCTCCTACTATAACTAAGTCTACTAATCCTTTGCTCATGACATATCCTGCCATGTTGTCTGTGATTAGAGTGACTGGTATGCTGTCACGTTGTAATTCGTACGCTGTAAGTCTTGCGCCTTGAAGTAGCGGTCGTGTTTCATCTGCGATGACTTCAATTTTTTTTCCCTGCTCCCAAGCTGCTCTTACCACGCCTAATGACATACCGTATTCAACTGCTGCTAATTCGCCGGCGTTACAATGTGTTAAGATTGTGTCTCCGTCTTTTACCAACTCGGCTCCATTTTTACCTATGGCGCGGTTAGCCTTGGCATCCTCGTCTGCTATTTTCTGTGCTTCCTCGATAACAAGAGTTTTTATTTCTTGGAGTGGGCTTTTGCTGTTTTGAGCCTTGTTGAGTACGCGATCAATCGCCCAAAAAAGATTTACTGCCGTAGGGCGTGTGCGTTTTATCATGGTCGCAGCTTCTTTTAGTTCAGATAATAATTTTTCTTTTGTTTCTGCTTTAGAGTTGTATGCTGTTAACGCTATTCCGTAGGCTGCGGCTGCTCCCAAGAGAGGGGCGCCTCTTATGCGCATATTCTTTATGGCTTCTGCCATGGCATCAGGTGTTTTTATTTCTATCATTAGTGTTTCAAGTGGGAGTTTAGTTTGGTCAAGTGTAAGAACGGTTCCATTTTTCCATTGTATGGTGCGCATTTAAGGACCTCGATAGTTGATTTATGATTAGAACTATTGGGTGATTCTGTTTAAGATTTCGGCTATTAAATAAATTTAGCTGATAGGACGAAGGAAAGAGTGTTGGGAGGTTATTTAGCGCTTATCGGAATCAAAGGGTGACTTTAGATAAGTGACCACTTCGACTGGTGCGTCACTGCTGGTCTTTAGTCGTTTCTTCCATTCGTCTCCAACAGCGATAAGCGAGAATACACCCGATATTTCTGCTTTTGACTTCTTAACTAGATTTATTAGTGCTTCTTGGGTTTCTCCGCTTTTAACCATATCATCTACTACTAGTACGCTGTCGCGTTTTTTGATGATTTCTTTTGGTATGTAGAGTGTTACGGTGACGCCGGAGTCTTTTCCGAGAATAAATGTTTCTTCTATGAAGGTTTTAACGCCTACCTCTTTGTTCCTTTTGGCTACAATCAAGTTGACTCCTAAAGCATTTGCAACCATTGTTGCTAGCGGTACTCCGTCGACTGCGGCGGTTAATACTTTGGTGACCCGTTTACCTGCAAAGTTTGCAAGTGCATGGTTTGCGGCTTGTTGGAGTATATTGTAGTCTCCGATGATTTCGGTATTATCGAAGTAGCCTGTGTCATCAAATTTTATTCGACTTCTTAACTCAGTTTCTAAACCGACTAGTTTGGTTAATACTCTCCAGAGTTGCCTGGCTCTGGTTGTGTTTGGAAGAACATGACCTTTTGCGTATCTGCTTAGCACGGTCACTGGTAAACCAGTTTTTGAGGCTAATTCTCGATAGGTTATATTACGTTTGTATTTTGCTGTTCTTAACAGCTCGATAGTCATTAACCGAAGTTTCAAATCTTCTGCGTGAGTGCTCGTGCTCATTCTAACTCCCCATTTACACACCGACAAATCAATTACTGAACATTTACCTTCTAATGAATCTTGCTAATTTATATTTTCCGTTAAAAATTATGCATATGCTCCTTTTTCTGTGAAGAATGAAAATCAGTTGTTTATTTGGTTGTATTCTGTTGGGTCGAGGATGTTTGCTTCTTTGAAGGCTTTTTTCCGGTTAAGGCATGATTCGCATTTGCCACAGTGATATTTCTTGTCTGTGTAGCATGACCATGTAAGTTCAAACGGCACATCCAGTTCAGCGCCCTTCTTAATTAACTCTGCTTTGTTTGTTCCACTGAAAGGTGCTTCTATCCGCATTTTGCTCTCGGTTCCCAATTGAGCTGCCTTCTCAAAGGCTTGATAGAATTCACGCCGGCAATCTGGATAATTCGCTGCGTCTGAAGCCTGTGCCCCATAAAAAATCCTCTCAGCACGTATTGAAGCTGCATATGCCACAGCGGCAGAAAGAAAAATTCCGTTTCTAAACGGTACAATAATTGGCTTGGAAAAATCAGCAGTTAAAGGTATATTTTTGTCTACAAGCGATGTTACTCCAGTGAAGATTTCTTTTAGCGATGATAAATCAATTACTTTGATGGGTGCGGATAGCTTTTCGGCGATTTTGTGTGCACACTCTATTTCTTTATTTGCGAGTTGTCCATACTTGAATGTTAATGCGTAGACGTCATATCCTTGACTTTTTGCCCAGTACATTACAGTAGCGGAGTCTGGTCCCCCGCTGAGTACTACTACACATTTTTTTGTTTGTCTATTGATCATTTAGTTGACCTCTAATTTGAATGAATTTTTTTAAAAATACCTGTTTTATTTATTACTTTGAATAATGGCCAGCCTATGAGTACACTTGCAATGATATTCCCGGCTGTTACATACGCTATGGTGGGAAGCAAAGGCGAGTTAATCACGTAAGATAACATCCAACCGACCGTTATGCCTAGAACGGTAGAGTAAGCAATGCATGTTCCAATTACTGTGTAGTCATTATTGGTTTTTTTATAAACATAGTAGACTACAAAGGACATGATAAATGAGGGTATGGTGTTTAGCAGGTCTATAGGGCCAAGGGTTGAAAACAAGTTGGCGACGAATACTCCCAGTGTGTGACCCAAGACTCCAGCTAAACCGAGTAAGGGCACTATAGCAAGTAATGCGTCTGCAACACGGACTTGAACAGGTCCATAAGATGCAAATCCGAGTACAATAACAAGTGCTGCATATAATCCAGCGTATATTCCAATTAGAGCTAATTCTTTCGTTTGTATTTTCAATTATTTCTCCTCCGACGCCGGGGTTTATTGTTTTGGCGGAACGGGTGGAGGTCCACTTACCCGCCAATGTCAGCTATCAATGGCGCTTTGCTTAAAAGGATTTTGTAGTTCTTGCGTGGATTCGCGGTTACTTTGATTTTCTTTTCGATTTTAAATTAGTTGGTGGTTAAAAAATTATTGCTTCCCAATTTATTTGTGCAGATTCGTGTTTTCTAATCGGTTATGCTGAAAATTATGTGTATTTATACATTAAAGCGGAGTTTTTAGGATACTACTTTTCTCTTAGCAATGTGTTTTTTGATTCATGGTCTTCATAGAACTGACAAAGATAACTATAGAGGCAAAATTTAGTGCTATTTGACAATGTTTATTTCCATATTATAATTAGTGGTTTCTTAGTTTGCATCTGTAGTATCTGTATAATTTTCTGGTTATGTATACCCTTGAAATTTAATATAGCGAGAAATTAAAAATTCTGAAAGGATATGATTTTAAAAAGAATTTTGGCTTACCATTATAGGGTAGGGTAAGCCTTTCCTCTCTCCTCGGCCTTTCTCCATTTACAATAAGATTCGAATTTTGAATATAAAGCATGTTTCATAATGGGAATATGTCGATATTTAGCATTAAGCTGTGTTTTCAAAATGTCCTGTATGATTAAAATTGGGAGGATAATCTCTATTTAAATCTGGGGATTATGTGGATTGCATGGATTTGGTCTTACTTTTTAGCTAGTGATGGCAATGTTGGATTGCTTTTGTCCTTGGGGTCTTTTGTCTTCTATTGCAGTTACGATTTTTTTGGAACCTACCCAGTATAAGCTCCAGACAAGAAAGAACAATGCAAATCCAAAAGGCATTACAAGTAAGAGTAATAATTTATTACGTCTTATCATAATTGAACGTACACTTAATTTCATTTATAAGATTTTATAACATGAATATGTATACAGGTAAGATATGTTGGTCTGTTAGGTAATCAGGATTCCAAAACGATTTTTGAATTTGCATCACTTATTCTTATCGTCAAGTTATTTATGCTGTTCTCCAATTATTCGTTGATTATTGCCGCAGATTTTTCAGTGTAGTAAATGCAGGCGAAGAATTTGAGCGGATTTTAGATCTTCACAATATATACATCCTCATAATTGTCAACAAAAAGGCGCAGATTTGTTGTGGCTAACCTACCCTTGAAGTAATTATCGATTAATTTTTTTCTAAAATCTAGAGTATGTGATATATTACGATACTGAAACATCTCTTTTAAAGTAAAACAGTATATTGTTTATTGAGGAAGAAGCGGGAAGACTTCCTTATAGCCTCTAAAATTAGATGATAGGTGGGGAGGGTCTCCAAATCTCCTATTCCCTCCCGCCTATAGATCGGAAGTTTTGAAAATGTTTCTTTATTGAGAAAAGTGTTCCTGTTCGTCTCTGGAAGGTTGTATATTGGACGCAAAACTAATTTAAAAAAACAATCCCCTGTTTTCTGTTAGAGTGGCAAAAATTTTAGTTTTTGATACATTTTTTCGTTTTTTAATTCAAAAAGAATCTTAAGTCTCCTTTTACTATTATATTGAATGCAAATTTAGGCATCTGCCTCCAGTTTAGCTATTAGCTTTTTGAGAAACAGCTAAATTTGAGCATTATAGCGAGGTGAATTGATGTTGAGGATTTTTGATGCCATGATATTCAAAAGGGAAATAGGGAATAATTGTAGCGTTGATGTAAAGATAATTGACACCCTGCGCGATGGGTTGGTTTTAAGAATAACAGAAAATGTAGTTGATGAAAATGTGCTGGATTTTATAACTGACTTTGTTAATCAGCATAACCTGGAGCTGCTATTGGATAATGAATGTTATTTTATTTCGGCAAAAGCTCTAAAGCCCTCTGATCCTTATTCCTAAAGCTAATGTTGAAAAGCATTTTTTAAGGAGAAATCTGGTTTTTAATCCATTTAAGACTTCTTAATTCAGACTGAAAGCCTTTTAATTGGAGCATATGGCGTTTCTATTTTCCGTATACATCTTATGCAGTTTATTAATTATGGTGCAGCCGTCATTGTTAGGTGGATTATAGAAGTACATAAGCTCAATTTTCTCTTTTGAGGAATTTATGCAGTTTACGCATTGAACTGGAAAATCAGAAGTATGGATTGATCTGTACTTTTTGCATAATTTAATCGCTTCATTTAATGGAATAAAATTAACATTTGGCAAGGATTACCTCACCCTCTTTTAACCTAATATGTGTGATGTTTAGCTTTTATTTTTTTTCTTAATCCGACATTTTGGGCAAAAATTTTATGTTGCGAAGAATTATCAAATTCTTACTATGATTTTATTTGTTTTGATTTATTTTTTTTCATGTTCAAGTTTTCTTGTACTCTATATTTTACGATTTTTCGGATTAGGTCTAGGGGTATTTGTTTGTTTAGGGGAAATTTGATTGTGCCTTTGGATACTTCATATTTGGCTAATTCGCTCTTGAATGCTTCAATGCCTGTGGGGGTTGGATAAAATCCTATGTGGTTTTTGTATGCTGCAAAATGAAGTAAATTGCCGTTTAGTCTAAATGTGGGCATTTGATATCTTATGGCCTCTTCTGCTTCGGGTGCTGATTCTTTGATGGTCTGTCTTAGCTCGTTAAGGATACTTTGTATGTCTTTTGGGAAAGTGGCAATATACTGATCTATGTTTTCAATTTCTTTTGAGGTTCTCAAGTGATCCTTCCGATTATTTTATTTAAGAATTGATTTTGCTATTGATAGGCGCCAAGTTGTTAATTCTGTTAGTCCCGCTAAGTCTTCTACATTTAGATAATTGCCTGCGGTATCATCAAAGAGGATGTTTGCTGATGGCGGTAGCTCTTCGTCAGTCCAAAGGATGTATGTGATTGGAATTCCGTGCAAAGCAGAGATTTCTACTGATGACTGTCCATACTCTAAGGTTTTTCCGCCGAGCAACTGGCCAGCTTGGATTAGTTGGTCAGGATTTCTGCCAAAAGTTTTGGCGATGGGTTCAACTGCTCTTCGGAAAAAAGCGTTTTCATAAGCGTACCCGCCGGGGAAGTCCTTGAACTTTACTAGTTTCCCGCTTCTACTTTTCTTGCTAACCTGCGAATACTTAATTAATAATTCGGTTATTTGCTGGTGCATCGTAGGGTCTTTCAGCTCCAGAGTAGTTCTCAAGGCATCTTCTTGCAGAACATCATGAAACTCACTTGTTTCTAAATCTAAAGAAAAGCCCAAGAAACGAAAAATTCTGTCCTCTCCATTATCCGTAAGTTGCTTAAGCTTCGATAATTGCTCTGGCAAAAAATCCAACTTGGTCATAAACAAGCATACTCCCAAGATTTTTTATATCTTACTGGTCTTATTTACTTCCTTACCCTTTTGAAATTTATAAATAGAATACAACTTTACAAGGGTTGAAAGCCATGAAT
>CAZWRU010000001.1:70796-79534 GCA_964636425.1 uncultured Candidatus Bathyarchaeia archaeon
TGCAGTATATGAATTACTATAATCAAGTAAAACGCAAATGTTAGCGCTACATGGATAAATTTTCTTGTTTGAGGTTTTATTTGCGGAATTATTTGAAATCTATGAATAAATCCTGTGGCGATAAGCAAAGTCATATCTGCGTATAATGCTACCCCCGTTCCAAGGTCAGGATATGATTGGGCTGATCTGCTAATTTGTCCCATAAAATGTATAGATACCAAAAGGAAAGCTAACAGATTTCCAAATATGTGTACTCTAAAAAGGGTGATGTATTTGTCAGGAGAACGTTTTTTTAACAAAGCTATTGTGGGTACAACAAAGGCAACATATAATGTACCTATCCAAACAAGCCAATGATTAAAACGAAATGGACCTACAGCGAACCTAAAGTTAATCCACTGTTGATTGTCGGCAATCATCAACAAAATTGTTACAATAATTATGCATAATGCTATCCAGAATTCAGCTTGTTTTAAAAATTTTATACCAAAACTCTCCTAACTGAATTACTATCTTGAATTATGTTTTTTCTTGTTATTAAATATCGTCTATAAACAAATTTGCTTTTACAGTTTACTATGGATTGGTGAATGAGATGGCGAAGTGTCCAAGATGTTCTTCCAATGCGAATCTTACTGGGAAAGAGCGGGAATATGGTCCTTTCCATATAAAGCAGCATGCTTGTTCTGGTTGTGGAAAGATGTTTATGGAATACTACAAAGACGGCAAAATAAGCCACACCATACTGAAGAGGAGACTGTAGCCTATACCCGACATGCGGAAGTGAGCGGAAAACCTCTAAAATGCTAAAGGGAAGGGTTAGAGGGTATTAGTGAAGTCTGGCGGTCAAGGCAATTTAGCAGTTGAGCTTTTTTTAGGTAGTTGTTTTTTTGGCTTAGCGGTAGCTTTGGTTTCTTTTTTGTCTGCTCTTTTTTTTTGGTTTTCTTCGATTTCTTTTAGCATGTCTTTGTCTTCAACTTGGTATAGGTGTTTTTTATCAACTTCTATTGAAGTGAGTTCAACTTCATATTTTGATGACATGACAATCACTTTTTCACTTTGCTCCTAACGAATTTTCTTATCTCGTCAGCAATAAACACCGAACTGGAAACAAGAACTATTGTCAGCCAGTCCCAAACTGAAAGCGAAGTGGTGCCCAATGCCGTTTGCAACGGAGGCAATACTGTCGCCAGTATAAGTAGCGAAACAGAAGCTACAATGCCTCCTAGCAGGTATTTGTTGGTGGTTAAACCAATTTTGAAAACTGAAGTTGTTCTTGATCTGCAATTCAGCGCGTTGAACACTTGAAACATTGCTATGGTTGTGAAGGCTAGAGTCTGAGCTCTTTGAAGGTCTCCATTGTTGTATCCATTTGTGAAAATCCAAAGAGTTCCAATTGCCATTAAAGCGCCCACGTAGATTATGTTTAACATCATTTCTCGGTTGATTATTTTTTCTTTAGATTTCCTTGGCGGCTGATCCATAATGCCTTTTTCTTTTGGCTCCATGGCTAGGAACTTGTCAATCAAGCCGTCGGTTACCAAGTTAACCCATAGTATCTGAACTGGAGAGAAAATTAGAGGTAAACCTGGTAAAAGAATTAGAGCCGCGAGTATAGTGATGATTTCGCCCGTGTTTGTTGAGATAAGGTATTTGACGACTTTCCTAATGTTTTCAAACACCACACGGCCTTCTTCCACGGCGTTAAGAATGCTGGCAAAATTGTCATCAGTTAAAACCATGTCAGCTGCCTCTTTGGTGACAGCGGTTCCTGTAATGCCCATCGCAACGCCTATATCAGCCACTTTTAAGGCTGGAGCGTCATTGACTCCGTCTCCCGTCATTGCCACAACGTGACCTTTGCGCCTCAGAGATTCCACAATCCGATATTTGTGCGTCGGAGAAACACGAGCAAACACAGAGGTTTCGTTTATTACAGCATCTAATGCGTCATCAGATAAACCGTCAAGATCGGCGCCTGTGAGACCTATTAGGTTTGTCTCTATAAGGCCTATTTCTTTTGCGATAGCCTCGGCGGTAAGTTTGTGGTCCCCTGTAGCCATGATTACCTTGATTCCAGCTTTTTTGCAGAGTTGAATTGCCGATTTAGCTTCAGATCTAGGGGGGTCAATCATCCCTGCCAAACCGACAAAAACTAGTTTAGTTCGTCCACGTTGAATGTCTATCTTAACATTTTCAAGTTCTTTTGTTTCAATTGACCCATAAGCCAAGGCGAGCACTCTTAATGCTTCACTAGCCATTTGTGTGCTGGCTTTCAAAATCTCTTCTTTCTTCTGCTGGGTCAGTCGCTTTGTTTTTCCGTCTTCTAGTATTTCGGAGCACATTTCTAAAATGGTCTCTGGTGCGCCCTTTATGTAGACATCTAACTTTTCTGCTGAGGTTTTGTGGAAAGTAGCCATGTATCTTTCCTTTGAATCAAATGGAATCTCGTCAATGCGTGGCGATTTTTCCTCTAATTCGTCTTTCTGTAATCCTGCTTTTGCCGCAGCAACAATTAAGGCTCCTTCTGTTGGATCCCCATGTATTTCCCATAGAGTTGCATCTTCAAGTTTGTGTTGCCTTAGTCTTGCATCATTACAAAGAGTAGCGATTTGAAGCAAGCGATCAAGCGATTCATCATTTGTCGCATCTATTTGACTGTCGTCTGCTTCAAAATGTCCTTCGGGCGCATAGCCGACGCCTGTGACCTTAACCATTTTGTTGTTTACAAATATTTTCTGGGTTGTCATCTGATTGGTCGTTAAGGTTCCGGTTTTGTCTGTGCAAATCGCTGTGGCAGAGCCTAATGTGTCAACTGCCTGTAGCTTTCGGATTATGGCATTCCTTTTTGCCATTCTATGCACGCCAATTGCTAAGGTTATTGTGATCACTACGGGTAACCCTTCAGGGATAGCTGAGACCGCTGCCGCTAGAACGAACAGGAATGCCTCGAAGAATGCAAATCCGCGTAGAAGACTAATTATTAATATCAAGCCACTTGCCAGTAGAGCAAATAATCCGAGCTTTCTACTCAGGTCTAATGTTTGTTTTTGAATCGGGGTTGTAGCTTTTCTTGTTTCTTTTATTAATTTAGCTATTTTTCCTATTTCGGTTTTCATTCCAGTGGAGACAACAACAGCTTTTCCTCTTCCACGAGTAACTATAGCGCCCGAAAAAGCCATGTTTGTCCTATCAGCCACTGGCAGGTCTTTGTTAAGGGGGGCAACCGTTTTTTTTACTGGTGTTGATTCACCCGTTAGCATCGATTCGTCTATTTCGAGGTTTATGGCTTCAAAGATGCGGGCGTCCGCTGGAACTTTGTCTCCAGCGTCCAAGTCTATTATGTCGCCTGGAACTATCTCTCTTGTTTTGACGCGTAGTTCAAGACATCTGCCTGTTTCAGTGCAATCCCGAATTACTTCTGCTTCTGGCGCTGTCATTGTTTTTAGGGCTTGAAGGGCGTTTTCTGCTTTGTATTCTTGGAAAAATCCTATGCCGGTATTGAGTGCTAAGACAACGATAATGACGGCCATGTCAATATATTTGCCTACAAAAAATGAAATTAGTGCTGCAGCGAGAAGCACTCCGACAAGAGGACTTTTCAGTTGACCTAAGAGCAGAGCTAATTTGACTGATTTCTTTTCTTCATCTAGTTCGTTTGCTCCATAAGACTGTAGTCTCCTTGATGCTTCGACTGTTGTCAGTCCTCTTTTACTTGTCTCAAGTTTTTGGAATGTCTCTTCAATTTCTAAATCATGCCAAGCATTTTCTTGGGTCAACACGTTCTCCTCGCTGTTTCTCGTTCTGACTTCTTTCACCTGTATTTCTACATTGGCAATTAAACGTCCCTTGTTAGAAAAAGAGACTAAAAAAATTAAAACTCAGATTTTTTTTCCTGATTAAAATATTATAAACTATCATATTACTCTTTTGTCATTATTTAACATAAAATGCTATCATCCAAAAGAAGACAAAGAACACCAATGCAAGACAATAGAAGGATATGATTCTGAATATCAGGGGTATCTCTATCATCTTTAGAATAAACTTTTAGGGGACTTATTTTTAGGTCCTCCTAAGCCAGATTCCGTGAAGCTGAGTTGTGGAATTTTTGTTTTATTTAGTTTATAACTTTTTGGTTGTTTGATGTGAACTGCTGGGTTTCTTTTTGATGAAGTCATCTACCATACTGCTTGTTCATCTAGGGGAAACTTGAGCACGCACCCCAGGTTTTTTCTATCCTCAGCTTGATGATACTCAAAGTATATCTCGTTATCCATTATACCAAGTATTTCTATTTTGCCTGTAATGTGGGACATCAATGTATCAGAAGCGTTTGCTGTCTTCGTTGCAGTTTTCCTTTGCTTGCGCTTCTCTAACCGCCAATATTCACGCAACTCAGCAGAGTGCTTGAATACTTTAGTTGTGTCCATGACAGTTTGATTAGCGCTTGTCGGGTTAAAACTTAAATTCGCCTCAAAGTGTCCATGACAAACTGAACTCCAACGCATTCGTTGCTTAGGATAGTTATGCTCTTACCCTTATCACCGCGGAAACTGACTTAGGCTTGAAAGGCTCAATCGAAAAATCCAAGAAATAAACCTCCAAAAGCTAAGAAACAACTAACTAAAAAATTAAAAGAAAATAGCCGAGAAAAAAAGATAGTATCTTTTCTTACATATGTTGGCGGGTCCGAAGGGATTTGAACCCTTGACTTTCAGCTTAGAAGGCTGACGCGCTATCCGTACTGCGCCACGGACCCCTTTTTTATGTGAGACCCTCATAATGAGTATCTACAAATATAATTTTACCTATTCTTTCTATAGTTTTTGTTACGTATTTTAATTAGAGTTTGCTTGCGAGAGTTTATTTTTTATGTTTTTGGTTTCAGGGTTTGCATTAGTTTTGTATTCACTTTCATATGTTGTGGAGCCAGTCTTGTTCTGTTTTGTTGCGAAAACGTTATTAATTGTAATGCCTGATACGTTAAAATCAATTCGAAGTGGGGGCAGGCTAACAATGGCGAGTTTGAATCCGTTGGTTTCGGTTATAATACCAACTTATTGTGAAGAGGAAACTATCGATGGTTGCCTCAAAAGCGTTGTCAATCAAAATTTTGACTACGGCGGAATTGAAAGCATCGTAGTTGATAGTCACAGTCCAGATAATACGCGGACTGTTGCTAAGAGGAGTGCCGACCGAGTTATTGATTTAAATGCTCGTGGTGTTGGCAGGGCACGTAATGAAGGCGTAAAATTTGCTGGAGGTCGCTTTCTACTTTTTTTGGACGCAGATACTTATTTAGAAACCGATTTTGTCTCTGAAATGTATAAAGCCTTTAATGATCCAAAAGTTGTGTGTGTTTCTGGAATTTTGCGCAATCTTGAACCTTTAGAGCCGCTTGATAACCTTTTTGCAGTATCGCATTATAGCTTTTTAAATAAATTAGCTTCTTTGTCCGCTCGCTTGGGTTTTCCATTGTTCCCCTCTGTTTGTTGTGGGGCTAGAAAGTCGGTGTTTCTCAAAGTGGGTGGGTTTGCTGAGGATATCGCATGCGGCGAGGATATTACTTTTTCCCGTAAAATGGGTAAAGTAGGTAAATGCGTTGTTAACAATCGAGCTGTATCTTATACTTCTGTGCGAAGAATAAGCAACTGTGGTAAGAAAGAAATGTATTCCATGTACTTTAAAAATTACGTAAAGATGTTTGTTTTAAACCAGAAACCTTGGGTGCAAGATTTTCCACATATAAACACGACTTGAACATTACTGTTTACCTTACTAATTATCTGTTCAAACTTCAAGTTATAATGTTTAATTAAGCGAAAAAAGGAGATAAGAAAAGGGGGGCTCAAGCGAGCCTATCATAGAGCTGTATTGTCTGTTTTCTTTTTTCTTTTGCTTGTTTTTATAGGTTGTATTTGCTCTTCTTCAACGGTTTCTCTGCGTTTGCGTATGAATATGAATAATACGACTGCGACTACAATTACTACAACTACTATGAGGATTATTATCCAGGTGATATCTCCAGCTGTTTTTGCTAGGTTTACGTTGTAATTGGTAGGTTGATTGCCCGCCAACCGGATTGTTTGTGTGGTTGTTTCATATCCTGATTTGGTGATTTCGACGGTGTAGTTGCCTTCTACTGTGTTTGTGAAGGTTACATAGCCAGAGGCGTTTGTTACTCCAGTTAATGTTGCTGCGCCTATGGGTTGAATCTGTGAAGTTACAGTGGCATCACTTACGGGGTTGCCGTTATCCTCTAAAATTCGTAGCTGTAATGCTCCCGCGTTGACTAGATTGAGACCTATTGTTAATTGAATAACTGCGGAAGTTGAAGTGTATCCCGTCTTGGTGGCGTTTGCAGTGATGTTGGTTATTGTTTGTTTTGTAACTTTTGGGGCGTTAAATATTGCTGTGTAGTAGCCGTCGCCTTCTTCTTTTATGGATGTGAAGTTTCCGCCTTTGGTTGAATTAAAGCTTAAGTTGATTCTTGAGGCTGGAGCTGAGTTATTGTATGTTACGTATGCTCTTATGGTTGTTTGAGTATTGGATAATACGTTTTCAGAGTCTACTGTAAGCTCGACGTTTAGCGTGTATACGTCTATTAGGTAGGTTGTTACTTTTGCGGTTCCAGGGTTGTATCCTGATGCCTGAGCGGTGATTGTGGTTGAGTTAGCAGTGCATGTTGTGAAGAAGGTTCCAGTAGTTTGCGTTTTTCCGAATGGAATAGTTATTGTTGAGCTGGAGTTACCTGCGTCAGGTGTGGAAGAGAACAGGTTTACTACAACATTACCAAGTGGATCTTTTGCGGGTTTTCCTTTAGAGTCTTGAAGTTGGACTTGTATTATTTGGTAGCTTTGCCCGTCTGCCGGTAGTGATGGTGGAGAAGCAAAAACTACTAGTTTTGAAGGGATAGGGCCAACGGTTGTTAGAGTTGCTTGATTGCTAGTGCAGTTAGTTGCTGCGGCGGTGATGGTTGTGGTTCCTGATTGATAAGTGGTGCTAAATATTGCTGTGGCGTAGGATTTTCCTTGTGGTATTATGATGGTTTGTTCAACTGTGCCTACGGTTTCAGATGATGAGGATAAGGTTACAGTTACTGGTTCAAGCGCGTAAGCTATTTTTCCTGATGAGGCTGTTCCATTTTGTAGTTGAACGACAACTTGCTCATAGGAATTTCCATCTGCAAGTACTTTGGGTGGACCAAGATAAATTTTAACGTTTGTTGGTACGGTTGTTGACATGTTTTGAGCGGCAATGGTTACCTGTTTGGATGAGTAGCCTGACGCGATTGTTGTTATAACCGCTGTACCTTGCATTCCTAAGGAGGTTTTTATGCTTGCAACGGCGAATGTTTTTCCGCCTTCAATAATTACTTTGGGATCTACTGCTGCAATTGTGGTGTTTGAGGATGATAGAGTTACTTCTATGCCCTCAATTGGTGCTGGGGCAGGGGATCCGCTGCTGTCTTGCAGTTGTACTACTAGGGAATTGTATGTTTGACCGTCAGCGGGAAGAATTGTGGGGAATCCATATACTGCGAGCGCCGAAGGTATGGGTCCAGTTGTTGTTATGGGTGCTGAGACGGTGCTGTATCCTGATGAGGCTGCCGTGATGGTGGTAGTTCCAGGGGTGAAGGTGCTGTAGAAGTTTGCTACTGCGTAAGTTGAGCCTTTAAGGATGGTTACTGTTGGCTCTACGGTTCCTATGTTAGTTAGTGAAGAAGTGAGGGAAACTACTATGTCTTCTGTTGTTCTAATGGGTGCGCCTTTGGAAGTCTGGATTTGTACGAATATTGCGCTGTATGCTTGATTATCGGCTAGCACGCTTGTTGGGCTTGCGTAGATTTTAAGTAAGGGTGCCGTTGATGCTGTTGCTGCTGATGCAGGCATAATTAGTGCGGATGCTGAGATAATCAAGAGCACTAAGATTGTTGTTGTAATCAGAGTTTTTTTTAACATTTTATTTTCACTCGAGTAGATTTATCGCGTGCGGATAGGTGTGTTAACTTGTTTTGTCTTGTTTACAAATATAAAGTCGTATGTAGCAATACTCAATATTGACTGTGCGTTCTACAAAACAACACTTCTCTATAGCCCAAAAGGTCAATTAAGAAACTTATCTTACAAAAAACAGAATGATGAAAAGATAGCAAATATCAATCAAGTTTTTTAGGCCAAAATCCTGCATATCAGGTTTAATTTTGAAAACTCTACAATAGAAAAACTTTAGAGTAGGATACAAGAAACTAAGTATGTTTTCAAAAGAAAACAATACAAAATAAACTCAAGCACACAAAATCCGCTCCAGAAAAATCAAAACAATAATTCATAAACCAATTAAAAAACTGGACGCATAAACGATAAAGGTGGAGTATTTGATAATTTCAAAAATAAACAAGAAATCCATTATTATCTTAGGCATATTGCTGTCGCTTGCGTTACTTCTTACAATTTATACTACAAATGCCTACCTTGTCGCTTCGCATGTTCATGAATATAATGGTGTTCTACAGTGGCCGACTCCCGGATACAGTTTTCTTCCTTGGCCACATTCACCAACAGGAATAGTTGTCTTAGTTTTAGTTCCCTTGAATCAGATGGATCTACAATATTACAATTATATAATAAAATCTGGGATCCTGCTTGTAATTACTTTAATAATGTGGATTATCGTCCTTTGGAGAGTTTTAAAGTTAAAACAATCATTGGATTTAAGCTAATTTCTCAACTGGT
>CAZWRU010000001.1:79634-105206 GCA_964636425.1 uncultured Candidatus Bathyarchaeia archaeon
CTATTTGCTAGGAAATGAATAATATCACATATTCTCATTGAGGTAGCTTTGCGGAACTTAACGGGAGGTTAGTGAACAATTTCAAAAATAAATTCCGCAAATGTACGCGGACTAAAGATTCTTGCCATAATAGGTAGTCCAAGAGGAAAATCCAGCAATGGCCATAAAGCCATCCAACAAATTGAGGCGGAAATGAGTCAGTTAGGCTCAACCCATTTCACATATCTATTTTTAAACGAGCTAAATTTGAAATCCTGTTTAGGCTGCTTTATTTGCATCGGTAAAGGCGAAAACCTCTGTCCGCTAAACGACGACAAAACAAAAGTGGAAAAACTCATAGATGCAAACGATGGTTTAATATTTTCAAGTCCAGGATATGTGCAAAACGTTAGTGCCTTAATGAAAAATTTTATTGATCGTTTTGCTTTCACTCATCATCGTCCAAGATACTTTGGCAAAAAAGTTCTAGTGGTTGCAAATGGGGGCGCTGGATTAAATAAAACTCTTGAGGTATTATCTATCGCTATTGGTGGGCCGCAAGTTATAGGGAAACTATCGATTGTCGCTCCGCCTTGGCCAATTAAAGAAAAGATTCAATCAAAGAATCAAAAAAGCATTAGAGATGCTTCTGTAAAATTCTACTCTGCCTTACAAAATAAGAAAATGCCCCGACCGACCTTCAATAATCTGATGCAATTCAAATTCTTTAAAAGCGCTTCAAAAGAATGCAAGGCTTGGTTGCCTGCCGATTATGCATATTACAAGGACTTGCAGGGCTACTACTATGAGACAAAAGTCAATCCAATCAAGAATGGCTTTGCGAGTGTAATGTTCAGAATTGTCCTTTTTCTGATGAGAGATATGGGACCTGAAATAATTAGTAGAGATGCAGAAAATATCCGGCAAACTCAACAAAAATAAACCTAGTATACGAAGAGATTTTTCTCTTTTTGACTTTTTTTATCTGTTTTATCTGTTTTTAGGGGTCTTTTTGAATTGCGAAAGTTTAATTTCATTAATAAGATATACCTCTGAAGGATTAGACGGAGGAATTGTTGTGAGTTTAGTGTATGAGGGAAAAACAAAGGATGTCTTTAAGCGTTCAGATGGAAGTTATGAATTTCGTTTTAAAGATGATGCTACAGGTTACATGTTAGATGGAAAACCAGTATTCAACTCAGGTTATGATAAAGTTGTTGGGCAAATTCCCGGTAAAGGTAGTATTTCCTGTAAATTTACTGAGTACTTCTTTAAGTTGTTTGAAGAGAAAGGTATTCCTACAGATTTTGTGCAGCCTGGATCCAAATCAAATATTATGGTCGTAAGGCCAGCTAAATTATTAGGGGTAGCAAATCAGGCAGGCGATTATAAAGGGTCTGATGAAATTTATGGTCTTGAGACCGTTTTTAGATTTGAAGTAATGGGTAGTTGGTGGCGTAGGTATCCTTGTCAAATTCCTGGCAGTAAGCTATCGGTTATAGAATTCTATGCTAAGGGTAAGGCCGGTGAACCGGATATTTTAATGGTAGATGATGCCCTGGTTCAGCTAGGAATGATGAGCCAACAAGAAATGGATACCACAAAAAGTAGAATAAAACAAATCGCCCAAATAATGTATGATGAATTCCTAAAAAGAGGCTTTCATTTGGTTGATGGAAAAATGGAGTGGGGACGTGATCTCCAAACAGGTCAAATCGTTCTAATTGATGATTTATCACCTGATACTTTCCGAGTTTGTGAAGGGTATGATCTTGATGAATATGGCAACTGCAAAGTAAGTAAGCAATGCATAATGACCGACTACAGACAAACCTCAAAAACCATAAAATGTCCCACCTGCAACAGCGCCGTCGAAATCTACGAAGATTTCAAAAGATACATAGAAGCAAAAAACATACTCAGCGCAGACCCAACGGGCTTAAAAAAACTCGCTGAAGCATTCAAACTACAATACTAAAAAGCAAAACAACCCCTTAACCCTCAGAAAAACACATATGACGGGCTAGAATTTGCCTCTTGACGCGATTCGAGATATCGCCCGTATTTATTCTTTTTTCACGTTTTTATTTGACTCTTAGCCAAGTTAGTAATTCTCAGTTTTTTATTCCTTAGTTGCTTTTCCTTTAAAAAAAGTATAACAAAATACGCCGTCACTTTCTGCTGTTCGATACAGGTCTTTTATTCCCTGTTTCCATTCCATTTCAGTTATTAGCTTATTTTTCAAAGCTTCCTCTTCAACTCCCTCGATCATAGCTGTAAACGTATTTTTCGTAAAGCCCTCCACCAAGAACGGTTTGCTTGAATCAGCATAAACCATTCGCGGTGATACAACGCAGTCTTTAAAACCCGTTTTCTTAAGCAAGGGGTAAATCTCTCTGCCGATGAGCGCGTTTCCGTTTTTCATTTCCTGCAGTTTTATTAGGCAATTAATAGCTTTTTGAGCAAAATCACTCTTGGGATAAAAATATGCAGACCCATGGTCGCCCTCAATAACAGTTATTGTGCCGCCTTTTCTTAATATTCTACTTAAATTAAGTAGGGCTAGTACAGGATTTGATATGTGCTCCAGAACAAAACAGACAAATACGTGATCAAAGGATTCTGGGCTGAAATTTAATTTAAAGATGTCGCCGATTTGGAAGTCAACGTTTTTAATATCTAAAGACTGGATGGTTTTTTTCGCTTGATTAAGCGATACCTCAGATATGTCAATAGAAGTAAATTGGCAGGAAGGATTTTTCGGGGCAATTATTTTTGTCTGAGAACCCACACCGCAACCCACTTCTAATATTTTACTGTTTACAGGGAAAATAGAATCATGATGTAGTAACTCGTCTAAAGTACTTGCTTGATCATGTAATCTTTTTGATTCCTTTTCCGAATATCCATGAATATAATTGCTCATACGGGCAAACTCGAAAAACAAGAGTTTATGCCTGCTATTAATAGTTAATTGGAATTATTAGTGGCGGGTGGCGAATGAATTGCTCTGGGTACATTATAATCAGCTAATAACAAGCTACATCTAAACTTTAACTTGCAATACACAGAACGATTAGCTATGTAAAACTAACCTGTCTAATACTCGAAACATACTTTAGACCTGCTAACTCTGACAAGCCATATAAGCCAAGTGCTCGCAACCTGTTTTCGGTAGCTTCAATATGCATAATGAACTCATAGCGCCCTGTGGAATGAACTGCGGTATTTGCAGTAGCTATCTTGCTATGATAAATGATGTTCGATCCAAAGGAGTAAAATTGCCTTATTGTAAAGGTTGTCGCCCCAGAGATAAACAGTGCTCTTTTATCAAGAAAAAATGCGAAACACTTCGCAATCATAAGGTAGATTTTTGTTATGAATGCAACTCTTTTCCATGCGATAATTTGTTTGACCTCCAAAAAGGCTACGTGACCTTTTATCGGGTAAGTATGGTTGAAAACCTGGATTTCATAAAGGAGCATGGAATAGACAGGTTTTTGGAGAGTCAAAAGATAAAATGGCGATGCCCAGATTGTGGTGAAGTAATCTGCTGTCATAACGGAATATGTTATAGTTGTGGGTTAGAAAAGTTAAAGTTGAAAAAGAATAAGTACCGCTGGGAAGAATAGTTTTTTATTTAATTTTCCTGGTTTCAAACTAAAATTATAAATGCGGTTGAACTTTTTTCTTAATAAATTACTCTTGGCGGGTGGGGAGGGATTTGAACCCTCGACCCCCAACTTAGGAGGCTGGTGCTCATTTATACTGGTAGTATTAGTAAACATTTTATAGTAATTTACACATGAATATAGTAGGTTATCATTATGGCTTACGAAGTTAAAGTCACCCGTCAATGTCAAACCACAATTCCCTCCGCCATCAGAAAAAAGTACAAGATTGACGAAGGTGACAGTATAATCTACGTAGACTTAGGTGACCATATAGCCATCGTGCCTGTATCTAAAAATCCTCTAAGTGACCTAAAAAAACTGAAAGTTGACGTAAAAGAATCAGTTTCTGAAATGCGTAAAGAAGCTCTGCGCACAGCCCAGCGACTGGTGGACAAAAAATTAAAGGGTGACTAGCCTTTCTAATCGAATCAGACCTTCTACTGGCAATCATCAAAAAGGAGGATCGATTGAAGCATACCGCCGAGCGTATCCTGGAAAAAATCGATTCAGGTGAACTCAAAAACATCTATGCATCGACTGCAGCTATACAGGAAATTGTTTTCTGGTTCTATAATAGGCAATTGTTCAGGGAGTTATCTGTGGCTGTTAATGTTCTGTCACATCTGCGCAATGTAGAGTGGGTGCCTATTACTCCCGAAATTTGCTTAACTGCTTCGCTCTTAATTAACGAATATAAGACTTCTCCGTTTGATGCCTACCATGCTGCTACGGCAATACCCCGAGACAAAACAATTCTGAGCACCGAACACATATACGATAAAATCAGGGGCATAACAAGAATAGAACCTGCTGAATTTGCAAAAGATCTCTACTCCTGAGGTGGCGGGTGGGGAGGGATTTGAACCTACGCCCTGCTGGCCATTCACCCGCAAAGCCCCATTTTTCTTTGTGCATATTTGGCGCGGAGACAATCAAACATGGAACTCAAAATCATAAACTGCCCACACTGCGGCAAGATAATACCGAAAGACGCATTGTACAATGAAAAACGGCTCAAGGTCACATGCCCCGAATGCGGCGGCCAAAGGACCTGCAAAGCTGGCATCAGGTACACGAGGGAAGGTAAGGTACAAAGATATCTATGCAGAAACTGCGGATATAGGTTTAGTTTTGCAAGGGCCTTGCCGGAGATTTCACCCGAAGACCCAAAATTAATTTGGCTTTAAACTACTTTTGATATACCATTAAAAAATATGGGGCAATCTTATACTTACACAGTCAGACCACAAAAAAATAAAATTGAAAGTCTTGTTTTATTGAGACAAGGAGAGAAATCCCAATCAATAGAAGTAATCTCAGCTCTCTGAATTTAAAATGCATAGAAAAAACAACAACCTTTCTTGATAAAGGGTATTATCTCCATTTGGAAAGACGTCTTTCCAAAGTCTCCATCCGAGATATAATCCTTTAGAAGAAGCCTTTGTCTTCTTAGCTTGTAAAAAAAGTCACGAACAAAGCTTTTCCATCCATAGGAGATTCCGCAACATCTAAAAGACCATAAAATCTATCGCAAAAACCAAAACATTTCAGGTTGAAATAAATCTTTTGAAGAGTTATATTTGCATAACAGGAAAAAGCCTCTGGATTATCCTGAAATAGACGTGAACAAGAATCCTAACAATTTTGATGAAGAAGAAAAAGAAGACAGCTGAAAAACCCTTTATACAAAACGTGACCCATGGTGACCAAAGATTCATTTTCTTTTTTTTAATATGGGCATCACATAAATCCAATTATTAATACGAAATATTTCTTATAATTCTTAAGCCTCAAGGGTATTTCCTTAATTGAAGTATCTGAAAAAGTATTCTTGCTAGGGCGGACAAAGAAAAATGATATTTTTCCAACTGTTAAGTTGGAAAAAGCTAGGTGATTGACCTAGCTTTCTTTGTATTTACGCAGTTCTTTTTCCTAACATTTGGCGGCTGTTCAAGAGCAATTTCATAGATATGTTGTTGCATTAGAATGTAAAGTCTTTTCAAGCAACCCATGGAACTTTTCACCTAGTTCAGGTTATTTTTTCGGTATTCTTTCATTTTTATTAGAAATGTTAAAAGAAAAGAAAGAATCGCAGCCTTCAGAGACACCTCTTGCCCAGCGTAAATGTAAGCTGAAATACCAGTTATCCCACCTACTATTAAACTGTCTAAAACTTGATCACATAGCACGTTAACCCTGTTTGGCTTTAAATCAGCAAACGATATGTATGTTCGAATAATGTTAAGTCTACCATGAAGAATCGTATCTATTTGCTTAATAGCTTTGTTAGCTTTTATAACGCTCCCTCCTCTTGTTCCGTGCGTTGTGTTTTTTCTTGAAATAAAAACGGTGCTTTAATGCTTGCAGTCGTTTTCTTAAGGATGTTTTTCTTCTGCTCAGTTTCCTGGTCAAAATTCGCGATGCTAGGTATGAATTCATTGTCGAGAATTCTAATAGCTTTAACTAGTAAGATAGTTTTTTGGTTTTCTCGTTCCAGCTTTATCATACGCACGCGCCCAAATCGTTGCTCTGAGAGTATGCCTTCTTTTTCCAAAGCTGTCAAGTTTGGATTAACCCGATTATAGGTACTATTTACCCTTCGTACAAGGTCCATAACATTGGTACTGCCAACGCTGAAAAGTACCCTGATTATGCTACGCCTACACTCAGAGGCTAATACTTTATCTAGTTTCATTTTGATTCACTCTCAACTTCACTTCAACTGTCTCGAGCGATCTTAAGACTAACGAACAGTTTCGGAAACAAAGAGGTAAGTAAAAGTGAAAGTGACTTTTTTTAGGTTCACTAAAGTTTTTGTTCAATTCCTTTTCCATTAATATGTGCCCCGCACCTATTTTTGTTGTAATTTCTTTTAAAAAGAGGAGCCTAGACCTACATTTTGGACCTCAGAGAGAGGGCATAATTAAATTGAAAAACCGTTTTAAGGTAATGATCACTCGAAATCCATACATACTATTCCTTTTGACTATCTAACAACAAGCAAGTGTTCCTAGTTAATGGGGTAAGAACTATGTAGTTTTATCTGAAGTTTTCATTTTAACTTATCTCTATGTTTCCGAAACTGTTCGTCTTCCTTAAGCATCTTTGTAGACAATCTGGTTTCTGCGTGATATAATATGTTTGAACAGAACTTTAAGGAAATCAGCTGGGAAATATCTTGGACAAACAGCTGGAGTAAAGATCCTGCTGCAATTGTCCATTTAATGCCCCGAAATGAATACTCTAAAAAAACAACTGAACTCTTCGAGTCTACTTCTGGAAACGAAGCAGCCTATAGTTTAAGCTTAATTGTAGGGTAGGTGGGAAAGTGACAGTTTTTAGTGATGGTTTTGAAAGTGGCGATTTCACTGCTTGGACAAATACCACTGGGTCTCCTACGGTTCAGGGAGCCGTCAAAAAAAGTGGTTCATACGCTATGCAGGTATCTATGCCAAGCACAAACACCCGAAATACCGCAGATTATACAATTACGGGATCTCCATCGGTGATTTATGCACGGTGCTATTTTAGATGTGAAAGATTACCCGATGCTAGTAAAGGCGCTACATTACTTTACCTTCAGCTATCAGGCGGGGGAATAGGCGATTCCGTACAAGTCGTCTATGCTTATGAGTCAGGAGTTTACAAATGGGTATTCTATGACAGCTCAGGATTCACATCCTACGAAGAAACCATAAACACCGGACAATGGTATTGCCTGGAGATAGGTTACAATGCAAACACAGATACACAAGTATTTTACAGAGATGGAGAAGCACTCATCACCCGCAATATTGCTACCTCACAAACAGTCACAGGATACACCATCGGCTTTCGTCACAACTACATCGGAACCGGATGGAGCGCAACTGCAAGTAACGCCCAATGGGACGATATAGTAATAGACAACAGCTATATTGGATCTATTTATAATAATGATATTATTAATGAAATCTTTAGCGATGGCTTTGAAAATAATGATTTTAGTCAATGGACGACTACTTCGGAAAATGGAGCAAGTATTTCGGTTTCTAATAATACCGCACATAGTGGTTCGTATGCAGCAAAAATATCCTCTTTAACTAATAATGGGTATTATGCATATGCTTCTAAATCAATCGAAGATGCAACACAATTGAATGGGCGTGTTTACGTAAAATTCACTTCTAATATTTCTAATGGTACTCAAATTAGTAGCCTTATCCGTTTCCAAGTCAGCACTGTTACATCATACTATATTGATCTTGAACGACAAAACGATGGAACATATCGCTGGCACGTTATCTATCAAAGCACACCATTAGATTATGCAAGTCCATCTTTCACACTTAACTTAGATACTTGGTATTGCATTGAATTAGGTGTTGTTGTAAATGCAGTATCTGGTCAGTTGAATCTATGGGTTAACGATGCGCATGTTATCAATCAAACTGGTCTATCTCTCTATTCAGGTGGCGTTGACAGTGTTAGGATTCAAGCATGGAACTCAAACGGAGCTACAAACTCGGGAGACATATACTTTGACTGCTTCAAGGTTGCAGAATCATATATTGGTCCTGACTTGACAGTAAATGATATCATCGAGAGTCGGGAGTATTGGCAACATAAGAATCAACAAGAATTCATGGATGCTATTTATTACCATGAATTTATAGTCAATGGTTACCCTAATACATCAGGTCACATAAGATTTTATGACTTAAACCCGTATAACGGAGGACATAACTATGTATGCCTCTATGGTGAAATGATGGGCGACGACCCTTCTCTAGTCTGTAGTCAGCATTTAACTGTAGAAAAAGACTTCTTAGCCAAAGGTATGTTGAACAGTCTTGAAGGAGAAATAAGCTTAAATGGTGGAGACTACGCTCCAGGATGGTCTTGGTGGAATAATGTAAACCAGCAATATCGTACTACAGGTGGAGTTGAATCGACAAAAAATCCGTTTATTTGGCTAAGTCAGGGTGGAATCTATGGGAACTATGGAACTTTAGAAATAAGGGTAAGCGCATCGGATGGAAACTGGAACTGGGGTGATTTAGCTTGCGGACAATTGACACTTGCAAGTACGAATTTGTTCTTAGACAGCGGTGCAGTACGTCTAATTGGCACTACCCCGAGTGGCATAAGCTTATTGTCTGTTCAAGATGGTAACGGCATGCTTGCTACTTTGGCAGCGAGTACTTTATGTGTTGATCATTTAAAAACTAACACAGAAACAAACATAGGTGGTACAAACTACGAGGTCATCTATCCACTTACTACAAATACTGTTATCGGTGGAAGCTCCGTATTCGGCGGAAACTCCCTTTATTTGCTAAACACTCAGTACCTCTATGCGAACACTATCAATGCTTTAACAGGAAACACATTAACGATTGCAGCCAATACAACGTTTAATGGAACAATAAACCTTGCTAGTTCATCACCTACAAGCGGTTATGTTTTAACAGCACAAGGCGCAGGTAATCCACCTGTTTGGGCTCCTGTAAGTGGCGGAGGTTCGATTCCATGGACAGCGGTTCCTTCATCTATCAATCCAAGCGCAGACAATACTTACAGTCTTGGCTCAGGCTCATATGCCTGGCAAGGCATAGTCGCCTATACAATATATGCAAACAACTATTACTCCAAAACAGGAGGCAACGCAACATTCCACGGCGATCTCACCGGAACCGCAAACTACGCCAACACCGCCGGATACGCTAACCCATATAGCCACAATCATTCTGCTTCCGAAACTACTTCAGGTACCTTTGATCTTGCAAGAATTCCATCCGGGTTAAACAGTAAAATAAGCTGGGGATCCATAAGCGACAATCTAACACCCTCCACAAACGATACCTACTCGTTAGGAAATGGCTCATACTATTGGCACGGCTTAGTTGCAAACTATGTATACTACAAGAATTTATCATCATTTGATGCATTGGATGACTTGGATTTACTTAAGAAATATACTACACAGAAAGTAACCCTTAAACAAGGTACAGAAGAAGTTGAAGTGGATGTAATTACTTATGATTCATTTGATTTCCTGAAACGAGTAAAGGAGAGTAATGAGGATGAAGACTTCTGGGATGGAGGCAAAGTCATGGGTTACCTGATAGGTTGCCTAAAGTCTGAAGTAATAGCACGTGAGAAGCTAGAGCAGTCAATAAAAGAACTAAAAGCAAAAATCGAAGAAAATAGCTGAAGGGATAATGCAAATGAGCGAAAAAGCACAAAAATCACAACCTCCTCAACTTTCAGCTGAAATTCAACAACAAATTAGCACATTGAATGGACGTATTGGCAATGCTAACTTTGCGCAGGGCGATTTGTTTAGAGAAATTGAGAATACCTTCAAAATCATGGTCACCACAATCGTTGCATTGCAGAAGGAGAATGCTGAACTGAAATCAGAACGCAGAGAGAATCGTACACCACAATAAGACCCTCTTTAATGATCTTATTCAACAATACATCTTCTCTTTTTTTATTATTCTTTTTTTTATCATTTTACTATTTTATGTTCTTTTGGGAGTATATTTTTTAGTAATCTTAGCAACTTCAGTTTCTATTTATTCTGACTATTTTGATGGATGAACCTGTTAGTAACAGTTATAATAAGGCTATATTTCAAAAGGTGCATTTAGGCAGAAGTTGATTTTATTTTTTTTTCTGATTTTGCCAAATTTGGAGGAGTGCTTAATATCTGCAGTGTTTCGAGTTAGTTTAGTTCGGTAGTTAGTTATTTCTTTTAACATCGCTTTTCTCAGTTTATTTTGTGTCAAGAAACTTTTACAAGAATGTTTTAATTGTAAAAACAACTTACCTTTTAATAAGGGTTTGAAATGCAAGGGAGTTTGGCTTTAGCGGTTTTGCTACTCTTGGTAGCATCAATGATAATTAATCCAGCATCAGCTTCTATACCTAAGCCTTCTGTTCCCGAATTCACTTTAGAGTTTGTTGATAATTCATATAATAAACCTCCAACTACTATATCCACGATAAACCCATACAACAACAAAACAACAACTACAACTTATCCTGGTTACTATGTGCAAAACTTTACAATAGTAGTAACGATTAAGAATCAACCCTACCCCGTTACACTTAACGGCAACGCCTCTAATTTGTATTATAATATTCGAACTAAGGGTCACTTTGCAGAAAATTGGAGTATATCAATTTATTCATATACTTCTCTCAGTCCCGGTAATCTCCCAACCCAATCTAGTTCTCTATACACCGTGTTATCATATCCTATATATTATAGTCCTGGTGACCAAGTAGATTATCAAGTAGAAGCAATTTTAGGATATCAATACTCATATGACGAATATAACTACGGTGGATATTCCCATCTACAGCCCATTCGAATAAGTTATTTTATTTATGAATTAAGTAATTGGAGTTTAACTCAAACATTTACAATGCCTGAAACTTCCACGTCTACATCCTCTTCGCCAAATCCAACACCCTCACCAACAACTTCAACCACACCAACAGCCTCATCAACTCCAACTCTGAGCGTAACACCTTCTATCCCAGAGTTCCCAACCTGGATAAGTTTTCCCTTAATCTTAGCTTTAGTATTTTTGGTTTTTTATAAAAGAAAAAGAAAATAGAAAACAAGCTTCAATTACACAACTATTCTTTTTTTGTAGCGTTGTGTTTTGTTAGGGGTGTGCTTAAGGTAGCATGGTACAGTAATATAGAAGTAAGAGTAAGAAGCACTTTTAGGAGAAAAAAGACTAAAAATAATTTCTTCCACTAATTCGCACTAACTACTACTCCACTACTCTTCTTAAGAAAACAAAAATAATGCGATGATTTTACCCCCGACGTTTTTTCCTTCAAATGTAATTGCAGCTGAGTCTTTTCCATAGGTACTTGCCTTGATGTTTGAACCCACAATCCCTTAGCTGCTTTTGGACAAACTGTAAACTTGCAACTCTTTACAGTTGCCGTAATTACATACACCTGATCCGATTCGAATAATTATGCAACGTACTTTAAGAAAGGATTAATATCAGCATCATTGAGAAACTGATCTAACTCCGCCATCTGAATACTGTCTTCAAGTACATCATCCTATTAAAACACCACTGAATTTGCGCCTTTGTATTCTTCCTCCAAGCCTGAGGCTTTACCACCTAAGCCTTGAAGGAAGCTATCTAAAAAAGAAAGACCTAGTCCAAAACTAAGATTACTCGACTTCTGGCCAGAAATTCTTGGCATTTCTCAATTCTCAGTTATATGCGGAGAGGAAATGTTTCCTTTAGAGATGAAAACCATTGACAATTCTCCCAAGCGAACAAGATCATTTCCTTTTTTTTTCGTTAAAAGTTGTGTTGGTTTTATATTGGGTTTTGGCAACCTAACAGCATTGTAACCGGCTGTTTTTAGAAGGGAAAAGAGAGGATCATTTAGAATATTGCCAAACATAAAATTCCCTGAAATAGATTATCTCTCTATTTTTACTTTTGATTCTTTTACTAAAGATATCAAAGGAACAAGATAATTTATGTATCAAATTAATTGCACTAAAAGATAGAAATTACAATGTATGCCGTATTCGGACTTTAGGCCAAAAAAAAATCCGGAAATTTTTCGGGCACGCCCGTGCATGCGAGCCTGGTTGCGATTCCGAAATAGGGTACCTTAGCGACGGAATTTTTCGGTTTGCGCCTCAAGGTTTGGCTTTTCGTACTATGACGACGCGTTCGCCTTGAACGATTTCCATCTTCCAATCCAAAATGTCTCCTTCTGTAAGCTCCAAAAAGGCGACGATGCCTTCGGGTACGGTTGCCCTTAGAGACGTTGATCCGGGGCGTGCTGTCGAGGTTTTGGATTTGAGGCTCATGCTTACGTGTATGTCTTGGGCGTTATATATTTCTACCTATGTGTATGCGGATGAGTATATATACGCCTTGGAGCATCATGTATGTAGGTAGATGCATATGGCAACGGTTCAGACCAGAAAACAACGCGGCGAAAACCTATGCAAAACATCCCCAGAAATCCAACGTCTGAGCGAAAATCTGTTCTGGGTACGATCACAATCCGGTCGAGGCGGATACACCGTAACATTGTTCCAGGGCATATGGTCCTGCGAGTGCCCGGACTTCGCGTACCGAAGAACAAAATGCAAACACATATACGCCGTCGAATTCGCTCTGGCCGAAACGATCGTCTAAGGCCTTCCGCGAAAAGCCTATAGGAAAACCAGAGCGTCCGTGCATGCGAGCTTAGCTACGTGTCCGAAACAGGGTACCTTGTCGACGGATTCTGGGCGATTGTTCGGTCTTAATTGGTGAAGTTGTTTTATTTGTTGGCTTAAGTTAGACTGATTTCACATTTGCTTTATATTTAGCTGAGGAGTGTTATTCCGATTTGCATTGTAAGTACAAGTCCAGAAAGAAAAAAACCGGTACCTACGAGACAAAAAATATATTTTATCGTTATCAATCGCTTTCGGGCAATTTTCAAATTTGATAAATCGTTCAGTGATACAAACTGAGGAAGGGGCAGAACAACTCCGACTACGAAGACAACTATAGCTAAGATAAAAAGAATCGGTGTCCACCCTATACCGGGCAAACTCTGAAAAACAACACTACTGATGTTGTCAATTCCTAAGAATTTTAATAACGCGAAATACGCTGCAAAAAAGCCTGAAATCAAAGTTATCATCGTTTTTCCGTAGCTTACATGTACATTGACTGATTCTGCGTATACTTGCTTTCCAAAAGCCAACAATGCTTGATCATTTGGTTCAAGAGGTTGTGCAGATAAGACCTTTATCTTGTTTGAATTCTCTACCATTTGATCATCGTTCCTTCACACTTTTACCTCGTTTATTTATGGTTTCGGGCAATTCCAAAAGCACTTTATAATCAAGATTTTTCGCAGGACAACTCAGTACAACTTCTATCTTACGGATTTTTCCAGGCACATACAGAGGATTCTCATAACAGGAAAAGAATTGACGTTCAATGTTTATAACATGTTTTTCATGCTTATTTTCGCAACGCGGGCATTCAACAAAAATCTCCTTCTCCTCCAACTCATACATGATGATTTGTCACCTCTGAGAAAAAAACTCTTCAACAAGATTAAATGAGAAAGCACAAATTTAAATTTTAGAGAACATATTTTCGCAATTTTTTTGCGTTTGAAATAACAGCTCATAAAAAAAATAGATTGTTTTGCATCTTTCAATTATCTTAACACATTTTTTAATGAATAGGCTGATTGTATAGCTAATTAGCTAAGGGTTTCCGCGAACGAGGGGGTATAGAGAAGAAGGCTTTCTGGCAAATAGCTATTCTTCAGAACATATAAAAACAGAATATAATATTTTAAGATGTCTTTTCCTATGCCGGCTGATTCGTGAAAAGCCTATGCACAAATCGGAGCAACTGGATGTCTCGTAAAATACATTGATTCCCGGCTAAAGATTCGGATCGATGTTTTTCTTTTCTTCCGGTTGCAGCTTTTTGAATTTTGGCGATGGAGGCAGCTCATTTCGGCGGATTTTCCTTGTGTCTCCCATAGCGACCTTGATGTCTTTATGTCTAATAAGGCCTTCCACGGATTAGGGGGTATAGAGAGGTTTGTCGTCCGGAAGCTATTCTTCAGAACATATAAAAATCATAAAAAATAATTCAAGATGTCTTATCTTATACCGGCCGGTTCGTAGCAAGCCTATGCCCGAAACATTGCATGCACAGATCGCCGTGTCCGGACATATCGGAGAATACATTGATTTCCGGCATGAGTAAGGCCTTCCACAAACTGACCCCCATAGAGGAAAAGGCTTTCTGGCTTTAAGCTATTCATCACAACATATAAAAAACAAAATAATAATTTCAAACAGATTCACTCTATACCCCTCCGTCCGCGGAAAGCCTCCCCGGATCTTACGGGAAACCTAGCGTGTCCGTGTGTGCGAGCCTACTCAATGTTATATTTAACGCAATGAATTATCAGTGTTCTTTATCCTTTAGTATTTGATCAACCTTTTCCATTCGATTCCGAAAGGTCTTTGCAACACTAGGAGTCACCGAAACAAAAGCCCATAATTCCATGTACGCTGAAAGAACACTGGCAACATTATCGCCTAATAACTCATAAATTTGCTCTGAATCAGGATTGGCCACAAAATAATCATCTATTAGCGTATCTTTGAGAACATCAAATAAATTATTAATCCGTCTATCTAATTTCTCCGAAACTTTAGGTGACAATACATCGTTGCCAATATTTCCAGATTCAAGTAACTTTCTTTTCTTCTCATACCTCTTCATCGTCTTAACAAATCTCTTGGCGATTCTATCTTTCGCTTTATCCCATAATTCTTGTTCGTTTGGATTAACAAAATCAAACGGAGCCCAACTCATTATATTTTCCCAAAATTCCGGAGTAGGCATGTAATAATTGTCGTTATATTTTTGTTCAACTTTTTTGAATTTTCCTTGTTCAACGAACTTCTTTAGATACCTCTGAACTGTCCTCTCGCTTAGACCTTGTTTTGATGCGTCTTTGACAATGTCTTTAATGGAACGAAGCTCTATTCCTGATTTAGACCAAAAAGATAGCAACTTTTTGTATTGCTCGATCCTCTTAGGTATTCTTTTCATTTCCAGACCTCAAGCATGGCGCCAAATAATAAAATACGAAGAAGCTTTTCAAGGTATTTCCGCTCCGCTTTGCCATAAATCTCCATTTTTTATTCCGAATTGATGGCGACAAATCTGTTTGCTAACTAGAATAATTGTCGTCACATATCATCAGCAGGTATCAAAATGTTTCAATCAAAAGAAGTGCCCTTAAAGGCACAATCAAGAAATCAGAAATCAAAAACTTTGGAAAGAACTAAGAAAGCGATTTCCAAAGCGTCCCCGCTCAGTTTCTTTGAAATGAGCGATAAAGAAATTTTAGGTGGCATTCAAGAACTCTTGAACTTGAAGAAAGCGCAGCCACTTTGCCCAAACTGCAACGACCCCTTAAAACCTATCAGCTTTGAATTCGAAGACCAAATACACCGACTATTCTACTGCCACAAATGCCATGCAAATTCCGATTTCCATACAAACGAGACATACCTAAGATTCACAGAGTTCTTGAAGACTCTTGAGGAACTGTCCAAACCAAAAAGTGCTGAAGAAGCAAAAGAAGAAGCGGCGCTTGAAGGGCTAGGTGCACTCTTTGGATAGCCCTCAACCTCTTTCTCCCCAGGAAACTGGAGAAACTATAATAAATGTGTCTAGCATCAGCGATGACGATTTCGAAAAATACTCATCTACAAACTATCCTATAATTTGGATCAGAGCCAAAATTGGCAAAAGAACAGCGTATATGGGTGTGTGTCCGCGAACATGGAAGCCCTGCTTTATTGGCACCCCTTGGCTTGAAATGGTATGGAATTCTTTTGATGTAGGATATGGGTATTGCAATGCGTCTGACAACTGCCTCAACATAAAGTGTCCCCTAAACGCAGCTAACCCTGAAGACTATGCAATAAGACACAAATTCAAACCAGCAGACAAAAAATGGCTACAAGACAAATGGCTAATTGCTACAGCAAATATAGCTGAAAACTTCAGTTCCATAGTTGAAAAATGCAAAGTGGCTTATGAAGAAAACCCAAACAATAGAGCTTTTAGCATAAGGCTATTCAGAGCGCCAAAAACAAAGCTTGCGTCAGGTGAAAAGAGCCATGAGTAGTCAGCCCGAACTATACATCGAAGTCAGCGAAGGCCTACACCGCAAAACGCCGCCAGAAATGATTCGTGTCTCAGAGTTACCCGCATGGAGAGTCGGCCGTGAATCACGCATCGCTGGTCTCTTTTCATCTATATTCCAATATTCAACGCCAGATCCATACATAGGCGAAGTCATAAGCGACTTTTACCTCGATTTCGACAAAGAGGACGCTCCCGACAAAGCGCGCAAAGAAGCAGCCTGCGCCATAAAGAAACTTATCGACACCTACAAGATCCCCGAATCTAACATTTCCATCGCATTCTCAGGCTGTAAAGGCATAAGCGTCACCGTAAGCCACCAGGTCTTCGACGCCGAGCCCCTTTATTGCCTGCCCTTTATATGGAAATCGATAGCCAAAGAACTCGCCTCACGGCTCAAACTTAAAACCTTAGACACAGGAATCTATGATCGCCGCCGACTCTGGCGCATACTTAACTCGAAGCACAACATAACCGGCCTGTACAAGATACCCTTAACGCTGATGGAACTGGAAAAGCTTAACATAGAAGAGATCAAAGCCCTCGCCATAAAACCCCGTGAGCCGTTCATCAAAGCGGAAGCACAGTCCGTACCAGAAGCCACACGTCTATATCTGGAGCACATGGAAAAAGTCGAGGCATGGATTTCTGAGCGCAAACACAAATTCGAAGCCAAAGAAGTCAAGCCATTGATTGACGATCCTCCTTGCATCCGGAAGATGATAGAGTCAGGAACGCAAAAGGGCAACCGAAACAACGTGACTTTCCAACTTGCCGTATACTACGCCAGCAAAGGCCTTAACCAAGACGAGATAGAGCAGCAGTGTACACAGTTTACCTCCAAATCCGAAGAGCCCTTAACACCTAAAGAAATTGAAACTCTTGTTGATTCTGCCCTCAAGGGATACTCAGAAGGAAGGTACTCAGTCGGTTGCTCCACTTTTTCGGACCTTTGCGACAAGCAACACTGCCCCTTATTCAGCCAAGGCGAGCAGCCCTCATGGGACAACATCGGCGAGCCCATAGGTTTTGATGAGTGGCGCACGACGATACAGGCGAATTTCCCAGATCTTTGGACGTACGCGGAAGCATGTGCCTCGACCATAGCTGTCCTTCTGATCAAAGACGTTGCCCCTTTGGTTCTGGTCCTGCAAGGTGCCCCTGCTGGAGGCAAAACAACGACGTTGAACTTCTTCAAAGGCTTCCCCTTGAGCCACGCCACCGACAAATTTAGTCCAAGAGCCTTCGTTTCACATGTTGCGCAAAAGTCCGAACAAGAATTAGCAAAAATCGATATGCTGCCCCGGCTCAAAGGGAAGGTCCTCATAACACCGGACCTGACGACATTGTTTGGAGCCAAAGCAGAAGACCTAGCAGAAACATTCTCTATACTCACACGCGTCCTAGACGGACAAGGTCTAACCATAGACTCAGGTGTCTATGGCTCAAGAGGCTACTCTGGTGACTACATGTTCTCGTGGATCGGAGCAACGACACCTATACCGCACAAAGTATGGGACCTCTTTGGGAACCTCGGAGCCCGCATGTACTTCATGCAGATACAATCTAAAACCAGAACAAACGAAGATTACGTTGCTGCCTTGATGGATAAGAACTACTTCAAGAAAGCCGAAGAATGCAACCAAGCCACCTCAAGATTCCTCAAGGGCATATGGACCGCAGAACGCATCGAATGGAAAAGCTCCGAAGACTCCCCGGAATTACTAGATAAAGTTGTCCAGTTAGCCAAAATCGTCACTAGGCTTCGCGGCAAGATCAATGTATCAGTGAAAGAGGAGAACGGCAAAGAGGAAACATACTTCTCAAGCGCCTTAATCGAAGAGCCCGACCGTTGCATGCAGATCCTTTACGAGCTGATGCGAGGACACGCAATCTTACAGGGGCGCAGGTAGATATCGAAAGAAGATTTGTCGGTAGTTCTAGATGTGGCTTTGAGTTCTGCTCCTTGGGAAAGGATTTTGGCCTTTGCGTATGTGCTTGCTAGAAATAAAGTCAACGCTTCTGATCTGGAGGTTAATTTGCAGTGCTCACGAGGAACCGCGCTACGTACTATGAAGACTTTGCAGCTTCTGAAGTTAGTGGAATTACAGGTTACCACCATGTTTTCAAACAGTGGAGTACAGAAAGCCTATGAGATGCAGCTGCGCTGGGAGTTTGAATGGTTTAAGTCACAGGAATTTAAAGACTTCTGGAGACAAAAACCCAAAGAATTCTCCAATGTTGAGCCAAAAAGACCTGAATCTGAACCAACAGAAGAGCGCCCCATAACCCAAGAAGAGCTGGCAGCTTTTGAGCAAGACTTGGAAGTAGGATCTTTCAAAGCTAAAGGAGCATAGAATACAATGCCAAATCCTATTTTCCCCTTTTCGGCGAAAAATCTTACACACAAAGAGATTATCTGTAGAGGCTTAGAAGTGATTGAAATATCTTGCAAAGAAATCTTCTATGATAGCCCTTGGGTTACTTGCTCAAAATGCCTAAATCGCTATGAAACATATGCGGAAGCTGAAGCCCACATAAAGAAGTGTCGACCAAGGTTCAAAGATATAATATTCCGACAAGACCATCTTACAATTGCGCATATTACGCCTAAGAGTTCACCTTTGAGTCGATTTATCTGCGAGCAAATTGCGGCAATGGAAAGAAGAGAAAACCATTGGGACTTTCCTATGCTCAATAAGAACAGCTGGATTTGCAAGCGCCTAGACTTTACTTCTGAAGTTTTCCTACTGCGGGACGGGAGATCGATAATTGGCTACATAGTTATCCAAAACCGCAGACTGCTCACATCTAAGGGAAACGAACCTGAACTAATTCACCTAATCGCCAATTTTTTCATAGTGCCAGAATATCGAAGAAAAGGCTTCATGCAACTACTACTACGGGACTCTTTAAAATTCTTAGACGAAACCCTTGACTCTGTCGTCTTTATGGTCCCCTTCACCGGAAACGGCTACGAATGCATCTATAAAATTACGCAATCTCTCGGTATATCCCACATCAGAGTTTGGCCTGAAAACGCTCCAATGATAAGAAGGTAACCAAGCCATGTCTACTCTCTGTTGCCCCAACTGTGGATGTAGTTGTCGATCCTGCAACGGTCATCGAAGTTTAAGCAACGGAGAGTATGTTCAGCGTTATTTGTGCAAAGAATGTGGTCATCGTTATTCTGAAAAGAAACTTAGAAATACCAATTCACTACCGCAAGAAAATCTGCAGAGGCGATTAAATAACCGTCTTAGCTATAATGAAGATAGCCAATTATGCGCAATAACGGAAGCGAAAAAATTGGAAAACGCAATAGAAACCAAAACTATTGCGGGTGAATCTTTAAAGCAAGACGTTAAAGGCAAAATCATTGACTTCAGCTTCTGGATGCTAAAAGAAGGCTATTCAAAAAGCACTATCAAAACCCGAACCAAGATACTCCAGCGTCTAGTCAGACTTCAAGCCGACATACTCAACCCCGAATCAGTCAAAGAAACAATCGCTAAACAACAATGAAGTACTGGAAGAAAATGCATAGCCGTAGACTCCTACACATGCTTTCTTCAAATGCAAAAACTCAAATGGGAACCACCGATTTTCAACAGAATTCGCAAGCTACCTTTCATACCCACTGAGAACGAGATCGATCAACTTATCGGCGGATGCAACAAACGCATGGCAACCTTTCTGCAGCTCCTTAAAGAAACGGGTGTTAGATGCGGCGAAGCTTCTCAGCTACTATGGACTGACGTAGACACGGTAGAAGGCTCGATAATAGTTACCCCCGAAAAAGGCATCAACACAAGAAAACTCAAAATATCCAACAAACTTACAGCCATGCTCAACGGACTACCTACAGACTCCAAAATAGTGTTTAATGCTACTAGCGATGCCCTAAGGAAAAGCTTTACACTTCAACGCAGACACATAGCTTTCAAACTCAAAAGCCAAAGACTCAGGCAAATAACATTCCACACCTTCAGACACTGGAAGGCAACAATGGAGTACCACCGCACCAGAGACATCCTGCATGTTATGCAACTCTTAGGCCACAAAAGCATCAGAAATACATTAATGTACACACAGCTGGTCGATTTCAAAGAAGACGACTACATCGCTCGCATCGCTCACTCAGAACAAGAAACCTGCCAACTCATAGAATCCGGATTTGAATTCGTCTGCGACTTCGGAAGCAACAAAGTTTTCAGAAAACGAAAGTAACCACCCGCGCCCGAAATGGGAGGGGTTTGTCTATGGCGGGTGGGGAGGGATTTGAACCCTCGACCCCCAACTTAGGAGGCTGGTGCTCTATCCGTACTGAGCTACTCACCCATGCCTATTTTCTGAATTAAAGCCTGTTTACGATTTTTCAGATTTTTGATTCAATGTTTGCTTGATTTATTGCTATAAGACCTGTTTAATCAATGTTATCAGGTGTCTTTGTGCATATAGAAACTTTATCATTTGAACCTTCCCGTATGCATGGTTGTTGATCTTGTTGCTTGGTTTGTTCTTTGTGTGGAACAAATTGTTCTTCGGGGAGAGTTATATTTTGGTTAATGTAATGAGACCTGGAGGAAAATGAAAAAGGTATGTTTAGCAGTAGTGATTAGTGGTTGTATAGTTGTTTTTGCGTTATTAGCTGCTTGGGCTTTGACAAATGAGGTTAAGGCAAATCCTACTTTTGTTGAAAAATATCCTATAACAGTTAGCTTAATTTCACCAGCGGATAATGCAAGTTTTTTAGCGGGTTCATTTAGCATTAATTTTTCTTTAGATGATGTAGCTTACGATAAAATTGCTTATCGTTCTCATATCCCCATTGGGATTTTAGTGAAGGTTGATGATAATGAGGTTAATCGAACAGAAGTATGGTTTCGTTCTTCAATTCACATGCAAGACTACTCTTTAGATATAGCAAATATAACTGAGGGGAAACATAGTCTACAAGTCCTTGCACATTTTGCTGAGCAGACTGACAATATTGGGAGACACTTTGTTGAGTTATCAGGTTCATCTCAAATAGTTACCTTCTTTGTAGAACCATTAGAGCCAATCTTAACACCCTTATCTACTCCAAGCTCAAACTTAACATTACCCACGTCTACACCAAACACACAACCTAAACCCAGTTCTACAGTAACAATTTCTCCAAACTTATTTTCTACAAATTCTCCAACACAACAACCAACAATTGAGCCAAGCCCAACACCAAATAACACCCCCGAAAACTTTACACCAATAATAATCATAGTTGCCTTAGTAACATTAGCTATTATCATAGGTGTACTGGTTTACCTTAAGCGAAGAGAGAATAGTTATGAAAAGAACACTATCTAAAACAACTTCGGCTTTAGTTTTCTTTTCCCTTACACTAATTCTATCTATAACTGGAGTATTTGTTATGGTTTCAATATACCATCCGACATATGCTGTTTATGCTACAAAACTAGAAGATAAGCCAAGCAACTATTTTGTGCTTAACAATCCTGATAGGTATCTTCTTGATGCAATATTAAATGAGCATTCAAGTTTCTTTAACTCGCTTGACTATACACAGATTGATGAATTAACAAATAACCATGGCACATACAACATTGAATATAATGATGACTATTATGCAATTGTTATGTTGTATGGTGATAATTTTCCGCCATTTATGCTCCCCCAGGCACTCTTAGCTGGAATTATAATCTCTACCATTGCCATGGTAATTATCTGCTTATTTAAAGCTATAAAATACAACAAGAAAATTAAGAAATAGAAAGAAAGATATGTTAGTAGTAAAGATACTTGAAAAGGAGTTGATTTGAATGGGTAAAAAAGATAGTAAGAATGACAGTTTTTTAAAGAAATTAAATGATTCAAATAGACAAGAAGGTAAATCTAGAAAAAAATGAATATCAGCTGATATTCATATTTTTAATAATAAGTAAATATTACAGACACTGAGAAAACTAAATTGTGTATTCTACGTTTATGTTTTTTCTTTCTAGAGTAGTTTGTCTACTATATGTTTTGATTAGTACGCCGTTCTTTTAGGAGAACGATGGTGTTCTTCAAGGAGAGTTAAAAACAACTTGTCACAATATAGTAATTAGAGATATGATGAAACAGGCTCTAACAGTACTAGTCATCTTTGGATTATTAGGATCATTAGTTGCCAGTATGCAAACTGTTGAGGTGGCTGAGGCCAATTTTCTGCCTGTAGCATCTGTAGGCCATATTTATTCGCCCGAAAACAAGACGTACACTTCTAATTTACTTACACTAAATGCATCTGTAAGTTTTTTCATAACTGAACCTGAAAACAGATGGATTGCTTATAGTCTTGATGGTGGTGAGAATGTTACTCTAACCGGAACCGAATATTCAATAGATTTAATGTGGAAATCAATCAATATTACTGCCCCTTTGCCGGCTCTATCAGAAGGTTCACATCGCCTCGATATTTATGCACAATTTTTTAATCCAATAAATTTTTCTACCCCTGATAGCAGAACAGTTTTCTTCACGATAGATACTACTATGTCCACTCCTCCTGCTTTAAGCCCAACTAAAACGCCAACGCCTTCACCGACTCAAAGCCCAGTAGAATTACCATGGGCTGCAGGCAATTTTACTCCTATACCAAACTCTACAGACATCCCCCTTAACACAACGATATCTATATCCTTTGGTAGACCACCTTCAATTTGTAGCTTAACCATAATCCCTACTGTCGCCATTAACGAAAGAGTCTTTAAAGCAGAAGGTTACGGTGGAACATACATTTTCTATTTAGCAGAACCGCTAAAGCCTCAAACAACATACACAGTAACAATAACCTATGGACAAGAAACTGCGCAAGAAGGCTTCAAACCAACAAGCACCCGAACATGGAACTTCACAACAGAAACCAATTCTCCAACACAAACACCAACCCTGCAGCCTACACCATGGCCTAGTCTAACGCCAAGCAATACTCCAGAAGACTTTACACCAGTGATAATCATGATAGTTGTAGTAATCGCAGTTATTGTTGCAGGTGTACTATTTTACTCTAAGAGAGAGAAGAAATAGGAACCATATAATTATGGATTTGTAATTCATAAAGCATATAGCCATTTTTTTACAGATCATATCATTGTTAGGGTTCAGGAGAACCATCTCAGAGCCTAAGTCTCTAGTGCCCCATCTCCTCACCTAGCCCTCTTCATTTTCATATTAAGTTAGTTTTCTTTAAAAAACCTCGACAAGAGCGCGAATTAATGATGGTAATACTAGCTTATTGGCAGTAGATGTTTTTGTGTTTTCTTATTTTGCTTTAAAAAAATTAAAAAATGAAAAGTTCAACGCAAGATTGTGCATGTTTATTTTATTTTTACACAATAAATTTTTACACAATAACTCTTTACAAACAAACTCTTAAGTGAGTACGGCGAATTGCTAGATGATGAGCTATGAGTAACAAATCATTCATAGCATCAATAGCGATTGTTACTCTTTATATCCTAATGATAGCTGCAATGCCGGTTGGTTGGGTAGCAAGGGCTAATTTTCTTCCTAACGAAAAACCAACCGTTCCGCCTCCAATTATAATACATTCCCCACTGAACAGCACTTATAGTCAAAACGATGTTTTACTGAATTTTACAATAGTCGGTATTTCTCACTGGTATTGGGAACCAGCATACCACATAACTGATCTCTACTATGAACTTGATGGAAATTCAGTTAGCCTTTATGTCAATAGCTCAAATGTTGAGCAGCATTCTACTATGCTAACCGGTTTGACTAAAGGTCAACATACCCTAACAGTAACTGCTAACGCCTCAGGACTTTACCGTAATAAATCTCCAAGTACCGGTACATCACTATACTCACTTCAAAGCACTCAAACAGTAAATTTCACCATCACCAAAGACCCAGAAAACTCGCCTATTTCTTCTCCAACCCCAACACAATCAATCACTCCTAATCCGACAGAAACCCACGCAAATTCACCCCCTCTAACCCAACAACCAACACTAAGTCCTAATCCCACAGCTTCAGTTCCAGAGTTCTCAGCCCTGATACTTTTAACATTAGTAATTATAATTTCATCGATAATACTCCTAATGGCAAGAAAAAAGTTTAACACAATCAATAATTAGTCGCTTTCGTAGGCTAAATTTGTCCCCGTTAATTCTTAAAATCAACTTCGTTACGGCTGTTAATCAATACATCCCATTTTAGTGTAGTTTTTATGCAAAAAACTTAAACAATACTAGGTTGTCTGTATGGTGGTTGGTGGCGGGGTATCCGAGCCAGGTCTAAATAGGTGGCCAGATAACTTTACACCTAAGATATGGAGGAGGACTTAAGATCCTCTGGCGCAGGCCTTCGTGGGTTCAAGTCCCACCCCCGCCACCATTTAATGCTTATACTGGAAGGTTTTATTTTTAGGAAAAAAGACGTATTGTATTTCTCTCTGCAAGGCACAATTATATGGAAAATCCTTTTAAATATGATAAACCCGGGTTCTGATAAATTGCTACTTTCTCAGGCGGATTCCTTTATAGGTTCCACAATAAGAGTTAACCCTTGACGGGAAATTATCCTTACCTTTTTCCCAGAAGAGATGCTATCTTTTGAATTCGCTTTCCAATGCTCCCCGTGAAACAAGACAAACCCTTCTTTTCCCGGACCAATATGATCAATGGCTACAGCAATTTCTCCGGCAAATTGAAGAACGGCTGTCTTCTTTATAGCTGATTCGAATATTTTGTAGGTAACAAACATTAACACAACCACAACAGCAATCAACGCCGCAATAATGATACTCATTTATAACAACTTCTTTGATAGACGGAGCCGCATAAAAAGTTAATATGGGAAAAAGGTTGTTTGATATCTCGCAAGTTATTCTGTCTCAGCTACTTTTTTATCTTTTATCGAGCGGGTTAAAGCAGCTACATTACTTACTTCTTTTAGATCAGATGTTGAAGTGACTACTATTAGGTTTTTTTCGCGAGCGATTTCAGCTAGCATTTGAAGCTCTCTAAGTCTTAGGGACATTGGATTTTTCGCGTAAACCTCTGCAGCTTCCGTCATTTTCTGTGCTGCCATAAACTCTCCATCGGCTACGATAATTCTTGACCTCCTCTCCCTTTCAGCTTCTGCTTGCTTTGCAATAGCCCTCTGCATATCTGCTG
>CAZWRU010000002.1:0-806 GCA_964636425.1 uncultured Candidatus Bathyarchaeia archaeon
TAAAACGATGTTGAGAATAGATAACTGACCGACCATTATGCGAAGAAGAGGGCTGACGAAGCTAAAAACGTAGTCAACGAAAATTCTTATCATGTACTGCTGAAACTTTGGGGAAAGTTTGTCGCTGCAACACTTATTGTGGCTTTGGTCTCAGTGGGCGTTGGCATAATTGTAGCTTTACAATATTCTCAGGTACTCCCTTCTGGTTTATTTTCAGGAACAAAAATTGAAAGCGTGGTTGGCATAATTTTGGCTCCTTCAGTAACTACAATTGGTTTAGTTCTCGGATTTACACCTGTCATTAGTTTCTTTTTTGTTAATGCATTAAAGGATGATAGGAAAGACTTCAAGACCATGAAGAATAGTTTCCTCAAGAAATTATCAGAAAACAAACATTTAGAAACGGAAGAAAATATTTCGTTAGTTGAAATGCACTATGCATACCTGGACATAATAGTTCATAACAGGATAAGCGGCATGCTAAAATATATCCGCACTTTCATCATAGTTTCGCTTATAACACTGCCCCTCCTGATAGAGGCTGCAGTAGTTTTTAATCCATCAATATTTTTATTGTTTGACTTACTCTCAATTTTCGTTGTCGTTGAAGGCATTATCCCAATAATTGGTATCAGCACATACCGACCCGCCATCAGAATTACAGAGCATCTTGTTTCAGGGACAGCTCCTAATACGTTGGCAATAAAGCAAACATTAGAATCTGAGGATGAAATAAAGACCGACAAAGGAACCGCCAAAGTAATAAAGATGTTAAAGGAAGCGGCAAAAAACCAGAAAGAAAACGT
>CAZWRU010000002.1:906-10061 GCA_964636425.1 uncultured Candidatus Bathyarchaeia archaeon
TGAAAAGGATGCTGGAAAAGAAAACGTTGAAAAGGATGCTGGAAAAGAAAACGTTGAAAAGGATGCTGGAAAAGAAAACGTTCAAAAACAATAGTTGAAGCCAAAGGCCTTGAGTCCGCTGACCGTTAGTCGTGGGTAAGTTTTATTTTGTCCAATTGGGACTGAGAATCTTAGATAATAGAAGTATGTTATTAGAAATTGTATGATGCCTTTTTCCTTGAAAAGGATGATTACTCATATTTTCAGACTTTTTAACATGTTTTTTCGTTTAAAATCGAGTAAAATTATTCGCGTAATGGGTGAAATCGATGTGATTTTACCTTATTTTGTGTTTTTGTCAGCAATTTAATGTTTTCAATGTGCTGTTGTATGCGTTCCTTATTGCATTGCCTCTCCGATACCTGAGTAATATCGTGATCTTAGAATAAACTTGCTATTCTCTATTGTTTGTCTTCTTGTACTCTAATTATTTCACAGCATATGTTAGCCTCTTTAACTGCCCACCTGAACCATTTCATTTGGTTTAATGATATTTTGTCAGTTGGGCCTCTTACTTCAACAAAGAAAAATATTTTATCTTTAAAGACAAAAAGGTCTGGCCATCCTGCTCTACGATCCCAGAAATATTCAAAACCCCATGTAATAAATTTAAGGAGCATTTCCTGAGGTATTATTTTTATTGCGATATGACCTAACTCAATGGCTTCATCATCGTCAACACCCAAGTACATTCGAAGTCCTTTGCTTGGAATTAATAGCTCCTCAAATAAAGTTTGCAGTTCTTTTGCATGTTTGATTTTAACAATTAATTCTTCAAAATCGTTAATTCTTCAAAATCGTGAGACTTAGTCTTAAAATATTCACTACTACCAAAACCAGAAAGAAATGCATGCGTTAATGATTGTTTTGATCCAAGTATAATAGATGAACAAAAAGTTGCAATTAAAATTGAAATTAATCTAAGCTCACATCTTCTAACTGAAAATCCTTTATTTCTATACCAATCGGCCACTAATTCTTCAACAGAACATGGTTTACCTTCTCGATTGATCCATTTGCCAATTTTTTTCTTATTTTCTCGAATTTGAACATATTTTGCTGATATAATTTGTTCAGGTATTTTTACTTCTATTAAGAAGTCATCTTCAGTTTGCTCAATAATATCATACTTAGGTTCTTGTTTGTGACGTTCTTGCCAGATCATAATTGCTTCTTTTTTAATGCGTTTAGCTTGTGTTGGATATCGACGCTCAAAACTCAAAATATCTTTTATTTGTGTATTCTCATTGATCAACCATTCTGATACTACCGTCAAATAGGTTTTGTAAATCTCTCTCCAATAGTAGCGTTCAATCTTTCCACCATATGCCCTTGGATGTGCCTCTTCCTTCTCACCTCGGCATGATGAACAAATATTTGGGGCAAAAGCGTTTACGGGATATCTTTTTTTAGTACTATATTCTGTACCCTCCGTTAGTTGATAGGGAAGAAATCTTGAGCCTAACTCTTTTTCGCATTTGCATATTAAGACTTTTTTGCAATCATTACATAGATACTTTCTAAAGATATCATAATGATTCAAGCAGACGACGTTCTTATGGTTACATTCCAGAACATATCACCTTAGTCTGTCAAGTTGAATGAATTGAGATCTGGTTTTTATGCACATCTAATAGAGCGTTTAAGCACTTGATATTTTAGATTCTCCTGCTGTTTTTGTTATGCGATAGATTTTATCTACGAATCCTTCTAACTCGTTTTCGTGAGATACTGTTATGACTTGTTCACATTTTAGCTCATTTAAAATATCTCTAAGTCTATACAGTTGCTCTTTGCTGAATCCGTCTGTTGGCTCATCGAGAATTAATAGGTTGCTTTGCATTGCTTCGCAAACTTTCTTTACCATTACGTTTAGGGCAAGTCGATATGCTAGTGCGACAGATGTTTTTTCTCCTCCGCTCAAACTTCCAACTTCCATTTCATAACCATTCTGCTCTATTATAGGAGTGAAGTTTTCATCAACTCTTACCGTTATGTCTCCACTTTCCAACAATTGACCTAACCATTTTTGGAAAAGCAAGTTAAATTCGCTGTTAATATTTGATAGAACGTTTTTTTCAATCAGATTAACTGCGGGGATAAAAATTTCAGATAACCAAAGTTGATATTGATTAAATTCGTTAAGTTTTAGTAAGTAATTTTCTCTTGTTGTAATTTCTTCTCTAATTCTTTTAACTTGTTCTTCTGAACCTTCTATATCTTTCTTCTTACCAACAAGTTCTTTGACCTTTTCTTCACGATTACTATTTGCGATGACTCTATTTTTTTCTAATTTCCTAATCTTTTCCAATATAGGCTTCTTTTCTTCACATTCCGTTCTTTTTTGCTTAAGTATTTTCTTCTTAGATTCTATCTCGGTATCTAATTCTTTTTTTGTGGCAGTTTCTTCTTCCAATTCAATAGAAAAATTATTTTTCTTTATGATTTTTGCTTTATTATTAAGATATTGTTCTTCAATCTTGAGGTTTTCAATAGTCTTAATTCTTTCTTTAATTGTGCTGTATTCATTTTTAATTGGCTCTAATTGTTCAAGTCTGGAATTTAATTCAGAAAGTTGTTGTTTTTCTTTCTGTTTATAGGCTCCTTGAGTTAACATTATTTGTTTTTGCTGGAAAAGTTTTTGTTTTTTGTTATAATTTCCTTCGGCTTCTTTGATAGATACTTCTTGTTGTAGCAATTTTGCTAATTCGGGTTTGAGTTTGTTTAGTTTTCGTTCAGTTTCTTTTAATTCAGCTTTCTTCGTCTCATTCTGTCCAATTTGTGTATTAATCTCTCCCGCTTTGGCTTTTAACTCCAAAAAGGTGTTTTCAAATTTTGCAAATTCATTTAGATAATCTTGTTCTACTTTCTTATAATGTTCAGCAGTGAGTTTTTGTTTACATTTAGGACAGGGCGCGCCTAATCCGATTGTTCTTAATTCCTCGAATTCAGCCTTTATTTCCTTCAGTCTACCTTTTTTATTCTTAATATCCTGCAAAATTTCAGTATGCTCTTTCTTTTGAATTTCTAATAAATCAGAAAGAGGATCTATTGATTCTACTTCTTTTGATAATCGGCTTTCCAAAGTTGTTAATTCAGGAATTTTTAATAAAGCTTCTTTTTGTTCTGCAATTTTTTGTTGTTCATCATTTAACTCTTTTTGGAGGTCGCTAATTGCTCCTTCAAGATGAATTTTCTCATTATCAATTTCAGAAGTTAATGTGCTTTTTTTGGTTGATAATTTTTGTATTTCTTCAATTGAAGGCTCTAATTCATCAATTCTTTGCTTCTTAACGTTATATTCTTCATATATTGGTCCGATCGTAACTTGGCTTTTTTCAGCTTCATTTATTTCTGCTAATTCTTTCGCTAATCGTTCAATTCTTTTTTCATTTTTTTGAAACAAGTTAGCTTTTTCTATTAAATTCTTTTCTATTAATGGGATTTCTGCTTGAAGAGTCTGAACTTGTTCTCTTCCTGCTTGAAGTTCCTCTAATTCTTTTAATATTTCTTGATGTTCATCTTGTAATAAACTCACAGATTCTTCAATTTCTGCATATTCGTTTGTATATGCGATTACCTTCCGGTTTTCTTTTTCAAGCAGTTCTCTTTTTTCATCTATATCTTCGGCTTGTTTCTTCAAAATTTTACTTTCACTATTTAGCCAAGTGAGTAATATTGAAGAATTATTATTCACAATACTATAATCCTCTATCTTAAATGCACGTCTAAGTGTTTCAAGTCTTCTTTCAACTTGTTGGAACAAAACTTCTTTCATCATTTCTTGAGGTGTGAATATAGCATATCTGTAGATGAGTGAGCTTGTATTTGGTCGAGGATTCTCGTTAAAATTGAGAATTTCTAGAACTCGACTTTTCATTTCTGTTACTGAGTAAGGTGTCTTTGTATTATCTTCAACTATGTAACCTTCTTTTTGAGTAACATTTTTTCGCTTTTGTTCAAGTGAGCGGTAAATCTTGTATTCTTTGCCATTTGCTTCAAATTCTAATTGAACGAACCCTGTTCTCTCTCCATGTCTAAGTAAATATGTTCCGTCAATCTCACCTAATCCGAATAATGCAAATTCTACTGCTAAAAGTATCGTTGATTTACCACACCCTACATCTCCCTCGAAAAGAGTAACGCCTGTGGTAAGTTGAATAGGTGAGGGATTTTTGTAGCTACGTATGTTATTGAGTAAAATGTTTTTGATTATCATTCTGAAACCTCCAAACTCAGCAAGTACAAAGTATTTTTGAGAACCCTTTCTTCGAAATCTTTCTTATTTTCCCCCTCTTGTTTTTCAAGTTTTAACGAATTTAACAAATTCTGAGATAGTTTAATTCCTGTTTCAGAAGTCAAAGCTTTTTCAAGTTTTTGCCTAAGCGGTCCCTTTATTGTAGGATCAATTTTAAATGAATTAATAATATCTGATAAAATCTTATTTTCTATGTCTTGCCTATTTTCTCCTTTTATTTGTCCGGGGGTATTCTTTTCTTCAGTTGATAGGTTATAATGGCTAATGCTTGCAACCACAGCGCCTCGGTTATACAAGGTTTGTTTGATTGATGAAAAGTTAATGTCTGAAGGTTTTCCACTTAGTAGTTCTCCATCAATTTTGAGTAAGGCTATTTTTCCTTCAAAGTCTGATGTATTAGTGATTTCTTCCAAGGTCTCTTCTACTTGTCTAGCAGTTTTCTTAGTTGCGTTAACTTGTTGAAAAACAACATCTACAACTTTTACTTCGACAAATTTTACATGATTTATTTTATCTTCAAAATCTATAATAAAAAAGCCACGCTTTTCACCTTTAGCAGATATTTCTAAGTCAGTAAAAGTTGCGCCGAACAAACAACCAGGATACGCAATTAGGCCATACTCCTTCATAACATGTTTGAGGTTTTCATGGACATGTCCTCCAGCATAGTAATCAAAGCCTTTTGGAAAACTTGAAATTGGAACACCTTCAGGATATGATGCTGTTGGGGAACGCAACTCAATTATGGCGTTATGGAATGCAAAGATTTTGAAACCTTTTTCGCTTTCCAGTTTTTTTGAATCAAGCATTGTATAATATTTCTTTTCTAACCCTAATCGTCTTCCAGACAATCCGGTAATTTTAGCTTTCGTTTGGGGATCAGTAGTAAATTTTAATTTTATTTTCTCATTCTCAATTTCCGCTTCAACAATTTTCTTGAACAATCCCGAACTATTTAGTATATCAATTATTGAAGTTGAATTAGGAGCAAAATCGTGAGATCCATATGTCAAATAGATTGGAATTCCCTTGTCTTTGACTTCTTTAATTTTCTCAACAGCTTTTTTTACAAGAGTTAGATCGGGTAATGTTGTATCAAAAAGATCACCTGAAATTATTATAAAATCAACTTTTTCTTCCACACAACCATCAAGAGTTTTGAGGAATGCAGTTAGATTAAATTCTTTTAATTTTTGATCGCGCCATGCTCCAAGGTGACAATCTCCAAAATGTGCAAATCTGCCCATTATAGCACCACTCCGGTCTTTTCCTTTGGATTAGTTTCGGTTATATTTTTCTTAATGTATTGTTCGAATAGTGGAACTTTTATGGGGATTGCAAATCTTGAAAAGTTCGAGCTTATAATAGCCTCCCCTTTATCCAAACTGGCAATATTTTGATCGTCAGAGGATAAATCTTGAGATGCACTATCAATAATTGCTGACCTCTCCGATGAAAGCTCGTTTCCAAGGATAATTTTAGTATTCATATTAGCGAGAACAGTTTTAGGGATAATACTTGTCAATTGAGTGCATGCAGTTAAGCCAACCTTAAATTTTCGCCCTTCTCTCGCGATCGTGCTAAATATGTTATCGCCAGATACTAAAGCATCTTGACTGAGTACTCGTGGGGCTTCTTCAACAACAATTGATATAACTGGTTTCTGATCAAGGTCTCCTTCTAATTTATATCGTCTATACCTGCTAAAAATCTCATTAAGAATTGTGCTGCCAACCAGAAGCTCAGTTTCATCGGTAAATTTTGAGGTGTCAATTATAACTTTTTTGCCTGATTCGAGTGCATTACAAATATCTTTGATTGTTCTTGTACCTAATGTATCACTAAAAAGATTTGTTCGGCATTGAATTTGTCCACGATCGTCTTCATATAATCCTAATGTTGCTTCCAATTTTCTCTTAAGTACTGTTAGCGTCGAATCTATTACACCCGGCAATTGTGTTGCTCTTATCAGCTCACAAAGCCAATTGTCAGGAAAATGATTGTATGCAATTGTCAGTGCTTGATGTTGGGCATCACTAAAATCTATTATGCCATTAAAATGCAATGGTTTCACCGAATTGAAATCAATGACAAGCGAAGGCGAACCACTAACTGGTTTAGGTGAATAATAAACAAGTTTATCGTTTGCATTGGGGTGATCTTTTAATCCTTTTGAATGGCGACCGAAATATTCATCGTGCGGATCAAGAATGAGGATTCCACAGTAATTCTGATCAAGAATGCTCCATAACATTACTTTTAGAAGATTACTTTTGCCTCTTCCCGTTGTAGCAGGAATTAAAATGTGATGTGTAAAAACATCAATACCGTCTAAATAAACTCCAAAATCAAGAACTTTTGAGCCGCTTCTAACATCACCAAGATAAAGAGGATTGTTTGGGGATTCGATAAAATCTAAATCAGCTTTTTGTATTGCTCTTGTATTGCTCATGAATTGGGGTAAAGTTTTTGGATTATAGGCCTTCTTTTTGTTTTCTTCTTTCTTCACGTTTACAACAGTTTTTACTTCTGCAAGAACATAATTTCTTAATGACGACTCCATGAAGTCAAGTTCAGCCCTAAATCCTTCAAGTTTCATGCCACAAAGCATTTCTAAATTTTTATCGGGAATTTGACTTGCATATTGAAGATTGAAGACTTGAAGAATGGAATAATCTCCTGATGGTTGATCGACAACCAAAAGTTCACCTAATTCAATTTCGCTTTCAGATTTCTGTCTAATTATAATGTTTCCATGTTTTCCGTATATTATACTACCCGCAACTTGCATATTCAATCACCCTATCAATCCATTTAATGTATCATGAGCATCTGATGACTTTACAAATCTGGATATTTTCTTCCAAACTTCTTTTTGGCCTATTGCAGCCAATAATTGAAATGAATTGGCATTTTGTTCCATCATGGTTACTCGAGCAAATTTATCTGCATCAAATAAACCATATGGATAACCGGGAAATCCGATATCTTGTGAGTTTTTGGATAGTGCAGAAATAATTAATTCAATATCGTTAAAATTGCTCTTTTTGACTTGATCTCTTAATACTTCAAATCTAAAAACATATTCTGACATTCGAAAAAGTTTTACTGCAAACATTTCTGCCTTATGATCAGGGTGTGTTATTTCAACAATTGGATGATAATACCATTCAGAATCTTTCAGTTTTGAACTTTCTGAAAGTGTATGTATTGCTGAAAAAAGTGGAAGACCTGTATCAGTAAATAACGTTGAGGTTTTTGCAAGCGCAGCAAAATATACACCTTTTTCTAAGGCAGCATTGTAAGCTTCGTTAGCATATTTGCTTTCTTTGGTTACTGTAGTTTGCAGGGTTCCATCACGAATTAAAACTTCTCCATTTTGCAATTCTTCGCCAGCTATAAAACCTGAGAAACACCATTCAGCAAAAACCCGGGAAACTCCAAGAACGCGACTAATAGGTGCCCTTTGGTTTCCAGACATGATTGTTGGATCAAATGAATCGAACTCCAAATCTGAATCTTTAGGTAAATATTTGCTCCATTCTTCTTTAATTGGTACTAATTCTGTTTTGTAGAATATTTCACCTTTCTCTACTGAGGTATAGCTAACCGTATAAAACTCGATTCTTTGAGGAACCTTCACAGCCTCCAATCTTTTGCTACCCTTAAATAGATTGAAATATAGTCGCGTAAGACCTATTGCAAAATTTGGCGCTTTAATTAATTCTACATTACCACCATCAACAAAAGCAATCTTACGATCATCATCTAGTTCAGGTAGAGGTGAAAAAAAATCAGTGTTCAAATCGATGCTATTATATCGTTTATCTCTGAATAATGGTTGACCCAAAGGTATATCGATAATATTCTTCTCGAGTGCCTTTGCTGCCGAATGAATTGGCAATGTTTTAAACTCGGTCAACTCACTCTTGCCCCAAACGTGTAACCTTATTGTTATGTGTATGTTTTAAGCCTTTTTACATAACAATACAGCAAAAACTAAAACAAACTTATCTTAATAATAAACAAAATTTTATTATATTTAAAGGGCATTAAAAAAAATTACTCTTATATCTACAAAAATATTTTTCCTCAAACACTACATTATTATCTTTAGAAGCGTCGATGATTTACTACTTCCAACGAAAAGGAGAAAATTCTTTTAACGTATAAAACCTGAGCAATTAAACAACACAAAAGTAAATAATAAAAAAAAAGAAAAAGGTTGTTTTTAGTAAGGTTCTGTCCATACTTCGAAGTAGCTTTGTGCGTGACTGCAAACTGGGCAGGTTTCAGGTGCTTCTGCTCCTTCATGTACGTGTCCGCAGTTGCGGCATTTCCATTTAATAACTGCGTCTTTTTTGAAGACTTTTCCGTCAATGACATTATTTAGTAGTTTTAAGTATCTGCGTTCATGATAAGCTTCAACTTTGGCTACTTGGCGAAAAGTATTTGCTGCTTCAAGGAAGCCTTCTTTTTCAGCTACTTCTGCAAAATTGGGGTAAAGCATTGACCATTCTTCTTTTTCTCCTTCAGCGGCTGCTTTAAGGTTACTGGCTGTGTTAGCTATTACTCCTGCAGGATATGCAGCAGTAATTTCTACAGGACCGCCTTTGAGTAGTTTAAAGAAGAGTTCTGCATGTTCTTTTTCGTTATCTGCTGTTTCCTGAAAAATGGCCGCTATTTGCTCAAAGCCTTCTTTTTTTGCTGCACTAGCAAAAAATGTATAACGAGTACGGGCTTGTGATTCACCTGCAAACGAGGCTAAGAGATTCTTTTCAGTTTGACTACCTTTGAATTCCATAATAATCTCCTTAGTTGATACTAAACAAAATGGATAATAAAAACAATTCTTGAG
>CAZWRU010000002.1:10161-73801 GCA_964636425.1 uncultured Candidatus Bathyarchaeia archaeon
CGAGTAAGTGAACATTTTTGGTACAACATATTGTCCGATCCAAAAATATCCATCTACTGGCGCTTTATTCTTTACTAAATATTCCCCATATTCATTTTTACGCAATAAATCCCAATCTTCTAATTTCTGCAAGTGTCGGTAAGCAACACTAGGACTGCTAAGGCATGCACCTTTCATAACATCTCGTGGACCAACAGGTTTTCTCTTCCTAACAATGTATAAGTATACATTGAGTGTGATTCCTTCGAGTTTTTCATTATTCATATTCTGCACTTTACTGATTCTCTAGTATGATACTTTTCCAAGCTAATCTGCATTAGCTTTTCTCCAATTTAAATCTAGAAATATGCTTAATATTTTATTCGGGAGTACACCTCAGATAACCCTTTTGATATTGCCGCTAAAAATCATCTTTTAACCATTAGTAGTTCAAAATTTATAATTTTAAAATTGTTCAAGTCTTTATTTTTCTTTTTAATCGCAGGTATTGCTGAACAATACTTACAGTTTCTTTTTGACCAGCTATTAAAAAAATCAATAATGCTGAGAGCAATTGTATTCTTTAACCTTAATTCAGTTGTCTTTTGCGTGTTTAAATTTCACTTATTTTTCTTGATTACTTCTATATTGTCAATACAATAAAAATCATTGAATTGAAATGTTGGATTTCGCTTACTGGGCAAGTCCATTCAATAATTAAAGAACGAATTCTGCTATCGTCCAATGAATACGATCAGAATTCTTTTTACGACGATGCAATATTGGCCACTAAGGCACTTCGAAGTGTCGAAGACACCAAATACTGGCTCGAAGACAATATTCGCAATAAAACTACATAATCTTAAATCTGTAATTATCAAGCACAATTAGGATCTAATTATTACTACTATCAAAATTAAAAGAAAAGAAAATTTGGAAGAGGTGTTTTAGCCTTATTTTGGTCTTAAGCTTGATTGGGGACGACTTCGTGAAATTTATTGAGTTCAACGTTTAATGCTGGTTTGACTGCTTCGGATACACGGGAGGCTATAACGTGTTTAATATTTTTCTCACTAGCGATGTCTATGATTCTTTGAGTTATGATGCCGTCAAAGATTACTGTATCAATGCCCGTGACTTGCTGAAGCTTTTCTGCAAGTTGGCTAACTGGTAAGCGTTCGACTTGCTCTAGTTTCTCGTTGAACAGGATTGCCTCCAAAGACCCCTGAAGTGCTTTAACTGCTTGGACCATGGGTTCAGGGAATTCCAGTTTTGGTTTTTCAGGTGCTTTCTTGGTTGCTGGCTTAAACAGATCCGAAACTGCAACCTTATTTTCGATTGCTTCACTAATTTCTTTACAGCTGCATTCTTCGATTTCTTTTCCTCGTGGGGCACGTCCAACATATTTTATATTCGTTACTTGAAGTAATTCTTTGAGGATAAGGTCTCCGCCTCTGTCGCCGTCTAAAAGTGCCGTTGCTTCTTTTTCCTTAGTTAATTTTTTAATTGATTCCGGTACTTTGGCGCCTTCCAACGCTACTGTGTTAGTTATCCCGCACCGCATTAAATTAATAATGTCTGCACGTCCCTCAACAACATAGATGTCTTTACTGCCCTCTAATGTTGGACCAGCCGGCAAGTCTTCTGGACCAAATTTCTCCACTTTACCAGCCTTCATAGTGTCGCTTATTTCTTTGTAGACTTCATCAACGCTGGGCATTGACTCAATATTCCATTTATGAAGAATTTCTTTGGCTCTATCAATAATTATCTTGCGTCTAGCTTCACGTATGTCTTCAATTTTGTCAAGTAATACTCTAGCACTGCAAGGTCCTACGCGATTGATGCTTTCTACGCTTGCAGCTATAAGTGCTGTACTAACACGATCCAAACTAGTGGGTATAGTTATGTTACCCGCAGTTCGATCGTTTTTAGAATGTAAGTCAATTTCAATTCTACCGATACGTCCAGTTTTTTGGAGTTCTCGTAAATCAAGTTCTGGCCCGAATAAACCTTCTGTTTGCCCAAAAACTGCGCCTATAACATCAGGTTTTTCGACTACACCTTCAATTTCAAATCTAGCATGTATAACATACTTTATAGTAAAGGTTTGTGATGTTCCCGTAAGCATTATCCTCCTGTTTATATGTAATGTTTTGAGTTAGGTTAAGTTTGCATAAACTTGAGTTATCTCACATTCATGCAATGGTTTGTAAACTATTACTTAACTGTTAAATCCTCTATTATGGGAGTGTTTCTAATAAAACTATTGTATGTAGTTAAATCACCTGTACATCCAATACATCCCTATAAATATCAAACCTTAAATGCACTTTAACATCTCTAATTTTTAAAAAATCTCTAGCTAACTAAGAAGACATATTTTATTAACGCTAAAGAATTTTAAGCGTTACCTTAATAAATTTGAACTTAGAAAATCAATAATTAGTTTTCACTTCTAATAGACTTATTCTTTTTCGGGTTGGCCTAAAGAAAAGAAGAGCGTTTAATGTTTTTCTTCAACTACAATCATTGTGAGGGTTGAGCGAACTTTATCCAATCGACGAATACGCCAGGTTACTATCTCTTTTAGTCTTTCCATAGTATCCGCTTTTACTCGCGCAACAATATCATATACTCCATAGACTGCAAAGGGTTCCTCTACGCCTTCAACCTTCTTTAATTCCTTCAAAACATCTGTTTCAGAACCAATTTCAGTGTTGATTAATACAAATGCTGTAGGCATTTTACTTCCTCACATATTGTTGTCGTGTATTCATTAAAATATTTTTCTAAACGATTCCACCCGAAAAAATATAAAATTCGATTATTATTCTCGAGAAACAAATCGGTTTCACCTCTAAAATAAAACTGATAATAAAGAGCAATACACGCTTTTTTCCTAAATGAATACTTTTAACTATCTTTTCATACAAAGACAGTATATAAAATTCTGCGCTTTAGGGTACAGATACAATGACTGATGGCAAAGGGAGATTTGGACAAGACCTTAACGTCTTAATTCAACGTTTGATAGTGGATATGACAAAAGAGCAGCAGCATAAACTTTACAAACTCAGAGATGCGCTTCTACAGCTTCATAAGGAAAATGTTGTTAAAATAAATCATTCAGTCATGGAATTAGTATGTGCTAAATTCCTTATTCTTAAAGACTACAATGTTCAACTTGAATATCCGCTTAATGAAATCTTAACCTGTGACTTATTTGCAACTAAAGGGTACAGTAGCTTAATAGTTGAAATTGAAACTGGATTTATCCCTCCTGAACATGCTATGGATCCGTTAACCTACACTTATTCTCGTATCGCAAGCAAAATTATACGCTACAGTTCCTTTGCCACAAAATTTGCATTAGGTATACCCGCCCATTATATTCTTCCATTACCTGGCGCATTGGCTTTACCTCCAAGAAAACGAACAGAACAAGACATAGCACAGATAAAGAATTTGTGTGATTGGTACTATCAAGATCCTCCTGTAAGCGAAGAAGGCATCAGAAATGCCTGCATACACGAATTACACATTATAGACGTTGACAGAACACGAGTGCAAGAAATGGACCCAGAAACATACATGAACCGAGCCTTGAATAGAGGAATACTATTCACCATGGATGAAGAGGAAATAATAAGAAGACCCACAATCCCCATAATCAAACGTCTCACTCAATCACTAGATAAATATTTCAAATAATCTTGGAGAAAGCAAAGTGTCCTACTACGTATACATAATTCTTTGCGACAACGGCAGTTTCTACACAGGATACACAAAAGACGTGGACGAAAGAATAAAACTTCATACAAATGGCAGAGGCGCCAAATACACAAAAATGCATAAACCTAAAAAAATCGTCTATATCGAAAATTTTGAACAACGAGGAGAAGCAATGAAACGCGAAAAAGCAATTAAAAAACTAAATCATAATCAAAAGCAAGATTTAGTTAATACTCAAAAAAACAAAAAAAATTCTGCCCACAAAATCTTTAAAGCAACCCAGTCCGAAGAAACTCAAGCCAAAAAAGTTCCATCAATTTCAAAAAAACGAAGAAAAGACGCAAATAACAACACAGCTTAAATAAAAAAGCGTCCTCAAAAAATTTAGATTTTTGTTTTGTCGGTGTTAGACAGTCTAAATTGATCCAACTATAAAATTATAAGACTTAAGAACAAACCTGTACTTAAGGGCATGACTAGATTATCATTTATCGGTAAAGGTAAAAACTCGATAAACATAGCAAAGGCTGCACCAATAAGCGCTATCAAAGGTGAAACAAAAATTAACCCAGCTAAGAACGCAAAAAAGAATCCGCCTAAGCAACCTTCAATGGTTTTAGTACGATTAAACGGTAAAGGCTTTTTTGAAATAGTACCTCCAATAATTGAAGCTGTACTATCACCCAGAGCAAACATAGCTATAGCAGCGCTACTAGCAGGGGGAGAAAAAAGAATTAATGTTAACAGGATACCGAACGCAAAGAAAATCGGCGCCAAAGCAAATTCGCTAAGCTCAGACGGAGAAGCAGCTAAACGCGTAATATTAGCCAAAAGAGGTAATTTTTTTCCTCTCAGTCTTAGAAATTCTGAAGCTGAATATGATAAAACCATTAGTATTATAAGCAAAGCAATGGGAAAAATACCTATCCAAAGAGCAAATATCGGCATGAATATACCTGCTCCATGAATAATCTCGCGAATAACATCCCTTTTTGAGAGTGTGCGTCTGAGGTGTATTTCACCGTTTAGGCTTGGTAATAATTTTTTTAATGTGCCCGTTAATACTAAATCTGCCTTACTTCGGATTAAGAAATCAGCGTTAAATCCAATTTTTTTTATGTTACTTAGAAAAATAGAGGCATTATTACGATCATCCGCCACCACTGCACATTCCGAGGTACTACACTTTTCTGAATCTAAAAGTTGTTTTAGAATAGTGAACTTTCCATTCTTCTCTATTACTTCACCCCAAATCTCACCAGTCAACAAATTACCTTTCATACCAACTTCAAAACCTATAGCAAAATCAGCTTTCAACCTTAACGCTAAATTTTTAACTAAAAGAGTCGGCAATCCTGAACTTATCAGGGCAATTTTTAATCCATTATTCTTTAACTCTTCAAATACCTTTTCTGTATTAGGAATAAGAGGTATTTTGTTAAAAGTCTGTATCATGAATTCAATGTTAACGCCGCGAAAAACTGAAAAAACATTTGTTAATCCATTTTTTAATGAGAATATTCCAATTTCATAAAGGAACCCAAAAAATAAAATCTTCAAGAAGGATAAAATACCTAAATTTCGACCTGCATCAAAAAGGTATCGATTCTTCGGAATTAATACGCCTTCAACATCAAATACAACAATTTTGATTTTTTCGCGGTTTAAGGCTTGAAACTTATTCCCTTCCTATTATCTGCTTAGTTACTTATTCTTACCTTAAAACCGTTTTTAATTCCAATCTTAAGTTCATAATCATTAGTCCGTGCAAAGATGTTTTTTGTTCTGATTTTCTAAAGGGCAGCCGCCTCCACAAAGTTGCAGGTCAGAACATTGGTTACATTTATCCTCCACATACCCGCGGGTTCTTATTTTAATCGCTGTAGGATGTGTCCATATCGTAATCCATTTATCACGCAATATGTTGCCTAGACTTTCAAAATAACTTTGACAAGGATAAACATCACCAGTAGGGGCGATGCACATGTTAATCATCGCTGCAGTACATGACTTTACACCTAATCCTGCTTGCACTGGATTAAAACGGCAATATTGCGTTGGAGTATACCATAGGAACTTAAGTCCAAGATGTTGAGCCTTTTCTCGAATAAGGGGTAATAATTCATTAATTTTAGCGTAGGTTAATGCAAACCCCTCATCTATTGTACTTGCTTTCCCTGAATAAATTAAACTATTACATCCAAAGGCTGCAACTTTTAATTCTTTAATAAAATCGATAGTCTCTAGAAAATCTTGCGCATTATGCTTGCAAAGCGTAGAGTTTGTTGTAGTATATATCTGTGAATTTACTGCGTTTTTTATCCCTGATATAGTTTCAGACCAGCTGCCTTTATTGTCGGTCATTAAATCATGTATTTGTTCTCTATGTGATTCTAAAGTTATCTGAACAAAATCCAATCCTGCTTTTTCAAGAGTTTCAACATAATTCTTATCCTTAAGTCGTCGTCCATTAGTTATCAGTCCAGTTACCATGCCTTTATTTTGAGCGTACTGGAGCAATTCCGGCAAATCTTCTCGCAATGTAGGTTCTCCTCCGGTAAAGGTTAAAATGAAAATCCCAATATCCGATAATCGATTTATAGCTTCTTTCCATTGAGAAGTGTCCAATTCATCGGTTTCATGAGGGCCACCTGCATAGCAATGAACACAATTATTTTGGCATCTGAAGGTTAATGCCATGTCCATTCGTAGAGGTGCTGAATACTGATAACTAAATGGTTCTTCTTTCTCTACTTCAAGAAAAGATACTGGACATACTTTTTCTGTATTCGCTAACGTGCTTATGGTATAAACAAATTTTTCATAATCCAGTTTAGCTTTTTCTTCATCTACTTTGTAAATTCCACGGATTTTCTCTAACAATTCTTTTTCGGGGAGACCTTGCATAAAATAATATGCATATGCTGTAGCAGTTTCGTTAAGATGAAGCACTGTGTTCGCGTTGATTACCATAACTCCTCGATTATTGTTTTCTACACGTAATTGTAGAGCTAGTTTGCTAAAATCGCCTAATCCGCGATAAATATACCGACCTGCCGGAATCGCCTTTCTCCGTAAAGTTAACTTCATTTTATCCTACTCCTCCACCGGCACAAGCACAAGCGCAAGAAACACATGCACATGCACAGGCACATGTTGCGCAAGCACACACGCAGCTTGCACCATGCTTAGCCGGTTCATGAGATGTTTTAGTTATTGGCGGTGGAAGTATTGAGTTTGCAAATTTCTCGAGGTTTGCTACAATGTTACCAGATGTTTTTTCAAGCGATGTAGCTATGTTATTTGCAAATTCTGCGCCTGGAATAACTGGCGGCTTTGACGATTGTGACGGAACTGTAACATCTGGTCGATACGTAGGATTAGGATTATAATGAGTATATCCGTACCAATACCATAACCAAAGAGGGCTAGGTTCAAATGGGCTTGTTTTAAATGCAGTTTCTGTACGAGTACGATAATTCGGATCCAACATTAGCCAAAGCATTTGTTCATTGTACGCTTTTGAGGCAATATCCGAAGTGCCCGCCTGTTCAACTTGTTTCCATGCTTTATCAACAATTTTACGGTAATATTCTATTGTTTCATTTCTACTATATCCGCGTAGTTTTTGCTCTAAGGAATCTCTGAGAAACATAATAGTTTGAGCAAGTTTTTCTTCGTCTAATGTACCCGATTTTTTTACTGCGTTAAGAAAATCAATCTCGTAGTATCTAAGCGGATTTTCATCGGGGCCTTTCTTGTTTTCAAATTCGGGGAGAACGCGTAATTTTATTACGGGATCGGTAGATTCAATCCAGATTGCTCGTTTATGCAATAGACTATAAAGAATTTCGGTTACTATCTGATTTGGTTTGAATTTAAGTAAATAAGACGCCTCAACAGCCGTTAAACCTCTTCTAATACCCAAAGACTCCATACTAACCTTAGGTGAAGTATAGGTTTTCTTTTTTGTTGCGATGAAAACGGCAACGAATATTGCGCTAATAGCAAAGAAGGCCCCAACAACCGCAATTGCTGTTGATCCAAAGGGGCTATCATCACTTGGTGGAATGGGTGTATAATTAGGCATAGAAGAAGCTGGAAAAGAAACACCTATTGGATATTGCTCTCCAGGGTAAAGATTTCTTTTTTCCCAGTAAACAGCTAATCTTTCATCAACGATAGAGGTATTATTCCAAAATGCCTCCTGAGTTGTAAAAACCTGATCGACAGTTACGCCTAAAGGAAGGATTATTTGTATGCGCAGATCATTTACTGTAGCTTCATCCCACCAGGTAGGAATAAACTGCATTCCATAATTATCGGGGTTTTGTGTGTCATTATAAATCATACCTCCAACGTTTGTAGTCAGATTAAATCTAATAGAATTACCTTCCCTCAAAGGCTGATAAAATACTACTTTAACTTTGTAATCACTTCCAGAAGTGGCATCAGAGGCGGATAATACATTACCATTTTGATCGTATGCTCCACCGATCATAAAATCCCAAGTAGGTTGACCAATCAAAATATAATTTATTTCTTGACCAGAATCAAGAGATAGTATCACATCATACACTATATCGATTGTACCATCTTGACTTATCCAAATTTGTACCCACTCCTGATCTAAATGGTACGTTCTACTCTGAGCATTAACATTACCCACTAAGGATATGCAAAAAACCGCGGCAAAGATAATGGCTATTCCGAGAAAACGCTTCTTTACCATTTCGGCTCCTCTGCAACCTCAAACGTATTTCCACAATAAGGACAAGTAGCGTAAGGTACTCCTGATACAATTTTGATTCTTTCTGCATCAACTGAAGCTGAACATGTAGGGCATTTTAATGGTGCGGCTTTCATTTGACCAGATAATTCTACTTGGTGAATTATGGTTGTTGGTTTACGAGAAAAAACATACGTAACATAAGCTAAGCCTAATCCAGCGCTTATAAGAATTATTCCCTCAATTAATCGTATAGTTCGCTGATCTGGAGGTAATGATGAAGCTCCGGAGCTTAATGTAAAAATGAATCCAAAGAAGAAAAGAACAGCTACTACTATGGCTCCTATTACAGTTGAAATCTTCATAGATACGGTTTTATGTGGTTTTTGAATTTAACTTTACCTCTTAAAATCGGGCTTTGTTAGAAGATAAACTAAAAACCAACTTAATATTAGTCCATATAAAGTAGTGATTTATTATGAGAACACATATTACTGCAAAACGCACTAATTTATTTAACTAAACTTGACGTCAACTCATTGGCACAAGTGCGTTGGTTATGGAGGCAAATAGGGCATATGAAGCGATTCGTTTTATTTACGGTAGCGATTTTCTTGATTACCATCCTATTTGCGGGCATTTTAATCCCTTTAAATTTAGCTGATGGAAATAAAGAACCTTCTTTTTATGTGGGCATTAGTTTTTGTGGCAATACCGTGGAGGAAGCTAAACTACTAATAGATAAAGTCTCTTTGTATACAAACCTCTTTGTCTTACAATCTTTTCCAATTAGTCGAAATGAGACTGCTGTGAAAGAAATTTGTGATTACGCTGTAAAAAATGATATGTACCTAATAGTTAATTTGGGTACGTATAACAAAACATATTGGCCTTGGCAATTTGAACTCTTTCGTAGCGGCTCTACTCTTTGGGGGCATCACTTCTTGGGGGCATATTATGATGATGAACCGGGCGGCATACAATTAGACTATAATTGGGATGAATATTTCACAAAAGAAATTCCGCTATACGTTGAAAGATTAAACGGAACTAATCTATTAGATCACTTTATACAAACACCTCTTTATCAAGTATACTTGAAATATATGGATTACAAAGTAAACGGTACAAAACCTCAGAACTACGATTTAGAAACCGAAGCTTTCCTGTACTATTTTAATCACATCGATAGCACTCCATTAAAAAATTTAACTGCTGTTGGAGTCAAAACATTCACTTCTGATTATGCGATGTATTGGTATGATTACCTAGGCGGCTACGATGTAATGCTTACCCAATTAGGATGGAACAGCAGCTACATTAGAGATATTGATTTTATACGAGGCGCCGCAAATTTACAAAATAAAGAATGGGGCGCAATTATTACCTGGAAATATACGGAAAAACCTTACCTAGATAGTGGCGTAGAACTTTACAATCAAATGCTTACCGCTTATCAGGCGGGAGCAAAATACATAATAATTTTTAACTATCCTCAAATAGACGATAACCCCTATGGTACAATGACTGATGAACACTTTTGGGCAATAGAACAATTCTCTAACGATGTTATGTCTACCTCAACCATACGCACCTCTATAGATGTAAGAAAAGCCGACGCCGTCTTAGTGTTACCCCAGAATTATGGTTGGGGTATGAGATATTATGAAGACAAGATTTGGGGTTACTGGGAACCAGATGAACTATCGCCTCAAATCTGGAATATCACCTGTAGACTTTTACTCCAATATCGATTAAACCTAGATGTCGTATATGATGACCCGGAATTTCCAGTTAAAGGAAAATACGCATACATCTATTATTGGAATCAGACTTTATAATTTGTTTAATAGGCAATTTACATATTTGTAATTCATATTCTCTTTTCATAATGCAGTTAAATAGAGTCAGCATATTTAGGTGCAATGATACGGAGGATATTCATTGAATCAAAAAATAGACTGCAAGGGCCGTGAAGCATTATTCGCAAAGATGAACATCGTTTTATATTCAGAAATCAGGGAACTTTCGACAGAATTGCAACAAATATTGATAGATGACATGGTTACAGCATTCGAAATAGGTTAAACGTGTTAAATCGTGCAGTAACTGGGAGCAAATTCTGAGGCAGGTCAACATGGAAAACAATGAATTTATGATACATAAAAGCTATATATCAAGTATTACGAAAGAGGGGAGCCAAGGATATCTATGAGGCGCAGTAAACTAGAGATGTACGTTGATATACTGAAGGTTCTGGCGCAACGAGGACCACTCAAACTCACGCACATCATGTATAAAGCAAATGTCAACTGTAGTGTGCTTAAAGAATATCTTGACTTTCTCATAAAGCAAGGGCTTGTCGAAGAACGAATCGTTGGCAAAAGCCGCGTAGTATTTGCTGTAACCCAAAGAGGCATTACAGTTCTAAAGTACTTTAGGGAACTTAAACAGGTATTGCCTATCGTTGAAGAGGCAAGAAGTCAAGTTCCAGTTCCCTTCTAAGCTTTTTCATCTTTTTGTACAATTTTATTGTTTTAGTGTCTTCTTTTAATTTTGCGAATAAAGGTTTCAAAAATAGGCGTAAATCTTTAACGTTTTTGTTTTATAAAGATTGTTTATTTCTAATAAGTATGCGTGTTTCGCAATACTTAATAAACACTATTAGCTCATTTGTTCAACAAGTAGGCAGAATAGTGGAGATGTATAATGAGCAAAGAACAGGTCCTGGGTAAAAAACCCGTTTTAATCCTCGAGAAGATCCGCGAAAACCTTGAGCGATTAAACGAAAAGATGGAAGTAATGATAGAGCTTCAAAAGCATGATCGAAAAGACACTAACCAACCCCTTTCAGATAACACGCTTGATGTAATGACTCTACTAAACATGCCTGATCATCTTAGAAAAACAGCGATGACAGTATGCCGCTCAGGAAGAGCAACAGCAGATGAAATCGCTCAACAAACCCTTAGAGCAAGAGCAGTAGAAAGCGCTTATCTAAATCAATTGGTACTCATGGGTTACCTGAAAAAAGAGCGTAAAGGTAGAAAAGCATATTTCTTTACTGATAGAGAAACCGAGGTTGAAAAATAACATGGGAAAAATAGTTGCTGTACACTCCTACAAAGGTGGAACTGGAAAGACACTCCTATCCACAAACTTGGCGGCAACACTCGCTAAACTAGGCAAAAAAGTTTGTCTATTTGACTTAGATTTTAGAGCTCCAAGCCTATTTGCAATACTAAAAATAGACAAATCCGAATTCTGGCTCAATGATTATCTTAATAACACATGCGAAATACAAAAAGTCCTCATTGACTTTAGCAACAGAATCCCCGGAAAAGGCAAATTCTTTGTTGGTTTGGCAAATCCTTCGACCGAAGCTATCCGAGATATGTCCGCAAAAGACAGAAAATGGGAAATGCGTGCCCTTGGACGCTTACTGCATCTTCGAAATGAACTCATAAACGATAAACAATTTGATTACATAGTGTTTGACACAAGTCCAGGCTTACAATACTCTTCAATTAACGCAATTGTTGCAGCAGATGTCGTTGCAGTTGCGACTACAGGCGACCGATCTGACGTAAATGGAACTCAACGAATGATAAAAGAGCTCTACAACTTATTTGAAAAGAAAACTGGAATAGTCATAAATAAAGTTCTTGATTATAATTCCAAAACTAAACAAGAAGAGCTCTATCGAAGAATCAAGGAGATATACCAAGTTCCGTTACTAGGCATGGTTCCTTGTTTCTGCGACATCCTACGTGCAGAAGGCAACTTCATTTTTGTCCAGGACAAACCGGATCATCCATTTTCGATGTTATTAACCGAAATGGCGAAGAAAATCGATGCAAATGAGCTCTAACGCATCAATTTTTTTTCTTTTAAATTAACAAAGTTTTCGTATACAAAAGCATCAACAATTCTTACCAAAAAGTCTTAATCAGCCAAATAAGCATTGTTAGAAGATGATAACAATGGATCGTGCTGCAATTATTTTAGCCGGGGGTCTTTCAAGTCGGTTTGGACAAGATAAAAGCATTTTAGAACTCAACGGTAAACCCCTTATCAAACATGTGATAGATGCTGTAAAAAAAACAGTTAACGAGATAATCGTTGTAACTAGTGATCAAAATCGTGCTGATAAGTACATTAGTCTTATTGGCTCAAACGTCAAAATTGTTTTGGATATCGAAGAAGCTAAAGGTCCACTTGTAGGGGCATTAACAGGTTTAGGACAAACAAGCAAATCATATGCATTACTTGTACCATCCGATATGCCCTTTATATCTCCTGAAGTAGTCGATTTACTTTTTGATTTATGCATGGGGAAATCGGCAGTTATTCCTAGATGGCCAAACGCGGAAATCGAGCCCTTACATGCAGTTTATCACGTACAAACGGCTTCAAAGGCAGCCAATGCTGCAATCAGCGATGGAAGACTTAAGGTGAGCGATATGCTAGACAATATGCAAGGAATACGTTATCTATCGACTCTAGTAATCCAGGAATTAGATTCGGACCTTAAAACATTCTTTAATATAAATACGCCACTAGATCTTAAAAAAGCTGAAGTATTAACGAAGCCTAAACCTAAAAAAATGAAAACAAAATAAGAATATTTTGTGGTTTCTTTCCTATTCATACTATCTACGTTCTTTTGTATACAAAAGCATCAACGAAACGTTCTCTTGACAACTCGTTTTTTGTAATTTTTCATTTCTACGCGAGTTTTTTAATTTTATTATCGAAATAACCCGAACCTTATATAATCATGAATTTATTTATTGAATCGTTAGCCATTTATTAAAAAATAACTTTTTTTAATGGGAAAAAATCTTAAAATCATTAAATAATCTCCCTTTTATTTAGCCTGATCGATACTTAGGCATTACACAATCATTTTTGAGGCGTGAAAGGCCATCTTTTTTTTTGAAAACGACGACTACTTGGAAATTTTGCACTCTAAAATACAATTAAAAATTAAACTTAAGCTTTTTGAAATTAGATTATTAGAATTTAATTACCGAAAAATTTCCGAATGGTCTAAATTTAAATTATAGAGTTAAAATAACAAAAAATAAGAACTAATAGTTTAAACATATATGTCAATTTTTATGAAGTTTTGCGTAATTTTGCTTTACGAACAACGAATTAACCCGCGGAAAATAAGCGCGGTAATTTTTTTACATTTCATTCTTTCTTAAAAAAAGGGATGCTATAACGATGTATTTTTAAAAACATCTCTTTTCGCAAGACAGAAACAGGTTTTTTAGAAAAACGTAATGATGTAATTAATTTTGGCGATGCTTTTGTATACGGACTTAGATTTATCAAGATAAGTCAAATCTACTTCAATGAACAAAAAAGAAATTTAAGCAAGGTTAACTTAAACGATGAAGATGTAATTTGCTAATTAGAAAAAGTCTGATGCAGTCTATAATCAAATTAACAGCCAAAGGTCAAGTTTCAATCGAATCTATCAGAAACGATACAAAATTTTCGTTAGAAACAACTGCAGATTTGCTTGAGCAACTTCAAAATCAGACTTTAATTACTATAAATAACGGATTAGTCGAAGTCGATACTGAAATGCGGCTAAGAATGGCTGCTACAGCAGTTGAATTAGGTGCTGATATCGAGAATATTAGCAATTATTTAGAATGGCAAGAGTTTGAAGAAATTGCAGCGCTAGCCTTGACAAAAAACGATTTCTTTGTCAAAAAAAATGTTCGTTTTAAACAAAATAATAAACGTTGGGAAATCGATGTAGTTGGTTATAAAAATCCAACTGTTATTTGTATTGATTGTAAACATTGGCGTAAAAGTATACATTATTCCGCATTAAGAAGGATGGTCGATTCACAAGTTAATCGCGTAAATGCTTTTGCGGCTTCATTGCCTAATCCGGCAATTGATATTGACTGCGCTAAATGGCATAATGTCAACTTTGTTCCCACAATACTGTCTCTTTTACCAGGCAGTTTCAAATTCATTGATGATGTACCCGTTGTACCAGTGCTTCAGCTTCAAGATTTTTTAAGTCAACTGCCTGCACATATTGGATCATTAAAGCATTTTAAAAAATCATTCAATCATTTATGATAAAAGCGCCGTTATGGATTTTTTAGAAAAATTAATTGCAGGATATAAACTTACAATAAAAATACCTGCCAAAGCACCAAGCAACCAACATATAATTGTTAGAATAGTAAATGAAGACACAACAGGATTACTCGTCAATATTAATATTGTAATTATTGTCCCTACTGAAGTTCCTACAGCAAAACTTGCAAGTAAAATAGTGAGGCTTTGAGCGGCTAAAATAGAAATGATCGCGCGGGGTTTTGCGCCGGTAGCTCGAAGTACGCCGAATTCTTGATGTTGCTCGTCAATGGCTATTAACAGATAATTTATTAAACATATAGTCGCTGCTGCTAACGCAAATATTGGCAAAAACATAATTATTGACCAAAGTGAACCGAGAAAATCGACGTTTTTATCCAATATTTTATTTAAATCTATAGCTGTTAAATTAGGATCAATATTGGCTAATTTTTCTTGAATTAGATTAAGCGTAATTGAATAATCTATACTTGAATCTGCTTTTATTAAAATACAATTAGGATTTGAAATACCGGTTATTTTTTCTAATGCTTCAAGCGGTACATACGTCACTATGCCATTATTAAGTGGTTCAAGACAGATTCCTGTAATTGAAAAAGAAACATTTTGTATTCGAAGTCCCTCTCGAAGCGGGTCACCGATTATGGTTTCTTTCCGATTTCCCATGGGAATTTCATAAGATTTGTACATAATCAACGCTATAGTATCGCCAACAACGGCGTCAAGATTGGAAGTTGAATTCAAAAAGTACCCCGTTGTAAATGGTTCCGTTATTATGTTGTCAACATCAATACCTATGACCAGCGAGATACCCTGTCTGCTATCTCCTATAGGAAGGGTCGATAATGTATTAGGATCAAATAGGTAACCGCTCACTTCTTCAATCAATCCGCTCCATACTAATCTTGAGCAAACGTCTTTGACCCCTTCAATTTGATTTAATTTCTCAATAGATTCATCTGAAATGCTAAACTTCGTATCAGAATAATTGAATTCAGCATTAGCTTTTCCTCCGGAGTATGTTAACAACAGTTGTACGTACTGATTTGCCATTTCGTTTTGTGCAACCAGAATAATATTTTCGCCGATGGCGCTTTTTACCCACGATGTCGATGTATCATTAGCAATTATGCTGCCCGCAATCGATACCGTTAGTAACATAAAAACTGCTGAAAGAAAGATTACTATACGCACTGTAGCCGTTTTTCGTCGAAATAAACTTCTCGAGGCAATTCGAATTATCAACCCTTTATTCGAAAGGGGATTAAATTTGTTTCCTTTCCCTAATCCAAAATACTGAACAGATGATAGCGCTTTAATAGGTGACATTCGAGCTGCATCAAAAATCGGTTTAGCGCCAAAAATTAAGGCGAAAACAAAAAAAACCACAAATACCAAAGCAACAAACCAGAAATTAGGCGCTTTATTGTATGCTTGAAAGACATTCATATTGATAACTGCATAATCCGTTACTAATCCAATTACTACTCCCAATATGCAACCGATTAAAGTAACTCCTAAAAGTTCAGTGAAAAAATATCCAAATACTAAGCTATTGGGGCACCCCGTTGCTTTCATTAATCCAAAATCTCTAGTACGTTGCGCCATCATTAAGAAAACGATAAATGAGACTATTATTGCGCCTATAACGAAAACTATACCGCCGACAAATAGTATAAACTGAGAAAAAACGTTAGAAGTTCCTAAGGTTAGCGTACTTTTTGCAACTGAGGAAATTCCAAAGCCTACTTGATCACTAAAAAGCAAGAGAAAAAGCGTTGCGGCAACACAAGTTGTAAGACTAGCTACCGTAAGGCTGGTCTGCAGTTTTCTGCGAAGTAAATCATTGATTGGAAAAGCTGTTTCACTCATTCGGAGTCGCCAGGTTTCCTTCATCTAAGTAAAATTTTATATCAGCCAATGGTAAGATTCCTGAATCATGGGTAGAAACTATGATTGTCTTTCCTTCATTTTTTAATTCTTTAAGAATTTCGATTATCTTTAACCCATTTTTAGTATCTAAATTACCTGTAGGTTCATCCGCAAGCAGTAAAGGCGGATTATTAGCTAAAGCTCTAGCAAACGCTACTCTTTGTTGCTCTCCTCCGCTAAGTTGAGCTGGAAAATGATTCGTTCTGTGCTCCAAACCTAGTTTCTGGATAAGCTCTGCAACTCTTTTCTGTACTTCTTCAGTTGTTGTTCTTTTCCATTCCATTGGAAAAGCGATATTTTCGGCAACCGTTAATGTGGAAATTAGATTGTACGATTGAAATACAAAACCGACTTTGTTGCAACGATATTCGGCTAAAATATCCTCGTTTTGATTTGTTAATTCTTGGTTAAAAACACTTATTTTTCCGCTCGTAGGTTTATCAATACTGCTTATTATGTTAAGTAAAGTTGTTTTTCCCGCTCCTGAAGGCCCATAAATAGCGACAAATTGGCCTTTTTGAACTGTTAAATTTATTTCCTTAAGTACCTCTACCGATGTTTCTTCGATTTGATATCTTTTCGATAATTTTTCTATAACAATTGTGTTTTCGGATTCAGGTTCAATTTGCATAATTTAACAATGATGAAACCTGTATAATATGCGTTGAGGTACAATCCCTTACTGTAATTGTTTAATATTTTTTTTCTATGTTAAGATTTCCGCGATCTCTTTTCAATATTCTGACTTTGTCGGGCAACTTGTCTTTTTCCCAATCTGACCAATCGATCTCTTTAAAGGTCCATTTTTTGCCTAGGTGGGCTGCAACAATTGCATGCTTGTTTTCTTTTTCAGTGGGAATTAATTCATTAAGAAATCTAAATAATTTATCAATCTGCTGTTTAGGAAAATAGGCGTAGTAAGTTGCATTTTTTACCTCAAAAGCGAAGGAGTGTATTCCCTTTCTTGCCATTATGTCGGGAAGTGGATTTAGGCTAGGGTTACTAACCGGTACACGGACTGCATTATACCCATTCTTCTGAAGTAACTTTACTAGTACGTTCTCGCTATAAAATCCTCTTTTACGCCATCGGCGCAAAGCTATCTTGTCTATTTCTTTCAAGTAAATTCCTGGTATTGTTTCTTGAATGACTGTGATAAAAAACTATTGTTCGTTGCCAAATTGAGTATTGGGTGATGCTTTTGTATACGTGTTTTTCTAAATAAGAGCTCGTGGATTATGGTGATACGGTATATAACGCAATAATACCAATTTATTTAATGTCACCAATGATGAAATTAGTAATGCTGAGTTTAAATAAAATTCAGAACATTAGCCTACATATGACGCTCAACAAATCAAATGTTAGCCATAAAAAGATGATGCGAATTGGTGAAAAATGTTAGCAAGCGATTTCACAGGTCAAAAATAAAGACACTATAAAAGGCAAACAGAAAGTTTCAGAAAATTTATCATGGAAAGAAACTTCAGCTCAAATGAAATCAATCAGCTCAGAAACTCCACTTTAAAAATATTTGTTTTACTTAAGTTGCATCAAAAAAATGATCATACTTAAGTTGAACTAATAATTGTCTTGGTAAAGCTTTATTTTTCTCTGATATACCCGCAAAATTAGTTCATCAATGTTTTGATCTAATTTATCGATATTTCTTGGTCAGGTTAATTTGAGAATAATAGAGTTTGTCAACCGGCTGAGAAGTGGCGAATTTTTTTCGACATATTTATGAATTTAGTCGAAGAGGTCTCGAAATGAGGCCGTATTTGTTTCGCATGGAGATTTTCGTAGGTACTTATATGAGGTGCTGGTTTTCACCATATGATGCCCTCAATAGGCATGCTAATAACCCCAATATGACCGCATTTTAGGCTTTAGGGCTAAATTTAGGCGATAAATTTTTTGTTTCAGATTAAAAAATTTAGTACTTTTGGGGGCACTCGCAGCTACGATAAATTACGGCAGTAAATTGAAGTTTTATTTAATAAATCAGCTAATTTTAAGGGCATTTTAAGAAATTAGTATGCTTGAAGCGTCGATTATTCTTAGCTTTATTTGACAGAAAATGTTATTTGATTCCAACTGGTTTAAGTTTATTGATTGAGCAAAACACTATTCAAACTTTATAGTTAAACTATAAGATGGTTTAAAAATTCATTTTTTAATATAATCGATTCTTTCAAAATTAGCAAAAATTAGCTTAAAAAAGCAGGGGGAATTACCGCGGTTATTTGCTATCCCATCTTTTTTTCATATCTCGTCTTTTTGGATCTCATGCGTCGATACTTCGTTCGACACCGTAAGATGGATGAACAAAACCGGCGGTAATCGTCTTTTTTTGAAATCGCCGAAAAAGCCAGTTCAACAGGTGAAACATAAGAGAATTCTGTTATCGGTACCTAATCGAACTGCTAGTTAACAACTCTTTTAGTGCGCTCACTCAACCCTTGCCTTGAATGTCTGTTACTGGTTATAAGAAAATCAGTCCTGGCGCCATTTTTGTTGTAACGCTACTTGCTTTGTCTGTTCAGCGGATTAGGGGTTTGTTTGTTTTTTCATCCTAGATTTGAACTGAGAAAAAAACTATATTCTCAACCTGTTCTATTTGTTATTTCTTTATTGTTTCAAGCCGTTGAGTATTATGGTGAGTATTGGTGAGATTCGGTAAACATTGAATCAAAAAGTATTATGCAGTTAACTATAATCACTTGTTGATGAAAACTGCATGTATAGCGAAGGAATAAATAGGTCATTTACGCCTGATAAATGTGTTTTAAACCAATAATGAATCGGATCAGTATTAATATTAATTTGATAAGTTCTACTTTTACTACTTACATTAACCAACGAGAACTTAGATGCCACAGATACCAAACAAATCCTCGTTCAAATCGCTTCACAAAAACTAAACTTGGCAAGGTATCTCAAAATAATGGCAAGTATTCAATAATCCTCGTATACAAAAGCATCAACCAAACTCAGCATTATCAAAGAACTATTTGATAAAATGATAGCTTTTTGAATATCCAAGACAATAATACGTATTGGCGAGTAATATGGGACTCTTCAAAACATTTAATACATCTATTTCTTTATCGACGATTGGAGAAATCGAATTTATCGATATCACTGATCAAATACACGATGCAGTAAAAACCTCGACTATAAAGAATGGATTGGTTCATGTGTTTGCACCCCATGCCACAGGTGTTATAATTTTAACAGAAAACGATCCGGCTTTGATTCAGGACATACGCGATTTTTTAGAAAAAGTTGCTCCAAAAAAATCTCATTATGTTCACCCCGCCAATGCGTTCGCACACTTACGTTCAATATTATTTCCGCCTGATAGAACGTTGCCAATTATAGAAGGAAAAGTTGAATTGGGAACTTGGCAATCGTTACTTTTTGTTGAGACGGATGTTCATTCGCGCAGACGAAAAATCATAATACAAGTTATGGGTGAAGTCTAATTGAGTATTAGTTTGCTGTTCTCTAATTCTATTTTAGCTTCGTTAATCGTAAACGTGTTTTTTCAATAATAATACAAGCATTTTTATTGAGAAAAATCAAAATTTACATATGCGCAACCAAATTTTTAACTTTTTACTTTAAATTGTGTCCCTATTGAAAGGTATTCGAATTGCATCCTCATAGTTAATTAACAAAAGAACAATAGTGCAAACTAAATACCAAAATTCTAAAAAAATTAATAACTAAGGACCATGGATTCGATTAAAAAAAGTAAAACGTTGATTATTTGGGGGGCTAACTGTGAAAAAATATTTATCAGTATTTAATTTTCGGTATTTTTCGATAAGTATCATTTAGATTTCCCTTAATGTTGAACAAGTTTATTGCACTGAAAAATCGATAAAAAATAAAACTTTTAGACGCATATTTAGCATTTAATCTTTTTTTTATCCTCCTTAATCCCCATTAAGTATTTCATCAAAAACAAATCTAACTTACTCTCTTCGGTTAGGGCATTAGCTGAAAAGCAATTTAATCCATGAAATTTACATAAATACTTCTATTTACCAAATAATAAAAGTAGTATGTTTAACCAAAACAGCTAATTTTGTACATTCGAAAGCAATTCGAAGTAAGATAATTATTACTTTAACCATTTGTCGCAAAAATTATAGATCGGTGTCAAAGTAACAGCTAATATAATTCTTAAATTATCTCTTGACCGTGCAAAAAGTCTCTCTGATTTGACCCATTTTTTTATTCATAACTTGATTTTTTATAGTTTTAGAGAAGAAGTTATGTTTGCATGGGATTATTAAAAAATTTAAATCCAAAACAATGTATAAAAATCAATCTACGGTACAAGACAATTCATGATTATATAAGGTTCGAAGAGATTCGAGATTTGTATCCATTTTTTTGATGGTGAAATGATAAAATTAACGGCAAATCCATGTTTCGTTGATGCTTTTGTATACGAACGATAAAAAAAGAATATGAAGGGGTATCTACTGACTTATTAATTAGCCCCGTTCTCTACGAACTCTAATAGAACCTTTAGGTCGCATACGTGCTTTTTTTCTAACGTCAAAGCTAAGCAGGGGTTTGTCAGTAGTTGCTTCAAGTGATTCCTCAGGATCGGGCAATATAATTGGTTCTGGAAAATCTGTTAAAGTCCATTTTGATGCTCCGTTTTGGATCATCTTTTCAAATGCTTTTTCTTCATCATCAGGATTCAAATTGATAGCGCATGTTGCGTCTGCAAGAACGCCGACGCTAAAATCGGCAGCTAACGCATCAAGAACAGAATTTACTATGCAATAATCGGTCGCTAAGCCCCCAATAAATATATTATGTGTGGCTTCAGATTTTAATTGTTGTAACAATCCTGTTTCATCAAAAACTGAATACGCCTCTTTTTCGGGATTGGTAGCCTTGGAAACAATTTTTGTATTCTCAGGTAATTTTAGCTTGGAATTAAATTTAGCGCCCTCGGTATTTTGGACACAATGAGTTGGCCAAAGACCGCCATGATTAATAAAAGAAAGATGATTTGCCGGATGCCAGTCCCGTGCAGCAATAATTTGTGAAGAGAAATTCTTGAAGATCTCAATGTATTCATTAAGAATAGGTATAATCTTGTCGCTTTCCTTTATCGATAAAGTACCACCAGGCAAAAAATCATTTTGGACGTCAGTAATTATCAAGACATCATTCTTGCTAACTTTAACATTTAGGTTTTTTTTCAAATAAAAACTCAACTCCATAAACAGTAGCCCATTAGTGTTGCTTGCTTAGGGCAAACAATATACTATACTAAGACGTAGTGAATAAAGTTTTTCGGTTGAACCAAACATGGCATCCATTTGATTGATTATGAGTAGATATAATGCTTGAAGAAAAAATTGTATTTGAGGATAGGCTTATCTTTTATTATGTTACATAAAGATATTCAGGGTTTCCTATGCCTTCCGAGTATATTACAAGCGAAGAAATGCGTGCAATAGAAGTTAATTCCGAGTATTATGGGATATCACTAATTCAACTTATGGAAAATGCTGGACGTAATATCGCTTTAGAAGTTAATTCTCGATTTAAACCTGAGCAGAAAATTGCTATTTTCTGCGGGTTAGGCGGTAATGGTGGCGATGGATTTGTCGCTGCACGTCACCTATTATCTATGGGTCATAAAATTTCAATAATATTAATCGGAAAAGAACAAGACATCGCGCATCAAGCAGCTATTAAAAACTGGATAGCATTGCAGCCCTTAAAAAAAGATATCCCAATCGAGCAGGTTACAGACAGTTCAATGATTCCTAAAATTAAGGCGGATATAGTTATTGATGCCTTACTTGGAACAGGTAGCAAAGGAAAATTAAAACCACTTCTTTCAAAAATTGTTGACTACATAAATTCAATGAAAGTACCTGTAATAGCCGTGGATGTACCAACGGGGGTCAATTCAGATACTGGCGAAATCTTAGGAAATGCTGTGAAGGCCGATTTTACTGTAACTTTTTATAAACCTAAAAAAGGATTAGAAACGGCTAAAAAATATACTGGAAAAATCATCGTTAAAGATATAGGATTACCAGAACAATTTGAGAAATTTTCAGGACCAGGAGATGTGTTATTAGCTACTAAAACACGCGCGTCTAATGCTCATAAAGGCGATTCTGGACGTTTGCTAGTAATCGGCGGTAGCGAAGTATTTTCTGGCGCTCCTTCACTCGTATCTTTAGCTGCGCTACGCACAGGAATAGATATCGCGTTGACAGCAGCTCCGGAAATGGCAGCTCACGATATAGCATCTTTATCTCCTGATTTGATAGTAATCAAGTTAGATGGAAAAAACCTCAGTGAAAAAAACATAAACTGTATAAAAGAACATATTAAAAATGTTGATGCTATAGTCTTAGGTCCGGGTTTAGGATTAAATTCTGAGACAAAAAAATTTGTAAAATCTACAGTAGATATAATTGAAGAGGCAGGTAAGCCATTATTACTTGATGCAGACGGCTTAAAAGCCTTCGCAGAATTTAAAAGAAAACTTGCAATTCCGTTGGTTTTAACCCCTCATGCAGGTGAATACGCAATTTTGACGGAAAAAGAACTACCTCCAATTGAGGATATTGATAAACGAGTACATGCAGTTAAAAAAACAGCAGAGGAGCTCAATGCAGTACTTCTTGTAAAAGGCCAAATTGACGTTATAACAGATGGAAAACGGTCTAAACTGAATTTCACTGGCAACTCAGGTATGTCTGTAGGAGGAACAGGTGATGTGCTTTCAGGAATCGTAGGTGCGCTATTATCTCAAAAAGTAAATCCCTTTGAAGCAGCCGTTGCAGGAGCTTTTGTTAACGGCGCCGCGGGTGATTTGGTTGCGAATGAATTAGGCAATCACATGGTGGCTTCTGATTTGCTCAATTGGATTCCGATAGTTCTGAATGATCCAATGGGACAAATAAAGGGGCAAAAGAAATAGTGGAAAGAGCATTAGACATTAACATAACAATCTATCATGCAAATCAGTGTGATCCTAAACGATGTACTGGCCTTAAACTTAAGAGACATAATCTAGCAAGAATAGTAACTAGAACTAGGTTTCTGCCTAAACGGGCAATTGTTCTAAATCCATTTGGCGAAGTTGCTTTTTCGCCAGCAGACAGAGCTCGTATAGATGAAGCAGGATTAGTAGCATTAGATTGTAGCTGGGAACATGCAGTAAAAGTACTCTCCCATCATGTTCGAGGAACATCCAGATGTTTACCCTTATTAATCGCGGGTAATCCAACAAATTTTGCGAAAGCCACCAAGCTAAGTACAGCCGAAGCATTGGCAGGAGCATTATATATCGCAGGCTTCAAAGATGAATCAAAGAAATTACTCTCGGTGTTTGTTTGGGGGCATACCTTTTTTGAACTAAATGCGGATTTACTTGATGATTATGCCAATGCTAAGGATAGTACTGAAATAATTGAAATAATGAACAACAAAATCGCTAAAGCACAAAAAACTAAATCTGTTGCCAAAGAACCTTACAAATCATCTGTTTTTTAAAATTTTTTAAAATAATGTTCACTTTCACTTACCTCTCTCCTCTATTGCCCACAGTCGTTTCAAAGATAGCTTAAAAGCATTAAACAGACGTTTTGAATTTTAATAAACTCTTTCGAGCGTCGTGTCAATGTTCCAAAAAATGATGTTAAAACCAACAATTCAACAATCAAATCTACTATCATTAAATATGCGTAATGTAGATGACTTATTCCCCGGCTTTAAACCAGGAGACTTCGCAGTTATTTATGGCTCATCATCAATTGACTATTTAACATCGCTATTATGTATCCGCGCTCAATTACCTGCCCAAATAGGCGGGTTGAATACTAATGTTTTACTAATAGACAACGGAAACAAATCCAATCGACATCAATTGACTCAACTTCTGCAAAGATATCATCTTGATCTAAAGCAAGCACTAAATAGAATTCATAATACTCAAGCCTTTACAGCCTATCAACTTACTTCAATAATCACAGAGCACTTAAGAAACATCATCAATGAATTTAACGCAAAAGTTGTGATAATCTCTGATATTTCCAATTTATTTTTAACCGATAATATCTCTGATGAGGAAGCTTTTAGAGTTTTTAATCAAATTATGTTGTGCCTCAAAAAAATCGCTATTGAAAATCAAATAATCATGATCACTACTCTTAAAAGACATACAAATAATAGCCGAAATACAAAACTTCTTGCTATTACAAAAACAAACTCCGATGTAATAATTGCCTTAAACCAAACAATGTATGATAGCGAATTTGAATTGGAAAAACATCCTTATCTGCTATTAGGTTCAGCAGAATTTCCATCGAGCAACCCAACATTAATGGACTTCACATAATAAGTCTAATACAAAATTTACTAACATAATCAGCATAAAGTGAATTATCAGAAATACCTATCAGTATTATAATGAAAAATATAGAAAATGTTATCCCGCGATTGCAACGGGTGCCGGTAATTTAAAACGGTAGTTTTCATTTTTGCAACGTAAGTATAGGAGAAAAAGCCCTTGTATAGACGGAAAGAAATTATTTTTAATGGGTATATTGTAACCCAGAATAAATCTTAAACCACACTTTTTTAATGACGCTCCAAAAAGTGGTTATTGTGGTAATGAAAAGACTCCCGACAAAGATGAGATTAGCTGGAGTAGCTCCTGATGGATTAACGATTAACCATATAGTAATTGCAGAAAAGAGATATAACGATGCAACTCCAAGCAAGGCATGAATCCAATGAATAAGTGCTGCTTTTTGATTAAATTTATTTTTCAGGAATTTAGAAATAACATTTGTCCTTCTTGAGATATCCCCGAAATCATCAATAACTAATGTTATTCCACCTAATACAAAGAATCTACCGACATTTACCGCTAAATCTGTATTATTAGCAGTAAACAGTGCAATTAATGAAATTGAAGTGAAAAATATTAGAAATATTCCAGCTGCCACTAAAACTAAAAAGCCAAAGACATAATGATGAAACAGTAATCTACCCGTTTTTACCCGTCCAATTTTCATGGCTGGATACAAATTCAATAAGGAAACAATGATTATTACCCAAAGAAATTCTGCATTAAACAAATAAGGCTGATAAAGGGTCCAATTGTTAAAGTAGAATCCCGCAAGAAGCCCAATAGCATAAACCATCGTTAAAAGGCAATTAAAAATTAGAGCTAAGCTGAAGACTTTTTTTCCATAGATCAGTACTGCATTAGCCATCGACCAGCACCTAGTTGAATTGGCTTCAATATTCTTTATTCTATTTAGGTTTATTGCATCTTTATCTTAAGAATTTGATGCATATCACGGACAAGCCAATTACTAACAAGAGAGGACTGATTCAAGATAAATATCGATGGGTGATCCTAAATCTGTTAAAAAGAATTAATTTTCTTTTACTTATTAGGAATTTTGTTCATTAAAGCATCTGCGATTGAGAATAACTTTTGAGCAATACGTTTATTGTTTTATCGCTTTTCAACTTATTTAGGAGTTATCCTTATATCACATATCTTACTTTTCTTGCTGAGAAGTCTTAATAATTCGGTGAAAAGGAGCCTTCAGTATGGAATTTTGTCCTACTTGCGGATCAATGCTTGAAATAAGAAAATCTAGAACTGATGACGACGAACCAATCGTTTATTCAGTTTGTGCTAGATGTGGCTACAAAAAAGAAGAATCTACAAATAGAACAGAAAAACAAGATAGCAAGGTCATAAAACACAATATTCAGCAACAAGTAACAGTAATAGCAAAAGAAGACCAAAAAGTAAACACACTACCGACTCTGCGAATGGAATGCCCAAAATGCGGAAACATGTTAGTCTACGTATGGCAAGTACAGACTAGAGGGGGAGACGAAGCATCAACACAGTTTATGAGATGCACCAAGTGTAGTCACACCTTTAGAGAATACTCATAGAAACATATGGATAGCCCGTAATATTTATCAAAATTTTAAATTTCATAAGCAATATCTGCTCAGTATGAACTAAGTATTTTCTGAATCCATAGGTAAAGGTTTAAGAGGTACATTTCTTTTTTTATCAGCGTCAAGGTGTAAAAGAATGCCAACTCACGGTTCGTTATCAAAAGCTGGAAAAGTTAGGTCGCAAACACCAAAAATTGCGGCTAATCCAAAAGTAGCGCCAAGTCCAAAAACCAGAAGCAGACGTAATTATGAAAAACGTGTTCTTCTGGAGAGAAAACCTGGTCAAAACTGGATGTAATTTTTCTAAACCAGAACATATTTTTTATTAATTTTGGGTAACTTTGTTATTTTTTATCAATCTAGTTTATTAAACTCAAAAATGTTTCTTGAAGCGGTTCTTTAATGTCAAATGTAGATATTGCTGCTCGAGAAATTATTAAGACACTACTTCTTCTGAAAAATCCTACACATAACGATATAAATCGAATTAAAACAAAAATTGCAGCTAAATATCATCTTGACCATGTATTGTCTAATCCTGAAATAATATTTTTTTTAAAAAAAGGTGAAAAGGTAAAACTTTTATCTGTTTTACGAAGAAAAAGTGTCCGAACGATTTCCGGAGTTACAGTTGTAGCAGTTATGACTAAGCCGCATCCTTGTCCTCAGCCTGAACCCTGTGCTTATTGTCCAGGTGGACCTAGTATTGGAAGCCCCCAAAGTTATACCGGTCATGAACCTGCCGCTATGCGAGGTGAACAAAATAATTATGATCCATATGCGCAAGTCCGAAGTCGTATAGACCAACTTAATGCTATTGGACATAAAATTGACAAAATAGAACTAATAATAATGGGCGGCACTTTCCCATCCACGCCTATAGAGTATCAAACTTGGTTTATTAAACGATGTTTAGACGCAATTACTCTAAAATCATCTTCATCTCTTGATGAAGCCAAAAAAAATGCTGAACAAAGTACGATTCGCAATGTTGGCATAACTGTAGAAACACGGCCCGATTGGGCAAAAAAGACTCATATTGATATAATGTTAGAAATGGGCGTAACACGAGTTGAATTAGGTGTTCAGAATCCAAATGATGCATTATATGAGCGGGCAGGTAGAATGCATTCAGTCGAAGACGTTCAAGAAGCTACACAAGCATTAAAGGATGCAGGATTAAAAATTGTTTATCATCTTATGCCTGGTATGCCCGGTTCTAATTATGAACAGGATTTAGATGCTTTTAATAACGTTTTTACTGATTCTAACTACAAACCAGATATGATAAAGATTTATCCTTGTCTTGTCATAGACAAAACAAAAACATATCAATGGTATAAAGAAGGAAAATATGCTCCTTATACAACTGAAGAAGCCATTAGTCTTATAGCCGATATTAAAAAAAATATTCCGCCATGGATTCGAGTAATGCGGGTCCAACGGGATATTCCTGCAAGACTCATAATTGAGGGAGTAAAAAAGAGCAATTTACGTCAACTGGTTCACCAAAGACTAATCGAGCATGGAAAACGATGCAGGTGTATTCGCTGTAGAGAAGTTGGTCATCGTTTGATGGTTGAGGGGATTGAACCTAATTTAGAAAAAATAATTATCACCTCTACAACTTACGAGGCATCTGGTGGAAAAGAGATTTTTATTGCCGCAGAAGACCAAGAAAGTGATGTGTTGATTGGTTATTTACGATTACGTATACCATCAAAAAAAGCACATAGACCCGAGATAACAGCAATGCCTTCAGCAATTGTTCGTGAACTTCATGTGTATGGTCCTCTGGTACAGGTAGGCAAAAGATCTGCGGAGGCATGGCAGCACAAAGGGTATGGCGCAATATTACTAAAAGAGGCAGAACATATTGCTAAAGAAACCTATAACGTAAAGAAACTTTTGGTGATAAGTGCCTTAGGGACGAAAAAATATTATGTGCGCTTTGGTTATGAACATGATGGTCCATATATTTCGAAAATTCTGTAAAATTTTTTGTTTTCTTTTTAATTTAACCATAAGCACAATAGACACAAAATAATATTATATTGCGGTTTAGTTAACCCTTATAATCTTTATCTGAGAAGTTGAGAAGTAGCATGAGTCAAACTGATGAAAATTTAGGTTACAAAGGCGATGCATTAAATTTAATTCAAAATGCTGGATGCGAAGTTGGAGACATAATCCGTGTTATCAGCGAAGAAGGTAAAAGTTTTGAAGGAATTTTAATTCCAAGTTCAGAATACGGCGATAACACACATATTGTACTAAAATTAAAAAGCGGTTATAACATTGGTGTGAAATTAACGGAAAATATTCGTATTGAAAAAATTGGTAAAGGTGTCAAACCCTCTTTTGCATCACCTCCACTTCCAAAACAAAGACAAGATTTGCCGAAGATCGTAATTATGAGCACTGGAGGTACTATAGCAAGCCGAGTAGATTACCGTACAGGTGCTGTAAGATCTGCAATATCTGCAAGTGATTTATATGGCGTTGTTCCTGAACTTGCAGATTTAGCTCAAGTTGAAACTCAAATTCTATTTAGTATTTACAGTGAAAACATCACACCCAAGCATTGGACAACTATTGCTCAAACAATTGCACAACACATTGAAAAAGACGCTAAAGGCGTCATAATTGCTCATGGTACCGACACAATGGCCTATACAGCCGCAGCGTTAAGTTTTGCTTTACAAAATCTTCCTGTGCCCGTTATAGTTGTTGGAGCGCAGCGCTCTTCCGATCGTCCAAGCTCAGATGCCGCAACTAATCTGATAGGCGCCGTTAAAGTTGCTGCTAATAGCCTATTTGCTGAAGTAGTTATTGCAATGCATGAAACAATAGCCGACACCACGATTGCCATAAACAGAGGAACAAAAGTACGCAAATGCCATACAAGTCGTAGAGATACGTTCAAACCAGTTAACGCCTCTCCTATCGCACGAGTAACAGAAAAAGGAATACTCATGCTTACTGAAAATTATCGCAAAAGAGATGCCTCAAAAAAACTAATATTAAAGCCTCAATTTAGTAATGATGTAGCATTAGTGAAATTTTATCCAGGTTTTGAGCCTTCAATTATTGATTGGTATGCAGAACGAAACATAAGGGGATTACTTTTAGAAGGCTCAGGTTTAGGTCATGTGAGTAAAGTATGTTTTGGAGCTTTAGAAAATGCAATTAAAAATCATAAAATGCTAGTTGCATTATCATCCCAATGCATCTGGGGTCGTGTAAATATGAATGTGTATGACACCGGAAGAGATCTTCTAAATCTTGGTGTTATCCCAACAGAAGATATGTTCCCTGAAACTGCACTGGTCAAACTTATGTGGGTACTCGGTCAAACCAATGATCCCGAGGAAGCAAAAAGACTATTCTTAACAAATATTGCCTCAGAATATTCAACAAGAACTTTACCTCAAGAATCAAAAATCAAAGAAGAGGGCCAATAACATGTCATCAATTGACTATTCAAAAATCGGTTTAAAAGTAGGCTTAGAAATTCATCAACAACTTGCTACATCTACTAAACTATTCTGCAATTGTCCACCGGAATTATTTAAAGAAGACCCAGAAATCACTTTTTTACGTAGGCTTCGACCAACACAAAGTGAATTAGGTCAAATTGATCCTTCTGCTTACTTTGAGTTTCAGAAAGGTATGAAAGTAATTTATGAGGCAAATCAAAAGACAGCTTGTCTAGTAGAAATGGACGAGGAACCGCCTCATCCATTGAGCCCAGAAGCGCTAGAAATAGTATTGACTGCCTCTTTGATGATGAATGCTCGACCTGTAGACCAAGTTCATGTGATGCGAAAAACGGTAATTGACGGCTCTAATACTACAGGTTTTCAAAGAACTTCGATTATCGCTTTGAATGGTTGGATTAAAGTAAATGATAAAACAATTCCTATTCAAGCTGCAAGCTTAGAAGAAGATGCCGCAAGAAAAATAGGAACAGAAGCAGAAGGAAAAATAATACGCTATCGCATTGATCGTTTGGGTATTCCTCTAATTGAAGTTACCACTGGTCCAGTAATTTATTCTCCCCAAGAGGCGCAGGAAGTAGCACTATCTATTGGCAAAATCTTGAGAGATACTGGAAAAGTAATGCGAGGATTAGGAACAATCCGACAGGACCTAAATGTTTCTTTGCCTAACGGCGCACTTATAGAGATAAAGGGTGTTCAAACACTCGACTTGATTAGCACTGTAGTTGAATATGAAGTCAAACGTCAATTAGGATTAATTGCCATTAAAGACGAATTGACAGCTAAAAACGTTAAACTGGACAATATTAAGGAAAAAATAATTGACGTAACAGAGCTGTTTCTGCAAACTAAATCTAAAGTTATTCGTAAAGCAATTGATAAAAAACAGACAGTTAAAGCAGTAAGATTGCCTGGTTTTGCAGGGTTTTTAAAACGGGAGCTAATGCCTAACTTCCGAGTAGGCACTGAAATGTCTGATCGCGCTAAATTCTGGGGTCGAGTGGGAGGAATATTTCATACAGATGAGTTGCCAAATTACGGGATTACTTTGGAAGAAACGACTTTGCTAAGAAAAACAATGAATGCAAACGAAGACGACGCGGTAATTTTTGTAGCAGATACGGATGAAAATACCACAGATGCATTAAACGCAGTAATTAGCCGTGCTCAAGAATTATTAAATGGCGTACCAGCTGAGACACGCACCGCAAAAGAAGATGGAACGACAAGATATATGCGACCTAGACCTGGAGCAGCAAGGATGTACCCGGAAACTGATATACCAACAACGGCTATAACGGAGGATTTAGTAGCTAAAATTCAAGCCAATTTACCTGAATCCGCAGAAAAAAGACAAGAACATCTATCAAGCCAATACGGTCTAAACGATAAACTGGCAAAACAAATTTTGGATTCAGAGTACAGTATGCTTTTTGAAGAGGTAGTAAAAGAAAGTTCTGTTTCAGCTACAACTGTTGCGGTCTTCTTAACGGAGAGCTTAAAATCTCTAAAAAGGGATGGGGTTCAAATTGACAAGGTATCAGACAAGCAGATTAACGACATTTTTAAGCGAATTGATTCAGGTGAACTGGCGAAAGAATCCCTTTCTGACGTGTTTATCTGGCTTTCTAAAAATGAAAATAAAGGCATAAATGATGCAATAACCGCATTGGGACTCAAGATGTTTTCTGAAGACCAGATAGTAAAGATTATCGATGATATCTTGGCTTCGAATACCCAGCAAATACAGAACCACAATAACAACCTCTTCGGTTTCATAATGGGTTTAGTAATGAAAGAGGTTAGAGGAAAAGCAAATCCGGATATCGTTAATAAACTTGTACGAGGGCGATTAGAAAAATAATTTCTTCTTTTTTTAGATATGTTTCTTATTAACATTGATGGGTCCCATTAAGATTTGGGAAAATTATGGAAGGCCTTAGTTTTTAACATAATTATGGCACAAATACTAAAAAGCAGAATGCTAAGTGTATACCATTGAGGGGAATATTTGCAGAAAAAGCTTGTTGACGAAAAAAAGGAGATATTTTCTTTGCGTGTTAAGATAGGTGAGTATGAAGTAGAATTAAGTGGTTCTCATCGAGAAGTAATGAAGACTGTTGAGCGATTGCCTACCTTAATAGCCAATGTCAATCAAGCATTTGAAAGTGTTCGACCTAAAACAATAGCTAAAATTACCGTTAAAACTACAGATTCATCTCAAGATACTAAATCCTCTGAAGCGTCTAAAAGTTATCCAAAAATATCTTCTACTACAAACACTCAAGAAGCAGTATTACATATTTTAGAAAGTGATTGGGGTAAATGGCGCCCCCGAACAGTTCAAGAGTTGATTGATGCCATGAAAGCAAACGGATTACAGTTTCCGGGGCGAGTAATTGAATCAGTTCTTGAAGGACTTTCCGAAAAAGGATTGATACGTCGTTGGAACACTAATACTGGATTTGTGTACATATTAGCTGAACAACAAAATTTTAACTCAGATGGGGAATTATGAAATGAAACGGATTGAAGCAAGAATAAAAACGACATTCGGCGAAGTTGTTATTGAAGGAGAAACGCCGCAGGAAATTTTAGATATGGTTGAAAGCATACCCGAAAATTTTGTTGGAACACTTTCTGATTTTATTTCCAATAGATTAGTAACATCAGGTGCACAACTTAAAGGCATACTTGAACCTACCACTGAAGGTCCTGTAATTGTTACTCGTGAGAATTTAACTCATTATGAAGCAGTTGGACTAATATTATATGCCTCAGATGATAGAAAAAATACTGCTTCTCAAGTGCAAAAACTTTTAGAAAGCAGTGGCATAAAAAGTATGGTACCTGCAAGATTAAATGAAATGACAAAACGAGGGCAAGTTTTTAAACCCGACCCCGGAAAACCAGAATTCAAACTTACAATTCAAGGAGAAAAATGGGTCGAAGATGACATCTTATCAAAGCTTAGAAGCAAAATGAATTGATGAAAAAACACACTTACAAAGAAACTCGTTACATCGTAAATAATTTAAAGAATTCAATATCAAAAATGCTTAAACAATGCTATACAAAAAGAGTTTGAAGTCAACAATCTTTTTAGCAGGTTATTCTTATCTTGAGTAATTGTAGGGAAAAACTTGCAATCAAATAGTAAACTTCAGATGCATATAGGCTTTGATGATACAGATTCAACAAGACAAGGGTGCACAACCTATATTGCAACTCTACTAGTTGAAGCTCTTGAGAAAATTGGAGTAAAATTTCTTGATTATCCTCGCCTAATACGGCTTAATCCTAATGTACCTTGGAAAACTAGGGGCAATGGAGCACTTTGTTTAACAGTAGAATATAACACAATTTTAGAAGAGCAAATAAAAGAAATCACAATAAATTTAATTGAAAAATACTCTGATTTAACTTGGAAAGGCACCGACCCCGGAATAGTTTTTTTTAAAAGTTCCTTTTTACCTACTGAACTTAAAACATTCGCAAAAAAAGCCTTAACGGATATCGTTACGCTTAAAGAGGCTGTTGAACTTATTCACAAATATCATGCAGAAGCATTTGGATACAATACACAAAGAGGGATTATTGGAGCATTAGCTGCAATCGGAGAACCTCTTATTAATGATCATACTTTTGAAATAATTGCATACCGGACTGCTGAAAATTGCGGGTCTAAGCGTAAGGTTGACGAAACATCAATCTTTAAAATGGACCAAAATCTAAAACCTTATGTTTATAATAACGTCGATTTAGAAAAGAATAGAATTATAATTACACCTAGAGGACCTGACCCAATTCTATTAGGGATTAGAGGAGAAACTCCTGAGATAGTTAAACAAGCTTTTCAGATGATAAATACCTTAGAACCGATAGAAAGATGGATGATTTTTCGCAGTAATCAAGGTACTGATGCCCATCTTCAATATATTAAAAATTTAAATCAAATCAAGCCCTACAGTTCAATTATTGCTAAAGGAACAGTTTCAAAAAACCCTCAAATTATTCCTTTGCGACATGTCATTTTTAGTATCAAAGACGAAACAAGCGAAGTCGATTGTGCAGCTTATGAACCCACGGGGGATTTAAGAAAAATCGCAAAAGAGCTCATAATTGGAGATACAATCGAAGTTTATGGAGCAGTAAAAAAACCTACAAAAAATAAACCATTAACAATAAACCTTGAAAAAATTGAAATATTAGACTTGGCCCCAAAAACTCTGACCCAAAATCCGATGTGCCCCAATTGCGGAAAACGCTTAAAATCGTCAGGTAAAAACCAAGGGTTCCGTTGCGAAAAATGCAAAAAGCGCTTTAATGAATTCTCAAAGATAGAAATTAATGAAAAAAGAAGCCTAAAAATCGGGCTTAATATAACTTCAACACGTTCCCAAAGGCATCTAACTAAGCCGCTTAGACGATATGGATTAGAAAAAATCAATCCCAAAATCGAAGTAATCGAAAAATGGCACTCAACGTAACCTTTCGCCTTTAATCGTTTCAAAATCCTTAAAATATAAGATAATGAAAATGTTATTGCTCAACAGGAGAGACAGGATTTACTTAAACAAAAATTAATAATATGCATAGGCATATTTTTGATATCTATGATTTTCTTTTTAGACAATACTTCAGCTCAAATAGAAACAATATTTACTCCTGAGACTCAATTTAATATTCCTGATCAAAATAGCACCATAACTTTTTCTGCTGAAGGAACGTATAAAGACGCGATTTTTGAAAATAACACTTGGATTTTTTCAAATTTACATTTAGCTAAGTCGTCAATACTAGACGTACTTAGAATATCAGCTGAGAATTGTAATGTTACGATTAACTCCTATGAAAAATTCGCTTCAACTGAAGAGGCAGGAATAATACATTATGCTGTAGTCGGACAAGGTACTCAAAGTTTTAATGTAGGCCTTAGCCAAAAAGGCAGAGTATGGAGCGTAGTAATCAATGAAACTTTTCTTGGTGAAAACGACGGTTGGTACGCTTTGGCTGATGAAACAATAATAGTAACTTATCATGCCTCTAACATCACTATATACTACATTGATAATCCAGCAGATTTAGTAACAAACGGAAAAGGATTATACTCAATATTTCAGCAACATTCGATAATCATTTTATCTACTCTTATCTTTCTTACCGTTTTAGTTATAACCCTCATAATTAAAATAAAAAATAATCCTAAATCAAGGGCAGTCATATGATTGAAAACAATTTCGATTTTTTAATCGTTAGCTTATTTATTTGCTTGGTGGTTATAGGTACTATTAGCATTTTGAAACTGACTAAAAATAAAACTAAAAAAGTCAGCAATCTTCGTTTTTTTATTCAAATAATGGCGGTTATAACTGTATTTATGGGTCTGATATTAGGTCCTTTTGGAACACCCTTAATGGCCCCGCTTGGAATCGCTCCTCGTGACCGATTAATAGGAGCAGATTTTTTTGGATACCAATTTCCTGATGGATTACCAATTCCCGTATTAGGCTGCTATTTTGCTTCTGGAAGAACTGTAACTTGCCCCATTTGGGAGATACAAGCTTACATTTTTCCGTTCTGGAACACGGGAAGAGGTTATAACGTGTTTTATTCTACAACGGGAATAGAGCGATTAGCAATCATTTTCGGTTTTTTTATAAGCTTAGCAATAATTCTAGGCAGATTTTTCTGCGGTTGGTTATGCCCTTTAGGTTTGTATATGGATTTATTGACCCGTCTTCGAAAAATCACGGGAAAGCATCATCTGAATTTAAGCGAAAATACAAATAATAAATTGAGACAGTCACGGTACATAATAATAGCGATTTTTCTCATTATTAGCGTAATTTTCGGTTCACAAGCAATCTTTGGAACCATGATAATTCCAGAAACTCAAGTCGGTGGACCCGCTGGAACTGAGGCGGGCTTTGTAACAGCCAATTTCAATGCGCCTTTCTGCGTTGTTTGTCCAATGAGACCTCTTTGTGCATTAACACAATGTGCATTGGGTTTCATGGATTCTTCATATATTTTTCATTTAATGTCGGGTCCATTTTATTTACTGGGATACTATGTTACCTCACTTAACCTAATTATTTTAGGTATAATTACTGCCTTATCTTTGATCTTCAGACGCTTTTGGTGCAGAATATGCCCATTAGGTGGCTTAACTGATTTGTTTAGTACCTTTAATCCCTTCAAAAAAGTAGCTTTAACACGTTTGGTTAAGAATGGAGAAAAATGTACAAAATGTGGCGTTTGTAAAAGAGTATGCCCAACACAAGTAACAGAAATATACGATAAAAAAGAAGGTGATGTAACCGTTTCAGGATGTATGTTATGCTTCCGGTGCGTTGAAATGTGTCCGTATGAAGGGGCTTTAAAGGTAAAATTTGCGGGAAAACAGGTATTAAGTTCGAGGAATTGGCTAGATTGACTCAGTAAGTAAGTTTAATCCAATTTTTCTTTTTACTAATTTTTAGAAAACGAACGTTCCTAATACAAAATGTAGTATTGACTAACGTTAAGATTAAACGAAGGCGACGATTTTTCTTAAGACAAGAACCAAATTTGGATTAAAATCGTAAATGTTTACTAAGACCGAAAATTTAGTAAAGGTAGCGTGATAGCAAAACGCTTTAAACAAGGATAACTATTAGCTTTGCTAAAACTTACAATTATAAAAAATTGATGGTGATTTAAATGTCAAAACGGTTCCCAGCTGAAGACTACGCTTTGCCCTTCTTTAAACAAGAAGGATTTATTCGAAAGCTCTGCCCAAAATGCGGTGAATACTTCTGGACGCAGGATTCTAGTAGGGAAACTTGTGGCGAATCTGGCTCTGATGAATGTGGGTTTTATACATTCATAAATAATCCTGCTACAACCAAAAAATTTAGTTTATCTGAAATGCGCGAAGCGTTTCTTTCATTTTTTGAAAAAAATGGACATACACGAATTAAGCCATATCCTGTTGTAGCACGTTGGAGGAGTGATATTTACCTTACACATGCTAGTATTATTGATTTTCAGCCTTACGTAACCGAGGGCATTGCCCCGCCTCCGGCAAATCCATTAGTTATTTCTCAACCAAGTATCCGACTTACTGATATTCCAAATACAGGACCAACTTTTGGCAGACATTTGACAATTTTTGAAATGGGGGGCGCACACGCTTTTAACTTTCCAGACAAGGAAATTTACTGGAAAGATGAAACAGTAAGGTACCACCATAAATTTGCCACGGAAGTCTTAGGCATTAAAAGTGAAGAAGTAATCTACAAAGAGGACGTTTGGATCGGCGGGGGTAATGCAGGTCCAGACGTAGAATGTATCGTTCGAGGATTAGAAGTTGGGACATTAGTTTTTATGCAATACAAAGTCGTTGGCGACCAGTTCATAAAATTACCCATTCGTACTGTTGATACTGGTTATGGCATAGATCGATTTGCCTGGATTAGTCAAGGAACACCTAGCTCCTTCCAAACAATATATGGGAACATGCTTGACAAAATTTACAACATTGCGGGCATAGATAAGGTTGATAATGATTTCTTAACACGTGTTGCAAAATACTCTGGCTTAGTAAACGTTGATAAAAATGCAAACCGCATGGTTCTAAGAAAACGTGTATCTCAGTTAACAGGAATTAACTTATCTGCCTTGGAAAAAACACTAATACCCATTGAAAATGTATGGGCGATAACCGACCATACCAAGACATTAAGCTTCATGCTTTCTGAAGGCGTAGTCCCTTCAAATATTCAAGAAGGCTATTTAGCGCGTCTTTTGTTTAGAAGAACATATCGATTAATGCGTAGCTTAAATATAGACATCGATCGTCTCTACGACATAATTGACTTGCAGGTTAACTACTGGGGAATTGATTTTCCACAAATCAAAGCTATGCGCAATGAAATTATAGAAATGCTTAAGGTAGAACACGAAAAGTTTGAGGACACATTAAAACGCGGCGAAGGAATGGTTAAACGTCTAGCTTCAGAACTCAAATTAAAAAATACTACACATATTTCCAACGAAACGCTCTCTGAATTATATGATTCTCATGGTCTACCGCCTGAAATTGTGAAACAGGCAGCTGAATCTGAAGGAATAAAAGTGGAAATACCTGAAGACTTCTATACCTTAGTAGCAAAGCGTCATATGCAAGCTGATAAACCCTCCGAAGAAGAAACCACAACTGAACAAACCCTTGAAGAAAACGTTAAAAATCTACCTGATACTGAACTATTATATTATCATGACCTATACATGAAGGAATTTACTGCAGAGGTTCTTAGAGTCATAAACCATGAATATGTAATATTGAATAGAACCTGCTTTTATCCAGAGGGAGGAGGTCAACCAGCCGATCATGGCTTGATAACTTTTGGCATTGTACGCGCGGAAGTTACAGATGTTAAAAAAGTTGGGAAAGTAATTATTCATAAAATTAAAGCCGCAATAATGCCAAGAGAAGGTTCTATCATAAAAGGAATAATCGACTGGGACAGACGATATAGCTTGATGAAAGCTCACACTGGAACCCACCTTATTAATGGTGCAGCTCGCCGGGTATTAGGTGAACACGTTTGGCAATCCGGAACTCAAAAAGGCTTAGAAAGTACTCGATTAGACATTTCACATTATCGGAGATTAAAACCTGAAGAAATCCATAAAATCGAAATATTGGCAAATGAAGCTATTATGGCAAATATGCCAGTTGAAATAAATTGGTACACTCGCAGTGAAGCTGAAGCGCGTCACGGTTTTCGTTTATACCAAGGTGGAGCAGTTCCAGGAAAAGATATCCGTGTTGTAAAAACAGGGGATTGGGACGTTGAAGCATGCGCAGGAACACATCTAAAAAACACTGGTGAAATTGGTTTCATTAAAATTTTATCGACTGAACGCGTTCAGGATGGTGTTGAACGCTTAGTATATGCAGTTGGAATACCGGCTTTAAAATCAGTTCAAAAACAAGAGAGCTTAATCTGGACAATTTCCGAGACACTTAATTCACCAATTGAAAAACTCGACAAAACCGCAGAAAACATAGTTAAAGAATTAAAAGAATCCAAAATGGAAAACCGGAAATTACTCAAGGAGTTAACAGCAAAAGAAAGCGGGATATTAAGTGAAACATCGGCAGAAACAGTGGAGATAAATGGTATAGTATTAGTTAAACGCGATTTTGGTGAAGAAATAGACGTTAATCGCATGGTCCAAACCGCCACAGAAATCATTAAACGCAATGAAGCAACAGTCACATTATTTTACGGTTCAGATATGAAAACTGCTCGACTGATGATTATGGCCGGAAATATAGCAATCGAAAAAGGTATTAATGCTGGAGAAATCGTCAAACAATCTGCTCCAATTTTCGGCGGAGGCGGCGGGGGCAAGCCAAATTTCGCTCAAGGCGGAGGAACTAAACCAGATAAAATTAATGATGCAGTAAAGACAGCAGAAGAAATTATTAGAAAACAATTACTGCATTAATCAAACCTTTCTTTTTTCAAAGACTTTTTTTACTTATTTACGGATATGCCCTCTGCCAAGTATGAAATATTTTGTCGTAGTTAAATGTTGAATACTCATTGGACCTCGTGCATGAAGTTTCTGTGTACTAATTCCAATCTCCGCTCCCAATCCAAATTGATTGCCATCCGTAAATCTAGTACTTGCATTCCAATATACAGCTGCGGAATCTACTTCCTTAATGAAGCGTAAGGCTTTGTCAAAGTTTGAAGTTAGTATGCTTTCGGAATGTTTCGTTCCGAATTTGTTAATATGAGCAATTGCCTCGTCCAAGCTATTTACAACTTTAATGCCCAAAATCAAATCTAGATATTCCGTGTACCAATCTTCTTCCATTGCTAATTTGACATCATTAACAATGCGAACCGTTTCTTCATCGCCTCGAATTTCTACGTGTTCTTCCCGCAGGGCATTAATTAGTTTAGGCAGGAATTCAGCTGCAATATTTTTGTTTACAAGTACCTTCTCGGCAGCATTACATACGCCGGGTCGTTGACATTTCGCGTTAATTACGATTTTTATTGCGTTTTCTTGATCTGCATCTTCGGAGACATAAATATGACAATTTCCAGTTCCTGTTTCAATAACGGGTATACGTGATTTTTCAATGACATTATTAATGAGTTCAGCTCCTCCACGAGGAATAAGCAGATCTATGTATTTGCGCATCCCCATTAATTCTTCAGCTATTGCACGTTCAGGCGAGCTAATCACTTGAATCGCATCAACAGGTACATCACAATCTACTAAAGCATCTCTAAGAACTTTGCCAATCGCAACGTTACTATTTATTGCATCTGACCCTCCTCTGAGAATCACGGCGTTACCCGATTTGATGCATATAGCAGCAGAGTCAGACGTTACATTAGGTCTTGATTCATAGATAACTCCAATAACGCCCATAGGCACGCGCATTTGCCCTATAATTAAACCGTTAGGTCGAACCCAAGTATTCAAAATCTCGCCGACCGGATCAGGCAATGCACTTATTTCTCGAAGCCCATTTGCCATTTCAATTATTTTCTTCTTATCTAAAGCCAAGCGATCTAGTAAAGACGATTTAAGATTTCTGGCTTTAGCTGCGAGAACATCTTTTTGATTAGCGAATAAAATACTTTCAATATTTGTTTCTAGAGCATCTGCCATTTTACATAATATAAAATTCTTTTTTTCTGTTGACAGCTTTGCTAATTCAGTAGATGCAACTTGTGACTTTTTACAAATCTCTAAGACACTCATTTTTCTTCCTCTATTAAGTGAATATTATGATGCTCGATGACTTCCTTTGGACATTTAGATCCAAGTCTTTTTCTTACATCAGTTACTTTTAACCCTTTTATAAGATTTAGTTCCCCACTAGTGAAGTTCGGATTCCCCTTAGCGAATTCTATTCCTTCTTCATCAATTATACTAACTACATCGCATGCTTTAAAATGTCCAATTACATTTGTTATACCAACAGGCAATAAGCTTGAGCCTTCCAAGATAGCTTTTTTGGCGCCGTCATTGATTTGAATTTTTCCTTTTATTGCGGCGCCGTAGGCAATCCATCGTTTAATAGCGGGCAAGCGACTCTTAGGTTTGAAATAAGTTCCGATAGCTTTTCCCGCTAAAATATCGATAATTACATTTTCTCTGCTACTATTTGCTATAACTAAAGGAATTCCACAAGTAGTTGCTATTTCAGCTGCTCTTACTTTAGTTTGAATTCCGCCTCGCCCAAATTTGCTTTTGCCTTCGAGAGATTTTTTTAATTCTTCGGTTATGTTGTCAACTTTTTGTATTATTACTGCATTAGGTTTTGAAGGATCAGTTGTGTATAATCCTTCAACGTTAGAAAGAAGAATAACTAGATCTGCGCCAATGGCATTGGCGACTATAACACTTAAAATGTCATTATCACTGAAATTGGGTTTGTAGGCTTCGTCAATAGGCATAAGTTCATCTACGCTTGTTACGTCATTTTCATTAATTATGGGAACAACACCTAATTTTAATAGCATATTGAGAACGTTACATGTATGTAGATATGAGGCACGATTAGAAAGGTCCTCAGCTGTTAGTAAAATTTGGGCTATTTTTAATCCATGTGATTTAAAAAGTTCTCGATATTTAGCCATTAATACGCTTTGTCCAGTGGCCGCGGAAGCTTGTTGAAAAACTAGGTCCTTAGGTTTTCCTGAAGTCCCTAGTTCTTCTTTTCCCGCAGCGACTGCGCCAGAAGTTACGAAAACAATTTTTTCTCCTGATTTGATTGCGGTAGATATCTGTTGAGTTAATTTAGCCATTTCTTCTTCGTTAAGCTTACCTTCGCTAGTTGTTATGCTGCTGGTTCCGACTTTTACCACAATTAGTCTCTGTGGCATGTATCTTCCCTTAATACTAACTTATCGTTGTACTTGCAAATTATCGTTTCTTCCTTAAAAATACACATCATTAACAAATGCTTTAACTGCCATTAAGTATGCCGACTGGATTAGCCAAAGCATATATATATCTACAAAAGAAAAAGGTAGCAAATTTCAAATCGAGCTGTTCAACATGGTAACTCCTCTTCAAATAGCAACAATTGATAGTCCAGCAGTTTTTTGGATAGCACCGATTGCAGGCATATTAGCAATATTGGTATCGCTTTTGTTAATGTACCGAATCGGTAAAATGAATCCGGGTGGACCTAAAACCGTAGAAGTCGGCAACGCAATTAGAGAAGGAGCATATGCATTCCTAAAAAGACAATATAAAACAATAGCCATAATCACCGCAATTCTATTTGTTCTTTTGACCATTGCGTTAGGATTTAACACTGCTATAGCGTTCTTAGTCGGCGCAGTTGCCTCCTTAGCCGCAGGTTACATAGCTATGGATAATGCTACAAAAGCAAATGTACGCACGGTGGCCGCTGCAAAAGATGGTGCAGAAAAAGCCCTGAAGACAGCCTTTTACGGTGGCGCAACGATGGGCATGGCCGTTGTTGGCTTATCTCTTCTTGGCGTAAGCTTCCTATTCTTAATATATGGAGGCTATAACGCACTATTCAATACCATAGATTCTGTTAGCGCTTCGCAATTAGGACGCGCAGCTGCAAGTGGAATCGTAGGAATGGGATTCGGTGCATCATTAATTGCGTTATTTGCTCAACTTGGTGGTGGAATTTATACAAAAGCCGCTGATGTGGGTGCAGACCTCGTAGGAAAGATTGAAGCAGGCATACCTGAAGATGATCCTCGAAATCCCGCAGTTATCGCTGATAACGTTGGTGACAACGTAGGCGATTCAGCTGGAAGAGGTGCAGACTTATTTGAGTCAGCAACAGGGGAAAACATCGGTGGAATGATAATCGGTGGTCTTATCAGCATCAGCACTGGAAACTTGATATTCCTAATATTTCCGCTTATAGCACGTGCGTTAGGAATATTCGCAACTTTAGTAGGAATGCCTTTTGTCAAACTCAATGAAGCTGAAGCAAAACACCCCATGAAAGCCCTACGAAAAGGCCTTCTTGTGACTACTATCGTTTCCGCGATATTGTTCCTGATAGCTACAATCTTCTTATTAGGAAACATGTACCTTTATCTTTGTTTGCTAGCAGGATTAGCCTCAAGTGTAGCAATAGATTACATCACAGATTATTACACTGGAAGAGACCGTTCACCGGTTAAGAAAATAGCCCAAGCTAGTGAGACAGGAGCCGCAACTAACATAATTACAGGCTTTGCAGTAGGTCTTGAAACAACAGCACTACCAATCGTATCTCTATCTATTGCACTTATAGCCTCATATTTCTTCGGAACCCAATTCGCCATTGACATAGGTATAGATCCATTCACAGGCGGAGTATATGGAACAACATTAGCTACTATGGGAATGCTTGCAGTAATGGGTATGGTATTAGCACTAGACGGTTTCGGACCAATCGCAGACAATGCGGCAGGCATAGCCGAAATGTCTGGTGAGGGAGGAGCAGAAGCAACAATGGAAGCTCTTGATGCAGTAGGTAACACTACCAAAGCATTAACAAAAGGTTTCGCATTAGGCTCAGCCTTACTCGCAGCCCAATTACTTTTCCAAACATATATCGAAGAAGTCGCACTACAAACAGGTGTGCACATCGAAATTAACATAGCAAATCCCGCAGTATTAGTTGCAGGCTTTATTGGAGCAATGATGCCTTTCCTATTTTCAGCACAAGCAATTAGCGCAGTAGGAAAAGCAGCACAACAGATGGTTGCAGAAGTTCGACGGCAATTCAAAGAAATACCAGGAATAATGGATGGTACCGGAAAACCTGACTACAGTAAAGCAGTTGATATCAGTACACAATCTGCTCTAAAGGGAATGATTGTACCAGGTGTATTAGTGGTTGTTATTCCATTAGTAGTAGGAGTTCTATTAGGACCATCTGCAGTGGGCGCATTAGTTATCGGAGCAACACTATCAGCCGTTCCATTAGCTTTACTAATGAATACTGGCGGAGGCGCATGGGACAATGCAAAGAAGTACATCGAAGCAGGTCATCTCGGAGGAAAGAATTCACCTGCACATGCAGCAGCAGTAGTTGGCGACACATTCGGTGACCCTCTAAAAGATACAGCTGGACCAAGTCTGCACGTACTAATAAAATTGCTTAGCACCCTATCAATCGTCTTCATACCAGTGTTCATAAATCTGCTTGGCCTCATACATTAAAACAGGGCAGCTATCTCCCCAATTATTTTCTTTTTTTCTTTAAAAATAATTTTTTGAATTACATTAAAGTAAATGTCAATCCGCATACAATATAACAAAGAATACAAATTAATAATCATTCAAGTATCAAGTCGAGATGTAATAATTTGAAAATTATTGAAAAAAACCTACGCCAATGCTTCGTGAAAGTCGTCCCTGATTCCGCTGATGATTTGTGGCATCTTTATAATATCATCTATAAAGGCGATGAAGTTTACGCCTACAGCTCAAGAGCTATTAAATCAGACACTGAATCAAGTCGACCTAAGAGTGGCGAAAGGGTTTCAGCATTTATGGGTGTTAACGTTGAATCTGTTGCATGGGATAAATTTTTAGGAAAATTACGGGTTCATGGCATAATTTGTCATGCTCCAGACATCATTCCCAGTGGAGCGCATCATACAATTAGTGTCGCATTAAATCAGCCTGTGACCATTGTAAAGAAAGAATGGCCTAAACATGCATTAGATCGGCTAAATAGAGCAAGTGAAACAGAGAAACCAATGCTAATTATCGCTATTGATGATGAAGGTTACGCCATAGCCGAGACAAAACAATACGGTGTGGAAATGAAAGTAGAGGAGCGTATGAAATTACCTGGGAAATATGAAGCGGAAAAGAGGAGCGGAGCAACTAGTGAATATTTTAAACGGGCACTAAATAGTCTAACTCAGCTTTGGATGCCAACACATAACCCAATAGTAATAGTTGGAGTTGGATTCATAAAAAATGATTTTGTTAACTATATACAAGATAACTCAAAAGATGTAGCTAAATCAATTGCAGACGTTAAAAGTGTTAACAATGGTGGCGTATCAGGCATTTATGAAGCGCTCAGGTCGGGTGTATTGTTACGAGCAGTTCATCAAATGCGAATTGTTGAGGAAACACAAGTTATGGAAGAAATTATGAAACGCCTAGGCAAAGGAGAAACAACTATCTCATATGGCATTACTGACGTTGAAAACGCTTCACAAATTGGCGCAATTGAAAAACTAGTTTTAGCTGACACAATGCTTAGAGAAGTTGAAGAGGAACAACGCTTGCGAATAGAAAAAATCATGCGAGAAGTAGAACACCGAGTAGGCAACGTTACAATAGTCAGCACTGAACATGAAGCAGGAGCAAAATTACTCGCACTAGGCGGAATTGGTGCACTACTTCGATTTCCACTGTATCATACTGAAACCTCTTAAAAAAAGAGGTTTTAAAAAAGTTAAAAAATAAGTTCAACAGTATCATTTGAAGCATCAACTTATATACCCCTTTATATACCCCTTTATATATTAAGTGTGCTAAGCATGGGATTTAACAATGAGCAAACGTAAACCGTTAATTTCGATTCAAAACATAGTGGCTTCAGTTTCTTTGAATCAGAAAATTGACTTACAAAAAATTGTTGAAAAATTTCCTCAGACTGAATATAACCCAAGCGTTTTTCCCGGTTTAGTTTTTCGCCTCAAAAAACCTAAAACCGCTACCTTAATTTTCGGCACGGGCAAAATGGTTTGTACTGGTGCAAAATCAGAAAAAGAATCACGAAGTGCAGTTGAAAAAGTGGTAAAGGAACTCCGCGGACAAGGAATCCAAATCACTGAAAAACCCATAGTAAACATTCAAAATATTGTGGCTTCAGCAGAGCTCGGTGGAGAAATTGACCTCGAAAGTCTTGTCTACAAACTTGGCCGTGTTATGTATGAACCTGAACAATTCCCAGGTGCAGTGTATCGAATGGATGAACCAAAAGTTGTCTTTCTTATCTTTAGCGCAGGCAAACTTGTATGTGTAGGAGCAAAGAAAGAAGAACAGGTCTATCAAGCAGTTGATAAAATACAGCAAATACTCGAAGAAAAAGAACTTATCTACTATCCAGAAGCCTAAAACGCTGATCTTCTCAGCGTTTTAACCTACGACGAACGGCAGGGTTAATTTCAGACAAACGTTTCAGCGCCAGTTCAAAGGTTTCATCTGGCGCTAACTCTTTCTTTATAAAAACGCCAGTTCGACCAACTGAGTCCCTTTTTAGCAGAGTATGAATGCGATCCATAACGGTTTCTTTTGAAATATTAAGCACTTTTGATACACTATCTTCTCGGTTTATTATAGTGCTTTCAAAATGACCCTCTATTGTTGGTTCAATTAGCATTAGACGCTTATCAACTCCTTTAACACGCTTTTCTAACTTTAAGTCAGTTAATGAAATCTCGCCACTAAATCTGTAGAATTCTCTTTCTACTTTTCTTAATTCCATTAGAGGAAAAGAAATTGTTGTCGCTTGGTCAATTTCAAGATACGCTTTCATAGCATATAATGGAGTAGCTTGAATTATTAATCGGTTATAAACAGGGATATTCGCTTGTTCTAAGGCAGTTTCAATAATGAAAGAGGAAGGCGGATTGGGTATAAATATGTCCACATCACTGTTTTTCTTAACATCCCCTCTAGCGATACTTCCATGTACAATCGGTTGTAAACGCAACTTTTCTAAGACCGCCAAAAAATCTGATGCTTTTTTTCGATGCTCTTTCAAAAGGTTCCATTGTTGAGTACTATATGTTACCTCGATAATTTCATCATGTTTTTCGGGCTTAGTGGTCAATTAAATCGTCTCTTTTATAGAAATAATAGTGAATAGTTTATTAGTAATTTACCAATCAATCTGTTTTAATGTGAGCATTTAATGGATAAATCATCTTTTTTATGTAGTTCTTGTAGTATTAAGGAATCTTTTTTTCATAGGATATACAGTGGAGAACATTTATGCAAGAAGTGTTTTGGATTATCTATAGAGAATAAAGTGAGGGCAACTATCTCAAAATATAAAATGCTCAATTATAATGACCACATTGCAATTGCTGTTTCAGGCGGAAAAGATAGCCTGAGTCTTCTAAACATTTTAGGGAAAATGGAAAGGAAATATCAAAGAGCAACTCTTACCGCCATAACTGTAGATGAAGGCATTAAGGGTTATCGCGACGAAGCTTTGGATATTGCTTCAAGACTATGTAAAAAATGGGATATACCCCAGCACGTAGTTAGTTTTAAGCAACTTTATGGTTATACTTTAGATGAGATAGTTTATAAAATAAAAGAATACAAAAGTGAGTTGACCGCCTGCGCCTATTGTGGAGTATTGCGAAGAAAAGCGCTAAATATTGCTGCTCTGGAAATTAAAGCAAATAAAATTGCGACGGGGCACACTTTGGATGATGAAATTCAGACATCTTTATTGAATATTTTTCATGGAGACATTGCTAAAATCTCATCTGAAAAGCCCATCACTGACGTTGTTCATCCGAGATTAATTCAAAAAGTGAAGCCCTTTTGTGAAATTCCTGAAAAGGAAAGCGCATTATATGCATATATTAAAAAAATAGACTTCCAAAGTACACCCTGTCCATATTCTTCAGAAGCTATGCGAAATGATATCCGTCAATTACTAAATCAAATTGAAGAACGCCATGCAGGAACCAAGTTCACTGTTTTTAAGTCAATAGAAAAATTACGACCAGCTATGAAATGTTTAGAAATTAAAAATAAATTTAACGAATGCAAAAAATGCGGTGACCCAGCAACAGGGACTCTTTGTATGGCTTGTCAACTATTACAACAATTACAATAAGAATTCAATGTTCGCAGTTGTACTTTATTATACGAATGTTTATTAGAAAATTTATAACGTTGTTCTTTAAAGCGGTTAGAAGGTAAATATAGAAAAGATTTGAAGAATCATGGCATTCATAATGAACTTTTATGTTTTTCTTACATCGGTTATGTTCATTTCTCTATCTGGAGTATTAATGCCTGGACCACTTTTCGCAGTCACTATAGAAAAAGCAGTAAAACATAAAACCGCTGGAGCCCTTATCGCGTTAGGCCATGGAATAATAGAAATCCCATTGATGTTTCTGATTTTCTTCTTACTAAGTGAATTTGAAATTCCTCTGTTCATTCAGATTTTTATCGGTGTCGTAGGCGGATTAATAATGATTAACATGGGTCTACAAACTTTTAGAAACAGGAACAAAGCAGATGAAAAATACCCAATCTCAAATCAAGATAGTCTATTGGCTGGCATTAGAACAACTGCATTTAATCCGGGATTTATTCTCTGGTGGTTAACTATTGGGACTGCACTAATATTAAACGCTAAAATTTTTGGATTAGCTGGTTTCTCTATTTTTGCAGGAGTTCATTGGTCATGCGATTTTATTTGGTATACTGTAGTTGCTTTTTTCATCTTTAAGTCACACAAATTTTGGACCCCGCTAGTACAAAAAGTAATAACTTTTTTCTGCGTTTCAATTCTGGTAGGGTTTGGTGGAGTATTCTTTTTTTCAGCAATTTGGCAAGCAATTAGCCTGATTGGATGAGCAGTTATAAAAATAAAACAATTTACACAAATACAAATATAATACTCAAAAAGCCATCAGAAGCCTATTTGATATTAATCGCAATTAACTTTCTATTATTTAAAACAGGATTTTAAAAATTTTTTTCTTTTCATAAGCTTTACATATAGAAAATGTTTTATTCATCATCGATACAATACGACTACGGGAGGAAATAGAACATGGCAAAATGCCCCAATTGTGGAAAGGACATTAAAACCGCTAATAAAACGTGGAAGATGGCAGGCAAACCTGACAAAGCAGGAAAAAGGACACAACTTACGATAGGCTTATTCGAATGCTGCGGAAAAACATTCCGGCAAGTTCTTGAAAAGAAAAAAATTTAGCTGACTTTATTTCTTAATCCCTTTTTCTTATTTTTTAAAGGCTAATTTTCATAGTACATATTTGAGGAAAAAAAATTATTTTATTTTGCTCTTTGCTTTTTTAAATGGGCGAATTACATCATCAATTTTTTCCCCAACTATTTTGATGTTATCGATGTTGCCTAATCCTCTTAGATTTGCTTTTCTTATATGAGAAAAACTATTTGGGTCCAAGCCTATTGCTCGACAGCCTATAGCGTCTGCAGCAACAACATCCTTTGATGCTATAATTAAATCCATCTTAACAGGAGACCCTTGAACTGGTCCATTACCTTCCATCCCCACGAAGCCATCAATAACCGTTAAAACCGGTTTAATCACGCTATTTATATCAACAATAACTTTGCTTATGCCTTTTGTATGATATTTAGCTTTGAATTTATCAGGAATTAAACCAAACATGTTTTTCATTCCTAATGTAACTCCAGTGGAAATATGCGTTTTTAGTTTAGCCGCACTGATTATAGCAGATTCTGTTATAATTTTTGGTACTCTAATAGATTGTAGAGCCTCAAAGTCAGGTATGTTAATTTTGACTTTTTCTTTGAGATGCCTAAGATTAATAAATTCAACGTTATTGCGATCACACATTTCCTTCATGCCTGTCTTCTCAAATGCGTGATCAGCATTAGTCATTGTAGCATCTGACTCAACAATCTTGATTGACACTGGTAATTGTCTTAATTTTTGGATTATTGCCTCAACGACCAAAGGATCTGTTGTTGCACCCGTATCCCAAGTCATGTCGGTTATGAAATTAACTTTAATAAGAACACTGTTATAATTGGCAAATGCCGTTCTAAAATCGATGAGGTCAAGCGCCTTTAAAACGGGTTCATGACTGCGTTCACCCTTTACTAATGCTACCTTAGAAGGTTCATGATTTAATGAATCATTGTTAAGCAATATTTCACTCTCAGACGGTCTTCTTTCTATTGAACTATCTTAGTGCATACGTTCTGCTGTGTTTTTAGGATTTCGCTAATTCGCATCGGAAAAAGGCCATTAACAATAAAACAATCCAAGCTATTTTTTTGAAGCAAATAAGGCAAGAATTTGTCCACGCTAGTACGGTCATTCATATTCAAAAGTTGTTCAATTGATACTTCCCTCAGAAGCTTTGCATCTGAATATTTTTTGGGATCTTTATCGAAAATTCCATCGACATCAGTTACGAGAATAGCCTTTTTAGCCTGGATTTTAATGGCAAGATACACAGATATTGAATCTGAAGTTACATCCCAAGAGGGATTAAATGGGTCATCTTCAAATAGCATTTTAGAAGGCAGAAATAAAGCCGTCTTTCCAGAATTACCTATCTTATTAGCTTCTTGAAAGGAATCACAAATTCGTGAGTCAGGTATCATTTGAGAAAGGAATAAACCATATTGGTCCATAGCTAGAATCGCCATTCTATGTGAAAAAATTGAGGGCAAATTGAATTTGCTATCTAATTCACGTATGACATCAGCAAATTTACCGCCACCAGGTATAATCAGAATAGAATGTTTTTGTGCAATTTTGCTCAATTCTAAACATAACGATTTAAAGGCTTGAGGAATTTCGGTTAAGCTACCGCCAATTTTAATTATTGCTTCCATTTTGAAAATCGACCTTCTATTTTATTTGCAGTCAACAAAGCTATTCCGACAGCTGGAGAAATAGTTGTTCCATTCGAGGGGATTAGCCCTGCGAGGTCTAAAATTTGAGTAATACCTGCTTTTTCTGCTCCTTTTTTTGCAAGAAAATTTTTACCCAATCCGGTGATGACCACAGGGACAGATCGCCTATCTCCTATTTTTAATGTATTATAGACTTGAATTAATGCATCTGAAATTTGTTCAATTTGCTTGGCGTAAATAAATCCTGCAACTTCCAGAACTTCCTTATCAGAAATCATTTCAGTATCTGCACAGACCAGTCGTGCAAGTCGTGCTGCTGACTCAGACCATGTTTTACCTTTGCCGTCTGTAGTTTCAGAGGTATAATCAGTTTCTTTTATATGACCTAAAAGTAAGTGAATATCCCCTGATTGTGCAAATAATTCGGATGAAACTCGGGCTATCTTTCCTTTTATGGGAACGCGCTGGACTATAGCAGCCAGATTTGTTCGAAGACTTCCCGTGTAGACTAATTCACCGAGTATCAGTTTTTCTAAATCGGTTTTTCCATTCGCCACAATTTTTCTATTAATTACGGGAATTATGCTAGTAGTTGTGCTCCCAACATCAACTATTACGCAGTTTTTGACATATTGAGCAACCATCCATCCTGTAGCGACCCAATTAGCGGATGAAACCCTTATTGGCTCCTTTTTTGCGTCTTCAATTGATACCAAATTTTCATTTACATCTAAAACATAAACGGGTACATCAGCAAATACTTGATTTATACAATTTAGAATTTGGTTAACGCCTTCCCTTTTTGTATGAAAAGCATCAGATAATTCAGCTGTTAATGTAACTCCTACGCCATCAATGCTTTGGGAGCCAGCTATACTATTTTTTAACGATAAAAGCAACTTGGATAATTGCTTAGCGTTCTGCTTCCAGAAGGGAAAATATTCTAGAAGACTCCGAAATTCAGATATGAATCCATTTTGAGTGCTTAGATATGCAACTTTTGTGTTAGCTCCGCCTATATCCCAACCTAGAACGTTCACCACATCATTTACCTCTTGAAGTCAATTGCTGAAGTTCTGTTCTGGTTTTATTGAATTTGGCTTCAGCTTCTTTTAAAGTATAGCCATATGATTCAACCATAGCGTAAGAGTCAGAATCATCATATAAAGGGAAAGGAGGAGAAACTAACTCGGGAATTTTTTTTGCTTCTTCATAAATCATGGTTGAAGAGGAATTCATACGTACCTTTGAGAAGTAAGAATACCCGAGGTTTGATATATTTTTAGGTAGTGTATGTTTCAAAATAGAATCGAGTATTGCTTGGGATAAATTAAAGTTAGAAACTCTGCGCAGACCGATGTAGGATGTAGTTAAACGCGGATTTACTTCTATAATAAACACTTTGTCATCTGATAAAATAACGTCAACGCCAACATACCCTCTAAGACCACTAAATGATTCAACAACCTGTTTAGCTGCTAGGAATGCTGCGTCTCTAAGGGAGCTGTCAAAAGGTACTTCTCCACCAATGTAACCTGAAAGAGAATCAGGAGAAGCTAAATTTACGAATTGCCTATTCAAGCTAATGGGAATTGCCTCATCACCATTAGAAATCAGGCAAACACTTGTGGATATACCCTCAACAAGCTTTTGAGCCAATATCGGAGTTAGCATATCTTCTTTTCTAATCTTACTAATCGCCATAGACAATTGTTGCGGATCTCTAACTACACTTAAACCACTACATCCCGCACCGTCAACAGGTTTAACAATAATAGGAAAGGATAATGCACTACTAGAAGTTCGTGCAAGTTCTGCCAAATCAATTGTCTCAAAAAAAAGAGTTTCGGGAACATTCAATCCCAGCCCTTTCACATGTTCAAGCAAAGTTCCTTTACTTGAGGTTTGAGCTATAATTTTTGAATCACAATTTAATGATAATAAGCCACTGTCCTCTACATTTTTAACAATTAATTGCAATATTCGGTTAGATTCAGGAGCTATTACATAAGCAGCCTCAAAATCCTTTAGACTGTCCTGAAATATTTTCTCAGGGTTCGAATCAACAATTATTTGGCGATCAGCTTTAATTAATGGTTTAAATTTTGCTACTCGATAATCAAGCATAATGGTTATATTATGACCAAAATTTTTAAAATCAGCAGTCAGACCGCTGAGCATCGCAAAACCTTCACATAGCAAACTGGAAGGAAGCGGAACATTAACAGAACCTCCGCCTGAAATATGCTCATAAAGTAGAATATTCAAGCTTTCAAATCCCTGATTGTATTGAGTTAATATTGAATTATATGATTTTTCTAATTTTCTCATTTTCCTAATTTTTTTAGGAGGTTAAGGAAATTTACTATATGCTTTTTTGTTGTATGAGGCATGATTACAAGCCTAATACAATCTAGTCGAGGTACATAAGATATGTACCAGCCATTTTGCAGTAATTTGTCCAAGAGCATCTTGGTGTTCGCACTACGGAAAGCCACTATATTCATTGTTGGTCGAAGTAATACTTCGAAACCTAATACTTCGAGACCTTCGTAGAGAAAATTAGTCAATTCCATACATCGCGCAACAACTTTCTTGAATCCTTCGACTCCTAATGATTCAATAACAGCCCAAGTTGCCGCTACCGAAGCACCTAATCGCGTGCCTAAAAAGGTATACTGATAAGAATCTGTCAAGTAAGGTGTCTCGATCTTGATTTTCTCTACAATGTTATTGTCTCTAAACAATATACTCCCAGCGGGAATAGTTGACATACCCATTTTATGAGGATCCACAGTAATAGATTGAACCCCTGCTAATTTGAAGTCGAAGTTGGGCACGCTGTAACCGAGTTTTTTTAGAAACGGAATAACAAGTCCACCTAGGGCAGCATCAACATGCAAAGGAATATTATGCGATAATGAAATTTCTGAAAGCTGTTCAATAGGGTCAATTACGCCAAGTTCAGCAGATCCCGCATTTCCCACTATTGAAATTGTATTCTTATTAACAAGCTGAGCTACGGCATCAGGAATAACGCGATGGTCTTTGTCAAGTTTTGCTCGGATTATTTTGATTTTGAGCATTTTGCCTATTTTATTAAAAGAGAAATGGGCGGACTCTGGAATTATAATTTCAGGCTCTCCGATGCCGGAGTTTTCTCTGGCAGAATACATAGCCAAGAGGTTCGCTTCGGTACCTCCTGAAACAATAAAACCTACATTATTTTTATTATGAAGCAGCTTGCAAAGTGCAGCGATTGATTCTTTTTCTAGTTCTACAGTTCCGGGAAAAAGTCCAGGATCGCCAAGATTTGATTCTAAGAACATATTATGGGCAGTCTTGGCCGCTGGATAAGGAACAGTGCACATTGAGCAGAGAATTTTCCCAGAGGAATATTTTCTGTCTGTTTCATGTGCTTGCCTAAGCTTAATCAAAACTTCTTCTTTCTTGAGACCTTCATTGCGCATAAGTATTGCCTCAAGTTCTAGATTCGTCTTTATTTTGAGCGCATTTTAGAATTCTAACTATTTCCTCTACTGCTTCACGTTTTATGTGTCCATTAAGCCTATCGCAGTCTGTACAAGCAGCCCCTCTTAAACCGATAATATCAGAGCCTAGATTTAAAACAGGAATCAAATGTTCTTTTTTTAATGAACCAGCTAATGCTACATCTAAACCATAATCATGGGTTTCTTTGACAAATGATTGAAGATGGTCAATACTAAGAAAATCAAAGAGACTTTTGCCATCTTTAATTGCCGTATCAACCATAGCTACGTCGCAATCTGCTTTGTATGCAATTTTTGGAATCAAAAGTGGATTAACCGAACCTATCCGTTCTGAATCAGCATAACCTGCAACTACAACCTTAATTGAATTGTTATAATCTTTAACAGCTTTAACTACGTTTTTCATCAGACAAATAGAATCTTCCATAGTCTTTAGTCCAAATAGGCTTGCTTTAACGTAGTTTACGCCTGTGGATGCTGCACCTAATGCCGCCAAAGAAACACTTCCAGGCAGATTTGGTAAATCACCAATAGTGCAGCTTACTTCGATATTTTGTGGCGTTATGGAACGAATTCGTTTAATTATCCAAGGAAAATTGGCCCCTAAAGGACCCTCTTTAGGATTTTTAACATCTACTATATCAGCGCCACCTATTATGGTCTCTAAAGCTTCTTGTTCGTCTATCGGACTTATAAGCAGCTTCAGTGAATCCAGCACTCCACAGTTACTGTGATGCGGATTTCCTAAGGCTTAAAGCTTTTGCTTCTAAATAAAAGAAAAACTTCTTTACTGTTTAAGATAAAACACAATGTGGTAACCTCTTTGAAAATCATCCCGGTAATTGATATTCTAAATGGAATCGCCGTTAATGCTTTAAGAGGAAAAAGATCAGATTATTATCCTTTAAAAAGCAAGATATGTGATTCTACAAATCCAATAACAGTGGCGTTATCTTTCAGAAATTATGGTTTTCATGAAATATACCTCGCAGACTTAGATGCTATAATGAATAAGGGATCTAATTCTTCTATTTTTGAAAAAATTATCACAATACCTCAGTTGGAGCTCTTAATAGATGCGGGTATTTCGGATTTAAAAAATGCACGAAATTTGTTAAAAACAAAAAACCAAAAAATTATTATTGGAACTGAAAGTCTTGTTGAGTTAGGTTTTATAAAAGACGCAATCGAACTGTTTGGCACTAACCGTGTTATAGTAAGTATTGATCTGAAAAATGGTAAAATATTAAGTAAATCCAACGATATTTCGTCGATGGATATTAATCAACTTATTTGTAAACTTCAAGAAACGGGACTTAACCAGATCATTATTTTAGATTTATCAAGAGTTGGTAGTAACGAAGGCGTAGATATTGCATTATTGAAACGAGTCTTACGTTGTTTTAAAGGGAAAGTGTTTGTCGGTGGAGGTATTAGAAGTCTGAATGAATTATTAGAGATAGAAAAACTGGGTATAGAGGGAGTGTTAATAGCTTCAGCTTTGCACTCTGGAAGTATTTTGATTGACTCGCTATATAAGGCAAACCTGATTTAGGGTTAACATCTTTATTTTTGCTGTGATTTAATCAATACTGTTGCTATGAAAATAGCTATACCCGAGAATACTATTGAAGGACCCACATAAATTGCTTCCAAGTTAAGTGCACTTGATAGCAGTATTCCCGTAACGGTGCTTACAAGTCCAAAGATTGCGCTTAGAATTCCATATGTGCGAAGATTGTTGCTAGCGTTTTTGGCTGCTGCTGCAGGAACTATTACTAAAAAACCCACTAGCAGGGTACCAGTTATTTGGATGCCTACTGCAACAATAAGAGAAACAAGTAAAAGGTATACCAGATTTATTCTACCTACATTTATCCCTTTAGACGTGGCTATGTCTTCAGATATCATCCCTAAGACTAGTTTTTTATAAATAAATTTTGTAATTAAAATTGCTGATATTGAACAGGTAATAGCGACTAAGGCGTATACTCCAGTCACCGCAGTGATGTCGCCAAATAGAGCCTCTAACATTTCAAGTTCGGGGATTATTATAATTCCTATAGCTAATGCGAGGGTAAATAGAGCACCAACTATAGTTTCGAATGGCAATTTAGTTGTTCGTTTTAATTGCCAAATGATTATTGCAGATATAAATAAGAATGCAAACGCACCTGCAAAAGGAGAAAAATTATATACGTATCCTAATGCAAGACCTGGAAGAGCAACATGCGATAAAGCATCACCAACAAGCGACATTCGTTCTAAGACCATAAGTGAACCTAAATAGCCTGCTGCTAAACCAACAAACATGCCGGTTACTATACTAAAAAACAAGGTATCTACTGGGAGCATTGATTTTTCACGCTCGCGGCCCTAGACATACAGTTTCACCGTAAATCTTCTGCTGTAAGGCTGGTTCAGCTATAAATTTAGCGTCCCCGAAATAAGTTATACATTTATTTAAACCTAATAACTGATCAGTATATTCTTTAACTAAATGTATGTCATGGGTAATCAGTAACATTGTAATGTCTTTTTTTAACTTTAGCTCATTTAGAGTTGAAAAAATGGATTCTTCCCCACCGATATCTACTCCAACGGTAGGTTCATCGAACAATAAAATGTTAGGATTGTCAATTAATGCCCAAGCTATTAAAACTCTACGAAGTTGTCCCCCAGATAAAACACCTAAAGGTTTGTTGAGTATATTTTTATGCTCCAATTTTACCAATGATAAAGCTTCTTCAACATTTACGCCATCTTGATAAGATAAAAACTCGTTAACCGATATTGGAATATCTTTTACGTTAATGTCTTGTGGAACATAACCTATTTTGGCTCCTTTTGCCCATTCTACGTTTCCCGTATATGATATTAAATTTAGTAAAGTCTTAAAAAGCATAGTTTTTCCTGCGCCATTTGGACCTACAACAGCTAGGGTGGTTCCCTTTTTAACTTTAAAATTTATATGCTCTAGAATCACTTGGTTTTGAATTTCCACTCTTAAATCAGAAACTTTGAGCATATACTCATTAGATTCATCCATTACATATAGCGCCTGATAGAAATTTGCTCAATTAAGATACTAATATACACTTTGCTCAAGAGCTACCAAAAACTTGACGATACATTAATAACTTTTTATTAGAATTTTTATTATTCTATATTTTGTATGCAAACAAAACCGCCTAATTGCATTAATCGTTTACCCGCTTGAGACTCAGATTCAATTATTCTTGTCTTAATTTTTCTGTTTGAAGCAACTTGTATTAGACGTTGTAGCCTATTCTTTTGACGGCTATTTTGGAGGTAAACATCAGTTAATAGCAAATATTCCGGTTTTGGTTTGCTGGTTACCCATGAACTTAATATTTGATCTTCAATCTCATCAAACGAATATAGTACAAGATTTTCAGCACTTGATTTGTTAAGGGTTTTTTCTAGAAGACCTATTAGATCTTCGGTTTCTTCTGAAGTTGTTTGAGCAATGATTCTTTTAAAATCCGGATCTTTTATGAGCTTCATCAACTGAGGCATAGTTAATGCTGAACCAAGTATTTGAGAAACAAGCACTTTGTTTTGACCTTGACTAAGCCAAGCGTGATGATTATTTATATGGTCAAGAAATTTATTAGAGAAATTGGTTTTAGGGGGAGAAACAAGAATTATGCTTCTTACGCCTTCTTTAAACGTAGATCTAATTGAATTGATTATCGCTTCATGATAATTATATAGTGCTTTGGCATCATTTCGGTAGCCAATTAGACTTATCTTTTTTTCAGGTTTTATAACATTACTAAATACTTTCCAAATAGCGGTCTGATTTTCCTCTATTCCTATGAGTATGGCCACTATGTAGCCTCGTTTATACTTTTGTTTGGGAGCCAAAACATTCACACTTAAACAAGTCGTTTTATTAGGAGTTATTTGATTTTAGGTTTATGCGTTTTATGGTTTTTATAAGATAAGAAACTATTAGAACAATTAATAAAATAGTCCCTATTATTACAATGATAGCAAGTATTATCCCAGTTTCTAATTCTATTTTATGCAAATCAGGAGTGGGTGTTTTTTCGGGTGATATTAACGGTTGAGATACCCAAAGGTTTGTTTTAGCAAGTTGAGTTGTTATAGAATAGTCAGTAAAAGTTGATTCGGCATTAATCAGTACACCAGTCAATTGGTCCCAGTAAAATAATGTTTCTTGTGTGGCACCAGAAATAACATTACGCTGCGCTCCAGCTATAACTTGAACTTGACTGCTAGTTATTGTTATATTTCCTTGATGTTTATCAAAAAAGGAATCTCCTGCGGTGAGGTTAGCGGGAATGATAAAATCATCGCCAAGTGTACCTGTATCGAGGTTCAGGATAGTATTAACGGCTATAATTGTTCCATTAACGAATTTAGTTTCTATATCAAGGTTTATTGTTTGCCCTTGGACCTCAGTAACCTCCATTCTGGCCCAAGAAATGGAATGATCAGAAGGGATATTAATTGTTGGATCATTCGCCTGTTTTTCTCTAATTTCTACATTATATTCAATCCAATCGCCTTCATTTACGCCAACGACAATCGAACCTAAAACAGTGGTAGGCAAAATTATCAATGTTAAAGTAACAATAAGAGCAAGAAGTTTGTAATGTGATTTTTGCATAAATTTCATGTTTCTCTTTTTAGATTAATATCTTTAGGTAACCCTTTTTTTGAATGATTTTGGGTTAGCATCCCCATCAATTGACCATGTTTAATCACGGCAATTCGATTATGACCTTTTTGCCGCATGATTTTTAAAGCATCAGTCATTGATTCCGTGCCTTTTAAAGTCAGCAAGGGCGTGTAATCAAGGTCTTTTGCTAACGTTTCATCAGGATTTTTTTTCTTTTCGATGACGTCTTTAAGAATGTCGCGGTCAGTAATTATGCCAATAGGATTATCATTTTTCATTATTAATACTTGAGTTACATTTTTTTTAATCAATAAAGAAACAACTTCTGATATCAATTGATTATGTTGAATTTCTAGTGTAGGAAGTTTCATACCTGCTTGGGACGTTATTTCCGAAAGTTCAGTTCCTCTTTTCCAAGTATCATTGAGCATTTCGCTTACGCGTTCACTTGAACGTGGGTCATTAGTATAGAATGTATCTGTGAGATAGAAAAAAGATTCATCCGTTAAATCATTTAAAGGAGGCGATTTGAACATAAACAGTTTATAGTCGTCAACAAGCATCATAGTCATGTAATTAATAGGAACATGTTTTATTTTATAATTGTTAGATAGCTTTTTGGCGGCTTCCAAATTTTCCAGGTCCATTGGAGCCATGAGACGAAAAGTCACGCCTTCCTTGTGATATTTTGCGAAGGGGTCATTCTCCGTCATACTTAGTATGCTTTGAGAGGATGTGATTAAGATAACATCTCGCTCAGCAGCATTTAATGTCTGTTCAACTTTTGCCCAAGCACTATTAGGATCTTTAATGACTATTGTTTCACCTATCGGTATTCCCGTTTTGAGCTCGTCTATCCGCCGATTAACATTGACTCCTGTCTGCCACATCTGACTAAAAAATGCTTTGAGTACAGAGATAAACATTTTATCGTTTATCCATAAGCCTTCATCTTCTATGTTTAATACGGATGTTTCTTCTTCGCTTGAAGCATAAAGGATAGCTTCTTCATCATCTTTTATTAAAAAGCGTGGAAAGAATTTTGAATCCAAATTTAAATGTCTGGCTTCTACAGGAGCTTTTTCTGTAATTATTTTTTTGCAGAATCGTTCAAGTATTTTTAAATTATCCGCGGAAATATCTACAATAAGCCTAGATTCAATATTCTTAGTGACTGCTTTATGAATTAATGTGTCTAAAATTCCTCCAATATCTTCCTGTATAACACCTAAAACAGTGGTTAAAACGCAGAGAGTTTTTTGTGATTCTTCAATCATATTTAGCATTTTGACATGAATTTTCTTTTTTCCGCCAATTATTGAAAATTTTGCCACGGCATAATCAGATTCTGGGGTGTTAAGATTTTGCCAAGACAAAAGTAACTCTTTTTTTTGATTATATAAATTGTCGATCTCGCTTTTTTTTGTTTCAATATATGTTTCAAGTAAGGTTTCAAAAGGAACTACAGTAAAACGTGTTGGTCTTTCAAGGGTAGCCTGAATAAATCCTTTTTCTTGAAGTTTCTTAAATGTGCGGTAAGCCTGAACTCTTTCCATTTTTAGGCGTTTTGCAACGAAACTTGTAGATTGGGCCCCACTTTTAGCTAAAAACAAATAAACTTGGTTCTCTCTTTTTGAAAAACCAAGATTCTGCAAAAATTTTAAAATTTCTTTTTCGCTCAATCCTACCCAACCCCACCAGTTGCTACAACTTGTTGTTACAACTTGCAACTACATTATGTATCTTAGTTTAATATATATAATTTCTATCAATACACTCAGATTTTATTGAGTATCCCTGTATTTTACGCATATTATTTCAAATATCGTTCAAATTTAATTTGATTTTACCGTAAAATTTTCTCAAGTATGACATCATTTATAAGCGTCGAAAAATAGAAATAGATAAAGCACCTAGAGATTAAAGAATTTAATCTCTAACTGCACTATAGATACTTAATATAAAGACAGAATATTTGGCATCTAACATTCCTAAATAAAGGAAGGAACAATATTTGCAAAAAAGGAACATGCGCATTCTACTCGTAGATGACGATAAATCTATTCTTAGAACATTTACTCGAATATTGCAGAAAATTGGATACGAAATTGATGTTGCCGAAACTGGAAAAGAAGCGATTGAAAAAGCAGAAAATAAACATTACGATTTAGCCTTAATTGATATTCGACTCCCAGACATGGATGGAACGGATTTACTAAATAAAGTTCAAAAAACCATGAACAATACTGTTAAAATTATGATAACAGGATTTCCATCTTTAGAAACAGGCGTTAAAGCTCTTGATGAAGGCGCAGATGCCTATCTTGTTAAACCAGTTAAACCTGAAGAACTTTTAACCTTAATTGAAGATAAGCTAAAAGAAAGATAAACAAAATAAGCAAATCTAGAATACTTGCTGATCATAATTAGTTGATGAAAAAACAAAAAGTCACATAGTAAAACTCTAATTTTGTAGTTATCATAGTATTGAAATCAAGAAGCATTGGATTTCTCCATATTAAAATTAGTTATGAGTTTAGTATAATAAAAAGGAAGAGAAAAAAATTCTAAGCAGTGTTATAAAGAACAGTAAATGGTAATATATTCAAGTTTTACCATTTTCTGCAGGGATAAATACTGCCGCAGCAATTGCGGTAGTCCATAAACCATTTTTATCGCCGATTGCTGTTTGTGTTATGTTAGCTGTTTTGATAATGAGTCCGCTGGTTTTGAAAAGCTGTTTTCTTTCATCCCAAGCCGTTTCAGTATCAAACTGAATACCCATTGTGGTTGCTAGCATAGTTGCAGCCAAATCCTCTGCATAGTCCCCAGCTGAGTCATCTGTTTGTCCAAAGGAGTGATGTTCAGATAGGTAACCGTACTGATTTTTACCGGATGGAATAGCCACACCAATTGAAGAAGCTACTAATCTATGTGGTTCGTTTGTTGCATTTCGAGCAATTACGACAAAGGTAATTTCACCAGGGCGAATTAATTTTAAGGCTTTTTCGCGGGGAAGAAGTTCACATGCGGGGGGTACTATACTAGAAACACTAACTAGATTACAGTGTTGGATGCCGGCATCTCTAAGTGCTAACTCGAATGATTGAAGCTGTTCTTTATGTTTGCCAACGCCTTTGGTTAGGAAAAAGTATTTGGGTATCATTTTTTGTATCGGAAATAGACAGTATTAACTTGATTTAAAAAGGTTTTTATGATCATATGCTTCAAAGGTATATTACTTTCTTTTATTTAGGCAAAAATCTGTTAATTACTTAAAAATTTATTTCAAAAAGCGATTAACGATTTTTTACTATCATTATTAATTTAAACGATGGATTATGAACCTATACAACAGAACCGGTGGTGGTTATCCGATAAATTACTCCGATAATAAATAATATCGAGAAAGATGCTGTAGCGTATCTTAGTCTTTTTTCATTAATCAACACAGTCAGATTATCAGAGTAAGAAAAAAGTAGCTCATAAGTAGCTAGAAGAATTAAAGCTATTGCTGAGACTAAAATCGTCAAATCCCAAGCATCTAACGGGAACATCATTCCATTATGCTCCTGAAGGGATTAAAGAGTACTCAATTAACAAATCCTCATCATTCCGAATATTTTCCTCTTTTTCAATAAACACTATTTTATTAGTTACTTTTGAAAGTACGCATGCTAAAGCGCTACCAAGAGAAGATCCGAACCTTGAGTATTTCGCGGATTTTAAATCAAATTCATAGATAGGTGCTTTGAATAAACTATTTTTTAAAGTTATGTGAATTTTGTTAGGTTCTATTGATAAATCTATACTTTTAGCAATTTCTAATTTATTGATTAAGAGTTTAGAAAAGATTCTTTGAAGATCTTTCAGTTCAACGCTACTGAAATTTTTCTTAACAATATGCTCAAAATTAGTAGCTAATTTTGCACCCGGAGGTACAAGCAGTAATCCAGAGGGCGATTCAATCATTGGATTTTGCCCCTCTTTGCTTTGGCTAGGAAGTGGAAAAATCGAATTTTTCATTTTGGGTAAAAATGCCTTCTGAAGATCACCTGCGTTGGAATAACAAGGAGGTAAATAGAATATTCCTCCTTGAAAGTCTAATTGACTTATCATGTGATTTAGTGTTGTAAGTTGAGATTCCGTGGTTAAATTAAATAAGGTACCCTTTACGTATTTCTCTGTTCGAATATACGTAAATAAGATACCCCAAAAGATTAAGCCCAGACCTATAAAGGATAGTATTGATAATTCATATACTATTGATAAACCAAGAGCCAGAAAACCTAGAGCGGTCAAAATTATCGGTATCATGTTCCTGTAGGATAATTTGGCTGAGGTTCTAACCGATACAATCAGTAAAATACTTGAGATTACAGCTAAAATAACTGATGCTCCTAAAGAAAGAAGTAGAAAAATAGTATAACTCCAGTAACCAAGTGCCCAGCTTGATTCGAAAGATAACCCATACGAGTATAAATCAACATTTACGATTCGATCAAGAACATTAAAGAAGTATATAGCGCCAATATTAAGACACATGGCAATAATCAAAAGAGAAAAACTTACATATTTTAGAAAAACTAAACTTCTTTTTACATAACTTACGAAGGTAACTAATGAAATAATAATAAGACAAAAAGCAGTAGCTAAAAAACCTAATAACAGGTGCAAATTAGACCAATAGACATTAGCCCAATTATTATCAAATTGAAGCCCAGAAAGATACAGATCATTGTGTACTACAGTATCAATACTTTGAGTTAAAATTAATGAGCAAATA
>CAZWRU010000002.1:73901-100558 GCA_964636425.1 uncultured Candidatus Bathyarchaeia archaeon
TGAGGTTTAGAATGAAATTCAATCAAAGCGTGTTCAAAGATGAGGCGAAATTGGATATTAATTATATTCCTAATCGCATGCCTCATAGAGATAAAGAACTTAGGTTGCTTATGGAATTTTTTAGCTTCCTTACGCGATTTCCAGAAAAAATGGCGCAAAGAGTTATCATAACAGGCGATGTAGGCACTGGAAAAACTGCGCTTTGTCACCGCTTTGGCTTAGACATTACATCTGAAGCAAACAAAAGGAACATTAAGACACATTATGTTCATGTTAATTGCCGCGAATATCGAGGCAAAGTTTCTTTAATAATTCAGCATGTAGTAAACATTTTACGACCTAATTTTCCTAAACGAGGTTTCTCCAGTGAGGAAATTCTTCGAACTTTACTCCAGAATTTGGATGAAGAAAATTCATATATTATTCTTGCTTTAGATGAGTTTGATAGCATAATTGAAACAGAAGGATCTGACTCAGTCTATAGCTTAACTAGATTACAGGAAATGAGGGCCAATTTACCCCAGCGGATTTCACTTATTTGTATTATGCGAGATTTGAAACCTATCGAAAAATTAGACGATAGTGCTAGAAGCACATTGCAGCGTAATATTCTACATCTTGAGAAATATTCAAAAGAGCAACTTTTAGATATCTTAAACGACCGTGCAGCAATGGCTTTTGAACCAGGAGTAGTCGAAGAAGAAACAATTAGCCTTACTGCAGATTTAGCGCGTAGTGAAACTGGACATGCGCGGTTTGCAATTGAGCTATTATGGCGCGCTGGTAAATATGCTGATGCTGAAGAGTTGAATGAGATTACTCCAGAATGCCTCCGTAGGGCTATTTCCAGCATAATACCGATGATTCAAAAGAATGAATTATCGAGTTTAGGATTACATGAAAAACTATTTTTGTTAGCTACTGCCGAAGTATTTTGTGAAAGCACGAAAGCGTATGCTACGCTTACAGACATAGAACAAGCGTATGGCGTAACTTGTGAAGAATATGAAGTTGAACCAGTTAGTCATACACAGTTATGGAAATATTTACAATATTTTGATGCCTTAGGTGTACTTAAAACAGAGGTTTCAACTACAGGACAGCGAGGAAGGTCGACGATTGTTTCTTTACCTTCAGTATCTGCAAATGAATTATCAAAAGAGTTACGTGCTATGCTTGAAAGAAGAGAAAAGTAAGAAAAAGGTGAAGTAGATTGGAGATTGAAGATATATTCTCATCTAAACCAAGAATGAAAATTCTTAAACTTATCTGGCGATTAAGTGAACTTAATGTTTCAGACATTGCACGAAGAGTTGGACTAAATTTTACTTCTACAAGTCGGCATTTAAAAATACTCACGCAAGAAGGCATTTTATTAGAGCGAACTTATGGACGAATTCGCATGTATCGATTTAACCCTATGTCACAAAAAGCTAAAGCTATAGAAAATCTTGTTGAAATTTGGGAGCAAAACAAATAATAAAAGTAAAAAAAGAGTAAGCAGGATGATGTTATGACCTTTATTGATGCCTCAGCGAAGTTTAACACATCTAGTCAAGTCACTGCAACAGGATTAATTGGACTTAAACCTCAAACTATTTCGCTAATTCGTGAAGGCGCAATCGCTAAAGGTGATCCTCTGCATACAGCGAAAATTGCAGGAATTCTTGCAGCAAAGAAAACAAACGAATTAATTCCTTTATGCCCGCATTCACCGCTAATAGATATTGAAGTTGATATAACAATCAAAAATGAATCAACTATTGAGGTAACCGCAATAGTCAAAACGATAGCCCGAACCTCAGTAGAAATAGAAGCATTAACCGCTGTCTCAGTTGCTTTACTTACCATCTGGGACATGACCAAACAATACGAAAAAGATACAAACGGGCAATATCTCCTTACCGCAATAAATAATATACATGTTCTCAAAAAAGTTAGAGAAGCATAAAATTTTATAATTGAATAAAAACACACGATATGCTATATACTAAAAGTAGAATAATGCGTCCGCTTCATGCAGACCTACTGTTTTGAAACATCCTTTTGACAATCAAGACTTTTTTTAATTGCCTTTTTTAGTTCTTCTTCAAAATCAGACATAAATTCTATGCCTAAAGCCATCTCGTAATAAACACAAAGAAAACGTAATGTTGCATAAGCTTCAGGAGAGTTTTTTGTTTTTCTAATTAGTAATTCATTCACTTTTTGACCAATGCGAGCAATTTTATCAAAATCGATATCTACTTGATTTATTGAACTCGGATTTTTAGACACTTTTATCACTTAAGTCTGAATATGATAAATTTATTATATGTCCTTTTTGGAAAAAATTCTAAAATTTTGCATACTGAAGAAAAAGTAATTCTCAGTAAAATAATAAAGAATGCGAAAGTAGAAAGGAGTAATCTTTTTTCTGGTTTGTAGTAGTATGTATACAACAACAAAGATTTATTAGAAAATTTATCGTGGAAAAGAAAAAGAGTTGAAGAAAGGCTGATGGTTACTTGGGGTATTAATGGATGTTATATACATACAAAATTGTTTAATTCAATAGAAACTATAAAAAGTACCTTACAAAAATTAGTTACTTTAATAAGTCTAAAAAATAATATCCGCTATAGGTTAGCATTTTAAATATTGAAAGGACTTTGCTTATGCTGTCAAAATCGCTTTATGGCCTAAATTTCGGAGAAATTTTCTCAAAAGATATTTCACAAACGGATTCCCACTGTCTATCTTCAACTCAGGTAGTAATTGCAGCCTTAAATGAGGAGCAAGGAATTGGTTTAACCATAAAAGAACTAAAAAGAGAAATTGACGCGCCCATTCTTGTGGTTGACGGCAACAGCACTGATAAAACGGTAAATGTTGCCCAGAAGCATGGTGCTAAGGTTATCTTACAGGATGGCATAGGTAAAGGTGACGCTGTAGCAAAAGCACTTGATGAAGCATTTGATTCTACAGATAATAAAATAGAATACATCATACTCATCGATGCAGATCATACTTATTCTACAGAAAACATACCAGATATGATTAGAATACTTCAGAAAAACCCAAAGATTGGTATGGTATGTGGAAACCGATTTAGTGGAAAAATTGATGAAAAAGCATTCCATATCCAGTTCTATTTAGGAAATAAGATTCTGTCTTTAATCCATAGAATTTTCAACGAAGTTTCCCTTCAAGATCCTTTAACAGGACTACGTGTGATACGTACAGAAATTCTTAAAAATTGGAAACCAAAATCAAATGGCTTCGATATTGAAATCGAATTAAATGTTTTAGTGGAAAAAAAGGGCTATAAAACTGCTGAGGTCCCTACACATTATCGTGAGAGAATCGGAGAAAAAAAATTAAAGATGAAACATGGTCTAACAATATTAAAAAGAATATTATCAGAAACTATTGATATAACTTAAAAATCAAAATTTTAAACAACAACATCCTGCATATTCATCTGCATTGGCTATCAATTTAGGAAAAAAAGACCACAGCAATACTCGAGTAGCAAAAATTTGTCTGATTATAGGCCAATCATAGTCTAATAGCGCTTAACAGGCTATCGACGGATAATTTGTAATAGTAGTCTATGCAATTGTTTTAATATTTTTTATATGTCAATTGTATTCATGGATACGCTGATTGATGATGTTGGCAGTTTTCCGTTACCGCAAAACGTATTTAGAGAAACATATAACCAAGCATATCGCCTAGCACGAGAAGCGATAACACAAAGAAACTTCATCGATAAAGATGAATTTATCCGCAAATATTTTCACGAAGTCACAATTAATTCATTCAAGAAAAAAATTACAACCGGACTAGATATCATTAATACTCCTTGGCACTACGATGGAATTAGACAAGTAAGTGACGTAGTTCATGAATCTATGGAAAGAGGCAGTTTTTTAGTTGATAAAAAAGACGCATTCTTACCAGAAGTTCGCGCTATCGAAACAGAAGCAAAAAAAATCAGTGAAGAATTTGGGAAAAAGATCCTATTAAGAGTCAGCCTTTATGGTCCCATGGAACAGTACCTAAAAGAAATAGGTACTGTGTGCTATAAAGATGTACTTAACGATTTAGCGGATACAATACGGCGCTTTGCAGAAAATAGCATCATTGACAATAAATACATTAAAACAGCCGTTGTATCAATTGACGAACCAAGCTTTGGTTTCTTAGATATCAACGAAGAAAAAGAGACAATCATAAAAATTATGGAAAAAGCCTTTAACTTTAAGGGAGCAACCCGACAGATACATCTACATTCAGCAACACGACTATTAGATTTACTTAATGTAAAAAATATTGATGTATTATCATTTGAATATGCTGCTTCACCTAAAAACATTGAGAGCATCTCAAAGCAAAATTTAATTGAATCGAATAAACAGATACGGATAGGCATTTCTAGAACAGATATAGACGCAATAACTTCAGAATTGAATGATCGAGGTATAACAAATCCTACTGCAGAACAATTAGTAGATGACGAGGACACAATTAGAAAGAGATACAACTTCGCGAAGAAAAAATTTGGTGAAACGATGACGTTTAGTGGACCTGATTGCGGACTTGGAGGATGGCCAAACCAAGAAACAGCTCAATTGTTATTAAAACGAACAGTTAAAGCATTACATAATGATCGAAATTAGTTGAATTAGCTGAATACATACTCAAATTAAAGAGTAAACTCAAAAATTTAGGAAATAATTAGCAATAAAAAACAGATTAATGGTGTTGTTTTCATAAAAAAATTTCTAAAATACAAATTAAAACACAAGTGAGAAAAGAAATTTTGGCGCGGGATGTGGGATTTGAACCCACGCGGCCTTTCGACCACAGACTTAGCAGGCCTGCCCCATACCAGGCTTGGGCAATCCCGCACGCCCTTGTATGTACGTTTTAAGCCGGGTTTATGATTATTTTGGTGTTCAAATAATACTTGCACACGTACTTGACCAATCTCAGCCAAACCATTATGTTCTACTTTAATTAAAGCTTTCTCAGCACAATTTTAACCATTACTGGATAATTGTAGCCTAAAATACTTAGAAGGTTCTAGATGGGTAATATCTGGTTTAGTTTTTCTATAATCCTTTCTGAAGCTTCATTATCTGGAAATTCAAGGTCATCTTCTTTAGGCTGAGTACTTGAAAAAAGACACACTGACTCAATACCCTTAAGCTTAGCTAAGCCAAAAACGAGTCCGGAAAAACCCATAAATGGACCTTTATATCCTATTCCTATATCATATTTTTCTTTCATTTCGTTAAGTAATTGTGTATTTGTTGCGGCACAAAAAATTTTTTTATCTTTTGAACCGAATCCGGCTGCTACAATCATGCGTTTAACTTTTAGCTCAGCAAGAATTTCAACAACTTTTTCTGCAACAGCATATTGTCCAGCAAAATTAGGATGATATCCTTTAACTATAATAATTTCTGGTTTAGATGAGAAATAAAACTTGATTTTTGGTAATTCAAGTTCTCCTGATTCCGCAATTGCGCCTCCACTTCCAGGAAAAGCAGGGTGTGCGGCATAGGCTGGCTTAGTTTCATAAATTGAGGGCAAATGAGGGGAATATAGCTCTTTAAAGAGTTGCGCATTAGTTTTAGTGATTAAGCTATCAACTACGAGTTTTCCAACTGAACGCAACCCAGGAGCGCCTACAACAGCGATAGGGTTGTCTAATAGAGGGGCCTTAAGACTTTTTAGATAAACACTGGTTTCCATTTTGATAACCCTATGTTAAGTTACATAGCTTGGTTTCTTAGCCGATTGCTCCATTTCTTCTCTTACGCGCCGTTCAATTTCGCCCATTTTCGCGATTAGTTCATCCATCTGATTGGCTTGTTTGTCCATGGGATCCATGTTTACTTTTAAAGCTAAAATACCATTAAGAATATTCAAGGCTGCTTTAGCTGCTTTTGCATCGGTTACATATTCTCCAGCAGAAGTTTGATAACCATGAGTTTCCGCAAGTAAGCATACGCCTTCAATATTTTTCTTTTTAGATAGACCAATAATTAATCCGTTTTCGCCACCGATTATTCCCTGATCTAAAGGCTCAACATTGTACTTCTTCATTTCATCAATCAGCGCAGGTGATGTTGCAGTACAAAAAACACTAGGTGATTCAAACGGTTTATCAGTGACTAAAGCAGCAACACTAAACACTTTTTTTACGCCATGACTAATTGCCCAATCTAAAATTGTATCAGCCACCTCATATTGTCCTTCAGGAGAAAAAGCTTGTGAATTACCAGTTAAAAATATCACATCACGACCTTCTTCATCACGGAACCAATGTAATTCATTGCGCAGAAGCTCCACAAGCCCATCATCTTTTATTATAACATAAGGTGGAAAATGCTTTGAATAAATCTCAGCAACGAGTTCAGCCTTGAGTTGCTGTACTAAATAATCAACAGACAATTTACCAATGTAAGCGGTACCAGGTAAACCAACAACAAGTATCAATTCTTTAGCGGAAAATTCCTTCAAGATTTTAATCTCAGCAGTCATAAATTAAGAACTAACGAACCTATTATTAAGTTGAATGCCTGAATAAAAAAAATTAATTCATCAATTAATAATCGCAAGATTAATCCTAAAAGAGAAGTATACAAATGTAGAATATGCAAAGTATTATTTTAAAGTCAAATAATAGCGTGATTGCGGGTATATCTTAATTTTTAATTCAAAAAAGGGTGTACAATTGAACATCCTTTGAGTTAAAGTGCCCAATAATATTTAAATCCCCAAAATCAATTCGTGCTTAATTCTAATTTATTCCTCGGAGAATTAAGATGCAATTCCAATTAATCGCTCCTTTCGAACCTTCACCTGGACAAGCTGCGGCTGTAGAGCAATTAGTTAAAAACTTCGCCAGCAAGGATAAACAAACTCTCCTTGGAATAACCGGAAGCGGTAAGACATTTGTTATGGCTAATCTCATCAATAAATTACAAAAACCAACTCTAATTTTAGCGCATAACAAAACCTTAGCAGCTCAATTATACGCCGAATTAAAGGAACTTTTTCCTAATAATCGAGTGGAATATTTTATTTCATTCTATGATTATTATCAGCCTGAATCTTATCTTCCAACGACAGATATGTACATAGAGAAAGATTCTGCTGTAAATGAACAAATAGAAAAAATGCGTATGCATGCAGTATCTAGCTTAGTAAGCCGAAACGACACCATAATAGTAGCAAGCATCAGCTGCATATACAGTTTAGGCAACCCAGATGACTACAAAACAATGGCAATCTCGGTTGAAATAAATCAACAGATAACCCGACAAAAACTCATCAATTTCCTTATAGACATGCAATATGAAAGAAACGATATGGCACTTGAAGCAGGACGTTTCCGAGTACGTGGAGACGTAATAGACATAATTCCCGCTTACGAAAAAGACATTTTACGTATTGAGCTTGAAGATAATAAAATAAAGAAAATAAAAGAAGTTGACTTCATAACAGCAAACACAAAAACAACAATCGACAAAGTCACTCTTTATCCTGCAAGGCAATATGTTGTTCCAGAAGAAAAAATGAAACGAGCCTTTGAAACAATAGAAAAAGAACTGCAAGAAAGATTACAAGAGCTTCCACCTCTTGAAGCTCAAAGACTAAAACAACGTACAAACTATGACTTAGAAATGATGAAGGAAATGGGATACTGTGCGGGAATCGAAAATTACAGCAGACATTTCGATGGACGAAAAGCCGGTGAACCCCCCTTCACATTAATGGATTATTTTCCTAAAGATTACTTATTCATAATCGATGAAAGCCATCAGACTATACCCCAATCCCGGGCTATGTATAACGGCGAATACGCTCGGAAAAAAAATCTTATAGAGTTTGGCTTTCGACTACCCAGCGCTTATGATAATCGTCCTCTAAAGTTTGAGGAATTTGAGAAAAAGATGAGTAAAACCCTCTTTGTTTCTGCAACCCCTGCAGAATATGAATTACAGAAAAGCGGTCCGCCGGTTGAATTAATCACTCGACCTACAGGACTTTTAGACCCAATAATTGAACTATATCCAATCAAAGGTCAAATGCAGCACCTCATGCAAGAAGCTAAGAAAACAATTGAGAATGGAGAACGCATACTTATTACAACTTTAACCAAAAGGATGGCGGAAGACCTCACAGAGTACTTAGTAAAAGAGGGATTCAGAGTCCGTTATATGCATAGTGAAATTGATAGTCTTGATCGTATCGAATTAGTGCGCCAACTTAGAATCGGAGAGTTTGACATTCTTGTGGGTATTAATCTGTTGAGAGAAGGGTTGGATCTTCCAGAAGTTTCAACAATTTTCATATTAGATGCGGACAAGGAAGGATTTCTACGAGATGAACGGAGCTTGATACAAACTATTGGACGAGCAGCGCGAAATGTGAATGGAAGGGTTATCCTTTATGCGGATATTCAGACGCGCTCAATCAAACGCGCTTTTGAAATTACCAAGTATCGTAGAGAATTTCAGATACGCTTCAATAAGGTTCATGGAATTACACCAAAAACAATTATTAAAAGTATATCTCAAAAAGAGGGTACCATAAAAGGTACAAAGCATTTAGCCATGGCGGATATCCAGAAACAAATAATAGAACTGGATGCTAAGATGAGAGAAGCTGCAGAAAAACTTGATTTTGAAAAAGCTATCGAGCTTCGTGATACGATGCAGGACCTAACAGTGTCTTTATCTCAAAAGATGAAACAACACAACAATAAAAAACAGATTTAAAGCAATAAGGTTGAAATGGCAAGGGTAAAACAGAGTAAAATTAATCCAATTAACAAATAAGGTAGCATTATGCGAGATAACATTTCCATTAAAGGTGCACGAGAACACAATCTTAAAAACATCGATTTAGAATTGCCTAGAAATAAATTTATAGTAATTACTGGGCTTTCAGGGTCAGGAAAATCTACGCTAGCTTTTGACACAATTTATGCAGAAGGACAAAGGAGATATGTTGAAAGTCTATCAGCCTATGCCCGGCAATTTCTTGGATTAATGGATAAACCTGACGTGGATTCAATTGACGGATTATCCCCTGCTATCTCTATCGAACAAAAAAGCACCAGCAAAAACCCTCGTTCAACAGTCGGAACTGTAACTGAAATTTACGATTACCTTCGTCTGCTCTTTGCCCGTATAGGAATACATCATTGCCCCAAATGCGGTAGCTCAATTCATCCTCAAAGTCCGGAAAACATCACAAGTCTAATAATGGCAGACAAAGAAAAAACATTCGTTTTTCTTGCTCCAATAATAAGGGGGATGAAAGGAACACATGAACAAATTTTTGAAGACCTCAAAAAGGAAGGCTATACAAAAATTCGGGTAGATCAAAAAATCTATGATTCCGAAACAATAAGAGAAGAAGTCAAGCTATTACGTTATGAAAAACACTGGATAGAAGCTGTAATAGACACCATAAAGATATCAGATGAAGAACGCTCGCGAATCGCTGAAGCTGTTGAACAGGCATTAAAAACTGGAAAAGGAACTATGATAGTAATTGACGCCGAAAACAGAGACACCGAAAAAAGGAAGGAGATAGAGCGATATGAGAGCGAAACCATGTTTAGCACATTCGGCGCCTGCCCTAATCATCCAGAAATTGTATTTGAAAGTTTAGAACCCCGCATGTTTTCTTTTAACTCACCATTTGGCGCTTGCCCGGTTTGTCACGGTCTAGGAGAAATTACCGAAATCTCTGAAGATCTAATTATACCAAACAAAAACTTGTCCATTATGGATGGTGCACTTGCAGTTTATGGCAAAATGGATTTGAGTTGGCGAGTACAACAAATTGCCGCTGTAGGTAAAAAGCACGGATTTGATGTTTTTACACCAATTAAGGACTTTAACGAAAAACAAATTCAAGTACTCTTATACGGTGACCGAGAACCAATCAACGGTAACTGGTCTAATGGTGCAAATATGTGGATGAGAGATGGTTGGGAAGGCATTATTCCTCAAACAATGAGACTTTACCGTCAAACAGAAAGCGAGTGGCGAAAAGAAGACATAGAAAAATTCATGAAATCACGTCAATGTACTACCTGTAATGGAAAAAAACTTCAACCAGTTGTTTTAGCAGTTCAAATTCTAGATAAGAGCATCATTGATATTACAGATCTTTCAATAGAACAAGCGGTTGACTTCTTTGATAACCTCCCAAGTCAACTAAACGAGAAAGAATTGACTATAGCTAAACAGATATTAAAAGAAATCAATCAACGACTCGGATTTCTCAAAAACGTAGGATTAGGATATCTTTCATTATCAAGAGCAGCAAAAACACTCTCTGGCGGAGAAGCTCAAAGAATACGATTAGCCACTCAAATCGGCAGCAACCTTATGGGGGTTCTCTATATTTTAGATGAACCAAGTATTGGACTGCATCAAAGGGACAATGCTAAACTCATCAACACGTTACATCGACTACGTGATTTAGGAAATACACTAATCGTAGTAGAACATGATGAAGAAACCATAAGAAACGCAGATTATATAGTGGATATGGGACCAGGAGCGGGAGTTCACGGAGGTTACATAGTAGCCGAAGGCACACCAGAAGAAATTATGAAAAATAACAAGAGTTTAACAGGAAAATATCTTTCCAATAAATTGCAAATTGAATTACCTCTCAAAAGACGAAAAACCAGTGAATTCATTACAATTACAGGTGCAGAAGAAAATAATCTTAAGAATCTTACTCTACAGCTTCCTTTAGGAGTATTATGTGGAATAACTGGTGTTTCAGGCTCAGGAAAAAGTACACTAATGAATCAAACAATAATGCCCTGTCTACGAGAAAAATTTGGAGAACGCGTCGACAAAATTGGAAAATATAAAACCATCAGTCTACCCCCTACTGTAAGAAACGTCATTGTTATAGATCAAGACCCGATTGGTAGAACCCCAAGAAGTAACCCCGCAACATACACTAAACTTTTTGATGAAATTCGCAAGATATTTGCTCAAACAAAAGAAGCAAAAGCACGTGGTTACAAAGAAGGCAGATTCTCCTTTAACGTCAAAGGAGGCAGATGCGAAACATGCCAAGGCGATGGTGTTTTACGCATAGAAATGAATTTCCTGCCAGACGTATACGTTCAATGTAACGAATGTAAAGGCAAACGATACAACAAAGAAACGCTTGATGTGATTTATAAGGGAAAAAACATAGCTGAAGTCTTAGATATGACTGTGGAAGAAGCAAGTAAATTTTTTGAAAACCTGCCAAATATCTCACGCAAACTACAAACGCTTCTAGATGTAGGATTAGGATACATAAAACTGGGGCAAAGCTCAACTACCCTTTCAGGTGGAGAAAGTCAACGTATCAAAATTACCCGAGAATTAAGTAAAAATAAATCAGGACACGTTGTCTACATGTTAGATGAGCCAACTACAGGACTCCATTTTGACGACACAAAACGACTAATTAAAGTACTTAACCGTCTTGTTGCAAAAGGAAATACGGTATATGTTATCGAGCATAATTTAGATGTAATCAAAAGCTGCGATTATTTAATAGATTTAGGTCCAGAAGGAGGAGCCGCAGGAGGAGAAATCCTCGCTCAAGGTGCGCCTGAACAAGTTGCAGAAAACCCTAAATCCTATACAGGAAAGTTTTTAAAAAATTTGCTTAAACAATAAAAGATAGCTTCGAAAGAAAAAGTGGATTCTACTAAAATGATAAAAATATCTACTCCGGCAGAATTCAAAAGTTGTGAAATACCAATAGAACCAGGAGTCTATCTGTATAGGGATGAAAAAGAGGAAATACTTTACATAGGAAAAGCAAAAAGCCTTCGGTCAAGAGTAAAAAGCTATTTCATAAGTAAGAATCAACCTCTTAAAACGACCCACCTTGTATCTAAGATACGAAGTATAGATTGGATTTTGGTAAATAACGAAGTTGAAGCGCTTCTTTTAGAAAACGCCTTAATTAAACAACATACTCCACGATATAATATAACATTAAAAGATGCAAAAACATTTGCATACATAGCCTTAACCAGAGAAAATTATCCGCGTATCCTTACTAGTAGGAAAGTTTCTCGAAAATTGGAGTCCTTTGGACCATACACAGATGGGTATACTAGACAAGATTTGCAGCGTCTTGTCGTTAGAGTATTCAAGCTTCGTACATGCAGACAACTCCCAAAACGGGCGTGTTTAAATTTTCACATTGGATTATGCACTGCGCCATGCATAGGAAATGTAAGCTTAGAACAATATCAGCAACAAGTTGAAAAAGCACGCTCTTTTCTTAAGGGCAATTATTCAGACACTACAGATATGCTTTTTTTACAGATGCAGGCAGCAGCTAAAGACCAGAAATATGAACAAGCGCTTGAACTCCGTAACCAGGTAGCCTCCATTCGACTGCTTACGGAAAATCAAATCGTTGATAATGAACGACGATTTGATCAAGACATCATGGTTTTCAGAAAGAACACTGAAAAGTTACTTGTGATTCAAATGGGTGTTCGTAAGGGTGTATTACTAGGCAAGAAAGATTTCATAATTGATTTTCAGCCACAAATTGAACAGGAATTTCTTAAGGCCTTCTACTCCTCGAACCAGATTCCCCGAGAAATTCTGCTCAATACAATATGCTGGCAAGACAACGCCGAAAAAATAGCACTAGAAGAATTTCTTTCTCAAAAAAGAGGAGGCCCTGTCACATTAACAATTCCTCGCCGATCAGATAAGCTTGCGCTTATAAAATTAGCAGAAAAGAATCTCGAAAGTATACTAGAAGAAGATACTGCTCTGCTAGATTTACAGGCTGCGCTTAATCTTCCAGTTCCGCCTAAAATTATTGAGTGCTTTGATATCTCTAATTTAGGACAAGAACATGTCGTTTCAGGTATGGTCCGTTTCACAAATGCTAAACCAGATAAAAACAATTATCGCAGATTTAAAATTAAAACATTTAAAGGTCAAGACGATTTCGCAGGCATGAACGAAGTAATCACACGAAGATACAAACGGTTACTCGAAGAAAAAGCCCAATTGCCAGACCTTATAATTGTCGATGGTGGTCTTGGACAAGTTAACTCTGCAAATGTTGCCTTAAAATCGCTCGGATTGCAACTTCCAATTATTGGCTTAGCAAAAGAAAATGAGGAACTCTATTTACCCGATGACCCAATCCCATTACAATTCAATAATAATAGTCGAATGATGCTCTTAATACGTCAAATTCGAGATGCTACACATGACTTTGCCCTGGGGTATAATCGCAAACGGAGACAAATGAAATTGAAACAGGAGTTTAAGAATAAAGGATCAAAATAATCAGGAATTAACCCCAAAAAAATTTATGGACATTATTACTAAATTTTAAAAATAGCTTTAAGGAGGTTTTACTTTTCTTTTGCTAATCGGCTGTGAGTATCTTGAAAGAATATAATTTAATCATTATTGGAACCGGTACAGGGATGGAGTTAGGAAGTGCGTTTTTACAGGAAAATCCAGAAGCGAAAATTGCTGTTATCGATAAAGATGAACCAGGAGGAATTTGTCTAACTAGAGGTTGCATTCCCTCGAAGCTTTTACTTTATCCGGCTGATGTTATAAGAATAATTCAGAAAGCAGAAAAATTTGGAATACAAGTTCAAATAAAAAAGATAGATTCGGCTTCCGTGTTAAATCGGATGAGAAGCAACATAAAAAAAGATATTGATCAAATCAGAGATGGATTAACTCAAACACCCAATATAGATTATTATCAATCAATAGCAGAATTTACTTCACCTTACACACTTAAAGTTGGAAATGAAACCATAACTTCAAAAATGATTATTCTTTCTATTGGATCCAGACCTCTTATTCCCAAAATTGAAGGCCTTGAGGAAGCAGGTTACCTTACTAGTGACACAATTTTAAACGCTGCTAGACTTCCGGAGAGCGTGGGTATCATTGGAGGAGGCTATATTTCAGCTGAATATGGACATTTTCTTTCAGCTATGGGCTGCAAAGTTACAATTATCGGTTCAAACCCTAGAATCATCCCTGAGGAAGAACCTGAAATCTCGAATTTAGCTAAAAAAGAAATTGAAAAATACTTAACAATTTACACTGGCTATGAAGTGAGAAAAGTTGAAAAAAGTTTTCAAGGCAAAAAAAGATTAATCGCCTTAAATAAAGAAGCAAATAAGGAAATTAAGGTAGAGGTTAATGAGATTTTTGTAGCAGTTGGTAGAAAAGCAAATACAGATTTACTACATCCAGAGAAATCAGGAATCATAACTAATGAAAAAGGCTTCATAAAAGTCAATGAGTACATGGAAACAACTCAGCCAAATATCTGGGTTGTCGGCGATGCAGATGGAATTTACATGTTCAAACATGTAGCTAACTATGAAGCACAGGTTGTCTATGACAACGCAATTCTAAAAAATAAAGTGAAAGCTGATTATAATTCAGTCCCTCACGCAGTTTTTACAGACCCTGAAATCGCAAGTGTAGGCCTAAAAGAGACTGAAGCCATAGCAAAATACGGAAAGGAAAACATCGTAATTGGCTTTCAAAAGTATATCGATACCGCAAAAGGGGAAGCTATGGCGCTAAATGACGAATTCGTTAAAATTATTCTAGAAAGGGGAACATGGAAAATTCTCGGAGCGCACATAATAGGACCGCAAGCGTCAGTTCTAATTCAAGAAATAGTTAACCTGATGTATACTCCTGAAAAATCTGCTGAACCGCTTCTAAGCGCTATGCATATTCATCCTGCTTTAAGCGAAGTTATAGAAAGAGCCTTCCGTTCACTTATGACTGTAGATCAATATCACCACATAATGAAGGAACACATGCAGCTCGAAAAATAGTCCGAGAAAAATAAAAACCATTTTTATTCGAGAACAAAGCTAATTTATCAATTAAAAACATGATGAAATGAAAAAATAACCTAAAAAAAGTATGCTGCTCATATTGTACGATTATGATATCAGAATAAAATGATTATAATTTTTTCGCAACTATATAGCTTAAATTACGGTTCCACTCGTCTTTAAAGGCAATTAAATACGCCCAAAACATTAACATATTCTAAATTTAATGCTCATCAAGCTCATAATTAGCGCAAAATAGAAAAAATTTATTAGCTAATTCAATACAAATTGGAAATTGGAGAGAGAAAATGAAAATTTTAGAAAGAAAAGTGTTAACTATAATTGGAATACTTTTGATGATTTCAACAACAACTGCTGTTCTGATCCAATCTGCAACTGCTCAAGTGGATAGAGGGCAAATAAAGGTCTTTGCATACATAAGTGCTGTACCGAACCCTGTTGGTGTTGGACAGACTATATTCGTTACCTATCGAGTTGACCAACCAGCAGCAGGTGCGCTAGTGCGAAGTGGGCACTTCAATGGAACATCAGTAACTATAACGAAACCTGACGGAACCACAGAAACAAGAGAAAACCTTGAGATGGATTCAACTAGTTCTGGATGGTTTATGTATACACCATCACAGACTGGTACATACTACTTCCAAATGTTCTTCCCCAAACAAGGCCCATACTTAAGCACTGTTGACGGCGGTGGCTTCGGATTACCACCAGGCATCTATACGTATCTACCTGACGAAAGTGAAAAAATTCCGCTTACTGTACAAACTGATCCAATACAATCTTATGATAGATCTCCACCCTTACCAGCAGGTTATTGGACACGCCCGATAAATGCTGAAAACAAAGGTTGGTGGCAAGTGGCAGATAACTGGTTAATGCGAGGATATGATAAACCAAGCCGTAGCTTCGCGGGCACCCCAGCATTCGCACCCTACACCTCAGCACCAGACAGTGCACATATACTTTGGACTAAACCAATAATACCCGGAGGCATAGTTGGAGGCAAGTTCGGTGATGCTGTATGGTACCATGGAATTTCATATGAGCAGTTTTTTGATCCGATGGTCATGCAAGGTATGGTTTTCTACACGGAACATGGTCTAACTGGTTCTATGCAAAACTATGGCACGCGATTCTTTGACCTTTACACAGGCAAAGACTATCCGCTGATGTATATGAATAACACAAACATCCAATTTGCCCAAGCAATTAATGTTGATACACCAAATGAACATGGCGTAATAGAATACTTAGTAGTTCAAAGAAGCACTGGCGGACAGACATATTGGGATTTCTATGAAGTACTCCCCGACATGCAACAGAACCCAAGAGTACAATTTAGTCTAATCATGACTGGGTTAACAGCAGGCTATACTTGCTTTGGACCCAAAGGCGAAATCCTCATCTATAACATAGGTGGCAATGCAACTAACCGATACATGACTTTATTTAACGCAAGTAAAGCGGTCCTAGGAGTACGTTTTGAAGGCATAGATGTATGGAGTCCAAGTGGAACAATAAACGCCTCTCGCAGAGTAACTGAAGCCCCCAACGCTGCAATGCCTGCTGAAGCAACATATTGGGAATCAGTAAGCCACTCACCACATGTGGGCATCGAATGGAACGTAACCTTACCTGACATCGATGGAGTAGCACAAACTGTACGCGAAGTTAATGTCGCTGAAGGTTTACTACTAGCAACTCAAAGGGACTTTAGTAAACTGCCAAACATCTACAGTGATGTAGGCTACGATATAGGCTTAATGAAAAAAGGTTCAGATGGAAGATATCCGAGCACGCTAAATCATCTTTGGGCATTCAACCGGACTATGATTAATGATATCCACGACCGCGTAAGCAATCACATCGCAGGCGGAAAATATGTAAGATTTGACGAAGGAGAAGAAGTCTATTATGGCTTTAATATGCGCACAGGCCAACAAATCTGGCAAACCCAACCGCTAAACAACGCATGGGCACTATTCACAAGAATCTATGAAATCGCTTATGACAAACTTATAACATCAGGCTATGATGGTATTGTCCGCTGCTTTGATATGAACAATGGCAACTTACTATGGTCCTATGATAAGGGTAGTGCAGGCTTTGAAAACGCATATGGAACGTACCCAGAATATGCAGGTTTAACAATTGCAGACGGCGTAGTCTATACCACGGCTGACGAACACTCTTCAGATGGTGTATTGTGGAGAGGTTCACAGTTATGGGCTATAGACATAAACACAGGAGAGTTAATCTTCAAAGTCAATGGCATGTATCGTCACCCCGTCATCGCTGATGGCATTGTTATCGCACTAAATACTTATGACGGACAAGTATACGCCTTTGGCAAAGGACCCAGCGCAATCACTGTCGAAGCTCCATTAACAGGTGTCCCACAAGGCTCAAGCGTAATTATACGCGGCATGGTAACTGATGAGTCATCAGGAGCAAAAGCCAAAGTTGCAAACGGAGAATTTAACATGTTGCCCGCAATCTCAGACGCAAGCCAATCTCAATGGATGGAATACGTCTATATGCAAAAGACATGCCCAGATGATGTAACTGGTGTCCCAGTAAAGATTTACGCGACAGGACCTGACGGTCAAACCAACGAAGTTGCAACAGTCACAAGCAATGCAAACGGAATGTTCTATTACGCATGGAAGCCTTCCCAAGTAGGTGCATACACAATCGATGCAGTTTTCGAAGGATCAAACTCTTATGGACCATCATCAGCTAGCACGGTACTAGTTATAGATACAGCCGCAGCCATAGTTTCTCCAACCGTAGCACCAACTGAAACTGTTGCGCCAACTACAGTCCCAACAGCATCAATTTCTGCTTCTCCAACTGTTGCTCCTACACCAGGTACAGGTATTCCAGCAGAAACGTACCTTATCATCGCCGCCGCAGTAGTAATAGTTGCAGCAGTTGCCGCAGCCGCAGTATTACTTCGAAGACGTAAATAAAAACTACAAAATCAAACAACCCTCCCCCTTTTTGGGTATAATAACATAGCATATGAGAAGCAGAAAAGACTCTAGAGATTCAACTTTTGAACAGTGAGTATTAACAATATTTTGCGATTTGTCTTTACTAAAATATCGCAGGCTAGAGCCCAGCGTATTGAAGAGGTATCAAAAACATGGTCAAGTGAAATCAAAATTTTGAATAAATTCTTGATATTCTTATTTTAAAAAAGTTAAGAACGTCGGGGGTAAATATTGAAAAAATGGCTAAAATAAAATTAATCGGAAAAACTATTGAGTGCTCAAAAATATTGCTCCCATAAGGACCCATAATTAACAAATAATACCCGACAAATTGAAAAGCTGACCATATTGTAGTCTGAAACAAAGACCCTGCCAATCTATACGCATATTTTATTTTTTTGTCAGCAGCTAATCCCTTGTAGGTGAAAAAGAAAATCTCTCCCGCAACACCTCCAGCGCCTCCTGGAAAAAAAGCATTCACTATAATTTTCTCTAATAAATTACCAGGGATAAAATGGCCAATCCAGAAACCAGGAAAATTTAGAATAGGAATGCTAACGCTCCCAGTTATAAAGCGGATTAGAACAGGAATACCATAAATTATGCATCCAAAAAGTTCCCAAAGCCAGAAACGTTTACTCCTAAGAGTAATACCTAATGCAGTAGAAATATTCATGAACCAAATTACGAATTTGTAATTAAAATGTTTTATGAAAAAACCCTAAACTGCCGTTTATTCGATTAGAGTCAAATTAGTTAAATAGAATAAGCATATTATTAGAATTCGTAAATAAAAGTATAAACACATTTTGTACCATAAACAGAAGTCTCGAATGGCATAATTCTTACGTAGATAATAGCAAAAAAGCAGACAGCAAAAAAATCACTTCGAACCAATACGAAAAAACTAAAGAAAAAGCAAAGAAAAAAATAGAAAATAAGCCTAATAACTAAAAAAATTATTATAAACACTCTAATTTAATGAAGAATTGCTCATTAACCGAAAAAATTAGACGCTAAAAAGAGGATAAAATTGGTTTATTGAACATTAAAACGATTTTTAAGTGTGTATATGAATTTTTTTAAACGACGAAGTACAAAAACGCAGTCAAAAATCAATTTATTCAAAAACTCTCAACTAAATTAACAGGGAAAAGCCCTCAAACATAAAAATAGCTTTGGCGGATCAACATTGGTAAGATGCAGAGGCTCCTTAGCCCAGGTTCATCACTCAGTCACCCTCACCTTTAAGCATCAAAGCCAAAACGTGCTTTGATCCGCCGAGCAATTTTTTGTTTTAGTTTTAAAAAAACTTTTAATAATTAGTAAACTTAGTTTTTATATTTCCTAATTCAGAAGTTCCTCTTTTTTCCCTGTATAATTCGATAATTTCCCAGGTTGTATTAGACACTTTCAAATTTGAACCAGTAAAATAATCAATATAACGTATTTCGTTGCAGGGTTTTGGAACACCCGAGCTTTCAATCAAGAAAACTTTATGGCTATTGGTAAATGAAACATACTCAAAAAGAAAGGAACATCCAACTGTGAGCAAGGCCGTTTCTTCTTTCAGTTCCCTAATTGCAGCGTCACGTCTACTTTCTCCCCTTTCAGCACCACCGCCAGGCAAGTAAAACGTTCTATTATCGCGACTAACAACAAGAATCCCGTTTGGGGTATGAACAATTGCAGTGCCTCTTCGTCTTTTTCCGACCAATCGTTTTCGCTGACTCCTTATAATTGAAATTAACTTATTAGACATCATCCTATTAAAGTGAGTCTTAACAAAGAAAAAAATGTAAGATTCAAAAGTAAGATAAAAGAAACCCCAGAAAAATCGATAAATGCCTTAGGGAATAATTAATTATATATCTTCATTTTCTTCTTCAGTTGCTTTGCAGCCTTGGCAACATTTTTCAGGATTGCATTTGTCTGGACAATCTTCTGAAAGTTCAATTGGACAAATTGTGATGCAATCACATTTTGATTTATCTTCAGGGCAAACATAAGCGCCTTTCTTGTTAGTCAATTTTAAATCACCGATATTTCAATAGAGCGTTCTTTAAAGATTCTCTATTGAGGTTTTATATTATAGACTTAAGAGCGGTTAAGCTTTCCTAATATTATATGGAAAAAATCGATAAAAAGAGGCACCCGGTTCTATGTCTGTTTTTTGTTTATTCCAGTTTTGTCTGTTCGTTTATGTAGGTTAATAATGGCTTGGTAGTCATCGTAGTTTTTTAATTTTTTAATATTGCCTTGAAAATATGTTCCAATACCTTTTATATTGTTAAATGATTCCAAGGGACGTAAGGAGTCAATTGGCAAGTGCTTAACCCATTTATAAGCTTCTTTAAGAAAAACACCTTTGTTATAATCTATGTATTCCTTGTGAACAAGGTTTTTGGTAAGCTCTGCATCAAGTGTTTGATAGCCTGAGTCTAGTATGCAATTTCCAATGAAGGAGTTAGCGTTTTTTCCGATAAGATAAAAGATGGCGTAATCCCCTTTTTCTAGAGAATCAACTTTGTTATCTCTTTTTCCTTTTTCAGTGAATTCTCTAATACCCCAGAATTTTTCATTAATACGATGATTAAAAATTTCAATTCCGCTTCTGCCGTAGAGTCCTCCAGCTTCATCTTTTACCTTAAAAATCCAATAATTTACCATATCTACTTCCCTTCAACAAGTATACCAATTCTATAATCTGACTCATGCATAAAGATTGTTAACTGCTTAGCGCAATTAATATGAAAGTCTATATCAACTTTATTGATTCAGAACGATAATGTCTTAAGTTGAGAATTCTTGTGAGAATTCTTGTATACCGAATTTTGAGAGTAGAATGTTTTACTTAATTATTATTGTTGTGTATATTGTCTTAGATTAGGTATGGTCTTTTTGCAGTTTTGAGTTTGTATGTTGAACAGTATTAAGGAACGGGGGAAAAGACCAAATTTATTCATGCTTATTGATCACAATTCTAGTTTGTCATGTTACTAAATCAGAAAAAAGCGATTTTTTGAGTCTACAATATGCTTACATTATGTGCGTAATTTTATATCCAATATTTACTGTGTATAAAGACGTAAGATACACATGGCAAACGTGTATCAAATACAAAAGAAAGGAGAGGCACATATGGCGAACAATTTCCAAAAGGAAATTCAAACAAAATTAACTAAAGGTTTGTTAGACCTAATTATATTACAGTTCCTTGAACAAGAACCAATGCATGGGTATCAAATAATCACTAAAATACGCAAAGGGTTTGGTGTTTATTTTGGACCCAGCACAGTCTACCCTTTACTAAATACATTAGAAACCAAAGGTTATGTTAAAAGCGAATGGAATATGGCTTCGGAAAGACCAAGGAAAGTATACATACTAACCAACGAAGGTCAAACTGTCCTTAACTTTACCGAAGGCTCACTTAATCTTATCCGCAAAACTCTTTCAATCGAAGATAAGAAAATGTCGATATCTGCAAATCTAAATTCTGAGTTCATAGGTAAACAAAAGAAAAGCGCAGATCTTACAGCATAAATTTCTGAATTTAAAGCTAATGATATATCTTTCCTTTAAGGTCTAACACATTCAGCTTTAGGTCTATAGGGTCTTTTGGTTGTTCTTTTTCTTCGATGATAATCACATTCGGTTATCCGAGTTAGTATCCACCCTTTATCCTGATATTGACATCCGCATGGAAGATTCATGAGTTCTCCGCCAGATGCTTTTTCTGACGAGTTTTCAATCTTTGGCAATGTTATCGCTATTTAAAGAAAGAAAAACAAATTTAAAATTTCCTGAAACTTTCTACTGAAAAAAAAGAAAAAAAGGAACTACTCTTGGTCTATGTTAGCTGCGACGGTAGCCAAATCGGTTATATCGATTTTATAATTAAAATTGTAGTCCATAAGATGGTTGTAGTTTCCCCAACCTGGGTGTGAACCATATGATTTAACTATGCTTGCTACATCAGCAGGTGTAACCGTTCCAATAGCGTCATCTTCGGTTATTTTAAATGTATTGAAAGATCTGGAGGTTATTCTTTGAGAAGCAACCTGTCCTTTTAATGAATCAACATCAGTTATTGAAAGAGTAAACTTGTTCCATTCATCATCGATTGTTAATTCTCCGTATGCCTTTGTTGCTAATGCCTCTGTATTCTGATTGCGATTGACGCTAGTTATATCGCCATTGTCATTTGTCTGGACTGTTATGGTTGATGTGATTTTGTAGACAGTCCAACTTCCGTTAATGTAGAGATCGTGAATTATATAATCTTGGTCCTCAAAGTCTAAAATTGATGCTGAGGAATTTACAAGCCTTGCAGTGTAGAAAACATTTGTTACACTCTGAGCTGATGTTGCAGAGTTGATTGGCTGAATTGTATCAGTTGTCCACATGGCTGTAACGGAGGTCCCCTGTCGTGTTGCCCCATTTTGCACAATTGTTCGAGTTTGAACTTGAAAAGTTCCAGTAACTTCTTCAGTGCTCCATTCGTCCATATTGCCAACCACGCGAACAAAGTTTTGCTGAGTGGGTCTGTGTGAATTCCACCAGTGATTTCCAGAGTCTGAATTGCCAGGTAAGGAATCATTCCATCGCCAATTCAGGAAAGATTTTGCTTCTGCAAAAGTAACCAAACCAATCGCGCTTACTGCCAAGATTACTATTAATGCAATAGCCAAGGTTTTTTTCATTTTTTTACTCCCCTAAAGATTCACAACTCCATCATGCTAAAAGCGAAATAAAAGCATTTCTAAGCTCCTTTTGGTTTAATACACTTTAAAATAGTTCATTTTAGTTCAATATAGTTTAAACACGTTTAAAAAAAACAAAAAATCATTTTTTAAGCTTATTTTACATTTTGCAACCGTGTTATAGGTTTAAAGGATTCTTAATTCCATAAAAGAAAAAAATGTAAACCCTAAAATGCGGGCGCCACCCAGCAAATACTATCTTGGAAACTACAATTAATAAATAAGCAAGCATGCGATTTGTAGGTTAGGTAAAAATGCGATTTGGGAATATAATAGTCATCCTTATTTGCTTTCTTTTATTGATTCCCCTAATTAATTACGCGCAGGGCCAAAATGACGCTATAGTTTATAAAATAAAAATCAATCAAGATAACTCTGCAACCTGGGTTATCACCCAAGTTCAAGATATAAACGGTACCATAGACAGTTGGGACGGTTTCCAACGTCGCGTCATTATGCTCGTCAATGAAGCCTCGATTCAAACACAGCGACAAATGCTTATTGCAGAGGATTCTTTCCAGATGGCAACTCGAATATCCCAAGATACGCAAGCCAAAACAACCGAATATCAATTTACATGGATAAACTTTAGCACAACTTTGAATAAACAAATAACCATAGGTGAAGTTTTTGGAGTTTCAGACTTTTTCTATAGACTCTATGGAGAAGGCAATCTCCAAATCCAATATCCCCAAACGTATGAAATAACATCAATTTCTCCGGAACCTAACCAGCAAGATGATGAAACGAATATTATCTCTTGGATTAGAACACAAGACTTCATCAATGGTAAACCCGAAATTACTATGAGGATACAGAATAATGTACCTACGCCAATCCAAAATAATAGTGATTTAGATCAAATTTACATAATATTTGGAATTTCCTCGATAGTTTTAATATTATTAGGAATTGGGGGCGTATTTTTTATTAAAAAACATAATCGCAAGAAAGAACCTAAACAGCAAATGTTGTTTACCGGAGTTAAAGAGTCTTCTTTTCTTGAAAGTGAAGAAGAAAAAATCATTAAAGTTCTTCGCTCAAATCAAGGTACTGCCTTTCAATCCGCAATAACCGAACAATGCAAATTTTCAAAGGCAAAAACAAGCCAACTACTAACCACTTTAGAAAAGAAGGGAATTGTACGAAGGTATAAGAAGGGGAGAGACAAAATAGTCATTCTTGCTGACTAAAATAAAGTGAATAAGCATGAATTATCCTAAGCATTCAAAGCTCGTAATTCTATGTTTAATTGCATTATGTTTATCATTTTCATCAAGCTCACTACCAAATGGAAAATCGCAGACCTCGAATACCACTATACAAGTGATCCCCGCACAAATAACCCCGAAGATAGGTGAAATCATAACAGTAAATATTACAATCAATAATGTTGAAAATCTTTATGCCATCGATTTAATCTTGGAATGGGACAATACTGTTCTCCAAATCATGCAAAATCAATCACTTATTGGTGATGAAGCAAACGGAGTTTTATATACGCCACTAGTTACAGTCGCGGATACGGCCTCCCAGCAAACAGGCACCTATACCCTAGTCGCTACATCACAGAATCCCGCAGATTCTTTTAATGGCAGCGGAACTATAGCTACACTTACTTTTAACGTAACAAATATCGGCTATTCAGCTCTAACCCTACAAAGCGAGATAGCCGATCATCCGTTACCAGAACAGGTTTCCGAATCAATCAACCATATTGTCATTAATGGAGCGGTTGATGCAGTAATTCCAGAATTTCCAATCATAATCATTCCCGCGGTAATCATTATTGTAATCACTATTATAGCGCTATTTTCAAGAAATAAAGGATGGATCAAAAAGAATAGTTCTAAGTTTTGATTTAAGAAATTAATTTTTTTCAACTTTTTTGCAGAACAAAAGGTAATTCGCTTAGACTTTTTATTGTATAGTCAGGGGGATACTCATCTAGTTCTTTTTGTGGCCTTCTATCGATATAAATGGATTTCATACCTATGTTTCTAGCGCCTTTTACGTCAGCATCAACAGTGTCGCCGACAAAAGCTACGTCGGAAGCATCTAATTGCATTTTTTGAAGAGCTAATTCAAAAATCTCTGGATTCGGTTTTCGTTTATTTACTGCCCCAGAAATAACTATAACTTCAAAAAGTTGACTCAGTTGTTCTCGGTCTAAAAGTTGTTCAATACATTCAGGTATGGCAAAATTTGAAACAATACCTAAACGATAAGTACGGTAGAGTTCGTTTAGAACTGTTGTTGCGTTAGTATCAATTCGGACGAAGTTCATAAATTGTTGGCTAAATGCATTTGTAGCGCCCTGAATAATCCCGGTTTGGGCTTCTTTGGTGTAACCTAAGTTTTGTAGAGCATTTTTTACGCGGAGGTTAAAATGGGGTTCTTCCATTTTTAGATCTGCTTCCTCATAGAGTAAATCTCGAGCTTTTATGTAGGCGTCTCTGAAGGCTGGGAAAGTTACGGGCACCCCATTTTTTACGATGTATTGATGCATACTTTTTACTGCTGGATTATAGAAGGCATGCTCTTTTTCTATTAGCATTAAGGTGTCGAACATATCAAAGAGTACGGCTTTAATTGGCATTTGGGTTAACTCTTAGAAAGGATTGTAATGAGGCTATAAAATCGTTTTCCATAATATACGAGTATTTTATGGATTTAGATTATTAGTTGAGTAATTAGTGATATTAATGGAGATTTAGTTTCTTTTAAGCAATATTTTGGGCATTACTTTTGCCCCCATTTTCATGTTTGATTCTTCTGAGAGGAGTTCGGTTATTTCTTGTTGTTTTTGGAGGAAGTCTAACCCTTTTTGGGTAGCTTTGTAAACTTCTTTCCCGCCACAATTAGTTTTTTCGAGGAGGTTAATCTTTTTTAGCAATAAAAGGTATATGTTAAGTTGCGTAAAACTTAGATTAGCTTTGTACATTATCTGTGTTTTTAGTGCGCCGTTTTTTGCGATATCAGTTATTTCGGCTATTATGTCTATTTTATCGCGTCTTTTTGATTGCGGTTGGGTCATATGTGAAAACATTTTTCTATAGTCTTCCTCTAAATTGCTCTTCTATTTCAGTTGATACCATTTTACATATTAAATCGTGTTTCACGCTACCTGATATGAAGTCTATTGGAATATTCCTAAACCGTAATATCCAATTAGTCCATTACCCATACATTCATCAAAAGACTTCAGTATTATACACAAAAACTAATCGGAGAAACAAACTTGCTAATCGGAATAATATCAGACACTCACGATAATCTATTCGCCGTAGAAAAAGCCATAAACAGACTCAATCAAGAAAAAGTTGAACTAGTTCTACATGCAGGCGATTATGTATCACCATTTATAATCCCAAAATTTGAAACTCTAAACTGCAAATTCATTGGCGTGTTTGGTAATAACGATGGCGATCATGAATTTCTTAAGAAAAAATTTTTAGAAACAAGAAACTGTGAAATTCACGGTAGATTTACCGAAGTATTTGTAGACAACTTTAGAATAGCGTTACTGCATGGAGAAGAAACAGAACTACTTAATACTCTTATTAGAAGTCAGTATTTTGACGCAGTGATTCATGGACATTCTCATTCAAATGTATCAGAAATAAAAGGAAAAACTCTTTCAATAAATCCCGGGGAAGTCTGCGGATATTTAACCGGAAAATCCACAATTATGATACTAGATACGGCTAAAAAAGAAACATCAACTATACAATTATAATAATACAAGCTTCGCAGAAAATCTGTTGGTCGTAATTCAATTACAAGACCAAGCATAAATGCTAATTCCATATTCTTTAATTGGTGAAGGTGTAGGGTGGAAATGAGACTGAGTTTGTCAAACGGCGTTTTCGCTAAATATTCGTTAGAAGAAAATTTTGCTTTAATCAAGAAGCTGGGTTTTGAAAATGTAGAATTTAATATGAAAACGGTCCGTAAAGAGCATGAAGAGTT
>CAZWRU010000003.1:0-45813 GCA_964636425.1 uncultured Candidatus Bathyarchaeia archaeon
AGAGTTTCGGTTCAAGTTAATCTGCCCCAAAAACGCCGCATCTAACACTCACACCTTACCAAAAAATAATCCAATAGCTACTCGCTGTTCCTTTTCTAATAAAAAACAAAAAATTAAACCCATAGCAATTTTACTAAATTAAAAGAAAAAAGATATTTTTTTATATTAAATGCTGTAGGCTTCAGTTATGTACCTTCGCATTACCCATTGAGTTTCAAAGTAGTAGGCGATTCTGCCGATTGAATTTTTCATAAGTCCAATCCATGTGTCTTTCTTTCGGTAGAAGGTTGGGACAATTAGGTATTCTAGTTTATTGTACAGATCATGTAATTCCATTTCCCTTCTCTCACTTTCAGAAATTGATTCATCAGGTTGAGGTCCTATTCCCCATCCCGTAACACCTTCTATACATCCTTCAACCCACCATCCATCAAGTATGCTAAAGTTTATGACGCCATTATGTGCCGCTTTCATACCGCTTGTTCCTGACGCCTCCATTGGCGGAAATGGTGTATTTAGCCAAACATCTACGCCTGAAGTCAGTTTAGCCGCTATATCCATCCTATAATTCTCGAGATAGACAACTTTTATTTCATCTTTAAGGGTGTTTGCATAGTTGTGTATTTGCTTTATCAATTTCTTGCCTTCGGTGTCATTTGGGTGTGCTTTACCCGCATACACAAGTTGAATTGGACCTTTGCGATTTACTTCTTTTAGCTTACGTAAGTCCGAGAAAATCAAGTTTGCTCGTTTATACCCAGTAGCTCTTCTGGCAAATCCAATGGTCAATACTTCAGGATCCAACTTTACTCCGTTGCTTTTTTCTATATACTCAATCATGTCCTTTTTTGCCATCATGTGAGCATCCCAAATTTCGCGATTTGGGATTTCCATAGCTCGTACCAAGAGTATTGGTTCCGCTGACCAGCTGGGGATGTATTTATCAAAAAGTTCTCTAAAATATCGGCAAGTCCATGTGTGTGAATGAACACCATTGGTAATTGATCGTATATAACGTCCTGGGAACAGTTTTTTTGAGTATTCTACATGAGCCTCTGAAACTCCGTTGATATACTTGCTAAGGTTAAGAGCTAGAGTTGTAGTATTTAGAAAATCATCCCCTGCATATTGCTTAATATCGGAAAGTGCGTATTCATTCCCCACAACTTTTTGAGCAACATCGTAAGGGAACTTGTCAAACGCTGCTCCAACTGGAGTATGGGTTGTAAAAACACACATATTTCGAACTTTTTCAGCATTCATGTTGTTTTCTTTAAGCAACTCTAAGGTAAGCAGACTGGGGTGTCCTTCATTCATGTGATACCTGCCAATCTGGAAAGGCAGTTTCCGTAGTAGTTTTATTCCGCCAATTCCCAAAATAATCTCTTGTTTCAACCGGTAAAGCTTATCGCCACCGTAAAGGTGGTCTGTAATTTTTCTATCTTCCGGGGCATTCCCATCGATGTCAGTATCTATGAAAAGAATCGGTACCATTCCGCCAGTTGGGCTCTGATACTCATAAAGCCATGCTTGGACCTTTACTGTGCGCCCTTCAATTGTGACTGCGACTTTGTTTGGAAGCAGGGTCATGATTTTTGACGGATTCCACTCGTCAGGAAGCTCTTGTTGTTCTCCCTCTTTAGTGATTATTTGCCTAAAGTACCCCTTTCGGCTTACTAGCGTTAATGCCACCATCTGTAGTTTTAAATCTGCGCTTGATTTGACAATATCTCCTGCTAAAACTCCTAATCCACCACTGTAGGTAGGAATGTCGTTAGCGATTCCTATTTCCATAGAAAAATAGGCGATTCTGGGGTCTTCAATAAAATGATGTCTACAGTTTTGACTGCAAAAACAATATTTTTTTCCGCCAAAACTCTGACAAACTAGCTCCATTCTAGCTTCGGGATTTTCTACATCTAATTGGATTCCGCATACAGGACATCTTAGCAGAAGAGGTTTTTCCATATGACATCACGCAGTGTAATTCTTATTCCCCAGTAAAATGTTAGACCCAATGAATAAAGGCTTCGAAAACTAGCGCAATCTCTATTACTCGCTGTTTGATGATTCTTGTTTTATCTCGGGTTCTATTTTCTCCGAAAGCCTTATTCCTTCATTCTGAGGCTTCTATGATGAGGAAGAAAAAATGAGCGCCTCTAAAGAACAACTCATTGAATTTCTAAAAAAGCAAATTGCTAACGAAAATAAGATCGTTAATTCTGTAAACTCTGGGCTGAAAAACATCAATAATCCTCCTGTTAAAGCAGTTCTAAAAGGAATATCATTAGACTCAGTTAAACACTCTGAGCTTTATGCTTCTGCAATAGTGCTTTTATCAGGCGCGTCTCAGGCAATGACCCAGGATAATCTTGATGAACAACGTATGCTAGTTGAGAAACACATCCTGCTTGAATCTGAGCTTATCGAAAAACTTGAAGAAATGTTGCCTAGCATTAAAAACAAGAAAGTTGCTTTTTTGCTGAACTCTATTTTAAGCGATGAACGAAGACATCATGAACTTCTCAAACAAGTTCTTGATATCATAGTTCGCGGAGAAACCATAACTGAAGAGGACTGGTGGAAACTGCTTTGGGAAGAAGTACCATTTCACGGTACACCTGGAGGATAAGCCTTCTTACTCAATTCTTTTTTCTTTAAAATTAGCAGTATACTCTAATTATAAATCCTATCTGAGCGATGAAGTTAATAATAAAAATGGAGAATTGCTGCTCTATTGTTTAAGAATTTTCTTGGCGTTTGGCAAACTGTTCAGAGAAGCTAAGAGTCTCCTCAACTAGTTTGTGCATTTCATCCAATAGCCATGCTACGCGTTCGCCTTTTTCGGTTAAAGCATATGTTTTGGGTGTTTTTCTTGCAAAGATTAGTTTTTTACCTTTTAATCCTCTGAGATATTTGTAGGTTCTACGTAGTGAGAGCTCGGTTTTTTGAGCTAGCTTTCTAGCTGCAATTCCCGCATCAGGTATATTTGAATAGACCCTATTTTCAGTCGGATTCAGTGTTTCTTTTGCGGGATCACGTTTTGATTTGAAGAAGAATATATAGTCTCTTTCTTCAGGGGTCTCAATAAGGCCTGACGTTTTTAATCTCTTCAGAATACGAGAAACAATTTTTGAGGAAATTATAGTTTCTAATTCTTCAAACGTTTTAGGTTTGCTAAATAGTGATCTGAGGATATTTTCTTCATAGCATTCGCTTCGTGCAGGTAAAAAATTGGCAAATTCTGGTATGTTTTCTATTAGTGTGTTTAGCCTTCCGCCAAAGGTTGTAGCGTAAAATTGTTCTTGAGACTCCGCTGCTAATCCTAAATCCAACAGGGGACGTAAATATTCTTCTGATATGGTGTCTTGGCTGTGAAGGTAACCAGTTTTTTTAAGCTCTTGCTGTAGCTTTTCTAATGTGTATCTTCTTCTTACTATGGCCTGCAAAATCTGTAGTCGGGTATCATTCTTGAGCACGTTTAATAGATCTTTCATGAAATTTGGATTTTCCATTGTTTCGCAAAGGCGTCTTAGTTCGTTGCGAAGTTTCCAAACGTTGCAGCTGGTTATGCATTCAAGAGGCGTTACTGGTTTGCAATTTTTGCATTCTTTATCTAGTGCCATCAGTATATTCGCAATGCCCTGGCTCTCTGCATCTCTATGTATAGTGGTTGTATCTGCCTTTTTCATGGAATCATCCTACTTTTTATGGAACATATGTAACTGACGAGAAAAGTAGTGTAAGAGATGTAGACGCGGTTTTCTGAAGCCTCGTCAGACATACGTCATAAAAAATGACATACGGCATGTTTATATAGATTTTCCCAGAAAAGTACCATATCTGGTGGAAAATTGCTTACCCCATGCGAAGTAGCGGTAAAAACGGTCTCGCCTGCAATAAGGGCACTTCTCGCACAAACTCTCCTTGATAAACATGACCTTAACGAGACTCAAATTGCAGAAATTCTAGGCATTAGTCAATCAGCGGTTAGTAAATATAGTAAAAAAGTCCGAGGGACAACCATACCCATAGACAAAATCTCTGAAGTGCAGGGAATAGTAACCCAAATGGCTATTATTTTGCGTACTCAACCCCTGCATTTGGCCCAACAAACACAGGTTATGCAACTATTTTGTAAAGCCTGCATTGTAATCCGCAGCAAAGGTCTTATGTGCGTACTCTGTCAGCAGAATCAAAAACCCAAATTAGAGAATTGCCATTTCTGCAACCAACCCTAAGTCGAAGATTTATTAAAATCCCAATCTACAATACTCCAAAAAGAGGCCTTCAATTGTCTACATATGACGAAAAAGCGGTCTTGGATCTTATCGAGACAGTCTCAAAGAGTGTCGTTAACATAAGCACTATGCGATTAGTTCAAAATCTATTCTATCGGGCAGTCCCAGTTGGGGGTATGGGTTCGGGAACGATAGTCGACGCTGCAAAGGGTCTGGTTCTAACTAACAATCATGTGGTCGGTGGAGCCCAGAAAATTAACGTTACACTCTGGAATAATGAAGTTGTAGAGGGAACAATAGCCGGTTCATGCAACATCCACGACATGGCAGTTATACAATTAAAAGCAGACAGCCTTCAAGCAGCCGAACTTGCGGATTCAGATAAACTCAGGGTTGGTCAAAAAGTCTATGCTATCGGAAATCCCTATGGATTAACTGGAGGTCCCTCAGTTACCTCCGGAGTAATTAGTGCAACTAATCGGACAATAGAATCCGAACGAGGGCTAATAGAGAATCTAGTTCAAACTGATGCTGCAATTAATCCTGGAAATAGTGGAGGTCCTTTAATAGACCTAGATGGTAAAGTCGTTGCGATAAGCACCGCGATAATACCTTATGCTCAGGGTATCGGTTTTGCCATTCCAATAAATTCTGCAAAACAATGTACCAATGACATATTAAATGAGGGAATGACAAAAAGAGCTTGGTTGGGGATAATCGGATTAAGTCTAACTAACGAAATAGCACGATACTACGGATTACCCGTATCTCAAGGTGTAATCGTAACTAAAGTGGCTGAAGGTAGTCCCGCAGAGGTCGTGGGGATGAGAGGTGGCGATATAATTTTAGAGATTGATAATGTTGAAACACGTACCATCGAAGAGTTAGTTCGGCAAATTCACAAAAAGAAAATCGGCGATGTTATCCGCATTTTTACTCTGCGAAATAGCAAACAACAGTTTTTTGAACTCAAACTTAGTGCGACTCCTTAATTCTGTTTTTAATAATTTTTATTAGCATCTGCAGCTTTCTCTTTAATTGTACTTTATGAACTGGTTCTTCAGGGTGAATTGCATTGAGTTGCGAAGACATTAAAAAAATCCTGACTGCCTATAAGGTAATTGCCATGGTGGGTCTTTCAAAAGAACCTGAAAAACCTAGCTTTCAGGTGGGCTTATATCTAAAAGCTCATGGGTACAAAATAATACCGGTTAATCCCTTCAATGATTCGATTCTGGGCGAAAAATGCTACAGATCATTACTCGATATACCAATTAACCTCCAAAGAAAAATTGAAGTTGTCAACATTTTCAGACGATCTGAAGATATACCGCCTATAATTGAGCAGGTCATCAAGTTAAGAAAAATACATAACAAACCTGACGTAGTCTGGATGCAATCTGGAATAGTTAATTTCGAAGCATCGCAAGCAGCAAAAAATGCAGGCTTAACCGTAATCATGAATGAATGTATAAAGAAGAATCATCGTGCTTTACGAAAGCTTCCGCAAGATGATTCTTAGTTGTTTTAGATTATATAATAATTACTTAATAGCATTTGATTAATTCTTTTAAGAAATACTGGTTTCTATACCCATCTCTTTGTTTTCCAAGCTTACCTCTGATTATTTAAATAGTAAAAAAATTTTTGAAAACTTTATATTATAACCATAGCTACAGATTTATTTGATCTCTGATGATTTTAGAGAAGATACGAAAGCGAGACGGCAGAATAGTCAATTTTGATATACAAAGAATCGAGAATGCTGTACATAAAGCGTTTTTGGCAGTAGAATTAGGCGAGGGGGGCAAAGCTGAAAAAATTACTTGGAACGTAGTTAAATTTTTAGAGGAGAAATTTAAAGACCAAATTCCCTCCGTCGAAGATGTGCAAGACGTAGTCATAAAAGTTTTACGCGTAAATGGATATGAAAAAGTGGCCTTGGCTTATGAAGATTTTAGGAAAAAGAAAGAGGAACTAAGAGAACTTAGAAATCTCCTAGGCATAGAACCTAAATTAACAATAAATGCTATGGAAATCCTGAAAGCTCGATATCTATTACGGGATGAAAAAGAGACTATTTTAGAGACACCCTCCAACCTTTTTGAGCGCGTAGCCAGGGCTATAGCTAAGGTTGATACTGCCTATGGTGAAAATGCCAAGGAAAGTGAAAAAATATTCTATGAGATGATGGCTAGACTCGAATTTCTTCCTAACACACCTACACTGTTTAATGCAGGAACGCCTTCTGGGCAATTGTCTGCTTGCTTTGTTTTGCCAATTGAAGACTCTCTTGAAAGCATCTTTGCTGCCCTGACGAATATGGCCTTCATCGAGAAGACAGGTGGCGGAGTAGGCTTTGATTTCTCAAAAATCAGGCCTAAAGGTGACATTGTCAAATCAACCAAGGGGGTAGCTTCAGGACCGGTAAGTTTTATGCGTATTTTTGATACTGCGACTGAGGTAATTAAAGCGGGTGGAAAGCGCAGAGGTGCAATGATGGCTATCCTAAGAGTGGATCACCCTGACATACTCGAATTTATCACTGCCAAACAAAATCCCGCGTTTCTTTCGAATTTTAATGTTTCAGTAGCCGTAACCGACAAGTTCCTTAAGGCTATGGCTGAGGATAAACCATACTGGCTGATTAATCCTCGAAATAAAGAAAACGTCAAACAACTGCAAGCAAAAGAAGTATGGAATATTATTGCCCATTCCGCTTGGGCTAGTGGAGATCCTGGTTTAGTTTTTATTGATGAAATTAATCGGCATAATCCCACTCCACAACTCGGAAAAATTGAATCCACCAACCCCTGCGGCGAGCAACCCCTGCTTCCTTATGAAAGTTGTAACCTGGGTTCGATTAATCTTTCGAAAATGATTGAAAATGGGAATATTAATTGGGAAAAACTTAGAAGTACAGTGCGAAATGCAGTTCATTTTTTAGATAATGTTGTTGATGCGAATGTTTTTCCTTTAGCGGAGACTGCACAGATTACTTTGGCTAATCGCAAGATTGGTTTAGGAGTTATGGGGTTTGCTGATATGCTCATAATGCTTGGGGTTGCTTATGATTCGGATGCAGCGCTAAAAATTGGTGAGAACCTGATGGAATTCATCAAAAATGAAGCGCATACAAAATCTCGGGAAATAGGGTCGAAACGTGGATCATTTCCTAACTTTAAAGGCAGTATCTGGGAGAACAAGTATACCTGTCTTAGGAATGCAACAGTTACAACCGTGGCGCCCACAGGAACAATAAGTATAATTGCTGGTTGCTCCTCCGGAATAGAACCAATTTTTGCAATATCTTTTATGCGGAACGTATTAGGTGGTGCTAGGCTTTTTGAAACTAACTCTCTTTTTGAGGAAATGGCAAAAGTAAACGGCTTCTATAGTGCTAAATTGCTTGAAGAAATTGCGCAAACAGGGTCAATAAGAAATATTGAAGGTATACCTGATGCTGTAAAACGAGTTTTTGCGACTGCATTAGACATCGCACCCGCATGGCATATTAAAATGCAGGCGGCTTTCCAAAAGAACACTGATAATGCTATCTCAAAAACAGTAAATTTGCCTAATCAAGCTTTAGTTGAAGATGTCCGCGCAATTTTCGATTTAGCTTGGAGAAATAAATGTAAAGGCGTTACGGTTTTCCGATATGGCAGCAAACCCGAACAGGTGTTGTATGTAGGAGAAATCAAAGCTAAGGACGGAAAATTTGTTACTGCTGAGTCAGAATATGCAGGCGGTTGTCCTTCCCAAAATTGTCCATTTCCAGCATGATCTATTCCGAATATTATGGTGATTGAAAAATGGGTTACATCTACTTATATATTGGTACTGGTGGAGGAAAAACCACCAATGCGCTTGGTTTGGCCCTTCGGACAGTAGGGCACAATAAGAAAGCAATCATTATACAATTTTGTAAGTGGCGTGAAGACATAGGAGAATACCTCATAAAAGACAAACTCAAAGGATATTATGAGATTTACCAATTTGGGCGAAAAGCATGGTTAGGCAAAGAAGAAAAAACTTTTGAATTTGGAGGAGAAATATTTAAAGTAGAAGCTATCACTGACAGCGACAAGTTGCAGGCTAGAAAAGGTTTACTTTTGGCTGAACAGCTTCTAGCTCAAAAAAGACCTCATTTACTTGTGCTTGACGAAATTGGATTAGCAGCCTATTTGGGTCTAATAGAGGTTAATGAGGTTCTTAATCTGCTTAACAAGATACCTGAAGAAACTACTGTAGTTATGACGGGGCGATACTCTCCGCAAGAATTTCTTGATAGGGCAGATTTCGTAAACGTTATTCAAGATGTTAAAACGCCAAAAAACTTCCAAATAACACAAGGCATACAATATTAATAAAAAAAAATAAAAATTTGATTTTATGCTTTGACTTTTATGGCTATTTGTTTGCCCAGCTCAAAGCATTTCTTCAAATCTTCTTGTTCAGGTATGTACTTTATTTCTACGCCTGGTTCGTGAACTTCAAAGCCTGCTTTACGCGCCATTTCTGTCATACCTCGTACGGCTCCGCCTCCCCAACCGAATGAGCCAAAGAAGCTCCAGATTTTGTTTTTAGGTTTCAGCCCAGTTATGTATGTCATGAAAGATCCTAAAGTTGGGAACATTCCGTTGTTTAGTGTAGGTGACCCAACTATTACCGCTTTTGAGTCTAAAATTTCGGTGGCGGCTTCAGTGTTATCTGATGAGCGCAGCTTCAGAAGTTTAACTTCTACGCCTTCACTGATTACTCCTTCAGCTATGGCGCGTGCCATTTTGTCTGTACTTCCCCACATTGTGTCAAATACTATCGCGACTTTCTTTTTGGCATTTCCTGAACTCCAATTTAAATAGGCTTGAATTATTTTTGTCGGGTCTTTTCGCCAGATAATCCCATGGCTAGGCGCTATCATTGAAATTGGTAACCCCATCTGTACTACTTCTTGAATCTTGCGGGTTATTTGAGGTCCTAAAAGCATGAGTATGTTTGCATAGTAGATTTGAGCTTCTTCCATTAGAATATGTTCATCAACTTCGTCGTCAAAACGTTGACCTGAAGCTAAATGTTGGCCGAACGCGTCGTTAGGCATTAAAATTTTGTCTTCAACGATGTAGGTAAACATGCTATCTGGCCAATGGAGCATCGGGGCTTCAAGAAAACTCAAAGTTCGCTGTCCAAGTTTTAGAGTGTCTCCTGATTTCACCGTTTTTATGTTAAAGTTTGGTCCATAGTGTTCGATTATAGCATCTTTGCCTCTCTCTGATGTTATTATAGTGGCGTTTTTGGCGGCTTTGGCAATCATCGGCAGACTACTAGAATGATCCATCTCTACATGATTTACTACGATATACTCGATTTTTTCTGGGTCAATAATTGAGCTGATATTTCGCAGAAGTTCGTCGCCGAACATATATTTTACAGTATCGATGAGCGCGGTTTTTTCGTCTTGGATCAGATAGGCGTTGTAGGTGCTTCCTCGTTTTGTGTTATATCCGTGGAAATCGCGTATGTTCCAGTCGACAACTCCAATCCAATAGATATTATCTGCCAATTTTACTTTTGCTTTTTCCATATTCATTACTCCATAATTTTATCTTTAATTTTCAACTTATAGGTTATTTTTACTCCTGCATTATCAAATAATATGCCGATGGGGCAGTTCTTTAGTGTCACTTCGTGTAGTCTTTGGATTCTATCTGCAGGAGCTTCTATGTCCAAAGTTATGTTAATGGTTTCTTCTGTTATGGTGCCTGCTTCTTCAGTCTTCACTGCATCAATTTTTACTTCACAACCTTTTAGCGGTAGTCTCATCTTCTGAGCGGCTGAGGCGCAAGTAGTTGCATAGCATCCTGCGTGGCTCATAATGCACAATTCAAGGGGGGTAGGCCCAGAACATGGGTTTTGTTCCTTTATCTGGTCACTAATTAGAGCGTGACCTCTGCCGTTGTAGAGTGCTATTTCTGTGTCCTGAGTAACACATGCTTTTACATGAAATAGTTTTGTCATTGTCTACTCCTTTCCGTTATAAACACTTTCACGGCTGAAGACTGATTTATTGTGCTTTTCATAACATAGTGGCTCCGTTTTGGTATCTAAAATGCAAAAAAGTTTCTGTTATGACCCGTTTATATCAGTTTCGTAAAAATTTTGCTTTTTTCTAAGGCTTGCCTAGAAGTTATATTTAATAAAAGTAATATGCTAGATTGTTAGAAGGTTTTGTGATAATGTGTATTCTATTGGTGGTTTTTGAGGTAGAAAAGCAATGAGCTTATTGCCTGAAGAAAAAAAAGATACTATTAAAAATGAATTTAAAGAAAAACTCGTTCATTCAGTAAAAATTTTTATGTTTACTCAGGAAGTTGAATGTAAGTTCTGTTCTGAGACTCGCCAATTGGTCCAGGAAATCTCCACTTTAACTGATAAATTTTCTCTCGAAATTAAAGATTTTATAGACAGCGCCGATGAAGCTAAGGCGTTGGGTATAGATAAGATTCCTGCTCTAGCACTAATTGGAAAGAAGGACTATGGGGTTCGCTTCTATGGTATTCCAAATGGCTACGAGCTGCGGGCTCTTATTGACGCTTTGATAACTGTTTCAACAGGCAAAACCAATTTGTCAGATAAAACTAAAGCTATACTTGCCGATATTAAATCACCTGTGCACCTGCAGGTTTTTGTAAATCTAACTTGTCCCCAATGTCCAACTGCCGCAGTTATTGCCCACAAATTTGCAGTGGAAAGTGATTTTATACGTTCTGACGTAATTGACGCTTCAGAGTTTCCGCATCTAGCTCAGAAATATTCTGTAATGGGGGTCCCCAAAATTGTGATAAACGAGAAAGTTGAATTTACTGGTGCTTTTAATGAAGACCTTTTCGCTGAGCATGTTGTATTAGGGGCATATCAAATTTAAAATTAAAGAGAATAAATAGTGTTGCTGGTATTCCACCAGCGCTTTGGTATTTTAGGTTTAATGGCCTCCGCAGCCACAACCGCATGAGTGAGCTGTATCGCCTGATGAGCTTTTAGCGTATTTTTCCGGATTCTTGTCAAACGTGTTTTTGCATGATGGTGCGCAGAAGTAGTAGGTTTTACCGTTGTAGTCAGATTTGTGTTTCGCGGTTTCTTCGTTTACATTCATTCCACATATTGGATCTTTTACCATTCAGATTCACCTCCTCAGAGTTATTTTACTTTTAATCGTTATACTTTTCACATTTGAACTTGGTGAGTTTTAGCAAGGCTGAATTTGTAACTACAGTTAGACTACTTATTGCCATGGCTCCAGCTGCCCACATTGGATCTAATAATCCTGCCGCTGCAATGGGAATCATCACTACGTTATACGCGAATGCCCAAAACAAGTTTGTGTTGATTTTGCGCATTGTTTTTTTACTCAGTTCTATTCCTAATGCGACATCTCTTAAGTCGTCTTTGATAAGGACAATCCCGCCAGTTTCCTTCGCTATATCCGTTCCGCTTCCAATTGCAATTCCTATATCTGCCTGTGCCAGAGCGGGGGCATCATTAATTCCGTCACCGACCATAGCCACGACTTTATCCTCGCTTTGCAGCCTCTTTATAACTTCCGCCTTCTGCCAAGGCATCACATTAGCTATTACTTTTTCAATACCCAACTGTTTCGCTATAGCTTGAGCAGTTTTTTCGTTATCACCTGTTAACATGGTCACTTCCAAATTCATGCTCTTCAGTTGTTTGATGGCTTCAACGGCGTTTTCTTTAGGAGTATCCATAGCCGCTATAATTCCCGCGAGTTCTCCTTGTATGGCTAGTATCATGGCAGTTTTACCTTCGCTCTCCAGTTTTGCCATATCATTTTCGATATCATTGGTTTGAATATTCATTTCTTGCATTAATTTTCGGTTACCTAATAGTATTTTTTTACCTTTTATTGTGCATTTAACGCCTCGCCCTGGCAATGCTTCAAAAGCTTCTATTTCTACAAGTTGGACTTGACTTGTCTCTGCTTTATTTATTATTGCTTCTGCTAGGGGATGCTCTGAGCTTTTTTCAGCTGAGCCGGCAAATAATAGTACTTCTTGTTCAGTAAATTTATTGTATGTTTTGATGTCAGTTACTTTTGGTTCTCCCTTTGTGAGCGTGCCTGTTTTATCGAAAATTACTGAATTTAATTTTCTCGCTTTCTCTACGTATTCACCGCTTCTTAATAGGACACCATATTCTGCGCCTTTACCGACTCCTGCCAGTATCGCTGTAGGTGTTGCTATTCCAAGTGCACAAGGACAGGCAATTAATAGTACTGCAAGTAATGAAAGAAATGCTTTGGAAAAATCTGCGGTGATTATCCAGAAGCTGAAGGATATGATGGCTGCTGTGAAGACTATGGGTACAAATTTTTCTACAATTTTATCTGCGAATTTTTGAACTGGGGCGCTTGAAGCTTGTGCTTCTTCTACTAGATGGACAATTTGTGAAAGTGCGGTTTCTTCGCCAACTTTAGTTACTCTAAACTGTATTGTACCGGTTTTGTTAATAGTTGCTCCAATAACTTCGCTTCCAACATTCTTTTCGACAGGTATACTTTCTCCTGTTAGAAGCTTCTCATCTACGGAGGAGTAACCAGAGGTGACTATACCGTCTGTGGGAATTTTTTCTCCTGGTTTTACAATTACTATGTCATCTGTTTCTATTTCGTCTAAGGTGATTTCTGTTTCTTTTCCGTTTCGAATCACGGTGGCAGTTGTAGGTTGTAGCTCAAGGAGTTGTCTTATCGAGGCTGCAGATTTGCGCCGTATGGTTTCCTCAATATACTTGCCTAATAGCACAAAAGCCAAAATGCCTATGGATATTTCTAGATATGATACGCCATGGGGGTCAATCCCGGGTAAGAAGGTGCTTATTGCTCCATAAATCCAACCTGCTATTACTCCTGTTGCAACTAAAACATCCATGTTCACTTTTCGGTTCTTAAGTGAGAAGTATGCTCCTTTGATTATGCTAAAACCTGCAATCCATACGATCGGGGTTGAAACTATGAATATCGCCAAGCTGTAAACGGTTAATCCGCCAGTTAATTCAAAGAACATTATTGTTGCTACTACCGCGAATGCCGAGAGTAGTTTTAGACTAGCTGCTGATATTGCGGCTATTAGCGTTAGAGTTACTCTGCGTTTCATGGCTTTGAGTTCGCGTTCAGGTGCTTCGTATACGTCTGCGCATTGTTGACTGCAGAAGTAGTACCAGCGGTCGCCAATTTTTCGTTTTATAGCGGTTTCTTTGTCTACTGTCATTCCGCATACGGGATCTCTCGCAGTTTTGCTTGTGTCGGTTGTTTTGCTTTCTTTCATTCTGCTTGGCATGTTTCTCTCCTGCTTATTTATTATTTATTTGATTATGATATAAATGTATCTGTAAAAGATATATCTATCTTATGAAGAAAATAAATGATCCAACCTCGACAATTCTTGCTAGCCCAGAGCTTTAAGTATTGCAGGACTGCCGCAGACAGCCTTTTTTGGGAGAAAGGAGAAAAGGCAGGAAAAATAATTCCTCTGCGAGCAGTCTTTCTGCCACTCCTGAAGGAATTGGTTTGAATTGCAGAATCTGAAGTCAATAGTCATTTTTGGACTATGCGACATCTATTATTATTTATGGCTTTTCTATGATACAAGTTTAAATGTATCCTATAAATATATCTTTATAAGATAGGTCGCTAATCCATGTGCAATCCAGACATCAACAAAATCGTCTCTGACTTCTCTCGCGTATATATATTGACAATACTCTATGAACAACCATCTCATGGTTACCAAATAATCAGCAAATTCAAAAAAGTATTGGGCAAAGACATCAGCCCTAGTTTAGTTTATCCATTTCTTAAACAATTAGAACAAAAAAAACTAGTAAAACACACGCTAAAACCAATCGGTGCTAAGAAAAAGAAAGTTTTCGAACTCACTATAGACGGTGAAATATTTTCGCAGCAACTCTTCAAACGCTTCTCAGAATTAATAAGCGTTGCATTAGAGCCAAGTTTAGAAATTTGTGCACACTGCGGCTGTAAGGTATACGAAGGCGGTTATACAGAAAAAATTAAAGGCAATGAACTCTCTTTTTGTTGTTGCCATTGTGCAGCATCATACAAACAAAGCTTAGGTTTACCATGATTTTTATCTAACTTGCTAGTTAAAGTCCATAATGAATATGCGACGAGGTTCTGTTCCTATGTTTGCCAGAAATGTAAATCTGCCTGAGTTAATCATAATATCATAAACCTGTTGTGCCGTCAAAGCGCTATCATAGTATGAATATGCTTCGTATTCGTATAGAAGGGCATATTGAGTATAGTTTTTTTCACATATCTCAACAAGCTCCGTTATGTTAAAATCTGGCATATAGGCATCAACTGCAAATTTTGGATACTGAGTTACATTATTCTCATGTGGAACTTCCGCATTAAGGTAAAACCAGACCATTTGTTTATTAAAGTAGTTAAGCGGGCAGACCACCATTAAAGACTGATTCTGATTTAAATTTTGAGCTACATACGCAGTTGCCTGCTCTATAGGTGCTTGAATATGATCTCTTTCCATCCAACTATATGCGTCATAGCAACTATACGATACTCCTGTGATAGTAAACACTACAAGTATAACACTAGCAATTTTTGCCAGGTTTCTTTTAGGAAAGCTAGGTTTTTTGTTTCTCCAAAGATTCTGAAGTTTTTCAAAACCTACGACAAATGAGCTAGCAGCTGCAATTGCCAAAACTGGAAATAGCACAGTCACATACCGCCATTCTCTGTTAGGAATCATAGTAAAAACAAGGTAAACTACTGTGAACCAAAGGAGTAGCACTTTATCTTGCATTTTCCTTCGAAGAGCAAATAATCCTAAGCCAGCAAGTCCTGGCAAGTAAAGTAAAAGCGATATTGGATGTGTATTATTAGCTGCCCAAGTCATTTCGATAAAATAGTAAAGAGGCATTGGATACCGTATACTATATGCTGCTTTTTCTGCTGTTCCAAATTGAATTGCATAGAACCATATGCTTAAGAGTCCTGAAATTAAAATTGCAGAAATTATTACTATCGTAATGGTAATCGCTATTATAGTGAATATTATTCGTGGCCGTTTGAAGTAACTTGAGATTTCTTTCTTCAGGTATTCTCTTTTCCAGAAAAACATGCCGCTTAGCACAATTATTGGTGCTAAAATAAGCATTTGGTATTTCACTGCTACTCCTACAATTATAGCGATAGTAAAAAGTATTCGATCTCTTTCTTGATTTGTTTCTAACCAACGAAAGAAAAAAAGCATAACGAATGAGAAAGTAAAAATAAGCAAAGTCTCAATCATGGCCATACGTGAAGCCCATACAATACCTGGCATTACTCCGAAAAAAATCCCTGAAAGTAACGCAGTTTTAGCCCCATACATTCTATTTGCGATTCCATAAATCACAAGAATCGATAGTACTGAGAAAGTTACAGCGACAAGCCTTCCTGCGAAAACACTTGCCCCTCCTCCAATAATAAAAAACATAGCTGTGATCAAATCAAGTATTGGAGGATAAAACGAGTTGGTCCAAATCCATCTCTCAACTTGACCTCTAGAAAAAAGCAATCCCCCAACAAAATGGTCCCCTTCATCCCACATAATAGACTTATAGGCCAAATTAATGGTGATAAAACATACGTAAACAACTATGAAGACTAAAAGGCATAGTTTCCACCTGTCAATTTTACCATTTAGCTGGTTCAAGAAACTCAATTCCTTGTTTTCTCCCTTCTAACCATAGACTTTAGATTTGTACGTATATTTCGGAGTAGCTAATAAACTATGGCAAACTCTAGATTTATTTAATAAATTAAAATTTTCTTGTTTATCAATCCTAATATCTAAAAAGTGGAAAAATAATGTCGGTTTGAGATTCTGCTTATTCTAGTCGTTTGATAATATGATACCCAAACTTTGTCTTGACAGGACCTGAAGTTTGACCTTTCTCAAGTCCAAAAGCAGCAACTTCAAATTCTTTGACCATCATTCCTCGTCCAAATGAGCCAAGGTCTCCTCCTTTCTTACCGGATGGACAAAGCGAAACAGTTTGTGCGATGGCGGCGAATTTTTCTCCCTTGTTTAGTCGTTCAACTATGGCTTTTGCTTCTGATTCTGTCTTAACCAGAATATGAGCACAATGAGCTTTATTGCCTGACATATCTTAAGCTAAGCATATTTTGTTTATAACTCTTCTTCCTTTGCAATAGCTTTTGCAATATCTTTAATTGAATCAAAGTGTTTTGCTTTTTTATGCACGAATGGGCATTAGCCGAAGCAGTAATAATTGCAGCTACACAGCTTGCTGAGAAAGCAAATCTAAAACAAATTACAGAGGTTACTATAAAAATAGGTGAAATCCAGCAAATAGACCGTCCAATTTTTCGGTTTGCACTCACTCAACTTAAACCTGACATATTAAAAAAAGCTAAATTTAAAATGATTAAAGCCAAAGCTAAGCTAAAATGTAACAAATGCCAAAATATTTGGCTTTTTGGAAAACAAAAGATGGATAAAAACACAAAAGAAGCTATACATTTTGTTCCAGAAGTTGCGCACACCTATATTAAATGTCCTAAATGTGGCAGTCCCGATTTCGAAATTATAGAAGGCCGTGGAATTTGGCTTGAAAACATAAAAGGGGAAAAATCTGTTTGACCGATCCCCGTATGAGTATAATTGATGTCCGATTGAAGCAGATAGGCCGCATTATCGCCGTTTCAAGCAGTAAGGGTGGGGTCGGTAAAAGCTTAATCGCAACCACCCTCGCTCTCGCGCTATCCAAGCGTGGTCATAAAGTGGGGCTTTTTGACTTGGATTTCACAAGTCCTTGTACTCACATTCTTTTAGATGTAAAAAACTTGCAGCCTATCGAGGAAAAAGGATTAATTCCGCCCAAAGTTCAAGGCTTAGAGTATATGTCTTTAATTTATTATTCTAGTAATCAGGCTATTCCTTTACGAGGTGGTGAGACTTCAAATGCACTCATTGAATTACTCGCTGTAACAATATGGGGCAAATTAGATTACCTTGTTATAGATATGCCTCCCGGTCTGGGTGACGCTGTGTTAGACCTAATTCGTTTACTTCCTAGAATAGAGTTTTTGATAGTAACTACTTCTTCGCAACTAGCGTTTGAGAGTGTGAGAAAACAGCTTTCATTACTAAAGGACATTAAGGTGCCTATAGTGGGCATTATTGAAAACATGAAATTAACGGGATCAAAAAATGTGCGACAGCAAGCTGAAAATTTGGGCCTAAAGTTGCTAGCGGAAATCCCCTTCGATTTAACTATTGAACCTGCAATTGGTGATCCAGAAAAGCTTCAAAAAACGGTTCTTGCCCAGAAAGTCCTAATTGTAGCGCAAATAATATGATGCCAATTTAGCGACTTTACATTCATTGGAAGAGACTGTGTATGCCACGTACTAAAGCAATAATTACTGATTACATTGGGACATTGATAAACGCGCGTAGCTATACTATGGATGATTCGGTAAATAAGCTTCATCAAGCCTTAGCAGACGCAGGTTACCCAACCGATAAACAACAATTCATAGACTCCTACGATAAGGCCCACGAAAAATATCGGATTATCCGATATGGTGAACTTAGAGAGGTTACAAACGCTATCTGGGTATCAGAGACCTTATCAAACCTCGGATATGCTGTTACTCCAGAAGATTCATGCATGAAAAATGCTCTTAATGTCTTCTTCCAAGACTATGTTGATTCTCTTGAACTTCGACCTTATGCTAATCGTCTTCTTAAAAAAATTGCTTCAATCTGCAAAATTGGGTTATTATCAAATTTTACCTATGCTCCAGTTGTTTATTATAGCCTAAGGAAATTAGGTATTGCTGACTTTTTCAATGTAATAGCGGTTTCAGGTGAAAAAGGGTATAGAAAGCCTCATCAAAAAATATTTCAAGACACCCTCAAACAACTAAATGTGACGGCTGAAGAAGTAGTCTATATCGGGGACAGCCCACTTGAAGACATTAAGGGAGCTAAGCAAGCTGGGTTGCGAACAGTCTTTGTTTCCTCTCAGTTTTACAATATTAAAGATTTACACCGCAGTAAACAAAAACCAGATTTTGTGATGGCTGATTTAAAAGAAATCTACTATAACCTCGCCCGGATTATTCAAATTTAGGCAATCGTGTTCTTTTTCGTTATTTGTTATTTTGTAGAACAGTTTGAGTGTATGAATTTAAAATTCAGATGTCTTATATATGCAGAAATAAGTATTATTCTTCAGGTGTAAGTGGTTGCCGCGAAGACGAGCTGTAAGAATATTATTGTTCCCAATTGTAGCCCCAATTCTATTAATCGGGTATGCACTATATTTAGCCGGCGATTCAAAAATAAACGCCGCAAGTAGAACAGTAACTCCTAACGCTAAACTCAACAAATCAGCAAAAACCGACAACATCGAAATGGGTTTAATCCAAGAGATAGCTGAACCCCAAACCATATCCACCTAAACATTGCAACTTTCTTACTGTTTTTTGTTATCATTACCTCTCCGCAATAAATATTCAATATCAAAAGTAGATTTATCTTTTAACAATCATATTCAATTTTGCGTAAATTGCAGGATTCCCAAAGAGGTCTTGAAAACTTTTATGTTCTTTTTCTGATTTAAAAGATGGCTATTAGGTTTGGTTCCGAATAATTCTTAAAGTGCTGGCGTTAAATTACATTCTACTGAGCGGATTTTATATGGAAAGTTGGGACCTTATAATAATTGGTGCGGGAGCTGCTGGATTGGCAGCTGGTATTTACGGAGCAAGAAGCGGGCTTAAAACTCTCATTGTCGAAGAAAAGATGGCGGGGGGAACAGCTGTTGATGCCCCTGTTGTTGAGAATTATCCTGGGTTTCCTCACATTTTAGGCGCTGAATTGGCTGAAAAAATGGTTCTTCACTGTAAAAAAACTGGTACTACCCTTCATGAAATAGAAACTGTGACCAGTTTAGACCTGAAAGGTGAGACAAAGATCGTGAAAACCAGCCAAGCAGAATACCAAGCTAAAGCAGTAATAATAGCGTCTGGAGCACATTATCGGGAAATCAATGTGAAGGGGGAGAAAGAATTTCGGGGAAGAGGTGTAAGCTATTGCGGTGTTTGCGACGGGCCATTCTTTAGAGGTAAAAAGGTAATAGTAGTTGGGGGAGGAAACTCGGCCTGTACAACAACTCTCTATCTTTCAGGTTTAGCTTCTGAAGTGATGATTGTTCACCGCAGAGATGTATTCCGCGCTGAGGAAGCTACAGTTAAAGACATGGAGGCAAAACCCAATATCAAAATTCTCCTAAACACAGAAGTAAAAGAAATCAAAGGTGAAAAACTCGTTACGGCGGTAGTTTTATCTGATGCCAAAACAGGGGAACTCAGTGAGATTCCCATAAATGGCGTTTTTGTTCAAGCGGGCGAGTCACCTAATAGTCAACTAGCCCAAGATGCGGGAGTTAAAATTGACGATGGCGGGCGCATAGAAATCGATATTCGTCAAAGAACAAACCTGCCGGGTGTTTATGCGGCAGGTGATGTAACTAATCATCCTGTGATGCAAATCGGTACAGCTGTTGGTCAAGGAATCACTGCGGCGCTTGATGCTTACAGCTACATTAGACGACCATATTATCGGAAGTAAGGCAAAAACATTATATCGCCCCTTCCTTCTTTTGACGCTAAGTAAGCGTTCTCTTCAAATGCTTATGGTGTTCATTACACTGAACTTTCCATGAGGTCACTTAATATGAGTGAAACGTGTCTCGCTACAGTAAAAATTAATCAGGATTTGTGTAGTCGTTGTTCCGTATGCTATTCTCTATGCCCCTTTGACGCTATAACTCGAGAAACCGAAACAGGTAAAGTAGAGATTGATAACCAAAAATGTCAAGTCTGTGGTATATGCTACAGCGCATGCCCAGTTACAGCAATAGAAATGGCCTATTATGACTATGACAACCTACTTGATTATCTTGATGTTTTACGCAAGAAAGTTAATGGCCATACTCTAGTTATGATGTGCCGCGGAAATTCACCTTCTGATTGTGAAATAAAGGATATCCTATCCGGGCAAGGGTTGGAAGTCAAAAACTATGTTCCTCTGCGATTACCTTGTGCTGGGCGTGTTCCAACTGACTTTATTTTCAAGGCTCTCAATTCAGGAATAAAAAACATCATTTCTGTTCAATGTGAAGATGCATTTTGTCGTATGAAAGAAGGCACAAAAATAAACACACGCCGTTTTCTCCTCAGTAAAAATGTCCTTCAACAACTAGGGTATGACGATGATGCTTTAAAGTTAGTAAAATTCTCCCGTAAAGCAGTATGGGAAAGCAAGGACTGTGTAGGTTGCGATAAATGTGTTTTCATCTGTCCTTACGATGCGATAAAAGTTGACGCTTTTTCTTCGCCTAATGTAGTTCTGGATGATTGTGTTGGATGTGGTGCGTGTCAACTTGTCTGTCCACACCATGCCATACAGGTTAAAGGCTTCGAATTCGAGAATGTTCTTGATCGTTACACTAAATCGGCAATTAAACTCAAGGAGCAAACTCACAGACCAGTTGTTCTAGTTTTCAGTTGCCAATGGGCTGAATATCCTGGACTTGACGATCCTAACTGTATACTCAAAGGTAAAAACGCGGTGGTTTTAGAAGTTCCTTGCTTTAAGGGTTTAGATCCAGTTCACGTTGTGAATGCTCTAAAATGTGGTTTTGACGGCGTTATGGGTGTAGTATGCTCTCCTGATGACTGTAAACTTGAACAAGGTAGGGATACAGCCGAACGAAACATGGGCGTTCTTATTGATGTTTTAAAGAAGCTGAATCTCCTTGATCGATTTGAGCTAATCGAGCTTTCACCTCGATGCGAAGGCCAGTTTGAATCAAAATTCAAAAGCTTCTACAATAGAATCTTGGCAACCCCACAATATACTGCAAAGAAGGCGGTAAGCTAATATGTATAAAATAATATCAAAAACTCAACTTGCTCATAAAGAAACCTTATTTGAAGTTCAAGCTCCAGACGTTGCGGCTAAATCTCAACCTGGACAGTTCTTGATGGTAGTCGCCAATGAAAAAAGCGAGCGTATACCGTTAACTATTTGTGGCTATGACAACGCGAAAGGCACTGTTTCGTTTGCTTTCCACGAAGTTGGTAAAACAACAAAAGAACTAGGATTACTAAACCAAGGAGACTACATAATGAGCATCACCGGACCTCTGGGCAATCCTTCAGAAATCAAGAACTTTGGCAAAGTCCTCTGCGTTGGCGGTAGTATTATGATTGCTCCGCTACTATTACAGGTTAAGGCTATGAAAGAAGCAGGCAACCATGTTACTACAATTTTAGGCTGCAGGTCAAAAGATTTCTTATTCATGCAAAACGAAGCTAAGGCAATCAGCGATGAATTATTCGTTTCATCTGATGATGGAACAATCGGTTTTAAGGGGTTAGACTTTCTTAAGGAACTGCTTAAAAAAGAAAAGTTTGATCACTGTGTAGTTATGGGGCCTGTAGTAATGATGAGGGATGTAAGCGATATTACTAAACCGCATAACATCTCAACTATTGTAACTTTAACTCCCGTCATGATTGATGGTATGGGTGTGGAGCCTGTCGAGTAACAGTTGGTGGCAAAATGCTTTTTGGTTGCGTGGATGGTCCCGAGTTTGATGGTCATCAGACAAACTTTGAGGAACTAATACAGCGTCAGCGTAGTATGCTTCCAGAAGAACGATTAAGTTCAGTATTATGGGAACTTGAGCATAAAAACAATGGAGGTTGCAAGTGTGGCAGAAACAAAGCCTAAACCGAAAATTAACCGTGAAGCAGTGGATATGCGTAAACAAGAACCTAAAGAACGTGCCAAGAACTTTAACGAAGTAGCTCTAGGCTATACTGAAGAGGAAGCTCAAGCAGAAGCTAGTCGTTGTTTACAATGTGTCCGACCAAACTGCGTCACTGGCTGTCCTGTGGGCGTACCTATTGCTGATTTTATCAAATGCATTAGAGAGAAAAACTACGCAAAAGGTATCACAGTAATTAAAAGCAAAAATGCTCTGCCTGCTGTATGCGGAAGAGTTTGTCCCCAAGAAGAGCAATGCCAAAAAAGATGTGTTATCAGCAAAATAGGTCAACCAGTAAGCATAGGTCGTTTAGAGCGCTTTTTAGCCGATTGGGAACGTGACAATGGTTTCCAGATCCCACAAAAAGCCCCGTCAACAGGTAAAAAGGTAGCCATTGTCGGTGCAGGTCCAGCGGGACTTACTGTAGCAGCTGACCTCGTAAAGCTTGGTCATGAAGTTACCATGTTTGAAGCCCTTCACATAGGAGGTGGAGTGCTGGTCTACGGTATACCCGAATTCCGTTTACCTAAAACTATAGTTCAAAATGAAATAAATTATATCCAAAATCTAGGCGTAGATTTACGTTTAGGTAACTTGGTCGGCAGAACTCATACTATCCCTGAATTAATGAAAAATGGCTATGACGCAGTTTTCATCGGCAGCGGCGCAGGTTTACCACAATTCACTGGATGTCCCGGTGAAAACCTCGGCGGCATATATTCTGCAAACGAATTTCTCATACGCGTAAACTTGATGAAAGCTTTCGCATTCCCAGATTATGATACCCCAATACGCATTGGTAAACAAGTCGTTGTTATAGGCGGAGGAAACGTAGCGATGGACTGCGCTAGAAGCTCAATGCGATTAGGCTCACACGTTTGTTTACTCTATAGACGATCACGCGATGAATTACCTGCTAGACATGAAGAAATCGAGAACGCTGAAGAAGAAGGTCTAATTTGCAAATTCCTTGCGGCGCCATTAGAATTCTATGGAGACGAAAAAGGTTGGGTGAAAGCTATGAAATGCATTGCTATGGAATTAGGTCCTCCTGATGATAAAGGTAGACGCAGCGTTAAAGCGGTTCCTGGTTCAGAATTTACTATGGATGTTGACACAGTTATCATAGCAATCGGACAAACACCAAATCCAATTATTCAACGCACAACCGACGGTCTAATCTCTGACCCGCGATATGGCACCATTAAAGTTGATGAAGTAGGAAAAACCAGTCTTGAAGGAGTCTACGCTGGCGGAGACGTTGCCACAGGAGCTGCAACTGTAATTAGTGCAATGGGTGCAGGAAAAAAAGCAGCTCAAGCAATGCACGAGTACTTGATGAATAAAAAATAAATTTCTACCCACTCTCAATTTTTCTTTTTTTTTAACTTTTTTGCTCTAAGTTATGGATTATTTATCCATGTGCTGATTTTTCTAGCAGCTGTAAAACTTGCCCAAGATATGACTCCTACAAGTTTATCATCTTGAGGGAAGTGCTTTTTGAAAGCTAAGACGACGGTTTTATCTATTTCATAGGGAGCAATAGCAGTTAATAAAGCAAGGTCTGCGCATGCTTGTGTATCCGGGTCTAGTTTGCTTATTTCATCCTCACTCCATGCTAAGCTCAGTTCTGAAGTTTGTCCATGCCATACATCAACTTCCTCTTGTATGTAGGCTAAAACAGCAGGAGGTAAAACATTATTGCCGATTTTTTCAATTGCCGAGGCAAAGCTTGCATAGGCGGCGGCGATGTTAGGGACTGATTTTGCCCAACGCAAATCATTTGGTAAGTCTGCTTTAGGTAAAAATCGTAGTGATTCTCCAATAATTTTTGGGCGATTTATTGTGCTTGAAAACATGCGGCTGGCAATTTGTTTTAGAAAATTTTTTAGCCATGATTTATTAGAGGGTAAAGGAGTTTCACCAAGGAGAACTTTTACCATACGATTGATGTAATGATAGAAAACAGCGGTTCCAATCATTTCTGGTGCTTCCTGTCTTGAAAATGGAGGGGATCGAAGAATTGATGATGTTGGAGTATTTGTCGCAAGAGCCCATTCCAAAATTAGACGCATTTTCCCGTCAGCAATCGTATCATACTGCTCCTCACTTATTGCTTGAGCAATTTTCTTTTCTCCAATAGCAGTTAACATTATCGTGTGGGCATCTATGCAATAGGGGCATTGATTGGCTTTTGAGATTCCCGCAGCCACTACTTCTTTGATTTCCCGCGGCACCTTACCGACCAGCTCCGCTTCTCTGCAAACCATCCAAGCTCCTGCTAAAATTTCAGGCTGAGGCGAATGAATCAAGAATGGCTCTGTTATCTTACCAAAATCCTCTTTTATCTGCCCATAAACCTCGGCAACTAACCCCGTGGCCGAACCCGGCTTAACAGGCTGAATATACTTTATCATACTATGGCTTTCCTTTTAGCAAAAAAGGCGGAAGAAGAGAAAATTTTTACTCTCAAAACCATAATTGGCTATATTTACTTGATTTTTCAAATAAGCTTTGCCATATCGTAAAACATCGCATTTAATAGTCATTTTCAAATGTATTATTATCCTTCTAATCTTACATAGAGCCAGCAACGATATGCCTAACCCAAAGGATAAAAAATCTAAATACAACTCAATTAACCAACTTGATAATTCAAGTTTTAAGATGATGCCTGTTTTCGAAATTCTCTCGCAAACCGCAAAAAAACATCCAAAACAAATAGCAATAGTCTATCGAGAAAAAAATACTACTTACTCTGAATTAGACTTGCTTTCAGACAAATTTGCCGCTTCAATTATACAATTTGGAGTTAAGAAAAATGATCGCGTGGCAATTTACCTTCCCAATAATCCCCTGTTCATAATAGCCTACTATGGCATACTCAAAGCAGGTGCCGTGGTGATTGCCATAAATCCTTTGTATCGAGAACGCGAAGTTGAGCACCAACTTATCAACTCAGAAGCCAGGGGTATCATCACTTCAGACTCGCTTTATCCAATCGTTAAAAGTATCCAGCATAAAACCAACCTAAATACAACCATAGTTGCTAACACAAACGAATATTCTGACAAAGTCGATATCGCTTGCAATCAACTTGAGAGTAAAGGAGTTTGCTCATTGCAAGACTTGCTAGAAACCGACTCTTCACCTACAAATATTGCTATTGATCCCGACGAAGATTTAGCGGTCCTGCAGTATTCTGGAGGAACCACTGGTACAGCAAAAGCTGCTATGCTTTCTCACTCAAATCTAGTTTCCAACGCTATAGCGTTTGCCTCTTGGATAAAAGGCACTCCTTCAAAAGAAGTCTTTCTGACAGCGTTACCCTTATCACATATTTATGGTCTGACCACCAGCCTAAACGTACCAGTGACTTTAGCCGCTAAGATGATCCTACTTCCACGGTTCGAACCCCTTAAAGCCCTTGATGCCATCCAGCATCATCAAGTTACGGTTTTTTGTGGCGTACCAACCATGTTTCAGACAATGCTTGAGCACCCCAGTCAGAAGGAGTTTTGTTTGTCTTCTTTACGGGTCTGTATTTCCGGGGCTTCCCCTCTTCCTGTAGCGCTGCAGAAAAAATTTATCCAATCCACTGGAGAACTTCTCATCGAGGGTTACGGATTAACTGAAGCTTCACCGGTTACCCACTGCAATCCCGTGGATGAATCTTTGCGGACGGTGATTATGGGCTCTATCGGGTTGCCCTTACCTGGAACCGAAGCCAAAATAGTTGATGCCGAAACAGGTACTAAGAATATGCTCGTAGGTGAAGTAGGCGAATTGGTTATTCACGGTCCACAGGTAATGTTAGGCTATTGGAAAAATCCGCAAGAAACCGCCATAGTACTGCGCCATGGCTGGCTCTATACAGGTGATCTCGCATATACTGACCCAAATGGCTATTTCTACTTAACCGACCGAAAAAAAGACCTCATCAAACACAACGGCTACAGCATCTATCCCCGAGAAATCGAAGACCTGCTCTACGAACACCCCGCGGTCAAACTCTGCGCTGTCATTGGCAAACCTGACTTAAGCTCAGGCGAGATTCCTAAAGCGTTTGTAGTGCTCAAACAAGATCTTCAAATATCTGAGCGGGAACTGAAGGAGTTTGTTAATCAGAAAATAGCCCCATACAAGGCTCTCCGTGAAATAGAATTCCGGCAAGATTTGCCTTTAGGTTCGGCGGGAAAAATACTCAAACGACTACTTAAAAATAAGAAAAGTTAAACATCTATTAGCAAATAGTCAAAATCTATATGAATTCTTCTCTTCTATTTTACATGGAAGGTCTAGATTTGCGGGTTAAAATTGATGTTGTTGGTATCGTTCAGGGTGTTGGTTTTCGCCCCTTTGTTTATCGTACCGCAGTTAGACACGCATTAACAGGGTATGTGCGTAACCGCGGCGATGCAGGCGTAGAAATTCTGCTCGAAGGTCCAAGTCCTGCAATCGACGGTTTTTTAAGTGATCTGCATATGCGTAAGCCTCCTCAGGCTCATATTCACAATGTCCAAACAACTTCGCTTACGGGAAAAAACGAATTTTCAAATTTTACCATTTTTTCCAGTTCTCAATCAGCTGAACATTCAGGTTCAGTAGTACCTCCTGACATCGCAATCTGCAACGAATGTCTATGCGAACTGCGCAATCCCAAAGACCCGCGCTTTGAGTACTTCTTCATAACCTGCACCAATTGCGGTCCAAGATACACAATTATCGAACGGTTACCTTACGACCGCCAAAACACTACCATGAGGGAGTTTCCTCTTTGTGGCTTTTGTAAAAAAGAATATGAGAATCCAGCCAACAGACGTTTTCATGCTCAGACAGTGGCATGCCCAAGTTGTGGTCCAAAAGCCTACCTTACTACTCGCGAAGGTGAAACCGTAAAATCTGCTGATCCTATTCGTGAAACAGGTAGACTGCTCTCTAAAGGAAACATCGTTGCCGTCAAAGGCTACGGCGGATTTCACATAGCAGCATCTGTAACTAACGAAAAAACCTTACGTGCTCTTCGAATATCAAAGCAGCGTAGCAAAAAACCGTTTGCGATTATGGCACGTGATTTGAACGCCATTAAGTCCTTTGCAGAAGTGAGCAAGAAAGAGCAAGCGCTTCTAACCTCCCCCGCTCGACCAATAGTGCTACTGAATAAAAGTTCCCGATACAATTTTTCTGAACTCGTTGCGCCTGATTTGCATAATGTAGGTGTTATGTTACCTTATTCTGCAATGCACTACATGCTCTTTGATTGCATTGATGACGAAGCCTTCGTAATGACCAGTGCTAATCCTGCTAATCAACCCATAATCAACGACAACAATGAAGCCCTAAAAACACTGGGCAGTACAGTAGCTTATTTTCTGTTTCACAACCGAAGCATCGCACAGCGATGCGACGACTCAGTCTTACGGGTCCATGATGACCGCGAGGTTTTCATTAGACGAAGCAGAGGATATGCTCCTGCTCCTATACTCCTTAAGGAAAAGGCGAAACGTTGCGTTCTCGCTTTAGGTAGCGAACTGAACAATACATCCTGTATTTTAAACGATGACAAAGCATTCCTAAGCCAGCATATTGGCGATGTCGAAAACTTGGAAACCCGCAAATTCCTCCAAGAGGCTACTCAGCACCTAAATCACCTCACCAACACCAAAATTGAAGCTGTCGCCTGCGATTTACATCCAAAATTCACTACAACTCAGCTTGCAAAAGAAATCGCCAAAGAAAACAATTATGAATTAATCCAAGTGCAGCATCATCACGCTCACATAGCTGCATTGTTAGCTGAACATGATGTAAAAGAAATGGTCGGCATCGCATGCGACGGCTACGGTTATGGCACCGACTCAACAGCCTGGGGCGGAGAACTTCTTTTATGTTCACATGGCTCACGTGACTTCACTCGATTAGGACACCTCGAAGCGCAACCTATTATTGGAGGTGATACCGCCACAAAATATCCCATGCGCATAGCCGCCGGCATCTTGAGCAAGAAAACTGATGTGGATCAATGGATACTCCAAAATAGTGCTCATTTACCACATGGTGAACCTGAAGCCCATCTTATAATAAACCAACTCAAAAAAAGTAATTTTATACCTAACACGACAAGTCTGGGCAGAATCCTAGATGCGGTATCCGCCATTTTAGGGATTTGTTTTGAAAGGACCTATGAGGGCGAAGCTGCGATTAAACTTGAATCTGCCGCGATAGGCGGCAAAGATGTTCTGTATCTGTCTCCAATAATATCTCAAAACATGCTAAATACCTCCGAGCTACTTTTAACGATTTTTGAAAACCGCGCAACCTATTCTCATCCCGATTTAGCATATTCGGCTCACACCTATCTTGGAAAAGGTCTAGCCTCTTTAGCGATTGAGAAAGCCTTAGAGCAAAATGTAAAAACAATAGGTTTCTCAGGAGGTACCGCTGTTAACATCTTGTTAGCCCAGATTATCCGTAAGACAGTTGAAGCCGCTGGTTTGCGGTTTGTGGTGCATGAGTGTATTCCTCCGGGAGATGGTGGAGTATCTTTTGGTCAGTCAGTTGTAGGTGCATTTAGCCGTTTTTGAACCAATTTCTTTTTATCGACGCTACGACTCGTTTAAGGTGTTGACTCTTATGTGTTTAGCAATTCCAGCTCTTGTCACAGCAATCAACGGTGATAAAGCACAAGTAGATTTTGGCAAAGGGGTACTTCGAGAAGTTAATGTTTCACTTGTTGAGGTTAAAGTTGGCGATTATGTTCTAATCCACGCTGGATATGCTATACAAACTATGGATCAGAAAGATGCCCTAGAAACACTTAGCTTATGGAATGAAATCCTTCAAACAGGACAAGAATAAACAGAGGATTTGATTGACCATGGTCCAGAATTTTCGGAGTCCTGACATGGCAAAGCAGATAGCTGAAAAAATCAAAAACCTTACCCCCGGAAATAAAACAATTAAGATATGTCATGTATGCGGGACGCATGAATGGACTATATCTCATTTTGGTATACGTAGTTTACTGCCTGAAAATTTAGAGGTTATTGCAGGTCCTGGTTGTCCTGTATGTATTTTGCCTGCTTCAGAAGTTGATGCGGCCATTCAGCTTGCTAAAGAAGGCAAAGTTATTGCTTGTTTTGGTGATGTTCTTCGCGTTCCAGGCTCTAAGGGTTCACTTTTAGATGTAAAGGCTGATGGGGCAGACGTAAGAGTAGTTTACAGTACAAGTGATGCTGTTAAATTAGCTGAAAATGAACCTGAAAAAGAGTTTGTGTTTTTCGCAGTAGGTTTTGAAACAACAGCGCCTTCCACGGCAATTGAAGTAGGAAAAAAGCCAGGAACTAACTTTAGCTTCTTAGTTTCCCATAGAACCGTTCCGCCTGCTATGGAATTACTCGCTAAAATGTCGGATCTTAATCTAAACGGGTTCATCGCTCCAGGGCATGTGAGTACTATAATCGGAGTGAAGCCCTACGCAGTTTTTCCGGAGAAGTATGGATTACCCACTGTAGTGGCTGGTTTTGAGCCTTTAGATTTGCTCTTTGCGGTTTACATGATTGTTAAGCAGTTGAGTTCAGGTAAAGCCCGATTAGAGAATGAATACACACGCGGGGTCAAATGGGAAGGAAACAAAAAAGCTCAGACGCTAATCAACGAAGTCTTTGACGTGATAGATGGAAAATGGCGCGGATTGGGAACTATTCCTGCTTCTACACTAACCTTAAAACGGAACTACCAAATCTATGATGCCCTACACAAATATAATATCAAACTCGTGGATGGAGTAGATTCTCAACCTGGTTGCCAATGTCACCTAGTGGTGATAGGTAAAATAAAACCTGATGTGTGCCCGCTTTTTCTTAATTCATGTACACCCCAAAATCCTGTAGGCGCTTGTATGGTCAGTATGGAAGGTACTTGTCGCGTGTGGGCAAAGAACGTTTCAACAAAAGATTAATCCAAGATCTAAATTAATACTTAAACGCCTGCATTTTTCTTTTGCATTAAAGTTGTTTTAAGTTTAAAACGACAGGGTTAAAAGCTAATAGGAACAAAATAATTAGAAAAGTACTTGGCGATTGAGGCACAATATTGTATAATCAACAGATAGCTATGTTGCAACAGATGGTTGATGAATTAGCAAAAAAAGCTAATTTATCTATAATTCCTGAGTTGCACGTTTCTAAAAATGAGCAATTAGCTAGTGTTAACATTTTTCAAAGGCGCATAACTGTTGGAGAACGCCTTCTGAAACTTTGGCGGGACGGCCAATTTACCGATGCCGATGTTGAAGCCACTTTGGCTCATGAAGTTGGTCACCTCATGGATCTAAGTCGTGAGTCTGGCTCTGCAAGCTTTAGGAACCTTATTTTCGCAAGTATGTGGTTCGTTTTCGGCATATTTCCATTTGTAGTCTATGCATTTGTCCCCTCAGTAGAAATTCTGATTTTCTCCATCCTGTTTGCTGTTGTATGGGGCTTTTCCCTTCCCCAAATACTAAGACGCATAGATGTTAACGTGGAATTGGAAGCAGATAAAAACGCAGCATTATACTTAGTTGAACCCAAGAAATTGGCAGATGCCCTAACTAAAATACAAGCTCTTAAGAAATCAAAAAAAATACTGGGTTCAAGAACTATGCTCAGCGGTTTTGTTGGCATGATCACTCATCCGTCCTTTAAAGAGCGAATAAACCACCTCAACAACCTGAATCCTATTTATGAAGCCTAAAATCTATCGTTTCTAGAAGTATAAACCGTAAGCATTTTATGCCTAAAGTAATGTTCTTTCAGGGAGAACCACCAAAAGCGCCTTCGTAGCCTAGCCCGGTGGGGCGTTACCTTGGTAAGGTAATGGTCGCGGGTCCAAATCCCGCCGAAGGCTCCAAATTATTAACCGGATATCTCTTTAGCCTATTTTACACCCTCTACAGGTGTTCTGATTGTTTTAATTTTTATATACGTGGTGTAACATCTGAATACGGAGGATAAAATGGCTCTCGACGACCCGTTAACAATAGCGGTTATTGTTGCAGTGGTGAGCATCGCAATCGCGGTTTGCGTAATCGTTATTTTTAGTATGCGACGTCGAGAGAAAAAGATGCAAAAACTTGTTTCACCCAAACAATCTCAAGTAAGTTACGAGCCTAAAATTCTCCCAAGCGCAGGATCATCATTTCGAGTAAGCAAAAGCGTTGCGGCTACAGACGCAATTCAGGCAAAAGATGAGTTACGTATTTTAGATTTAGAAAGAGAAATCCTCGGGGATGCAATTCGACATCTGTATGAGGCTCATGCGGCAGGAAAAATAACTGAAGCAGAGCGAGAAAAACTTGCTAGTAACTATAAATCTCGTATGATGGCTATCAAAGAATCTATGGCTAAAGATGAAACTATAGTGGCACTTCACGAGCTCGAAGGCATGCAAGAAGATCTCATGAAGCTATTTAGTGAACGCTTTGGCGAATTAACCGATAAAGTTGATGAACTCCGTACCCGGATAGACATCAAACCAGTGAAAGAGATAAAGATTCAACCTATCAAAACCCAGAGGCCAGTTGTACCCGATCAGTTGGAAAAAGATTTTGAAGAGGCAGAAGCTGAAGAAAAAGAGCCTGAAAAAGATACAGAGAGTAAAGAAAGATCGAAAAAGCCCAAAAAATCCCCTGCTGAAAAACAAAAAACTGAAGCGGAACAACGTATTGACGCAATAAGAAATCAAATCGATGATGTTATGAACAAACTAGGACAGATGGAAATTGAAAGCTAATCAAAAGTTACCTCCGATTGAACAGTCAAAACAAAAAGCTGCCCTGGCCGCAGTGAACCATATCAAAGATGGCTATGTAGTAGGCTTAGGAAGCGGTAGTACAGCCGCATATGCAATAGTAGCTTTAGGTGAACGCATAAAGCAAGAAAAACTTACCCTCTGTGGAATCCCTTCTTCATATCAAGCTTTTCAATTAGCTGTTCAAAACAAAATCCCTATAACAACTTTAGAAGAGCATCCCATCGTTGATGTAAACATTGACGGTGCAGACCAAATCGACCCCCACCTTAACCTGATAAAAGGTATGGGGGCCGCATTATTAAGAGAAAAAATTGTCGCTGCAGCAGCAAAACAGACCATAATAATAGCGGAAGACAAAAAATACGTTCCAATACTAGGCGAAAACAACCATCCTATCCCAACCGAAGTCCTCCCCTTCGCAATAGGCTTTGTTCAGAGAAAAATCATCCAAATGGGTGGAAAACCAGCATTCAGAGAAGCCAAAGGTAAACTCGGTCCATTGATTTCTGACAACGGAAACGCCATAATGGACATAATCTTTGGTCCCATAAAAGACGCGGCGAAATTAAGTCAAGAAATGAAAATGATACCCGGTATCATAGAAACAGGATTATTCATCAACTTAGCAGATATCGCTTATCTAGGTGCAGAAACAGAAGTCAAAAAAATCGCGCGCACCCAAAAATAAACCTTTTTTCCACATCGAATTATTCATAGTTTGTTTAGAACTAATGCTTTTAAGATTATCAAATCTTTGTCTTGGATTACCCAAATGTTTCTATGAAAACCGAGCCTATAACCACTATAAACCAAGGGGGCTCGATAATAAGATATTGTCATTGTAAAGAAAACTTTAATTAAACTATAGTGTATTTGAAAGGCGAAGTCTCAAGCGGCACTCAGAACTTGAGCTTCGAAGATAGGTAAAGAATAGGCTTGCCGGGGTAGCCTAGCCTGGCTAGGGCGCCAGACTCATAATCTGGAGATACAAGGGGCTAAACGCTCTATACCAGAGGTCGCGGGCTCGAATCCCGTCCCCGGCACCACCAAATACCCAAATCTAAAGATAACTTCAGGCTTAACCAAAAAGTACTGTTTAGGCTTCAACCATTTGTGTTATTACTTATTTCAGGTATAACTTTGTGTTTCAATATCTTCTTTAATTTTCGTTATTAATACAATGTAACTTTTAGCATCTATTTATGTCAAGTTAAAAAGATAGAATTAAACATTACAAATCCAAAAATTTACTCCATTCAGAAAATTTTCTGCAAAATTGATATAGACTTGTCGGGCTCAGAAAGAGAAATGCCATACCGAAAAATTTTTGTTAAAGAGATGTCTTCTATTGAATTAGTGCTTTTTCTAGGGGCCTTTTAGTTATTGGGCCTTCAGGTAATTTCAGGTTGTAGATAAAGTCTTTATGAGGTTGAGTCGTATATGTTGGTGAAGTTGATGTTTCATGGCGTCTAGTGTTGATTGGCTACAAATTCTTTTAGAATGTAAAGAGAATGTAAAAGTGCACATTCAGCCGCATCTGAAAAGCCTCAAGGAGCCTCAGCCTGATTTGGGCATGGGTGCTGGGGGCGATAAAATGAAGCTTGTGGATTTGGCGGCGGAGACAGCTATTGTTGAAGTTATGGTGAAACATGGGCTATCTTTTACGCTAATTAGTGAGGAGTCAGGTATCAAGGAGTTCGGTTCAAATCCGGGAGAATATTTCGTAACCGCTGATCCTATCGATGGAACAACTAATCTTACTCGAGGATTACCTTTTTACTGCTCATCTATAGCTATTTCTAAAAAACAGACCCTTTCAGGGGTTTTCGCTGCCATCGTTACTGATCTTTATCATGGTACAACCTATACTGCCGTAAAAGGTAAGGGGGCTCATCGTAATGGTGAAAAAATTACGCCATCATCCGTCACATCAATGGAAGACGCCGTTATAGGTCTAGACTTGAACACGTATAAGGTAAAGGAAGTTGCTCCTCAACTGAACGATTTAATCCAAGTAACCAGACATATCCGACATTTCGGTGCTAACGCATTAGAGTTATGCTATGTCGCTGAAGGCTTAACCGACGGATTTATCGATATACGCGGAAAAATTAGAACAACCGATATAGCCGCTGGATTTCTGATAATCAATGAGGCAGGCGGCTTAGTCACTACACCCGAGAACAAAGATATAGACGTAAAACTGGATCCTAAACAGCAACTCAAATTCATTGCTTCAGGCAATCCAACCATCCATAAAACTGTCATAAGTCTGGTAAAACCCCAAAAGTAGCGAGGAATCATGTTCACGCTGCTTATGCCTTATCCTGCAGCTTTAATAGAAACAGCAAAAACCAAGACTCTCGTTATTGCTGACCCACATATAGGCTGGGAAACATCACTTCAAAATAAAGGAATCCATGTGCCTAGCCAAACTCAAAAAATGCTAAAAAAACTTCTTACCCTAATTTCAAATCATCGTCCTGATAACTTGATGATTATTGGTGATGTTAAATACACCGTTATGCATTCAGAATTTGGCGAGTGGCACGATATACCCGAATTTTTCAATCAAATTAACTCACATGTTTCCAACATCAGTATAGTCCGAGGTAATCATGACGCTAATCTGGAACCCTTACTGCCTGAAAAGGTAACAATACTTCCCGCAAGCGGGGTAATTGAAGGCGAAGTAGGCTTATTTCATGGGCATAAATGGCCATCCCCCCATCTTTTGTCATGCACAACATTAGTTATGGGGCATTTACACCCTGTTGTTGTGTTTCGTGACCCAACTGGCTTTAAGCTGACCCGACAGGTTTGGATGAAAATAAGTTGCGACACATCGGCCCTAACCCAGATACTGCTTGAGAAGAATAATGTAAAAATCGAAAATACTCCCCAAGAGACTCTAAAAAAGTACTACAAAATATGCGCTAGTACAACCCAGCTCCTGATAATGCCCAGCTTTAACGATTTTTTAGGTGGTAGACCAGTAAACGAAATCAATCCCCGCAAAGATAGCTCCGGCGAGCTGATTGGGCCAGTATTACGCTCAAAGGCGGTTGATTTAGCTAACTCTGAGCTATACCTTTTAGATGGTACTTACCTTGGAACTTTAAACCAGCTACTAAAGCAATAAAGAAATCTAATACGATTAATTTTTGAGAAGAGGCTAAACATACTATTATCTCAATCAGAATTAGTTCAAGTTAAACTTTTTGTTTGCTCCTATCAAGATCAACACAGCCCAAGTTTATTTGTTTAGATAGATGAATTGGGGGGATAAAATATATTGGAGCGTATCATGAAACTATTGTTGGTGATTTGTAGCATGTCTTCAGATGGCGATTATCCTGACGAATGGATTAGACGTCGTCGTGGTACACCTCCATTCGATAAAGATCCCTTCTTTGGCGACATTGACCGTATCTTCCGAGAAATGGAAAAAATGATGGCGGATGAATTCAAAAGCTTCACGGAGAAAGTTCCCAAAGAATATGTTAAGGAACGTAAACTTCCCGATGGAAGTACCGCAAAGGAATTCGGTCCTTTCGTTTATGGTTATAGTATGAAAATCGGGCCAGATGGTAAACCTGAAATTCAAGAATTCGGCAACCTGAAAAAAGGGCTTAAAGGGCCTCCGCAGGTAAAGGAAGAACGTGAACCTTTGGTCGATGTTATGGAAAATGCTGAAGATATACGTGTAGTGGTGGAATTGCCTGGTGTGGAAAAAACCGACATTAAACTTTGCGGAACTGAGAATACTCTTGATATTAGCGTAAACACAGTCCAATGCAAATACTATAAGGAAATTCAACTTCCTGCTGAAGTCAAAGTTAAAGAGGCAAAATCTAGCTATAAAAATGGTGTATTAGAGGTAATTCTTCCAAAAGCTGAAACCATAACTAAACCGAAAGGTGAACAAATCAACATAGAATAAATATCTCTCTCTTTACTTTACAACTAATCTTAAGTTTGGGGAAAAATGGCGAATAGCGATCAAAATAAAAAAGGTCCAACAAATTTAGTCAATGAAAATAGCGAAGCTATAAAATCAAATGAAATTGATACCCTTAATGCTATATGTCGACAGGCAAAGAGAGATGATAAACTCAGCGGCAAAAACCTCACTGATCTTTATGATCTTTTTGGGCAACGCTTCACCAAATCCTTAGAAGCTCTGAAGGAAAACAGAGTTAAAAAATACATTTTCAAACCCAGCAACAAGGTAGTATGGATTGTAGTCGGCAGAGAACGTGACTATCTCCTTATGCCTCAAGCAGAATTCTGCACATGCGATGACTTCTATTTCCGAGTACTTGACAAACAAATTCATCTCTGCTATCACCTCATTGCACAAAAAATAGCTAACAATCTGGGGTGGTTTGAGGTAATAAACGAAAACGACGAACTCTATGAATGTCTTATGGCGGAGTGGAAAAAAGCTACAACTTAAATACCCAAACGTCAATCAATACTGTTCAGCAAAAGGAGGAACATCATACGGACATCGGAGGATACTTCCAAATACTTATCGGCGCTCTAATGACCGCCTCATTAGTTACCTTAGTACTTATACTACTTAACGCCTATTACGGCAAAGATGACGAAGAAGACGAAGAATAAATCAATACTTAACAAAGGCGATATCCACCTCTTCTTCTTATAATAATAAACGTAATCAAGCTGATTATTGATAAAATAATTGCGGCTAAAACTAGCAAAAACGAGTTTGGCCCTGTTCCGATTATTATTGGAAATGGCCCGATTAAAATTATTGTTCCCCCACTAAACGAACCATTTTGACTATTAAGATGCGATGTGGCTATCATCATAAATACTCCTAAGATAATCATTCCTATTCCCGCAATAAACAAAATCTGCGGCATCATGGAGTTTTCTGAGTTGTTCTTTGAATCTTTACTACCTTCTTCACCCCTTGCTGTTATAATCATGCCCTCCATACCAACAAGTAGTAAACTATTGCCGCAGCGATGAGTAATACCGTAAGGCATATGGATAAAACCAGAAGAGTTTTAATGTCTTTTTTATCGTTTCCAAAAATTATCGGTATGGGCCCGATAACTATCACACCTGCAGTTTTAACTTTGCCCTCTTTTGATTGCTTAAAAATTAACATAATTGTCGCTAATATGAGAATCACTATTCCAGCACAAACAAATCCTGCGCCTAAATAAAAAAATAAATTTGAACCAGCGTCAGACAATAGTGCATCCCAGTTATAATCCAGTCAATACTGTTTTAATAATCTTACAAGTTGCTTACATTGGTCTTGAGTATAACCAGGTTCTACTGCAAACAATTTTAAACCAGCATTAAAGAATCTATCATGGCGGTACCTTAACCAAATGACCCCTGAAGAAACAATCCAACAAATTCTCAATAAACGACCCGAAATTAGCAAAGAGCAACTTCTCACTAGGCTTTCAGCTGTAAGAGACATGACGGGGGGGCTGATTGCAGATGATTCACTCCTTCGAATGATTGCTGCCGAGTTAAACGTTGAAGTGCCTAGAGAAGACGGAACTTTTAAACCCAGACTTTCCTTAGGTCACATGGTTGTAGGTTTAAATAACGCTACTGTCACAGGGCGAATCGCAGCTATCTACCCGGTTAAAATATTTGAAGGAGAAAAATCAGGCAAACTAGCTAGTGTAACAATAGTCGATAATGATGGAACTTTACGGGTTATTTTGTGGAACGAAAAGGCTTCTTTTGTTGAATCCGGTGAGTTAAAAATTGGGCAAATCGTCAAATTCGCTCATGGATACACAAAGGCCGATCGCTTTGGGATTCCTGAGCTGCATATAGGTGATCGAAGCCAAATTGATCTTAACCCCCAAAATATCAAAGATGAAGATTACCCTTCTTTAGATCAATTGGTGACAAAAATTTCAGATATAAAAACCGAACAGAAAGCCATAAATTTGGACGGGACCGCAACTGAGGTCTTTAGCGCTTCAACCTTTATTAGAAATGATCAAACCCCTGGAAAGGTCTTACGCTTTACATTATCTGATGGAACTAGCCAAATCGCTGTAGTAGTTTGGAATGAAAAAGCCGAAGAGGTTGAATCCAAACTCCGAAGGGGTTCAAAAGTTAGCATCGTCAACAGTAGAGTAAAAACTGGTCAAAAGGGGGATCTCGAAATTCACGTTGATTTCTCTACCTATATCAGCGTATCTTCGCCAGTTATTCAAAAAGTTAAGCTTTCAGACTTATCTGAAGACTCCGGAGACGTGTATACAGAGGGTGAAGTTGCCAGCTTGCCCTTAACTAGAGAAGTTAAAACGTCTAAGGGTGAATTCGTTAAATTAACCTCTTTTGAGCTAAGAGACGACACTGACGTAGTTAGAGTTACCGCTTGGCGAGAACATTCTGAGAATGCAAGTACTCTGCTTATCGGCGAAAAGATTCTTCTGGAAAATGTTTTTGTTAAAAGAAATTATGAAGGAAAAATAGAGTTGTCGACAAGAGCCGCGACAACCATAAAACGGTTTTAGTTTTTTTAGAGCTCGCGAGCTCTTTCTGCTATGGCATCTGCAATCTGACTAGTGGTTGCTATTCCGCCAAGATCTGCTGTTAGAACTTTGCCTTCTGCAAGCACATCTGTTATTGCTTTTTCGATTTTTACCGCCGCTTCGCTTTCGCCTAAGTAATCCATCATCATCGATGCAGCCATTATGTTTGAAATCGGATTAACACGGTTCATACCTGTGTATTTTGGCGCTGATCCGTGAATAGGTTCAAACATAGCATAATTGTCACCTATGTTTGCGCCACCCGCGAGTCCTAATCCGCCTACAACCTGAGCTGCTTCGTCACTAATTATGTCTCCAAATAGGTTTGTAGTGACCATGACATCGTATAATTCTGGTTTTTTGATTAGTTGCATAGTGGCGGCATCTATATGTAAATCATCAACTGTTACCTCGGGATATTTGGCCGCTACTTCTTTGACTGCATCTTTGAATATTCCATCAGTTATACGCAGAATGTTTCCTTTATGGATGTAGGTGAGATGTTTTTTACGTTTCTCAGCTAGCTTAAATGCGAATTCTACTACTCGCAAGGATGCTTCCTTGGTGATTATTCTAAGGGCAATAGCTACCCCTGGTGCGAGCTGGAATTCTGCACCGCTATAGAGTCCTTCAGTATTTTCTCTGACAATTACGAAATCAAGGTTAGGTTTTAAGGCTGCTATATTGGGGAAAGTCTTGCACGGTCTCACGTTGGCATAGAGGTTAAAGATTCGGCGTAAAGTTACAGCTACACTTGGTGGGGCGCCTGCTTCTTCAGGTGTAGTCATTGGCCCTTTCAGACATGCGTCCGTTTGCTTTATCATATCTAACGTTACTTTAGGCAGATTAGTTCCAAAAGTTGGAATACAATGAGCGCCTGCTTCGCCATAAATGAGCTCCAGTTTAAAATCTGCTTTTTTCTGAGTGGCTTCTAATACTTTAATTGTGGCCTCGGTGATTTCTGGGCCGATTCCGTCCCCTTTCAGGACTGCTATTTTGTAAGTCTTGGGCATGAACTTTTCACTTCCCTATTGTTGAGTAGATAATTCCTTCATTTATCAGCGTTTCTATAAATTTAATGAATTATGAATAAAATTAATGAAACAAAAAAACGCGATATTGAAGCGTTAAATGAAGTAAGGAATATTCTAAAATCATGCATAAAGAATATCCGTATGTTTAGCTTTTTTCATTTCAATAAACCCTGCCCAACAAATCTTTTTTGTTCGTTTTGAGATAAAAAACGATTATATCTACCTCGCTTTAATTAAGGATTATAACTACAGTGATATCAAATGCCCCTGTTTTATTCTAAAAAAGAAATATTACCCTGGATCAAAAACGGATCGAAAACAATCGAAATAAGAAGGGGCAATCCCAAAAAAGGTGAAACCGCATTTTTCTCATCTGGACCAAACAAATTCAGTTTATCGATAATAAAAAGAGAGACTGGTAGAATTACTGACTTAATACGACCAGACAATTATACCTCAATTATTCCGATAGCAAAAACTCTCGAAGACGCTATTAGATACGTGCAGAATCTCTACGGAACTGACAAAGGTATTTTCACTGCCTATTATCTATCAGCGAACAAACAATGATGCTTAATTTTAGCCTTCTTAGGATGATTAATTTCAGTTTTTTCCTATAATGGATGCTTTTTTCTATCTTTTTCCGGTAGTTTTACCTGCTCCGGAGGATTATCATCGTATTTGTTTTCATAATGCCTTCTACACGCCTGATTATATCTATGCATTCGTTAACTTCGTTAACGTTCATGCCCCCGATAATTACTATTATATCGTATTCGCCTGTAACTTCATAGATGGTTTCTACGTTAGGTATTGTCTGAATTTTTTTAGAAACTTCTTGCGTGGGGTAGGCTGGATTTATGGCTAGTAATGCTATGGCTTCTGCGCCCTCAGTGACGCCGACTTTAATTGTAAATTTTTTAATTATTCCCGAATCAGTTAATGTTTGGATTCTTTTTCTAACAGCCCCTTCGGATAATCCAATTTTTTTTCCGATATCTACGTAACCGGCGCGTCCATCATCTTTTAGTATTTTTACTATCTCTTTGTCCTTTACATCCATCCTCTTAACCCTGAATTAGCTTAGGGCCAGAAAAATTTAACGATTTCTGTACTTATACTGATAAAATGGTGTGTTTTTCGTTGTATTAATCATTAATGATTGCTCTTTTCGAAAGTAACTCGGTTGCTTATGTGTCTACGAATGTACTGTTTGAGACATTAGAAGTCTGAGATGTTGCAAATAAGTCACAACGTTTAAAAGATAGGGGGGTATCTCACAAAGATATTTCCTATAAAATAAACGTGAGAACAAAAATGGTTGAAAACACACCCGAATTCCAAACCCATGAGGTGAAAGTTATGAAAGCTAAATGTCCAGACTGTGACGCAGAACTTGATATTCCCCAAGATGCATCAAAAGGAGAAATCCTCAGTTGCCCTAGCTGCGGATTAGAGCTAGAAGTTAAGCAAATAACTTGTGGCTGCGTCGATCTTGAACAGTTCACTCATGAAGGAGAAGACTGGGGCGAATAAGAAGTATCCACCCAAAAGATTCTCTTAACCGTGATTAAACTCACCTCTTTATTCTTTATTTAATATCTTTTTTCGGGAGGAACATTCGATGACTATTGGGCTTCTTTATGAGCACGCCGAAAACGACGAAAACGGTATCAAACTTACTGCTGAAGAGCTAGGTGTAGAATTGACAATTATTCCCTTCCGTAAAATCGCTGTAACCCTAAGTAAAAATGGGTTTAATATTGCCAGTAAAGGAAAAAACTTCACAAGCACCATCAAAGACCTCTCTGTGATTCTCAATCGTGCCCAAAGTAAAAACCGCAGATTATATGCTGCCAACACTATGGAACTACTAGGAAAAAAAGTAATCAACCCCCACTCAATAGAATATCTTTGCTATAGTAAATTCCGAACCCTCCTACATTTTTGGACGCTAGGTTTACCAATACCTAAAACAGTATACATTCCATGCGACCCAGCTGAACCAACCAAAGATGGTAGAGTAATCCGTAACGAATCCGATATAGCTGATCTATTTCAACAAGAAATAGGTCAAGAAATAGTAATCAAACCAGATGCGGGTACACATGGAAAAGCAATTGTGCTTTCAAAAAACCGTGAAGAACTCCTAACAAACATTCAAAAAACAGAACCCTCAATCATAAACCCGATTGGTATAGTAGGTCAAGAATTCATTCAAAAATGGTTTTACGACCTGCGTATAATAGTGTTCAAAGAAAAAGGTAAAGCCCCATTTTGCCATCCCATCGCACTAGCGCGCGGAGGATTCAGCGACTTTCGCACTAACACTTTCTTAGGCAACCTAGTATTTGACGTAAAGTTACCCTTGACTATTAAAGAGCTCGCAGCAAAATGCGGCAAAGCTTTAGGACAAGAAAATGAGGCCTGGGTTTTAGGTATAGATGCCATGATAAATAGTCATAAAAGCATAGATGACAAAGTGGTTAAAAATGAACTTACTAAAGCAGCTGATTCCTTTGCTGAAGTTAAAAAAGTTCACAAGGACGAAACTCGTTTGCGTGACTTTAAGACTTGGAATGCAAAGCTCGAGCAAGCTGTTCAAGATTATAAGCGAACTGAGCCTTACTCAAAGGTTAAAAACATAATCGAGCAGCATATTGAAGATAACAAAGATGGAATAGTCTTCCATGAAGCAAACAGTTGTCCTGACTTCTGGGAGAACACTCGTCTAATAACCGGTTTGAATGTAGCTATTCCTCTTATAAAAGGCGCTCAAAGTTTAGAGTAATAATCAAAGTCTTAAGGTGAACCAGTATGAAGAGAATAGGAATAATAGGCGGTACAGGATACGTAGGCAGCGAACTGCTTCGTATACTTCTTCTCCACCCTGAAGTAGAAGTGACTATGGTTACTAGTCGCCAAAGTGCAGGAGAATACATCTTCAATATACACCCCAACCTACGTGGATTAACCCAACTAAAATTTGTCCCCCAAGATATAACTGAACTACAAAAAAATTGTGACATAATCTTCACAGCAACACCGCACGGAGGATCAGTAAACCTTGTCCCCAAACTTCTAGAAACTGGACTCAAAGTCATCGACATGAGCGCTGACTTTCGTCTCAAAAATCCTGCTGATTACGAAACATGGTACGGCTTCAAACATACTCACACTGACCTTCTCAAAGAGGCCGCCTACGGATTACCTGAATTGCATCGTGAGGAAATCAAAAAAGCTCGTCTCGTAGCATGCGCAGGATGCATGGCAACAGCAACCATACTAGCAACAGTTCCATTGATAAAAGCAGGTCTTGTGGAAAAAAATCGTATAGTAGCAGACCTAAAAGTTGGATCCAGCGGTGGCGGAAGCAAGCCAACGCCAGCCTCGCACCATCCTGAACGCTTCGGCGGTGTACGCCCATACCAAGTTGTGATGCATCGCCATATAGGCGAAATCGAACAAGAACTTTCCTTACTTAACAATGACCCCGTTACAATCTCTTTCACACCGCACGCAGTAAATATGATCCGGGGAATTCTAGTCACAATTCATGCTTTTCCCAAACAGTCGCTCGCCTTAAAAGATGTATGGAAAACCTTGCGCTCAACATACGAGGGAGAACCCTTCATACGTCTAGTTAAATACCAAAAAGGTCTCTACCAGCTTCCTGATCCAAAAGTAACCCTCGGAACAAACTTCTGTGACATAGGTTTTGAACTTGATCCTCATGCAAATCGCGTACTAATGTTTTCAGCAATTGATAACATGGTAAAAGGCGCCTCAGGACAAGGTGTTCAGTGCCTCAACCTGTTAATGGGAATTGATGAAACAACTGGGCTAAAAAGTACTGGTTTCCATCCGATGTGATAGCAATGTTGATTGTTATAAAAATGGGCGGCAGTATCCTAAAAGAAGGCGCTTCAACTGATCTCGTTACTGATCTTAAAGGAGTCCTTGGAGATAATCAAATAGTTCTAGTCCACGGAGGTGGAGTAGAAGTGACAGAAATCGCCTCCAAACTCGGCAAGGAACAAAAATTCATAATCTCCCCTGAAGGGTTCCGAAGCCGATACACAGACAAAGAAACAATAGAAATCTACTCGATGGTCATGGCGGGAAAACTCAACAAACAAATAGTCCTAGCCTTGCAAAGTCAAAACATACAAGCCGTCGGCCTCTCAGGCCTAGACGCAAAGATTCTACAAGCAGAACGCAAAAAACGAATAATCGAAGTTGACCAACATGGCCGTAAGCGCGTTATCGATGGAGGATATACAGGAAAAATTACAAACGTTAACACGGATATAATTCATTTTCTACTTCAAAAAGGATACACACCCATTGTTACACCGATTGCCATAAGCGAAGAAAATGAGCCACTAAACGTCGATGGCGACCGAACGGCAGCCGTAATTGCAGGAGCCCTCAAAGCTGATTGTCTAATTCTCCTCACCGATGTTGAAGGTTTAATACTGAAAGGTGAACGTATACCCAAAATAGCTGCCAACGAGGTTAAAGAGGTGCTCTCTAACATAGGGGCAGGAATGAGCACCAAGGTACACGCTGGAATGGAAGCTCTAAATGAAGGTGTTAAACAAGTCATTATCACCTCAGGGAAAGCTAAAAATCCAATATCTTCTGCCTTAAAACATGAGGCTGGTACAGTGATAACTAGTGAATGAGCAAGAAATCATTAATACCGAAGATAAATTAATGGCAAATGTCTACACCAAAAAACCTATAGTTCTTACAAAAGGCTATGGAGCTTTGGTTTGGGACATTAATGGGAAAGAATATATCGACTGCACCGGCAGCTATGGTGTGGCCCTACTAGGTCATTGCAACCCCAAAGTAGTGGCTGCAGTATGCGAACAAGCCCAAAAACTAATTTCATGTCACGCTAGTATCTATAATGATAAACGCTCAGAGTTTCTACAAAAACTTATTCAAATAGCCCCAAAAGGATTAAACAAGGCGTTTTTATCCAACAGCGGCGCCGAAGCAATTGAATGTGCTCTAAAACTTGCACGCAAATACACTGGTAAACCAGAAATAATCGCTGTTATGGGCGGCTACCACGGAAAAACTATGGGTGCCCTATCTGCAACGTGGGAAAAGAAGTATCGTGAGCCTTTTCTGCCTCTTGTGCCTGAAATTAAACATGTGGCTCCGGACAATCTTGACAAAATCCGAGAAACTATAAGTGATAAAACAGCTGCAATATTAGTTGAACCTATCCGCGGGGAAGGCGGAATTCGATTAACACCTGAAGGCTATCTATTAGGATTGCGGAAAATCTGTGACGAAAAAGGGGTTCTATTAATTCTTGATGAGGTCCAAACTGGTTTTGGTCGGACAGGAAAAATCTTTGCATGCGAGCATGCGGGAATAGTGCCTGACATAATATGTCTCGCCAAGCCAATAGCAGGTGGATTACCCATTGGTGCAACAATCTCTAAAGAAAGTATAATGGCCTCGTTCAAAGGTGGTGAGCATACCACCACTTTTAGTGGCAGCCCATTAGTTTGTGCTGCAGGATGTGCAGCCATAGACGTATTGCTTGAAGAGAAATTGACTGAAAAAGCAGCGGTTAACGGTGAATACTTCAAACTAAAACTTGAAGAAGTTCAGCGCAAGCATAAACTAGTAAAGGAAGTCCGGGGCTTAGGTCTAATGCTTGGTATTGAACTCAAATGCGAAGTCCTAACCGCTATTACCAAGGCAATGCAAAAAGGCGTGCTCGTTCTTAACGCAGGGCGTACAGTTATTCGATTTTTACCCCCGTTGGTAATAAAAAAAGAAGAAATCGATAAAGCAGTGAAAGTTTTAGATGATATTTTAGAGGAAGAGGAAAATGCAAGATCAAGCAGTCCGACTACTAACTAATCTTCTGGGTATATACAGTCCCTCTGGTAAAGAAGAAGACATAGCCGACTTCTTAGCTCAGGAACTGCCAAAACTCGGGTTCCAAGTAGGAGCTGATGCTATAGGTAACATAATAGGCGTCTTCGGAGAAGGCGAACCGGTAATCTTCCTTTGTGGTCACATGGATACTGTAGCTGGGCACCTTCCTTTGCGTGTGGAAGAAGGCAAAATTTATGCACGTGGCGCTGTAGACGCTAAAGGGCCATTAGCAGCCATGGTTATGGGCGCAGCTGAAGTTGCAAAGGATCCTAGCTTTAAAGGTAAAGTCCTAATAGCCGCGGTTATCGAGGAAGAAGCTACTAGTCGTGGTATACGTCACATAATAACTCAGGGAATCAAAGCTGATTATGCAATATT
>CAZWRU010000003.1:45913-87548 GCA_964636425.1 uncultured Candidatus Bathyarchaeia archaeon
GGACAAGCAAACTCTGTAATCCCCTTTGAAGCCGAAATGTATCTTGACATACGTGTTCCCCCTCAATTTTCAACCAAACAAATTTATGATGATATCAAAAAAGTAATCGATGAATACAAAGAATCCAATCCGAAAATAGCTCTTAAAGTGACCATAGTAGATTCAGTAGAGCCTTTTGAGGTGGACAAGAGTTCTCCTCTTGTTCGTGCGCTCTCTATGTCTATTCGCAGAGTAACCGGCAAACCCGCGACCGTATTACGGAAAACAGGTACTGGAGACATGAACATACTAGGTAAAGCTATGAATGTTCCAATAGTCACTTACGGTCCTGGAGACTCTCACCTGGATCACACAGTAGATGAACACATAGTAATAGACGAATACCTAAATGGAATTCAAGTATACAAAGAAACAATTCTAAAACTAAGTGAATTGCATAACAAGAATCGGTCTCTTAACTCAGAAGGAATCTAATCGCTCCAAAAATCATTTTTCTATTAATTAAGTGATAACTTTGCTTTTGCCTTTATCAGTCTGTTAGAGATAAGTTCAGTTAATACGGCTAAGTCTTCAGTTGGAAGATATCTGCTTGCTGATTCATCGTAGAGAACCGTTAAAGACGCTGGGAACTCGCTCTTTACCCATAACACAAACACAACTGGGATTCCCTGTAATGCCGGAATTTCTACAGCAATATCGCCAAAATCAAGAACTATCCCATTCAGGAATTTTGCTGCCTGGATTAATTCATTCGGTGAACAATCTCCGAAAGCATCGATTACGGGGTCAATCGCTCTCTGTACATACGCTTTTTCATATGCATGTCCCCCTGGTAAATCTCCATATTTTATTAATTTACCAATTCTTGGCGCAATATCCGCTTTTAAAAAATGAGTTAAAATGACAGAGAGAATTTTAACTTCCAAAGTTTCAGGGGTTTTATTTTCAGTCAGCAAATCCCAGATTTCACCTGTTTCTAAGTTGACCGCGAAGCCTAGATTATAATAAAGCCCATCTTCTCCTAATTCAACTAAACTTGATAGTTTTTTTAGGTCTTCTGGTTCAATATTTAGCTTCATGAGTCAGCTCCCTCTTTTGCTGTCTCTGGAGTAATTTAGATGCTGTACTACTAGTTACTGCTTAATAAAAATAAAAAAGGAATTATATTTTATCTAGTTTAAATTCTTCATGGATCGCTTTAACAACAGCTCTAGCATCTTTTTCTTTAACAACAAATGATATGTTTAGCTCTGAGGCGCCTTGTGCAATCATGCGTATGTTTATACCGTTTTTAGCTGCGATAGCAAAGATTCTGGAGGCTAACCCTAATCTTCCTTTCATACTGGCGCCCATTACCGCTACAACAGAAACATCATCTTCTGCACTTACTTCGCTGATTAGGCTACCTCTTCCTACTAAGGCAATTTCAAGGTTACTTATTGCTCTGCCTACTAATCCACGGCGGATAATCATTGATATGTTTGCTTCTGAAGCAGCGGTAGAAATCATCATGATGTTAATATTGTTCTTGCCTAAAACCTCAAAAACTTTTGAGTAACTTCCTGGAGCGCCAACCATTCCCGGTCCATAAACGTTAATCATGGCAACATCTTTAATCATAGCTACGGCTTTTACGGCTTCTACAGCTTCTGTCTTTGGTTGATTTGAGATAAGAGTCCCAGAGTTTTCGGGATTAAAAACACTCCTTATACGAACTGGAATGTTTTCTTTCATAACCGGTTCTAATGCACGGGGGTGCATGGCCTTTGCGCCAAATATGGCCATTTCTGCAGCCTCTTGGTAAGTTAGTTCAGAAAGCATTTTTGCAGCGGGAACAATTTTGGGGTCTGTAGTCATTATTCCGTCTACATCGGTCCATATCCAGACTTCATCAACTTCTAAAGCAACTCCTAATATGGTTGCGGTGTAATCTGAACCGCCACGTCCTACAGTAGTTACTACGCCGTCTTGATTTGCCGCTATAAATCCTGTGACAACTGGAATTACGCTCTTTTCCAGCAGTGGGCTAAGTCTTTCGCGGACAAGATGCGTCGTGAAATTCATTAATGGGTCTGCTTCGCCAAAGTTAGAATTAGTTATGATTCCGGCTTCTTTGCCAGTGAAGCATTGTGTTTCAAGTTTATGATCTTTTATCGCGCCCCAAACAATTGGCGCAGACAGACGCTCTCCAAAAGAAACTACGTAATCTTTTGATTTAGGCGTTAATTCGCCTACATAGCATATACCCGTTAAAACTTTTTCTAATTCAGCAATCGTTTTCTCGGTGATTTCAATGACTTCTTTCTGGACAAGTTTGCTAGTAATAGCTGCCGAAATAGCGTCAATATGTTTCTTTAGGAGTTTTTCTGTGAATGTTTGCAGATTTTTTTCATTACTTTTCTTAGCTTGGCAGGCAACTTCTAAGAGACCATTAGTTACTCCTGCCAGTGCTGAAACAACTACTACCACGTTATCTTTCTTGGCATATTTAGAAACTAACCCTGCGACATGGCGAATATTTTCGCCTGTCCCAACACTGGTGCCACCAAATTTCATTACTATCTTCATATTTTAGGACTCCGCGTTACTGTTTAGCAATCGGTTTGCCAACTTATGTCTTATATCTAAAAGGTCTCTTAAAACTGCACTGGCAGTTTCAATACCGCCTGCCCCTCTACCTACTAGGGTTTGTTCTCCTGCATATTCTGTTGAGAAAGTTACCGCGTTAAGCACTCCGCTAACACATAACGGATCGTTTTTTGGAATTTCGGTTGGTTTAACGCTTGCTTTGCCATCAGAAATTGAACCTATGAGCTTAATTGTATTACCTCTTTTTGTAGCTTCATCAAGTGCCTGCAGAGAAGCTTCACGGATGCCTGTTCTATCAACATCTTTTAGAGTTATTTTTTTATTCAATATCCAGTTAGCCAAGATGACTATTTTGCAGGCGGTGTCAAATCCGTCAATATCCATTGAAGGTTCTCTTTCGGCGTAGCCAAGCTTTTGTGCATTTGTTAATGCCTCTTGGAAGGTTACGCGATTTTGAGACATCTCAGTTAATATGTAATTAGTTGTGCCGTTTAATATGCCTCGAATGGCGAGTATTTTGTCTCCTGCGAGGCATCTTTTAGCGAACTGCAGCATGGGAGTTCCTCCACCGACTGTACCGCTGAATCTGAAGTACACGTTGTTGTATTCAGCCAGTTCAGTGAGCGCTGGCATAGCTAAGGCTAATGGTCCTTTATTTGTCGTAACAACATGTTTGCCGGTTTTGAAGGCTGTAGTGATGTGGGATAGTGCTGGTTCGCCGTTTTTAATGTTAACAGGCGTGACTTCAACAACTACTTCTGCTTCAACAGATTCAATAACATCTAACGCAGAAATTCCTTTTTGACCAAACTCGGGATCAGTAGAGATAGGGTAACCTTTTTGCTTAATCGCATCTAACTTTTCAGTGCTCAACCCTCGGGGATTAATTATGGCGCCATCTATGTCTGCTATTGCAACTATTCTTGGATTAAAGCCATATTGGGTAACCTTCTCTGCATATCTACGAGCAAGGATAGTCGTTACGCCCTTTCCTACGACGCCATAACCTACTAATATAATTCTCATTTTCAAATTCACCTTGCAAGAGTTACCGCTGTTTGTGTTTTCAATTCTAATGCTCGTTCAATGGTTGATATTTCCGCATCAACCTCAAGTGGTTTCTCACATTGCTTTATAGCTGTATCTGGATCTTTAAGCCCGTGACCAGTAGTGATGCAAACTACGTGTTCATCTTTACTGATGACCTGATTCTTAACCAGCTTCCTTAATCCTGCAATCGATGATGCGCTTGCTGGTTCTACAAATATGCCCTCGACTCTGGCGAGCAATAGTTGAGCCTCTAAAATCTCCTCATCAGTGACTGTTTCAGCGGTACCATGCGATTCTCTAATAGCCTTCACAGCTTTCTTCCAGCTAACAGGGGCTCCGATTCTAATGGCAGTTGCTATAGTCTCTGGATTTTCCACTGGCAAAATTTTGTTGCTGTTACTCTTAATCATCTGAGCAATAGGAGCTGAGCCTGAGGCTTGTATACCCGTCATCTTTGGCAGCTTCTTTATGTAACCAAGTTTATAAAATTCGGTTAAACCCTTCCAGACTGCGCTTATGTTTCCCGCATTACCTACTGGTATTATGATTCTGTCTGGAGCTTCGTTGTTTAATTGTTCACAGATTTCATAACCTAATGATTTTTGGCCTTCGATACGAAATGGGTTGATTGAGTTAAGCAGGTAAATGCTTCTATGTTTCTCAGCAAGTTTAAGCACAAATTCCAATGCTTCATCAAAGTTTCCCCTAACCTGCAACACTTTGGCTCCGTGAATCATAGCCTGAGATAGTTTTCCGTAAGCGATTTTGCCAGAGGGTATTAGAACTGTACATTTTATTCCTGCCCTTGCCGCATAAGCAGCTAGACTAGCGGAGGTGTTTCCTGTTGATGCACAGATAACATGCCTTGCGCCTAATTCAATAGCTTTGGTTACACCAACAGTCATGCCTCGGTCTTTGAAGCTTCCTGTGGGATTTTCCCCCTCGTTTTTAATCCAAAGATTCTTGATTCCTACTTCGTCGCATAAGTGATTTGAACGGTGCAAACCAGTGCCGCCTTCGTTCAAGGTCACAAGTTTTGTAGCCTCATGAATTGGCATAAAATTACGATATCGCCAAACCGAAAGAGGGGTTTTTTTCCATTCGTCACTTTCAAGTGTTTCAGTTAAATCTTCAAAATCTATCTTTATTTCTAAGATATCCCCGCATTTTTTACAGAAATAAACAACCTCGTTTATGTCGTATTTACTTCCGCATTTTATGCATTCTTGATGAGTCACTTTTCTTCATTTCTCCGTTATATGTGCGCCTCTGCCTGGTCTTGTAGCGATGGCAGTAGAGTCATACCCGGCCATTTTAAAGCCTTCTTTCATAGCTTCTGCAACCTTTACGGCATCCGCCTTTTTCTTATTAATTATCGCAATAACTGCAGGTCCAGCACCGCTGATTGTGACTCCGCATGCGCCCGCGTTTAGAGCCTGTTCTTTAACCTGCATATATCCTGGGATGAGAAATGCTCTAGCCGGTTCTACGATGACATCGCTCATTGAATTACCAATTAAGTCAACATCCCCTATTGCGAAACCACTAGCCATAGCTGCGGCTTTACCTACATTATGAATATGCTTTTCAAGTGGAACCATTTTTGGAATCACCGCGCGTGCCTTAGCAGTTTTGCCTGTTGGTGTATCAACATGAGGGAAAGCTACGCAAACCTCCATATCTGAGGGCGCTTTCAGTTCAACAATCTCCACTGGATTGTACGATTTAATTATAACAAAGTTTCCACAAACGGCCGCTGAGGCATTGTCTGCATGTTCAGATCCTGCACTGGCGATTTCACCTTTAGATGCAAACTGAACCAGCTGTTGATTAGTTAGATTTAGGTCAAACATTTTATTCAATCCGAACGCCACTGCTGCCGCGGGAGCAGCGCTACTGCCTAATCCCTTGCCTGGCCATATGCCTTTTTCTATTCGTATGGCGATGCCAGTTTTTAACGAAAATTCATTAATCATCAAATTCGCAACCACTCCTGCGGTATTTCTTTCGGGTATGGGCGAGATAGTTTCAGCGGATAATCCTGAAATTCCAATCTTAATTCCACTAGAAGCAGTACGCGTTATTGTTACCTTATCACTAGGTTTTTCTATTGCCAAACCAAAAACATCAAAACCTGGACCAAGATTAGCACTTGTCGCAGGTGCCCTTACAGTAATTTGATTAAGTGACTGCATGATCTCAACTCTAAACTTGCAGAATTATTCTACTGCAATTATTAATATTGTTACGGTTAATCCTCTCTTTTAGCCTATAATATTTGATAATGTCTCATATGCTTTGAGGCTGTCTTTTTTCTCAACCACTATGATTGTTTCGGTCCAGCATGAAATGAACTCGATGATGTTAACATTTTGCTCTGCAAGCAATGTTGTTAGAAATGCAACAACTCCTACCGTTGCCTCTAATTCTTCAGGCGAATTAACTACTATCATAGTGCAATTATCGTGTTTTACGAGCGTGCTGATTCTCTCCGGTAAATCTGCCCTGTCGAGTAGGTATACAAATTTGCCTGGTAAATCCACCTTCATTCCTGTATTGTTGGAGATTTCTTTCGCGGTTATAATGACGCTTTTCCTATCATAAACTGCTATTCCGCTGCGTTTGAGGAGTTGGAGAACCTTTTCTTCTCTTTTCTGCTTACGTTTTTGCAGTTCTTCAGAAAAACGTCTCAGAGCCGCTTTTGTGGCTGTTATGTTTTCTGTTTTGAGCTCAATTTGAATTTGCCGGGAAAGCTCACTAAGGTTAACGATGCCTTTCTCTAAGGCTTCAAGTAAATATGGCTTATTTCTGAGGTAACTGCGTACGTCTTGGGCGATTGTCATAATACAAAAATGTATCAATTAGAACATTTAAAGATTGTTATGTTACAAAAAAGTCATAAAGTTTAAAAACACTGTCTGTGAGGTAAGGGGAATAATTCACATTTCAAAAATGGGCGAGCAAAACATGACTGAAAAATTTGTCCTAGCCTACTCCGGCGGATTAGATACCTCAGTAATGATAAAGTATCTTCAAGAAAAATACAAAGCAGAAGTTATAACAGTAACTATAGATGTTGGGCAACAAGAAGATTTGGATGCAGCAGGAAAAAAAGCAAAGAAACTAGGCGTTTTCAAACATTATGACATCGATGCCCGAGAAGAATTCATAACAGACTACGTTTTTCCAGCCATAAAAGCAAACGCTCTCTATGAGGGAAAATATCCCATAAGCACAAGCCTTTCACGCCCGCTTATAGCAAAGAAAATGGTTGAAGTAGCCGAAAAAGAAGATGCAACTGGTCTAGTCCATGGTTGCACCGGCAGAGGCAATGATCAAGTACGCTTTGACATCACTCTCGGTTCTTTAGCGCCTAACAAGAAAATTCTTGCGCCAATACGCGACTGGGGCATGACCCGCGAGGAAGAAATAGCCTACGCAAAAGAAAAGAAAATCCCAATCTCAACTGACTCTAAGAAATATAGTATAGACGCAAGTTTATGGGGAAGAGCAATCGAATGCGGTCTTCTTGAAGACGCGGCCGCCGAACCCCCTGAAGATGCATTCACTTGGACAGTTTCAGCTGAAAAAGCTCCTAACACGCCAGAATATGTAACAATAGAATTCGAAGCTGGAATTCCAGTTTCAGTTAACAACCAAAAACTCGAACCCATCCAACTTATCCAAACACTTAACGATATTGCAGGAAAACACGGCATTGGACGCATCGATCACATAGAAGATCGTATGGTAGGAATAAAATCTCGTGAAGTTTATGAATGTCCAGCAGCCGCAATAACCTTAGAAGCCCACAAAGATTTAGAAAAACTGGTCATGACAAGACACGAGGTTCTCTTTAAACAACAAATCGACGCAGAATGGGTTTTTCTAGCTTATTCAGGTCTATGGATGGATCCATTAAAAGAAGATTTAGATGCTTTCATTAACAAATCCCAAGAAAACGTAACTGGACAAGTTAGACTAAAACTCTTCAAGGGCGGTTTTCAAGTCGTCGGGCGCTCATCACCTATGTCACTTTATGATAAAAACCTCGCAAATTACAACATTAAGACTTCATTTAATCAATCTGACTCCAAAGGATTTATTGAACTCTGGGGCTTACAGACCAGAATGTATAATGTCCTAAAGCGTTCTGCAAAGAAAACTAAGGGAACCCAATCAAAATAATCACAATCTATAATGAGGTGTAAGAAGACGTCAAAAATACTCCATGGGGGTCGATTAACAAATATGCGGGAAGACGTTGCAAAGTTTACTTCTTCTATAAAAGATGATGCACGTTTGCTAAATCCGGTAATCACCATTAACAAAGCCCACGTGGTCATGCTAATAGAGCAGAAAATCATATCAGCAACTGACGGTGCTAAAATTCTATCCGCTTTAGTCAAAAACTCAGAAATGACTTTAGACGCATCAATGGAAGATGCGCATATGGCCGTTGAAGAAGCAGTTCTTAAAGAAGCAGGGCCGGAAGCAGGGGGTAATCTACACATCGCAAAAAGCAGAAACGATCAAGTAACAACTGCTATACGCATCCAATTACGCAATGAATTAATTGCGTTAATGCGCTCAGTAGCCCATGTGCAAGATCACTTCGCTGAAGTTGCAGAAGAACATCAGAAAACAGTAATTTTGGAGTATACTCACTTACAACCTGCTCAACCTGTAACTTTTGCACATTATCTTCTATCTTATTTTGATGCTCTAGAGCGAGATATGCAAAGACTCCAAAGTGTATATATCCGCGTCAATCTTTGCCCTCTTGGAGCAGGTGCTTTAGCTACCACAAGCTTTCCAATTAACCGTGATAGAACCTCGGAGCTTTTAGGTTTTAACGGTCTAATTGAGAACTCGATTGATGCAGTAGGCAGCAGAGACTTCATTATTGAAACATTATCTACACTTGGGTTAATCGCTGTAAATATCAGCCGTTTAGCTGAAGATTTAATCATCTGGAGTTCACCTGACTTCGGAGTAGTTGAGCTTCCTGACGAATTCACCTCTACAAGCAGCATTATGCCTCAAAAGAAAAATCCCGAAGTTCTCGAAGTTATCCGCGCTAGAGCAAGTTCTGTTCTAGGAAACTTTGTAACTTGCGCAGCTGCCTTGAAGAACCTGCCTTCGACATACAATCTTGATTTCCAAGAAGTTACCCCTAAACTTTGGGACTCCATCGACATAGTCCACAGTTCATTAGATATGATTCATAAGCTTATGCCAAAGCTCAAAGTTACTGCCGTTAGTCCTGAAAAAATATCAAAAAGTTTTGTAGCTGCTACAGAACTGGCGAATCTACTTGTCCGTAAATATAATGTTCCTTTCCGGTCTGCTCATAAGATTGTAGGCGCGTTCGTCAAATCGCTCATAGAGACAAAAACCGATTTTGCGGGTGCTACACCTAAAATGCTTGAGAAGGCCGCCAAGGACGCAACTGGTATTGAACTTGTTATTAAAACAGAAGACTTAGCCCAACTCGCAATCCCACTTGCACTAGTTGATTTATGCAAAGTAAAGGGTGGTCCAGCGCCAATTGAGGTAAAAAGAGCATTAGCTGAAAGAGAAAAAAAGTTACTTATAACCCGATCTATAGTGTCGAAGATGGACAAGGAACTTGAAGAAGCTGAAAATAAGTTAGAATCTTCGGTTAAATCTTTCCTTTCGACGTATAATCGTAAAAACGCAACGTTTAAAAATTCAATTTGATAGGTAGAATAGGGCTTTGGTCAAACAACTATACTCCACGGAAAACAAGAAAGCGGTTTTAGTTTTAGAAGACGGCACCATTTTTCTCGGAAAGGGTTTTGGGGCAGCTAGGAAGTCTTCAGGTGAAGTCGTGTTTTCAACTTCCATGGTAGGGTACCCAGAGTCACTTACTGACCCATCATATAAAGGACAGATTTTATCGTTAACCTATCCTTTAATCGGTAATTATGGCGTTCCGTCAAACGATATGGATTTGGGTGTTCCCCTTTATTTTGAATCTGATCGCATTCAGACTTCAGGACTTGTTATTCAAGAATTATGTACCGGGCCGCATCACTGGGCATCTAAACGCACATTAGATCAATGGTTAGCTGACGAAAATATACCTGGTATTTATGGTATTGATACCCGGCGTCTTACAAAAAAACTTCGAACGCACGGTGTAATGCTCGGTATCCTGGAAGTTTTTCCAGAAGGTGAAGAGATAGATGTTGACGCTCTACTTGAAGAGGCGAAATCTATTCCTGATCCCAACTTAACCGATTTAGTCAAGGAAGTATCAGTAAAAGAACCTGTACACTACAAGGTTAACGGCAAGCGAACAGTTGTTTTAATTGATTGTGGAGTGAAAAACAGTATTATACGCAACCTTCTCAGCCGTGGCATAAACGTTATTCGTGTTCCTTACGATTTTTCAGCTAAAGAAATAATGAATTATCATCCAGACGGTATTTTTCTAAGCAACGGTCCTGGGGACCCAAAAAAATGCTTATCAACTATAGATAGCATCCGAGAATTTATTGATAAACTTCCAATAATGGGGATCTGCTTAGGTGCACAAATACTCACATTGGCTATGGGGGGCGATACCTACAAATTAAAGTATGGGCATCGAAGCCAAAATCAACCCGCTCTGGACTTGAAAACTAATCGATGCTATATCACCACTCAGAATCACGGTTACGCCATCGAAACAGACTGCTTTGAAAAAACCCCTTTGGAATGCTGGTTCGTGAATGCCAATGACAAAACCGTGGAAGGCGTAAAACACAAAAATAAACCCGTCTTCGCTGTTCAGTGGCATCCTGAGGCAGCACCAGGACCTTACGATACTGAATTTCTTTTTGACGAATTTGGGAAAAATATGGAGAATATTAAGTAATGCCAAAACTTGAATCTGTAAAAAAAGTCCTAGTCTTAGGAAGCGGCGCCATAAAAATCGGCGAAGCAGGTGAATTTGACTATTCAGGAGCACAAGCAATAAAAGCGCTCAAAGAAGAAGGCGTAGAGGTTGTTCTCATTAACCCAAATGTTGCTACAATCCAAACTGACGAAAAATTCGTCGGTGATAAAGCATACTTTCTCCCCATAACACCTGAATTTGCAGAAAAGGTCATCGAAGAAGAAAGACCCGATGGGATTCTACTTGGATTCGGAGGTCAAACAGCTTTAAACTGTGGAACTGAGCTAGCAGAAAAAGGTATACTAGACAAATATAATGTTAAGGTTTTAGGTACTAGTGTTGAAGCAATAGAAAAAGCGGACAATAGAGATCTTTTCAGAAAAACAATGATTGAAGCAGGTATTCCAATTCCTAGAAGTAAGAAAGCAAATTCTATCGAAGAAGCAGTTCAAGCTGCAAAAGAAATCGGATATCCAGTTATGGTTAGAGTTGCTTACACTTTAGGTGGTCAAGGTACAGGTGCAGCATATAACGAAGAAGACCTGCGAAGAGTTGCCTCCATTGGGTTGGTTCACAGCAGAATCTCTCAAGTATTAGTTGAAGAGTATGTGGGAAAATGGAAGGAAATAGAATATGAAGTTTTGAGAGATTTGGACGATAACTGTATGATTGTTTGCAGCATGGAAAATTTTGATCCAATGGGGATACATACTGGAGACAGCATAGTCGTTGCGCCTTCCCAAACAGTTAGTGATGAACAATTCCAAAAATTGAAAGCCACCAGTTTTGCAGTTCTGAAAGCTCTTGGTTTAGTTGGTGAATGCAATATCCAATATGCTGTTCACCCAGTTACTGGAGAATACAAAGTAATTGAGGTAAATTCACGATTATCAAGAAGCTCAGCTTTGGCTTCTAAAGCAACAGGCTATCCTATCGCTTACGTAACCGCCAAAATGGCCTTGGGTTATAGATTACCTGAGATAGTAAATAAGACTACCAAAAAACCAGCAGGTTCTCTAGAACCTGCCATTGATTACCTAGTTATAAAGATGCCCCGATGGGATTTCCAAAAATTCAAAAATTTGAACCGTCAACTTGGAACTCAAATGAAGTCAGTCGGAGAAGTAATGTCCATTGCCAAGACTTTTGAGGAAGCCCTGCAAAAAGCTGTACGAATGGTAGGTCATGGCAAAGAATTAACAGATTCGATAAATGAGACTGATTTAGACGTAATCAAAAAAGAATTAGCTTATCCGACCAATGAAAGACTCTTCTATTTAGTCGAAGCAATTCGAAGAGGTGTGCCTATAGATGAAATTAATAAGTTAACAGGCATTGTTCCATTATTCTTAGAAAGTATACAAAGAATAATTAAATTTGAGAAAGAATTCAAAGAGTCTGGCTTAACCCAAGAAAATATCAAAAAGGCAAAAATGCTCGGTTTTTCAGATAAAAAAATTGGAAAACTCTTCGGTAAGAGTGAAGCAACGATTAGAGAGCTTCGTCAAATATTCAAAATACAACCAGCTATAAAACAGATTCAAACAGCAAAGCGATGGTCAGAGAAAGCCAATTACCTTTACTGCACCTACAACAGCGATAAAAGTGATGACATAAACTTTTCCGAATTAAACAAAGCCGTGGTTCTGGGCTCAGGATGTTATAGAATTGGCTCAAGTGTTGAGTTTGACTGGTGCTGTGTTAACACAACTTGGGCTCTAAAGGAAAAAGGAATTGCTGAATTAGTAATGATTAATTGCAACCCTGAAACTGTTTCTACTGACTTCGATGTCTTGGACAAATTATACTTTGAAGAAATAACATTGGAGCGAGTACTAGATATAGTTTCAAGAGAAAACTTCCCAAGTGTAGTAGTTAGTGTAGGTGGGCAAATACCCAACAATCTTGCCTTAAAACTAGACCAAAACGGAGTAAAAATCCTTGGAACCGCCGCAAGAGACATAGACAGAGCTGAAGACCGATCCAAATTCAGCGATTTATTGGATAGTTTAGAAATTGAACAGCCAAAATGGAGCAAGCTCGAAAGCATCGAAAAATCGAAACTGTTCGCTAATAAAATTGGCTACCCCGTTCTAATCCGGCCTTCTTATGTTCTTTCTGGATCAGCTATGAGCGTTGCATATAATGAATCTCAGCTTGATGACTACTTGATAAAAGCAACGGAAGTCTCAGAAGATCATCCCGTAGTTGTCTCTAAATTTATGCTAAATGCACGAGAAGTTGAAGTTGATGGTGTATGCGATGGTAACCACATTTTTGTGGGTGCAATAGTTGAGCATGTGGAAAATGCGGGAGTACATTCTGGCGATGCCACAATGTCTCTTCCAGCAATGACGCTTGATGAGATTACAAAAGAGAAAATTAGACGAATAACTAGACAAATCGCTCGAGATTTATGCATAAAAGGTCCGTTCAATATACAATACTTGGTTAAGAACCGTGACGTCTATGTCATAGAATGCAACCTTAGAGCTTCAAGAAGTATGCCATTTGTTTCTAAAGCAATAGGTCAAAACTTGATGGAGCTCGCAGCTTGCGCCATGTTAGGTGACGAAATAGAGGACGGCGAGGGGGTTGCTGAACGGTTCGGAGTCAAATATCCACAGTTTTCTTTTATGCGATTGGAAGGTGCGGATCCTGTAACAGGTGTGGAAATGGTTTCTACTGGTGAAGTTGCATGTTTTGGGCGTAGTTTTGAGGAAGCACTATTAAAAGCTATGATTGCAGGGGGAACAAAAATTCCGAAAAGCGGGGACTCGATACTGATAAGTGTTGGCGGTGAAAAAGAGAAAGCTGTTGAAATTGCCAAGAAAATCGTAAACAACGGTTATAGAATTCTGGCAACTGGGCATACTGCAGAAACATTATTGGCAAACGGCATAACCTGTGAGAAAGTGTATAAAATCAGCGAAGAGAAGAAACCGAATGCTCTCGACCTAATTATAGATAGGAAAATTAATTTCGTATTTAACATCCCGCATCCCAATCGTATAGTAACAGAAGCCATTACAGATGGTTATCTCATACGAAGAAAAGCTGTTGAATTCGGTGTTCCAGTTTTTACAAACTTGGAGTTAGTTGATAGCTTAGTAAATGCCCTAAGAAATCACATAGATTACCAAATAAACTGAGAAGTGCCTCATATCGATCCACGATACCTTTCACTAACATGTAATCTCCAAAGGGTAAGTCTGCTGGTGCGCAAATTTTAGACTGTGCCGGCAGTCTATACGAAATATATGCGTAAAGTATAAGAACAATAATCGAAAGTTAAGTGGAGGGTCATTATCCGAGAACATTTCCATCAAAATATAAAAGCGGGCAATAAAATTTTTCTAATCAAGACCATTTACTTTTGCACTAAAGTATTTGTTTTAATCCCGTATATGTTCACTTTTCCATTTGCATTTACTAATTACTCTAAAAAGAGTCATTTCAATCTGATTGAGAGTACTTCAACAAAATGTGACACCATGAGCTCTCAGGAGGCTCAATAATGCCCAAGTTTGATTGGATAAAGAAAGTATTGGTTTTAGGGAGTGGCGCGATAAAAATTGGTGAAGCCGCTGAATTTGACTATAGTGGTAGTCAATGTTTAAAGGCCCTTAGAGAGGAAGGTATCGAAACAATTATCATAAATCCTAACATTGCTACCATCCAAACTGACCCTCGATTATCAGGCAGAGTATATCTATTGCCTGTAACACCCGAGTATGTTGAAAGAGTTATTAAAAAAGAAAGACCTGACGGTATTCTGCTAGGTTTTGGTGGACAAACTGCTCTTAACTGTGGAATTGAATTATACAAAACAGGTGTTTTGGAAAAATACAATGTTAAAGTTCTTGGGACACCTGTAAGCGCAATTGAAGATACTGGTGATCGAGAGCGTTTTCGTGATGCCATGCTCAAAGCAGGGGTTCCTCCATTGAGGAGCAAAGCTGCGACCACAGTAAAAGAGGCGTTGGAGATAGCTGAGGAAATTGGTTACCCCGTTATTGTTCGTGTTGCATATACCCTAGGCGGTAAAGGTGCTGGTGTAGCCTATGATTCTAACCAGCTTCGCGAAATTGTCACTCGAGGTATCGCTCAAAGTCGCATCAGTCAGGTGCTTGTTGAGGAATACGTGGGACGCTGGAAGGAAGTTGAATATGAAGTTATACGTGACTATGCGGATAACTGTTTAATCATATGTAACATGGAAAATTTTGACCCTATGGGTGTGCATACTGGCGATTCTATAGTTATTGCGCCGTCACAAACAATGACAAACCGAGAGTACCACATCATCCGTTCAGTTTCTATTAATGCTATTCGCGCTTTAGGAATAGTCGGCGAATGTAACATACAATGGGCGCTTAATCCCAAATCTGAAGAACATCGCGTAATCGAAGTCAACTCTCGTATGTCCAGAAGTTCTGCACTTGCCAGCAAAGTAACAGGTTACCCATTAGCCTACATAGCTACCAAACTAACTATAGGCTACACTCTGCCAGAGTTAATCAACAAAGTAACTAAAGTCACAACTGCCTGTTTTGAACCCGCATTAGATTATGTGACAATTAAAATACCCCGATGGGATTTGCAGAAGTTCAAAAATGCCGATCGCCATATTGGTCCCCAGATGCGTTCGGTTGGCGAAGTAATGGCTATCGGCCGATGCGTAGAAGAAGCAATGCAGAAAGCAGTTCGTATGCTCGACATCGGAAAGATTGGTCTAGTATGCAATCCAGGCGATTCAGAACCTGAACCACTTGAGCGCCTACGGGAAGTAATCGAGAATCCAACCGATGAAAGATTATTCAAAATTGTTAAAGCCCTCAAGCTGGGCATAAGCATTGAAGAAATTTATCGCCTAAGCGGAGTAGATCCTTTCTTCCTGTATAAAATACTGAATATAATAGACATGGAAACTCAACTTTACGCATTACATCTGGAAGAAAGCACTGCGGCAGAAGTTATTCGCGAAGCAAAACGCATCGGCTTTTCTGATGAACAGATAGCTATTTGCACCAATAACACTGAAGCAGAAATTAGACAATTTAGACGAACTGCCAACATAATTCCGGCAATTAAGCAAATAGACACTTTGGCAGCTGAGTGGCCAGCAAAAACAAACTATCTTTACTTAACCTATAGTGGCGATGAAGACGATATTAAACTAAGTAAAAATAAAAGCAAAGTAATCGTGCTAGGCGCAGGCGTTTTTCGTATCGGTTCAAGTGTAGAATTCGATTGGTGCGGTGTAAACACAATTTGGGCTCTGAAAAAATACGGAATCCGCGAAGCCATCATGGTGAACTATAATCCTGAAACGGTTTCAACAGATTATGATGTTTCTGATAAATTGTATTTCGAAGAACTCAGTCTAGAACGAATCTTAGACATATATGAGAAAGAGAATCCTTATGGCCTTATAGCCAGCGTAGGCGGGCAAATACCTAACACATTAGCTATGAAATTAGCCCATTACGGTGTAAAATTGTTAGGCACAACAGCTGAAGACGTTGATCGGGCTGAAGACCGCTCCAAATTCAGTGAGCTCTTAGATTCCCTCGATATTCTCCAGCCGCCTTGGAGTAAACTTGCATCGATTGAAGGCGCCAAACTTTTTGCAGAAAAAATTGGTTACCCTGTTATCGTACGTCCAAGTTATGTTCTTTCAGGTTCAGCTATGCGCGTAGCTCATGATGAGACTTCTCTTGAAAATTTCCTCAAATTAGCTGCCAAAGTAGGTCGTGACCATCCAGTTGTCATTTCAAAATTTGTGGAGGGCGCAAAAGAGGTTGAGGCTGATGGTGTTTCGGATGGCGAAACATGTCTTATTGGTGCAATAATTGAGCATATTGAAAATGCTGGTGTGCATAGCGGTGATGCCACCATGACTATTCCCGCTCAAACGCTAACGCCAGATATTCTTAAGAAGATTGAAGATGCTACTCAAAAAATTGTTAAGGCCCTTAACATCAAAGGTCCTTATAACATTCAATATCTTGTTAAAGATGGCGAAGTGAGCGTAATCGAATGCAACTTACGTGCTTCTCGTTCTATGCCTTTCGTGAGCAAGACGCGTGGTGTAAACCTTATTGACCTTTCTACGCTAGCGATGTTGGATAAGAAATTTAGTAAGGTACTCAAAACCTGTGAATTACCCCACATTCAGCATGTAGGAGTTAAAGTACCCCAGTTCAGTTTCATGCGACTTAGTGGTGCTGATCCAGTTTTAGGTGTTGAGATGCTTAGCACAGGTGAAGTAGCCTGCTTAGGGGACAACTTTGCGGATGCTTTCTCAAAGGCGCTGCAATCAGCTGAGTTTCAAATGCCGCCTGAACATGGTTCTGTGCTTATAACGGTAGGCGGTGATGAACCAAAAAGACGTGCCGTTGATTTGGCTAAAGCTTTTCAAGAGATAGGTTTTAGAATCTATGCAACCGAACACACAGCAGAGATTATGCGTGCTGGTGGAGTAAAAAATGTACAATCCTTGTATAAAGTAAAAGAACCTAATGCAAATCCTAACATTCTTGATTATCTTCAGGATCGCAAAATTGACCTCGTCATTAATGTCCCTATGCCCAATAAACGGACTAGCTATGCTGATTTATTAACTGATGGTTATGCCATTCGAAGACAAGCAATAGAATTCAACGTGCCCGTTATCACAAACCTAGAATTGGCCTCCACCTTAGTTAAAGTCTTAAAGGAGAAAAATCACAACGGCGAAAAGATACGTTCTTTAAACGAATATATGGACGCAATACCCTGGAAATTCTGGTAAGACTACTTTTCCAGTGCGCAATATTCAATCTACTTTTACTTCCACTGGGGCTGCTTCTTTTTTCCAACATTTTTGGTCTTATTATTTTTTTTCTATTTTGTCTACTTGAATTGACTTTTTCAAAGAGTAATTTTGTTAAAATGTGTATTATTGCACAATTTTTTCAATTGTTTCTTGTTTGATAACAAAAATCTAGTTTTTGTTTGCTCAAACTGCAGTTTAAAAACTGTTAAATATTACATACAAACAATAAAAAACAGGAGAAACAGGGAGGAGAATACTTGATTAATCAAAAAAATAAGACGTTTTTATCCACTCTTGTTTTAGTTTTAATGTTGTTTTTTTCTGTAACAACAGTTAGTATGCAATCAGTTAGCGCTCATGACCCACCGCAGAACATCAATACTTTTGCATATGTCAGCGCTGCGCCAGACCCAATCGGTGTAAATCAGCAAATGATAATTTACATGTGGCTTGACAAAGCACCGCCAACAGCATCAGGTGCCTATGGCGATCGATGGAAAGAATTCACGCTTGCTATCACAAAACCTGATGGAACAACCGAGACTCAAGGGCCATTTACTTCTGATCCAGTTGGTTTTGCATGGTTAAACTATTATCCATCACAAATTGGTCAGTATAAACTTAGATTCGAATTCCCCGGACAAACTCTAGAAGGAGAAAATCTTGATCCATTCAACTTCTTTGGAGGAACAGAATACATAGGTGACTACTATAAACCAAGCTCTGCTGAAACTACATTTATGGTACAAGCTGCACAAACACAGCCATATCCAGATGCTGCACTTCCAACTGGCTATTGGAGTCGCCCAATAAATCCGGAAAATCGCAATTGGTGGACATTCTCAGGGAACTGGATAGCCACTCCAGAAAATCACTTTGCCAAATATACTGCCGGTCCGGAAACAGCACACATTCTTTGGGCTAAACCCCTGACTTTCGGTGGATTAGTCGGAGGCGAATTAGCTGATAGCTCCTATCATGACGGAGATGCATACGAGGGTAAATGGTTCCCACCTGTAATGATAAACGGCGTATTATACTACAATAAATATCCATCAAACTTTGGTATTCCTGGATACTTCGCGGTAGATTTGCGAACTGGTGAAGAAATCTACTACAATAATAACACTAAGATTAGCCTTGGGCAAATATACGACTACAATACACCTAACCAACATGGCGCCTTCGGATACTTATGGGATGTTGTCGGTGGAGGATTTATGGGCGGTGGATCTGCAACCTGGACCGCTTATGACGCTTTCTCTGGGGATTGGTGGTACACAATAACTAATGCGCCTCCAGCACCATTCGCTTTCACTTCAACACCGCAAATGACTTACAGCAATGATGGTAGTATGTTGATTCCAGTGCTCGATGTAATGAATCACCGTTTAGCCCTATGGAATTCATCAGCAATTCCTGCTCTATTAGGTGGTGCAACAGGCTCTAACGCTTGGACTTGGCGCCCCTATGGAAAAATTGTTGACGGTGCAACAGGGTATTCATGGAACGTGACTATTCCTGCGGATATAACTGGCAGCATAAACTTTGTTTTCGATGACATGGTCGTAGGCTCTTCAGATTTAGGTATGGGCGGAGGCGGCTTCACTTTCACTGACACCACAAGCTACACAGTATGGGCTTTAAGCATGAAACCAGGCGAACAAGGAAAACTTATTTGGAAACAAACATATTCGTTACCGCCAGGTGTAATTAGCGGAGTAACCCTAAACATGGGTCCTGCAAGCAAGGAAGACGGTGTTTTTACTATTCGCTCTTCACAGACCATGCAATGGTGGGGCTTTAGTCTAGCCGACGGTCATCTTCTATGGGGTCCAACTGCATCTCAAGTAGCTTGGGACAGCCTAGTAGGGACACAAGGTTACATTGCATACGGCAACTTGTACTCGGGAGGCTACGGCGGAATAGTATACTGCTACGACATCCAAAATGGCAACCTCAAATGGACATATCGCCTAAGCGATCCTTACTATCTTGAAGCAAAATGGGGCGGCAATTACAATGTTGCCAACATGCTCTTTGCTGATGGCAAAGCCTACATATTCTCAGGTGAGCACTCTCCTGACGATCCTAAAGAACGCGGTTCCCTAATACGATGTATAAACGCATACACTGGCGTCGAGCTATGGACAATACCCTTCTATGATCCTAGTTGGGCAACAAACCCTGCAATAGCAGACGGTATATTAGTACACTTTAATGCATATGATAACCGAATCTACGCCTTCGGTCAAGGTCAAAGCGCCATCACAGTAGAAGCACCATTGACTGCGATAACTAAAGATACATGTGTTCTTATCTCTGGCACTGTCACTGATCAATCGTCAGGAGCCAAAGGTACACCGGCAATTTCAGATGCTGACATGACCGCTTGGATGAAATACATGTACTATCAGCAATCTCTTCCATCAAACGCAAAAGGCGTACCTGTGAAACTAACTGCTATTCAACCTGACGGCAACACAATAGACATAGGTACTGTAACAAGCGACATCACTGGGCAATTTAGTACACTCTGGACGCCATCATCTGAAGGCATTTACACTATAGTCGCTGCTTTCGAAGGTTCAGGTGCTTACTATGCATCATGCGCTCAGACATCGCTAGGAGTAGTTTCATCTTCAGGTTCTTCTGGAGACATCGCAGGATTACCTATAGCCGCATATGTCTTGGCTGCTATTGCCATTATCGTCGGCATAATCCTCGCATTGCTGTTTTGTAGAAAACGCCAATAACTTTCCCTTCTTTCTTTTTTTTAAGTTATTGCTGAAATTTAGTTAAGAATCGGTTTAGTGAAACCAGCAAAACGTATTAATAAACCAACAAACCTTCCACTTAGGCATTGGTTGTTGGAGGAATCCACACTAAAATCCCATAGCAATTCTCGAACAATTCAAGAGATCAACGAGAAAATCCGAAAGGGCGATGCGCAGGTTTTAACTGCTGAGGAGATGAAAAAACTAGTTGAGAGTAGCGGTGTTAAAGTTGCCTTCAAAGAAGTTGATGTTGTAACTACTGGAACTTTCGGTGCTATGTGTAGTTCTGGCGCAATTATTAATCTGGGTCATTCGGATCCGCCCATAAAGATTGATAAGGCCTGGATTAACAACATACCCATCGCTCATCCTGGTGCGGCAGTTGACCTCTACATTGGTGCTACGGCTGTTTCTGAGACTAAGCCCAACGAGTACGGTGGAGGACACCTCATTGAAGAGCTCGTTAATGGTAAAGAAGTAGAACTCATCGCAAAAGCCTCTGGAACTGATTGTTATCCAAGAACGCAGCTTAGGACAAACCTAACTAAGGCTGATTTGAACCAGTTTTATCTGCTCAATTTCCGCAACGGTTACCAGCGTTATAACTGTGCTGTCAACAGTCGCGATGAAACTATTTACACTTATATGGGTAAGTTACTTCCCTACATGAAAAATGCTACCTACTCAGGATCAGGCGAGCTAAATCCTCTAACGAATGATCCTGATTATGAAACCATCGGACTTGGAACACGTATTTTCTTGGGTGGTACCCACGGTTATGTAATAGGGGAAGGCACACAGCATGATCCAAAGGACCTTAATGGAACTGTAATGGTTCGTGGTAATGCCAAAAACATGTCTACTGAGTATTTACGCGGGGCATCTTTTACGGGGTATGGTGCCTCTCTTTACGTTGGTATCGGTGTTCCCATTCCCATTTTGAATGAAGGTCTTGTCAAAAAGACCGCCATACGTGATGAAGAAATCTTTACAAATGTTATCGATTATGGTGTGCCCCGAAGGGACCGCCCGAAGCTAGCTAAAGTCAGCTATAAAGAACTTAAATCCGGAGCAATAACCGTAAATGATAAGAAAATAAAAGTAAGTTCGCTGTCCAGTCTGAAAGTAGCAAAGAAGATAGCTGGTACTCTTAAGGAATGGATTAATAATGGTGAGTTCTTTTTAACCGCTCCAGTTGAACGCTTGCCCGATGACGGTGTTTTTAGACCTATGAGACAGACCGAAACCACACCGTTTGTTATCAACGTAATGCAGAAGGCAGTAACCTGTACTGAGAACGAGGAAGTACGCGCTATTGCCGAGCGTATCGTTACAAAATCAGTTAACCACATAATCGTTGTTGACTCCTCAGGTAAACTTGTTGGCATCGTAACGTCTTGGGATGTCACTCGTGCTATGGCTCAAGGCAAAAAGGTGTTGGCTGAAATAATGACTCATCATGTGATTACCACTAAACCCGATGCGCCTTTGGAAACCGCTTCTAAGAAAATGGCAGAACATAATATATCCGCTTTACCAGTGATTGATGATCAGAAAAAGGTGTTAGGTATCGTAACTTCTGAAGATGTTTCGAGATTGTTGGGGAGATAAAAGATGGTTCGTGTGCTTCTTAAATTCTCAGATCGGATGGTCGAAGATCCAGTTATTTCAAAAATTATTCTTGAGCTTAAAATGCCGATAAACGTAATCACGGCGCATATTGATTCAAAAGGCGGTGAGGTTTTAGCTGAAGTTCCCTCTGAAGCTTTAGACAAAGTTATTACAGCTTTTCGTAAAAAAGGGGTCAAAGTTAATCTGCCCAAACTCATTGAAGTTGATACGGAAAAATGTATCAGCTGTGGTTCTTGCGTCACTCTTTGCCCGGTTGAAGCAATCACATTTGATGCGGATTCTTCAGTAGTTTTCGATAAAGAAAAGTGTGTAGGAAGTACCTGTAGCGCTTGCGTTGACGCATGTCCTGTAGCTGCGATAAAATCCGTGAAACAGAATAATTCTGAAATAAAAGAAATTCAGTCCAAAGCATTCATTAAGAAACGATGAACAAGTTGTTCAAAGAAACCTTCTCCTTCAAAGATTCTCAATGCACAATAATCACGGACAAGTACAAATGCATCAAAGTTGCTCAAGAATCAATTAAACTAAACACAGAGCAACTCGAAGACTTTATCAAACAAAATCCCAAATTTCTCTGGACTCTTACCCCCTTTCCCATCCCCTCTGCTCCACTGGTAGCTAGATTGATGGCTGAGGCAGCAGGAAAAGTAAATGTTGGTCCTATGGCGGCTGTTGCTGGTGTAATGGCGGATTTGGCGATAAAGGATATGCTTGATTGTGGTTGTTCGGTAGCGGTAGTGGAGGATGGGGGTGAAGTTTCAGCCGTATCTAATGTACCTGTTGATATTGTTGTTGCTGCTGGAGATGAATCTCTTTCAAGAAAACTTGGATTAAGATTATCGGATTTTCCTATTGGGATTGCGACAAGTTCAGGTCGTTTTAGTCATGCATTAAGTTTTGGTGACGCTGAAGCTGTTACTGTTTTTTGCGCTACCGCTGGATTAGCCGATGCCGCTGCGACCGCTATCTGTAACGTTGTTAAAGGTGAAGATGTGGATGCAGCTATTACTCGAGGTATTGAATTGGCTAAGAATATTACAGGTGTTGAAGGTGTGTTAATTCTTTTTAGAGAGCATGTAGGGACTTGGGGTAAAATTCCTCAGATAATAGAAGTTGATTCCTTATCTACCAGCTGAAAAGGATTTGATTTTTCAAATTTAGGTAGTTATTCTTTGATTATTTTCCGAAACGCTTTTATTTTTGGCGGTCTGTCTTTTTTGACAGATTTGAGGCTATAATGATGGATTCGATAAAGTCTGCACGTGTCGATTTTTCTTATTTCTATAGCTTCGAATATAGCTTTTATTATTTTAGCTATTAAACCCTGAACAGAGTTGAAGGTTCTGGGGTTGGATGGTTGTTTAAATGAAGCCTGAAAATTGTGGTAAAAAAATCGTGGTTAAATTCGGTGGTTCTAGCTTAGGTGAACCTGAGCGTCTTTCAAAAGCGGTTGCTGCTGTAGTCGCCGAGGCTAAGCGTGGTACTCGCATAGCGGTTGTGGTGTCGGCTATGGGTAAAACCACCGATGTCTTAATGAATACTGCGAAAAATACTTGTAATGGTAAACTTGAGAAACATGACCTAGATGATATTTTGTCCATGGGTGAACGGACAAGCGTTCGTATCTTTGCTGCTGCTCTGAGAACCAACGGTGCAGAAAGTCGCTATTTTGACCCCCTAGACGACGATTGGCCTATAATAACTGACACTTCATTTTCTAATGCAAATCCATTGCTAAATGAATGCGAGAAGAGAGCTAGGGAATATGTGCTTCCTGTAGTTGAAAAAGGTGTTATTCCAGTTATTGCAGGTTTCGTAGGTAGAACAAAAGAGGGCAAGATTACAACTTTAGGACGCGGAGGTAGTGATACTACGGCTTTTCTGTTAGCAGAAGCTCTAAAAGCTGATGAGGTTTTGTTGGTGACGGATGCCGAGGGTATCATGTCGGGAGATCCGAAAGTGGTTCCTGATCCTCGTCGTCTCTCGGAAATCGATGTTAACATGTTGGTGGGTTTAGCTGATTCAGGAGCAAAATTCATTCACAGAAAAGCTTTAAAATATAAACCAAAATCCATCAATGTTAGAGTAATCAATCAAGCTCATGGAGATCTTACTAAGGAGGGTACAATTATAACTGGTGCACTATCTACTGAATTAGGTGTATCTATTGCTTTTCCTTCTCAGATAGCTGAGATAACAATCGTTGGGCAAAAACTTTCTGAAAACCCTAAAATAATCGAAGAGATGGTTGCCAAAGTGAACAATCACTCCTCTATCGTAGGTATGTCCGTTGATGCCAATTCTGTAATTCTGTATGTCGCTCAACAAAATATAGATGTGCTTTTCAACGATCTGCATAAGTCAGTTTTATCTAATCCTGAAGCTAAGGCTATGGCTGTTAAGAAGGATCTCGTTTTCATTCGAACTAGCGGTGTTGGTTTAGAGGAGACACATGGTATTATCGGCAAAATCTCTGAGGTATTGCGAGTTAATGGTATAAACATCGCTGGTATTCTCACTATAACATCGAGTATTTTGCTCTTTGTGGATTGGAATTCACGCCAAAAAGCTCTTGAACTAATCAGAAACTCCTTAAGGAGCCATTAAGAATAACCCAAATAGAAATCATAGAATATGACGTTGAGTGTGCAAATAATGGATCAAGGTAAAAAACGTCGATTAACCCGTATCTTCCAAGAGGATAATCACACAGTAGTTGTTCCTATGGATCATGGGGTAACAATAGGTCCCTGTGCTGGAATAGAGAATATGCAAAATATCGTCAATAGACTGCTGAAAGGTAATGCTGATGCAGTAGTTGTCCACAAAGGGATAGCTAAGCATGTAAGTTTTGGACCTGCTGGGCTTATTGTAATGCTTTCAGGTGCAACTAATCTTGGTCCAAACCCGAACAATAAAGTTCAGGTATGTAGTGTTCAAGAAGCAATCCGTCTTGGGGCTGACGGCGTTTCTGTTCACGTAAATGTTGGAGCGCCCAACGAGGACCAGATGCTTCGCATATTAGGTAGAGTTGCCGATGAATGTGACCTATACGGGATGCCTCTATTAGCCATGATGTATCCGCGTGGTCCTAAGATTCAGAATGAGCATGGCGCTGAAGTTGTGGCTCACGCAGCCCGATTGGGTGCTGAATTAGGCGCAGACATAATTAAAACAAATTATACAGGGAACATAGATACTTTCAAGGCTGTTATCGAAAGTTGTCCAGCTCCAGTTGTAATCGCAGGCGGACCAAAAGCTAAGACTGAAGTAGATATTTTACAAATGACCTTTGATGCAATCAAGGCAGGCGGTAGCGGGTTATCCATTGGGCGTAATGTATTCCAACATGATAATCCAACTTTAATGGTTAAGGCTTTATCTGCTATAGTACATAAAGGAGCTTCAGTTGAAAACGCGTTAAAACTATTGGGTGGTTCCACTTGAAGCAACTCTGGGTCCAAATAGATCCTCATTCACCAGAAAAAACTAAGCTTGAAAAAATTGCGGCTGAAATAGCTGATGCCGTTTTAGAAGAATCAAACGCTATCACTTCTTCCGATAAACAAACTATACCTGTGCTTGAAGATTTTAACGCTGATGCTATTCGAGAATTGAAGCGTGCAGGAAAAAAAGTAGCCGTGAAAATTACTATAAAAGGTAAACAAGATGAAAATAACGCTGTTAATGCAGCCGAGTTAATGGTTGATTACATAATTATTAATTGTCTTGACTGGAGAGTTATTCCGCTTGAGAATCTGATAGCGAAAACTCGTGGTAAAAGCACTTTACTGGCTGAAGTTGAGAATGCTCAAGACGCTAAGCTTGTTCTAGAAGCTTTAGAGCTTGGAACTGACGGTGTGCTTCTCAAAAATTCTTCGTCTGAAGAACTCTTTAAAACTGGCAAAGTTGTGAAGCAGCAAGACCAGAAAATCTCTTTGACTTCTGCAAAGATTATTGCTACTTTGCCTATTGGTACTGGGGCACGAGCGTGTGTTGATACTTGCGATCTTATGACTCAGGGAGAAGGCATTATAGTTGGCTCTCAATCTGGGGGGCTTTTTCTTGTGGAAGCGGAAGTGCATGAGAATCCATATGTTGCATCGCGGCCTTTCCGTGTCAATGCTGGATCAGTTTCGATGTACACTTTAGGTTCACTACAAAATACTCGTTATCTTTCAGAGTTTAAGGCAGGAGACGAAGTTATAATAGTAAGTCGTGAAGGAACAGTTCGAAAAGCTAATGTTGGTAGAGTAAAAATTGAGTTTCGTCCTCTTATACTAATTGAGGCCGAAGTTGAGGGTAAAAGGATTAAAACAATTCTCCAAAACGCTGAAACTATCCGTTTGGTAACTCCTAAAGGGTCTACCCCTGTAACTGAACTTAAGCAAGGCGATGAGGTCTTGGTTCATGTTGCGGCAAAAGGGGGGCGTCACTTTGGAGTTTCAGTCGCTGAAGAGACGGTGATTGAACGATGACTGTTCGTATTTGTGTTTCCGTTCTACCGCAGAATATCAACGAAGCCCTGCAACTTATCAAAAGAGCAAATCAGTGTGACGTAGATTTTATTGAGGTTCGTTTAGATAATATTGAGGTGGGTAGTAGATTAACAGATTTGACTTCAAATCAAAAGACTCCTCTTATTGCTGCTGATAGATCCAATAGAAACAAAATCGAGCGTCAGAAGATATTGTTTGATGCCGCAAAAAGCGGTTTTCAATTTGTAGATATTGATTTGTCAAGTCCCAAGCTTCAAGCTTTTATTAATCAGGTAAAAGCTGTAGGCGCTAAATGTATTGTATCTTTTCATGATTATAATAAAACAATTGGCGCTCTTGAGCTTAATCGAATTTTGGAGAGAGAAATCTCTAGCGGTGCTGATGTCTGTAAAATCGTAACTACAGCTACCAAAATTGAAGATAATCTTACCTTACTACAGTTCATTCAAGCAGCTACGGTTAGAAAGAAACCTGTTTGCTTTGCGATGGGTGAATTAGGTAAAACTTCTCGGCTTTTATCTCCTGTCTTTGGTAGTTTCTTTACCTTTGCAGCTCTTGAGCACGGTGAAGAAACTGCGCCTGGTCAAATGACTGTGCAGGAGATGCGGGCGGCTTACAAATTACTGGGAATAGAATGAAAACAATCCTATCTGGAAAAACCCAAGTGTATGGTGTTATAGGTGATCCTATAGCGCATTCCCTAAGTCCTGCATTGCAGAACGCTGCCTTTGAAGCTTTACACATTGACAGTGTTTTTTTAGCCTTTAAAGTAAAGCGTGGAGAGGTTGAAACTGCTCTGCGAGGTATGCAAAGTTTAGGAATTGCTGGTTTGAATGTAACTATGCCTCATAAGAACGCAGTTATACCTTATTTAGACCAAGTTGATGAAATCGCTAATTTTCTTGGTTCAGTTAACACTATAATTAATGACCACGGCAAGCTCAATGGTTTTAGTACTGATGGAATCGGTGCATATCGTGCATTAGAAGAAAACGGGGTCCAGATTAAAGGAAAAAAGGCTGTTTTACTAGGTGGAGGGGGCGCGGCAAAAGCCATAGCGTATGCGTTTGCCAAAGAAGTAGATGAGTTAATTCTCCTGAATCGAACTCCTGAAACGTTAAAGCATTTAGTTGATTCTCTGAATCGCAGTTTCAATAAAAAAATATTTCTATCTGTTTTGTCTCCCAAGGTTCTAGGAGAAAGTTTGCAGAATGCAGACATACTCATCAACGCAACTAGTGTAGGTATGGATTCAAAGTCAGCACAGAGTCTGGTTTCCCCCAAATATCTAAACTCAAACTTAACGGTTATGGACATTGTCTATAATCCAATTGAAACTAAATTGCTTAGGGATGCTAAAGATGTTGGCGCCCGCGTAATTAGCGGTTTGGAGATGCTTGTTTATCAGGGTGCAGCCTCTTTTCAAATATGGACTGGTCAAGTTGCACCCGTCAAAGTTATGAGAAAGGTAGCACTAAATCAGCTTCAGCAACGGGTGAAGAAAGATGTCGGGAAAAGCTGAAGCAATAGCCCATGGGGCAGCTACTATAGTGAATGCAATAGCCACAGGTGAAGGCGCTGCTTTTGGGGTGGATTTGTGGACTAGAGCTGAAGTCAAATTGACCGATGAGCCCAGCGTCGTTAAAGGAGAGATTACTTCTGATCCTGCCGAGAGCAGTGTTCTTATTGATTGCGCAGTCATGCGTGTGCTACGTTATTTTAATGTTGAGAAACATTTTGGAGCTAAAGTAAAAACTTTTTCGAACATTCCAGTTGCTCGTGGATTAAAAAGTAGTAGTGCTGCTGCTAACGCTACTGTTTTAGCAACAATAGCCGCCTTAGAGAAGTCCGTTGATGATTTAACTGTGGTTAATCTAGGTGTGGATGCTGCTTTTGATGCAAAAGTTACTGTAACAGGCGCTTTTGATGATGCATGCGCCTCCTATTTTGGGGGCGTCGTAGTTACTGATAACTTGAAAAGAAAGCTTATTGATTGCTCCGTTTTGCCTTCGGAGTTGACTGTTCTTTTTTATGTTCCCTCAAAAAAGGTTTACACTATCAATTCTGATGTTAACCGTTTGGTTACAGTTGCACCTCTTGTGAAGATTGCGCATGCCGAAGCTATGAAAGGAAACTATTGGACTGCCCTCTCACTAAACGGGGTGATTTATTCTGCTGCGTTAGGTTATGATGCTTCGGTTGCAGTAGATGCTTTAGGCGCGGGGGCGATTGCCGCTGGTTTATGTGGTAAGGGTCCTGCTGTGACAGCAGTGGTTTCCGAAGATAAATTAGATAAGGTGAAAGCTGCGCTACAGCAGCAAAAAGGAGAAGTTATTCAATCACGTATAAATCATGAGAAAGCAAAGGTTGTAGCCTAATTTGACAGATGCGATAGTAAACCCAGTTGAAAACCTGAAAGGCGAGGTTTGTGCGCCTCCCTCCAAACCGTATACCCAGCGGATGCTTATTGCAGCATCTCTTTCACAGGGTACTTCAAAAATTTCTTATCCTTTGATTTCCGAAGATACCCAGGCTACTTTACGTGCCGTTAAGTCCTTAGGTTCAAAAGTAGTCGAGACAGAAGATTGCTGGGTCATTAATGGTGCTAAATCTCTTAAGGGTGCAAAAAAACCTATTGATTGTGGCGAGTCGGGCGCTACTTTACGTTTTATGATACCTGTGGCTGCATTAGCTATGGGACCTTCTGTTTTTAACTTAGGTACTGGGTTATCCAAAAGGCCAGTAGATCCCCTGCTTCGTAGTCTTAAGCAGTTAGGTGTTGAGTCGCATGCTGAAAAGATTGGGCGGAAGGTAAGAATCGTTATTTCGGGTGGAGGTATTCGTGGAGGACGGACCTCTATGCCGGGTGATATAAGTAGTCAATTTGTTTCCGGACTTATGTTTGCTTGTCCCTTGGGCAATACTGATACTCAGTTAACTTTGACTACAGCTCTTGAGTCTATGAGTTATGTTCTGATGACTGAGGATGTATTGTCAAAGCATGGAGTTAAAGTTCTTATTTCTGAGGATTTTAGTCATGTTAAGATTCCGTCTAAGCAAGTTTATGCTCCCTATGATGGTGTAGTGCCTGGAGATTTTTCATCCGCAGCATTTCTTTTGGCTGCAGGCTCCATAACTAATTCGGATATTTGCGTGAAAAATCTTGATTATGGCAGTGTACAGGGAGATAAGGCTATCCTGAGGATTCTTCAGCAGATGGGTGTTGAATGTAGGGTAGGCAAGGACTCTATTCAGATAATTGGCACAGGTGAGAATCTTAAGGCATTTAATCTTGATGTACGTGACATTCCTGATTTGGTACCTGTTTGTTCAGCTTTAGCGTGTTACGCGAAAGGGACCTCTAAGATTCATGATGCGCAAAGGCTTCGGCTAAAAGAGTCAGATAGGTTAACTTCTCTTTATACTGAATTAAAGAAAATGGGCGCAAAAATCGAGATGGATGAAAGCAGCTTAACTATAAAAGGACCCTGCAAATTACATGGGGCTACTATAGATTCTCATAATGATCATCGGATTGCTATGGCTTGTTCTGTTGCAGCTTTAGGCGCTAAGGGTAAGACAACAATTCAGGATGCTGAATCAGTTCGAAAGTCTTATCCACAGTTCTTCTATGATTTACGTAAAATAGGAGTAGATGTTATTGGCGGGGAATTCGATAGGTAAAGAATTTACGGTTGCCTCTTTTGGTGAAAGTCACGGTCACCAAGTAGGAGTGATTATAGATGGGTGCCCAGCGGGGTTGCCCTTCTCAGAGGTTGATGTTCAATTAGACTTGGATCGGCGGATTCCGATGCAAAAACCTGAGCTGGTATCTGGAAGAGTTGAAAAAGATGTTGTAAAAATCCTTTCAGGTGTTTTTAACGGCTTCACCACGGGTGCCCCTATATGTATGGTCGTTGATAACAAGGAAACAAAGTCAAGCGATTATGAATCTATCCAGAACTTGCCAAGACCCGCACATGCAGATTATACTGCCCGAATAAAATATGGTGGATTTAACGACTATAGAGGTGGCGGGCGCTTCTCGGGACGCATTACGGTAGCTCTAATAATGGCCGGGTCTCTCGCTAAAAAGTTACTTGGTCACTTTAAAGTTAATGTTTTAGCTTATAGCAAAGCGATTGGTAAAGTGCAGTTAACCAAAGCAGTTGGATTTGAAGAAATCCTAAAAAATAGATATGAATGGGCCTCTAGATGTCCTGATTTGATATGCGCTCAAAATATGGAAGATGCGATATTAGCCGCAAAAAAACAAGGCGACAGTCTAGGAGGAATAGTAGAGTGCATAATATCCAATGTTCCCGTTGGTGTTGGGGACCCGCTCTTTGATGCTCTCGATGCTGACTTAGCTAAGGCAGTTTTTCTGGTGCCCGCTGTCAAAGGTGTAGAGTTTGGGGCAGGATTCAAAGTTGCCGAGTTAAAAGGTTCAGAAGCTAATGATTCCTTTCAAATGCAGGAGGGCAGAGTTTTAGCTGCAACAAATATTGCAGGTGGGATTCTAGGCGGAATTTCTTCTGGAATGCCTATTGTTTTCAGAGTAGCAATAAAACCTACTCCCTCGATTGCCTTGGAACAAAAATCGGTTGACTTGTCTAAGATGAAAAATTCTTCAATCAAAGTGGGCGGTAGGCATGATCCTTGCGTTGTTCCTAAAGCAGTTCCTGCTATCGAGTCAGTTGCTGCGGTAACATTAGTTGACCATATGATTCGCGGCGGATTTATTCCGAAAATTCTGAAGGGATAAACAGAATGGATGACCTTAAACAGTTGCGAAAAAAAATCGATGCTCTTGATGATCAGATTCTTAAACTGCTAATCCGAAGAGTGAAGGTTTGCAAAGCTATAGGATTAGCCAAGAAATCTCAGGGCCTTCCAATACACGACTCACAACGGGAACAGGAAGTTTATCAAAAATTAAAAGTGAAAGCTGCTGGTTTGGGTCTTAATTCGTTTCAGATTGAGGCTATTTACCGCGAAATAGTTAATATGTGCAGTGCAGTTCAAGAATAGAAAGAACTTTAATTGGGCTCTCAACGGAGAATTGCTTAAAAATGCTGTATGAGATAAACGAAAAGGCTCTAAAGCTTGAAAGCGAAGGAAAAAAAATTATCCGCCTAAATCTAGGCGACCCAGATATGGCTACGCCCCCCGAAATAGTTGAAGCAGCATATGCATCTATGAAGGCGGGTAAAACCAAATATTCTTCTAGCTATGGCGAAATTAAATTGCGCCAAAAAATTGCTGAGTGTCATGGTGTAAAGCCGGATAATGTAATCATAACCCCTGGCTCCAAATGGGCAATATTTGTTACGATGTTCTTAATGCTCAAGAACGGCGGTAACGTCATCATCCCTACTCCGTACTGGACTGCTTACGACCTGATTGCAAAGAGTTTTGGTGCAAAAGTTAAATTATTGCGTACAGAACTGGAGACTGGCTGGAAAGTTGATGTTTCCAAACTTGAGAGCTTGATTGATAGCGAAACAAAAATGATTATGCTCAACAATCCCTGCAACCCCACAAGCAAAGTAATTGATGATAAAACTCTTGACGAAATAGTTGAGGTAGCCAACAGGAAGGGCGTAACCATACTTTCCGACGAGGTTTATGGAGCCATCGCTTTTAACCCAACTAAAAGCATACTTGACTACGGTGCCGACTCAAAACACATCATTTCAAATGGTTTCTCGAAGACCTTTACCATGACTGGTTGGCGCATAGGCTACCTTGTCGCCAACAAAACCTTCATAGACAACGTCGTCAAACTCAATCAGATTACCTTTAACAATGTCCCAGTCTTCATCCAAGACGCCGCCCTAAAAGGTATGGAGCTACATAAACAAATAGCTTCAAACATCAAAGCCAAATACAAAGCACGTGCAGAAATAGCAAACAAGAAACTCAAAGTTGCAGGATTCAAATTCACTGAGCCAGACGCACCATTCTATGTGTTCCCCAAACGTGACGGCTTAGACGGGGTAAAATTCACCCTTGACCTACTCGACAAAGGAGTTGCTGTTGCGCCAGGTTCATCTTTCGGAGAATATCCCGAGCACTTCCGCATCTCTTTAACTGCACCGGATGACCAAATCGATATCGCTCTGGATAAAATCTGCGAGGTTACCCGATGAGGACTGCCGTTCTCGGCGCGGGAAAAATGGGAATCTGGTATTCAAAGTACTTCAAAGAAAAAGGTGACTCTGTGGTTCTTGCAGCAAGGGATCAAGAGAAGCTACAACAATTAAAAACTGAATTAAATGTTGAATCCGCTGGTTTTGCAGAGGCGGTTAAGGGCGCAGATCGCGTCCTCATCTGCACTTCTATAAGCTCTTTTGAAGAGATTGTTAAAAAAATCAGTCCTGCCACCCACAAGGGTCAAATTATTATGGATATTTGTTCGATTAAGGAGTATCCGGTTAATGTTATGCATCAGTACCTGAAAGAAGCGTTGGTTTTAGGTACTCATCCAGTTTTTGGTCCAGGCAGCAAAGGTGTTAAGCATAAAGCGTATGTTCTTACTCCTACTAACGAGAAAGAGGCTGCTTATGCTGAGGAATTTAGGCGCTGGCTTGAAAAAGAGGAAGCGCACGTTTTTGTTATGTCCCCTGCAAAGCATGATGAGTTGATGTCTCTTATTTTGGGTATGTCTCATTTCATTGGTTTAGCTGCTTGTGAGACTCTGCTTGAGCAGCCTAGTTTTCCTGAATCAAAAAAGCTAGCGGGAACCACTTATCGTATGCTTTTCACATTAGCTGAAGTAGCCGCGCTTGAAACGCCTGATCTTTATGCTAATGTCCAGACGAAAATTCCTGGACTTAGTAAAATTGAGGACCGTTTCCTAGCTAACGCTAAAGAATGGCTTGACCTAAACAAAAAGAAAGATACACCTGGTATTATAGAACGAATGAACCGTTTAAGAGCAAAACTAGATGCGGAAGATAGCGACTTCGCAAAGTCCTACGAAATTATGTACAAAATGCTTGAAGCAACAGAAAAAATAGAAAAACAAGACAAACAATAGTGCTTCAAATACAAAAGCCCTCTAAAGGCTTTATTTTAGTAAAAAGAAATTAAGAAATTATATGACTCTAGGGTAGGATCCGAGGATTTTTATGAATAAGGCGTATTTTTCTAGAGCTTGTAGCGCTTCAGCGCATCTTTTTTCGGTTCGGTGTCCTTCAAAGTCTAGGTAGAAGTTGTATTGCCATGCGGTGGTTTTGGTGGGTCGGGATTCGATTCTGGTTAGGTTAATGTTTCTTGAGGCGAATTCTCCAAGGGCATGATAGAGGCTTCCTGGGGCGTGTTTAGCTGAGAATATGATTGATGTTTTGTCATCTCCTGTTGGTGTTGCGTCTTCATTTGAAAGGACTAGAAATCGGGTGTAGTTTGATGGATTATCTGCGATATCTCGAGCGAGAATTTTCATGTCATTAAGTTCTGCTGCTTTTTCGCTTGCTATGGCGGCGGCATTGAAGAGTTGTTGTTCTTTGATAATTTTGACACTTCCGGCTGTGTCGTAAGCGGGTATGATTTCCCATTTGTGCTTTTCAAGATAGGTGCGGCATTGTGCTAGTGCTTGTGGGTGCGAGTATATGGTTTGGACGTTTTCAAGTATGGTTTGTGGGTTGGCGATGAGGACATGAGCGAGTTTTACTGCAACTTCGCCGCATACTTTTAGATCGTACGTAAGAAATAGATCGTAGTTCTGGTTGACGCTTCCCTCTATGGAGTTTTCGATTGGGATAACACCATTGCTGACGACTCCATTTTTTACGGATTCGAAGACCTCTCGGAAGTCTTTGCAAGGAACCGGCTCTACTTTGCGGCCGAAGAATTTGTAAACGGCCATTTCGCTGTAGGCGCCTTTTTCTCCTTGGTAGGTTACTTTCACTTTTTGGTTCCCTGCTTTCTGTTTTTTATTAGACATTTATTTATTCCATTTATCATGGCTTCTACGCTGGCCTTTACGATGTCCTCTCGGGCTGCTCGTGCTGAGACTATATTGCCTTTGTCGTCTTCTACTTTTATGATTACTTCTGCTACTGCGTTTGAGCCGCCTGTTATGGCTTCTAATCGGTATTCGTTTAATCTAATTTTTTCAAGGCTGTTGGTGAGTTTTGTAATTGCCTTAAGGACTGCGTCTACTGGACCTACACCTGTTTCTGCTGCAAAGTGTTCTTTTCCGTCTAAGGTTAGCCTTACTGAGGCGGTGGGGATTACTTTTATGCCGGTCATGACAGCTAGGTCGCAGAGTTCGATGATTTTTTCTTCTTTTATTACCTCGCCCATAACGGCTGAGGTTAATGCTATCAGGTCTGCGTCGGTTACGATTTTACCTTTGTCGCCTAATTCTTTGACTCTGTGGACTATTTCTTTAAGTTGTTGTTCTGTTGGGTGAATGTCGATGTCTTCAAGTTCTGCTTTGATGCCGCGTGCTCCTGCTAGTTTTCCAGCTACGAATTTTCGTGTTCGTCCTACGGCTTCGGGTTTTATGGGTTCAAAGGTTAATGGTTTTACTGTTACGCCTCGTGTGTGGATGCCTGATTCGTGTGCGAATGCGTTTTCTCCTACTATGGCTTTGTTTGCTTGAACGCTTATGCCAGTTAGAGATGAAACCATTCTGGAAGTACTATACAGTAGTTTGGGGTTGATGTTGGTTTTGTATTTGTATAGCATTTGCAGTGCCATAGCGATTTCTTCCAGGGAGGCATTTCCCGCTCTTTCCCCTAGACCGTTTATGGTGCAGTGCACTTGAGTGGCTCCTGCTTCAACTGAGGCTAATGAATTAGCTACTGCCATTCCAAAGTCATCGTGGCAGTGAACGCTTATGGGGACGGTTACTACTGATTTGATTTCTTCAATTAGTTTACCCATTGTTCTAGGCGTCATTATCCCCACTGTATCAGGGACATTTAATCTGTCCATGCCTGCTTTTTCTGCAGTTTGGCAAACCTGCTTTAGGAATGTAAGTTCTGACCGCGTTGCATCCATGGGTGAAAATTCGCATTTTACGCCATGCTTTTTGACGTATTCTACGGATTCTGTGGTTGCTTTTAGAACCTGCTCTTTTGTCATGCCTAGTGCGTATTTCATTTGAACTTCTGAGCTGGAGATGAATACATGTACGGTGTCTGCGTTGGTATCAAGTGCGGCGTCGATATCGCTTTTTATGGCTCGTGAGAGTCCGCAGACTTCGGTTTTTAATCCTGCTTGGACTATTTCTTTAACCACTTTTTTTTCGCCTTCTGAAGATGCAGGAAAGCCTGCTTCAATAGCGTCAACGCCTAGGCGGTCTAGTTGCTGGGCGATCTCTATTTTATCGTCAAGTGTGAGTGAAACACCTGGGGTTTGCTCGCCGTCTCTTAGGGTTGTATCAAAAATGCGGATGTTTTTTGGATTTTTCGCGGTCATTCTATATTCCTTCTTTAACCTACTATAAGGCGGAGGCGATGGCTTGCGCCATTTCCATGGTTGTGGCTTTTCCGCCTAAATCGGGAACTACTGATTTAGTTTGTAGCACTTTGGCAACTGCAGTTTCTATTGCCGTTGCTGCTTTTGTGCACTTGGGATCATTATGTTTTTCTCCTAACCAGTCTAACATCATTTTTGCTGATAGTATCATCGATATTGGATTTGCGATGTGTTTGCCTGCTATGTCTGGGGCTGAACCATGGATGGGTTCGAATAGGGCGAAGGTATCTCCGATGTTGGCTCCTGGTGCCATGCCTAAGCCGCCTATTAGTTGGGCTGCTTCATCGGATAGAATGTCTCCGAACATGTTGCAGGTGCATAATACATCAAAGTCTTGGGGCTTGCGGATTAAATGCATGGTTGCTGCGTCAACGTACATTTCGTTGTATGCTATGTCTGGATATTCTTTAGCGATTTCTCTGCATACGCTTGCGAATAATCCGTCGGTAACGCGCATTACGTTTGCTTTGTGGATTGCAGTTACCTTTTTCTTGTCGTTGCGTAATTTGGCTGTTTCGAAGGCTTTTCTAGCGATGCGTTCGCAGTTTTTGCGTGTAATCACTCGTAGACAGATGGTTGTGTCGTTGCCTATGGTGTATTCTAGGCCTTTGTAGACGTCTTCGGTGTTTTCTCGTACGAAGATCATGTTTATGTCAGGGTGGGCAACTGGTGCTCCTGCGTATGCTTTTAGTGGGCGTACGTTTGCGTAAAGATCAAACATTAATCTTAATCTAACTATGACGTCGGCTGCTGTTTCTCCTACGGGACCTTTTAGGCAGGCGTGGGCTTCTTTGATTATTTTTAAGCTGTCTTCTGGTAGGGCAAATCCTCGATTTTTTAGACAGGCGTCGCCTGCTTCTGCGGGGGTCATGTTTAGTTTTATGCCGAATTTCTGTTGAGCTACCTCTAGGACTTTTAATGTAGCTTCGGTTAGTTCTGGTCCGATGCCGTCACCCGGCATTAAGGCGATTTTGTATTCTGTCATTTTGTTTTTAGCCTCTTGCGTAAGTTTTCGATTAGTCCTCCATCGGAGAATATTTCCATTATGAAGGATGGTAGTTTGGTTCCTTGCAGGGTCTTTTTCGTGGTTAGGTTCTGGATTTTACCCGATTCAAAATCCACTGAGATTTCGTCGCCTTCCTCGATTGCTGTTGAGATGCCTTTACATTCTATTACTGGTAGGCCAATGTTTATGCTGTTGCGGAAGAATATGCGTGCAAAGGTCTCCGCTAGTACACATTGTACCCCTGCGTACTTTAGCGCTATTGGCGCTTGTTCTCTGCTTGAGCCGCATCCGAAGTTTTTGGCTCCGATAACTATGATGCCTCCGGCGGCTTTTTCGGGGAATTTGGGGTCCAAGCCTTCCATGGCATGTTTTGCTAGCTCACTAGGATCGATTAGCGATAGCCATTTTCCAGGCAATATTACATCTGTGTCGATGTTGTTTCCGAATTTTACTGCTTTTCCTTTAACTTGCATTTCTTATGCCTCCCCTTTTCTGGGGTCTGTTATTTTTCCTGTTAACGCTGAGGCTGCTACTGTAGCAGGTGAAGCTAAGTAGACATTAGCCTGTGGGCTACCCATTCTGCCGATGAAGTTACGGTTTGAGGTGCTCACACAGACTTCTTCTGATGCTAGTAATCCTATATGTCCACCTAAACAGGGGCCACAGCATGCACCACAGACCATAGCGCCGGCTTCAGTGAAGATTTCAAATAAGCCTTCTTTTAGTGCTTGGGCGTAGACTTCTTGAGAAGCGGGGATTATCAAGGCACGTACTCCGGTTTTCACATTTTTGCCTTTCATGATTTGGGCAGCTATGCGCAGGTCTTCTAGTCGTCCGTTGGTGCATGAGCCGATGAAAGCTTGGTTAATTGAGATATTGCCTATTTTGCTGATGGGTTTTACATTATCGACTGAGCTAGGGCAGGCTACTTGGGGTTCTAATTCTGAGATGTCAATGTTGATTGTTTTTTCGTATTTTGAGTCGGGGTCGCTTTTCAGGGATTCAAATAATCCTTTTGGTATGTTTATTCGGTCTTGTAGGAATTTGCAGGTGACTTCGTCGGGTTCTACTATGCCGTTTTTGGCTCCCATTTCGACAGCCATGTTGCACATGGTCATTCTGCCGGATATGCTCATCTCTTTCATGGTTGGGCCTGTGAATTCTAGGCTTTTGTATATGGCTCCGTCGACGCCTAGCTTTCCGGTTAGGTGTAGGATTAGGTCTTTTGGCGCAGTGTTTTTTTGGAATTTGCCTTTTACATTTATCTTGATGGCTTGGGGTATTTTTAGCCACATTTTGCCTGTTGCCAATACGGCTGCGGCTTCGGTTGACCCTATGCCAGTGGAGAATGCGCCGAATGCGCCGTATGTGCATGTGTGTGAGTCGGCGCCGACTATGAGTGTGCCTGGTTTTACGTGGCCTTTTTCAGGCATAACTTGGTGGCATATTCCTCCTTCGCCTACGTCGTAGATTCGGATTTTTTGTTCTTTGGCGAAGGCTCGTAGCGTTTTGTGGAGCTCAGCTACTTTTACGGATTCGGCTGGGATTTGGTGGTCTAGGATTATCACTACTTTTTTGTTGTCCCAGACTTTTTTTACGCCTATTTTTTTGAATGCTTCTATGGCTAAAGGTCCAGTTAAATCGTGGATCATTATGACGTCGATGTTTGCGTCCACGATGTCTCCTGGTTGTACCTTGGCTTTTCCTGATGCTTTAGCCAATATTTTTTCTGAAATGTTCATTTTTTTGCCTCTTTTGATTTTTGATGACTTTAATTGGTTTTTTTGATGAATTCCACTTCTTGGGGATTAGAAGTTAAATTTTTCTCTGCACATGTTCCTTTTTTCTATGGTTGATTGTTTAATCTTCCCTTTGCTGCTGAATGCTGCTTTGTTCGCTTCGCTGAAGGGAATGTTGAATTACGGAAGGGTATGTGCAGTTTAGCAATTATGTTCTATAGGTTATTATTCAAGACTGATTGATGTTGGTCCTCTGGCAAGAGCTGTTATGCCTGTTCGGGCAAGTTCTAGTATTCCAAACGTGTTCATAAGGTTCAAGAAAGCGTCTATTTTGTCGGGTGTTCCCGTAATCTCTACCATCAAGCTGTCTGGTGCGATGTCTACTATGCGGCCTCTGAAAACATCAACGAAATTTATGATTTCAGACCTATTTTTCCCATCTGCTACATGTATTTTGACTAAAGCTAGCTCGCGGCTTACCATGTTATGAGGGTCTAGTCGGCTAACTTTCACTACATCAATTATTTTTTTGAGTTGTTTGACGACTTGATCGATGGTTTTTTCGTCGCCTCTAACGGTGATGGTCATTCTTGAGAGCCCTTTTTGTTCAGCTAATCCGACTGAGATGCTGTCGATGTTGAAGTCTCTTCGGCGAAACATGTTAGACACGCTGTGTAGTACACCAGGTTTGTTTTCGACTAGGGTTGCTATTATGGCTGTTTCTTTTTTCTCGTTTTCCATTTTTTCATCCACCATTAATTATTGGGGACCTTAGAGGTCTCCGTTGATTACTTCTTTTAGGCTTCTTCCTGGGGGTACCATGGGGAATATGTTCTCCTCTGGGGATATGGGTACGTTGATTACTGTAGCGATTTCGCCTTTCATTGCTGTTTTTACTGCTTTGGTGAATTCTTCCATGGATTGGGCTTGAATGCCTTGGGCGCCATATGCTTCGGCTAGTTTTACGAAGTCAGGTACTTTGCCCAGGTTGACTGCAGTGTATCTCCTTTTGTAAATCATGCGTTGCCATTGCGCTACGTTGCCTAGGACAGTGTTGTTAAAGACCATAACGATTACTGGTATGTTTTCTTCTACGGCACAGGCCAGCTCCTGTTCGGTCATTATGAAGCTTCCGTCTCCGGCTATATCTATAACTGTCCTATTTGGACATGCCACTTTTGCGCCTATGGCCGCTGGAAAGCCAAAACCCATTGTTCCTAATCCTCCTGAAGTTATGAATGTGCGGGGTTGCAGAGCTTGGAAGAATAGGCCTGCCCACATCTGGTTCTGTCCTACTTCGGTTGTAGCTATTGAGTCTGGGGGTAATAATTCGCGGAGTTTCTTTAGTAGGGCTTTGGGTTTGAGGGTTTTGTTTTCTTTATCATTGTTATTCTGTAGTTCTTCTTTTATTTCTTTAACATGTTTTGCCCAGAGGGTATCTTTTTTCTTTTTAATTTGGTCGACTGTGATGTTGTATAGCATTTGTAGGGAGCATTTGGCTTCTCCAACGATGGGTAAGTGTACGTTTATGTTCTTCTCGATTTCTGCTAGGTCGATGTCGATGTGAATTATTTTTTTGTCTTGGCAGAAGGTGTCGTTTGTTGCGCAGGATCGATCGGAGAATCTTGTACCTACTGCCAAGAGTAAATCTGCTTCTATAACCAGCTTGTTTGCTGCTTGAGTACCATGCATTCCAATGTTTCCCAGAGATAATGGATGATTTTCTGGGAAAGAGCCTTTACCCATCAATGTGGTTACTACTGGTATCATGAGTGACTCTGATAGTTGCAGTAGTTCTTGTGAGGCGTTGCCAGTTATGACTCCGCCACCGGCTAATATGATTGGGCGTTGGGCTTCTAGGAGCATTTTTGCGGCTTGTTTTAAGCCTAATTCGTCTACGGTGCATTTAGGGTTGTATCCTAATAGTGTAGGTTCTTTAGAGAAGTCGATTTCTGCTTCTTCATTTTGAATGTCTTTAGGAAAGTCAACTAGTACTGGGCCGGGTCTGCCTGTGGTTGCTATGTAAAAAGCGGTTTTTACCATTTTTGGGATTTCTTTTACGCTGCGGACTTGGTGACCGTATTTTGTGATGGGTGTGGTGATGCCTACGATGTCTGCTTCTTGGAAGGCGTCTCTGCCAACCATGTATGAGGTGTTATTGCTGTAGGCGGGTACTTGTCCTGTTAGAGCAACGACTGCAGAGGAGTCCATGTATGCGGTGGCTATTCCAGTGACTAGGTTTGTTGCTCCTGGTCCTGAGGTAGCCATGCATACTCCGGGTAGGCCGCTGGCTCGTGCGTAGCCGTCTGCGGCGTGGGCTGCTCCCTGTTCATGTCTGCTCAGGATATGCCTAATTTTTGAGTCATGTAAGGCATCGTATATGGGTAGGACTGCGCCTCCGGGGATGCCGAATATGGAGGTTACTTTTTGTCTTTCTAAAGATTCTATTAGGGCTTTTGCTCCTGACATTTTAGTCATATTTTTCGCTCCTTTAATTTTGAATAAATACCAAATGGTAGGAATCCTTTTGTTGAGTTTGAGAATTTATTCGGGAAAGAGCCTGATGTTTTAGAGGGTTGCCTAGTTGGGTTGAACAAAACGGCGAACGAATAACTGATTGAGGTGGCGATCCCTCACGTTCTTTCCTCCGTGAAATAAGCTTCTTTAAATTACTTTAAAATTAGGATAAAAAGATTGTGGTGACACAAAAGAACAATTACCCAAATTTAATTAATATATTCTGTATTTCGCAGATATTGATAATGCCTAGGTTGAATTCTGAGGTTAAAAATGATTGGGTTCGGGGAAATTTTCCCTATAGCTTTCAGGTATTCATAGGATGTTTAAAGCGTTTGTCCTAAGTTCTTTTTATCAATATGTTTGGTTCTTTTCCTGAGGACCGTTATTGATACAGACACTGCAATCAACAAGGTCAGAATTGTCCATGAGGGGATCTCTGGGATTGTGGGGCTTGGGTTTATTGTGGGTGTTGGGGTTGTTGGCGGGGAAGCTGTCGGGGTGGAGATTGGGGTGATGACTGTTAGGTTGATTGGGGTTGTGATTGGTTAGCGGTCGGATATGCTTTCTGCTATTATTAGGGGGGTGTCGCCTATGCCGTCGT
>CAZWRU010000004.1:0-74911 GCA_964636425.1 uncultured Candidatus Bathyarchaeia archaeon
TCAGCGCTAACTGGATTTGACCAATACCCCGTAGGTAAAGGTACTTCAGGCCAAGCTTTGACTTCTTCTGATTGTACTGTTAATGTTAATTCTCGACTTGTGCTCGTTTTAAAAGTATAAAGACCAACAGGCAAAGTCATTAAGCCGACTGAACGTGAAACATTTATTTTTGCTTCGATAAAAGTCACTTTAATCTTGTACTGACCAACCTTGTCAGGAGTGAATAAGTAGTATGCTCCACCAACAGGATCAGATTCAACAGGTCCTCCAGTTAGGGTATTTCCGTCAGGGGTAACTATTGTAACGGTATAGTTCCATCCATAATAGTCAAAAGTGTTGAGTTGGGGTGGGTCGTGGTCAAGCCAAAAAACAACGTTCATCGTCTGACCTACTCCGATAGGATTAGGCGAAATTGCTATGTAGCAATTGGTTGGAATATCCATTTCGATTGCTGCGCTAGTAGGCGTTAGCATAGTAATTAAGCCAGCCATAGACAGCATCAAAATCAGAGAAATCGAAAATGCAGTTTTTCTAAATTTAATTTCTCCAAATAATTCAACCATTCATTTTCACTCTCAAAAATATCTAAAGCTATGTTGCATTATGTTGTAGTTACAATAAATATTTTTCGCAAAAATTAAATATTAATAAAAACGAGTCTAAAATTGAGTATATTATTCTCAATTTTTTGGTTGCTTAAGCATTTCATTTTTTTCAAAAAGTGGTTTAACCGATTACAGAAATTGAGTAGCTTCGATTTCTTGTTTTTCTTAAATTCCGAATATTGCGCCAAATGCGAATAAGATTGGAGCGAACCAGAAAAGACAGAATAATTTTACTGGTCGAGGAAGATTACAGAAAGCGGGAATTATTACCGTTTCAACGAAGTAATTTGCATTTGTCATATTTCGATTTGTCCTTTGTGGGATTTTTATTTTTTTAATTTCAGGAGAGACTTGAATTCAAATTTCACGAATCAAGGTTACTTGTTACTAAAAAGAGAGTTTGAATTAAGAAGATTTGGAAGTACCACAAAAAACATACAAAAAAGCGTTAATAAAAAGAAAAAAGGAAATAATTCTTAGTTGCTTAGGCGTGCTCCGCATTTTCCGCAGAATTCATTATTTTCTGGATTCTCATTTCCGCAATTGCTACAAACTACAATGCCAGGGGTAGAGGTTGTTTGAGCTGGAGCTGATTCTTCGGGCAGATATTTTGTACTTTTTTTAGGACGTTTCATCAATACAAAAAATATGATAACAACTATAATGGCGAACACTATCACGAGAAGAATGATTAGTATATTAAGGAATTCAGAATCCGTTAATCCTCCATTATTTTGATTCGGCGTAGGAGTCCCAGTTTGGCTGGGTATAGACGTTGGAGAGGCTGTGGTTGTTGGTGCCATGGTGGGTGATTGCGTAATAGACCAGAGAGATGCCTCTTTTAGTGCTATGTGGGTAGTGAAAGTTTGATATGGCATATCTTCGTAGACATCAGTAAGTGTAGCTTCCACTACAACGCCGCTAGGCTTGTCGAAATACAAATCCATAACGCTATATAATAACCCGGGCAAATCAGTTCGGTTAACAGAAATATAATTTGTAGATCTGAATTCGTCTGTGTAGGTTCGAAATACAGTGTTATTTATTATAAAGGGAAGATCGATTGCAGAGGGGAATAAATAACTTCCCGAGGTAAGGTTAGCTGCGTAAACATAGATGAAACCAGTCGCGGTTGTGTTACCTACTTCTTCGAGGTCAGCGCCTGTAATTTCGGTCCCATTGTTAAATCTCCAAACAGTTCCAAGCCGCAGAGAGGTCCCTGCGATAGCATCTACAGTTACTTGATAATAATCGGTCTGATTCTTGGAAACCAAAGATGCGGGAACGGCATCGGAATAACGAGTTGAAGACCAGAAGTAAGTTAAATCATATTTAAATGAGTCACCTTGAGAAACTCCAACAGCAACAGAAGTTTGCCCAAAAGTACCTAAAATAAAACTGGCGTACAAAAGCAATATGAGAAATGAACAGGCAACTGTAAATTTCTTGTTCATAGTAATCATAGCTAATAACTCATTGCTTTAGTTTTTATGGTTTGTGGAGTTTTACCAAATTTGCCCCAAATCCAGTTCTTAAAAAGTTAAGCGATAAAAAACAACTTCAACACCACGCTACCTACTCTTTATTGAACTTTTTATCTTAGGGTTCTGAGAAGAAAAAAAGAAATCAAATAGATACAGCTAAATTATACAACTTTAAGAAACGTTAAAACAATTTAGCGAATACTTTGAGTAATTCTCAGTTTTCTTTTTGACTTAAATCCTTGTCTTAGAAGCGTAAACGCTTCATCTCTTGTAATACCAAAGGGAAGGTAGTCCTTATGAGCCCTCTTTACATGTAACTGTATCATAGCAACAGCTTGGTTCTCGCCGCGTACGGTTTCAAAACTGAAGCCACAGGGGCACACCCACCTCAACTTTCTCGCCAAGAACTTCACCTTCTCACTTAGGCAAGCAGACTAATAATTAGCTAAGTTACTATTAGCTTATTGTGGGTGTATATTTGCAACAACAACCTATAAGCTCTTAACTATCAGAATTGCATTGTAAGACGTTAATCATAGTATCAAGTGCTTTCGGCATAGTGGATTCGATTCTTTTCTGTCCAGAATTTGAGCAAGATATTTTCTTGATTTAGAAAACAAAAAATGATAAAAAAGTGGCGTTTTAGACAAAAACCATAAAGCCAATGATGATGATATTGATTTAGTGCAAAAAAATAACAGTATCAAGTATTCGCAGTAAATTATCGTTTTATTGTAGTGAATAATGCAAAAGTCAAACCCCAGTACGATTTTCATCACAAGGGCTTTTGCATATCACCATAATTTAGACTGGGTAATGCTTGATTCAAAATTGAAAAGCAAATTGATGGGTTAAAATGGTACAAATGGACGAATATTATGACTCTATAAAAAGACGTGTCGCCTACTTAGGTAGTTATCCACCTCGAGAATGCGGCATAGCTACTTTCACAAAAGACTTGATAGATAACATAGACAAAATGAAGGTCTTTAAACCTGTAGTTATTGCAGTAAATGAAAAGGGCGCAATTTATGATTATGACAGAAGAGTAAAATTCAGGATTGAACGTGACGTAGTAGACGACTATGTTCAGGCAGCTAACTATGTCAACTCTTCTAACATTGAGCTGGTAAATCTTCAGCATGAATTTGGGCTCTTTGGAGGAGAAAATGGCGAATACATTAACTACTTCTTAGATAATGTAAAAAAACCTGTAGTAACCACTCTTCACACTGTTCAGCCAAATTTTAGCGAGAAAGAGCGAGAAATACTCAAGCACATAATTTCATGTTCTAAATCAATAGTAATAATATCAAATATCGCAATAAATCTGTTGAAAAAACAAGGACTATCATGCAAAAAATGCGCCACTATTCCTCATGGCTGCCCAGGAATCGAGCTTGAAGATAGCAACCCCATCAAAAATGCATGGGGATTAAAGGATAGATTGATTATCTCCACTTTCGGATTAATAAGCGCTGGAAAAGGTATAGAATACGTTATCCGTGCTCTTCCGTCTGTTGTAAAGAATGAACCCAGAATCATTTATCTGATTATCGGAGAAACCCATCCTGAAGTAAGAAAAAGAGATGGAGAAAAATATCGAAATAAATTAATAAAACTAGTGGACGAGTTGGGATTAGAAAAAAACGTTAGATTTCACAACAGGTTCCTTTTAAAAACCGAGTTGATAAAGTTTCTACAAGCAACAGATATTTACATTACTCCATATATTTCCCCGAACCAAATTAGCAGTGGTACACTCACATATGCATTAGGAGCGGGAAAACCCGTAATATCCACACCTTATTTCCACGCCCAAGAAACTTTGGCTAATGGTAGAGGGTTATTCTGCAAATTTAAGGACCCATACTCTATATCTCAAAAAATAAACGAGCTTTTAGATTTGAACCTTCGAAAACAGATCCAGAAGAGAGTCTACAAATACAGCAGACGCTTCCTCTGGTCCACCGTGGCAAAAAGCTACGTTAATTTATTTGAGCAGGTAATCAAGGCTGAGGAGAAAATATAGTTGAATCTTCCACCGATAAAATTAGATTTTCTTAGAGCACTCACTGACGACACAGGAATGTTTCAACACGCAAAATATTCTATACCAATAAGAAAAGAAGGATATACAACTGATGATAACGCAAGAGCATTAATTGCTTGTACTAAATACTTCTCGCTCTTCAAAGATTCAGAAGTAAAAAAATTAATTGATATTTATCTGGGTTTTTTGCTCTATATGCAAAGAAGCGATGGCAGATTACATAATTTTCTTTCTTATGATAGATCGTTTATAGATGATGTCGGCTCAGAAGATTCAATAGGCCACACGATCTGGGCATGCGGAAATTGTGTAGATTCAAATTTGGAAAAGACAAAATTACTTTCAAAAGAAATTTTTGACAGGGCTTTTGTATGGACGTCCAGCTTTACATCGCCTAGAGCGAAGGCACTTTCAATGATAGGTTTGTACCATTATCAAAAAGCCTATCCAAAAGACCAGAATGCTAAGTTAAACATGAAGATATTAGGCGACAGCCTTCTCAAATACTATGAACAATCTTCCTCATCGGAATGGAAATGGTTTGAGTCATACCTAACTTATGCCAACGGTCGATTGCCACACGCACTTTTCATGGCGTATAAATGTACACGCGAAAAAAAGTATCTGCAAGTGGCCACAGAATCAATAGATTTTCTAATACGCGTTCAGATGATTGATGATGTATTTGTTCCAATAGGTAATCAAGGCTGGTACAAGAAAGGATCCACTAGAGCAGTCTATGATCAGCAGTCAATCGAATCAGCATGTATGACTGAGGCTGCTATCGAAGCATTTTACGTCACTAAAAAAGAAAAGTACCGTCAGATTGCCCACAAAAGCTTTAATTGGTTTTTAGGCAGAAACTTGAAAGGGGTAAGTGTATATGATTCTGAAACGGGTGGCTGTTATGATGGAATCACGCCTCTTGGGTTGAACCTAAATGAGGGGGCCGAGGCTACCGTTTGTTACCTTCAAGCACGAGTAGAGCTAGAGGCTTTAGGTCAAAAAAATGTTAGCGTAAAAGGAAGCTTTCGAAAGGGGTATTGACAAACTATGTTTTCTAATTGATTTGACTAAATATTGTGGTTAGTTAAAAATTTTACTTTCCTCGGATTCAATGCTTGCTTAGCATAAGCTTTTATTATTAATTAATATTCTTGATAGCAGGTAGAACAAAATGTTTGCTCGAGATGTTATGCTAAAAGATGTTGTAACTGCTACAAAAGACATGACTACCAAGCAGTGTATTGAACTTCTGTTTAAAAGACATATAGGTTCAATAGTAATAGTTGACAGCGAGCAGAGGTGTATTGGTATCTTCACAGAACGAGATGCTATCAGAATTGTAGCTCAAAATGTAACAATAGATGCACCTGTTGAATTTGTGATGACAAAAAATCTTATTACTGTTTTGGAAGAAACAACTTATCAAGAAGTCAGGAAAATAATAAGCACGCACGGAATAAGACACCTGCCCGTAATAGGAGTAGACGGGAAATTAGCAGGATTAATATCAGTTAGACATATTTTAAGTGAGTTGCTTGGAACATAAACAAGAAAGTAAGCCCCTTCGAAGTGATAACTTGTGAAACGATTTCAACACAATCCAATACTTGAGCCTATAGGTACACACGGATGGGAATCACATCAGGTTTTCAATGCGGCAGCATTTGCTAATGGCAAAGACATACATATTTTATATAGAGCACAAGGTAACGACAATATTTCGCGCATAGGCCTAGCTACCTCTTCAGACGGGTATAATATAGACGAACGTTTACCGCTTCCAGTTTTTAGCCCAGCTAATGAATGCGAAAATGAAGGTGTAGAGGATCCTCGTTTAACTTTGATAGGGGATTCATTGATTATGGCTTACACTGCTTTTGGATCACATAGTCTTAACAGAGTATACCAGATCAGTTTAACTTCAATCAAAGTAAATGATTTTTTATCTAGAAGATGGCGTTGGAACGAAAGGTTACTTACTTTTCCTGGTATTCGCAATAAAGACGCAGTAATATTTCCCTCTAAGATTAGTGGAGATTATGTAATGCTTCATCGAATAGATCCCGATATGTGCATAGCACGTTCTAGTGATCTTCGGCGTTGGTATGATTTGAAGTTCGTATTAGGACCTAGAGCAAATGGGTGGGATTCTTGGAAAGTGGGAGCCGCTGGACCTCCAATCTTGATCAATGAGGGCTGGCTTCTTATTTACCACGGGGTTAGCGCCGATAAAGTTTACTCGTTAGGTGTCACTTTGCTAGACAAAAATGATCCCGAGCAGGTTATTTATCGTTCTGAAGAACCTATTCTAACGCCTACTGAGAATTATGAGCGGTTCGGTAAAGTTCCAAATGTAGTTTTTAGCTGTGGACAAGTACTGATGGACAATCAACTCTTAATCTATTATGGTGGTGCGGATAGTGTCCTATGCGTTGCCACATATGATTTTAGCGAACTCCTTCCAAAGAAATAAGAAAAAATTAGCCCATCCAGATTTACTTTACGAACAACTTTTTAAGTTTCTAGTCACAGATTTTTTATGGTAAACTAAGGCGCTAGATTTAGGTTAAAATCGCTTTAATATTGAAATATCGTAGACATTAAGCAAGTAAGAAGAAAAGAAAACAAAATTCACAAGAAAAATGAATTATAGCTCTAGGATTTCACACTTGAGCTTCTTTATTGTCTCTTCAGCTTTTCCAGGCTCTACCTTTAAAGTGTAAAGTTTACCTGGAGTTCGAAGCTTCAACTTAACGCTAGATTTGAGCCTTTTAACAGCGCATGATTTCGCGCGTGCGCTCATTTCAATGAATTTTTCTGTATCCTTGATTTCGGCCGGCATAAATTTTTCACCGAGTTTGACACCTGCATGGATACCCCCCAAGTTTTTATCTGTTTTGGTGCTTATCAAGCTAAGTGCCCTACTATTTCATTAAAAACATATAGAGATGTGAAAAGCAATTGCACACTCAGCTTATTAGATTTATCAGTGCTTAGTAAGGTTATTAGTCTATTCACATACAGTACTCTGAGGAAAAGGCAGATAATATATGGATCCAGTAACTTTTGCAATTAACATTGCCAAAGCAGCACTAGTGCTCTTCATAATTGTGGATCCATTGGGTAATATTCCAATCTTTTTAGGGTTAACTCAAAACATGAACGATGGCCAAAGAAAAAAAATCTTCAACACTGCCATCTTAGTAAGCTTTATTTTATTATTGCTGTTTTCCTTTGCAGGTCAAGAAATATTTAATATTTTTGGAATATCCATTTTTAGCTTTGAAATCGCAGGCGGAATTCTGCTATTAATTATTGCCATCAGAATTTTAATCTCAGGCAACTTGCATGAAAAAGAAGATACACCAGAAAATATAGGTGCGGTGCCTATAGCTATGCCCTTGCTTGTAGGTCCTGGAGCAATAACCACAACTATTTTAAATTTTCAAAACTTTGATATTTGGGTCACAATACTGTCAGTATTTATTGTTCTAACTCTCACATGGGTAATTCTAAGGTTCATTAACAGAATCTACCGAATATTGGGCAAAACAGGCTCAGTTATAATCGCGCGAGTTATGTCACTGCTCATAGCGACCATAGCAATACAATATATCTTAATTGGCACAACCCATTATTTAGCACTACTTCACTAAAAAATTCAACTTCGATAATTTTAGATTCACTTTAATTTTTACAGCGTTCTTTGAACAAACTAATTGTGTAAGTTATGGGTTTGCTGCGCTAATCATAGTTGTAGCAATAACTATAATCGCGCTTATTCTATAAAGACAGCAAAGAAAAATTAGATAACAAACACACTATGATTATTCTTTTTACAAAAAAACGTATTGACGATTAAAATTTGGAATAGAGAAGAAGGGTTACTTCTTCTGTAGTTGCCTTTGCAGTTCAGCGTAGGTTGCTTTGATGTCGTCAATTGAGCCTGCGTCTTCGATTGTTGAGGTGTCACCAAGTGGGTTTCCGGAGAGTACTGCTTTGAGGAGTCTGCGCATGATTTTGCCACTTCTGGTCTTGGGTAGTCTGTTAACGACTACGATCGCGTCGGGTGTGGCGATTGGACCAATGGTAGTTCGGATATGTTTAACGAGGTCTGCTGTTAGTTGATCAGATGGAGAAAAGCCCGTGCGTAGTGTAACGAATGCTACTGGAACTTCTCCTTTAACTGCGTCTTCTTTACCCATTACTGCTGCTTCTGCAACTGCGGGGTGTGAAACTAGTGCACTTTCAAGTTCTACTGTACCTATGCGGTGACCAGCTACTTTCATTACTTCATCTGCTCTACCTAATAGCCAGAAGTAACCATCATTGTCACGTATGGCGTAGTCACCTGTGACATAGATGCCTTGCCATTTACCGAAGTAAGCTAGCTTGAATCGTTCAGGGTCCTTCCAAAGTGTGTTTAACATACCAGGCCAGGGTGATTTAATCACTAGCCAACCTTTTTCTCCGTTAGGTAAGGGTTTGCCTGTTTCATCAAAAATATCAGCATTAACTGCTGGTAGAGGTAGAGTTGCAGATCCTGGTTTAAGAGGTGTGAGTTCTATGCCTGATGCGGGTGAAATCATAAAGCCTCCGGTTTCTGTCTGCCACCAAGTGTCAATTATTGCTAGTTTTTCTTTGCCTATTACGCGATAGTACCATTTCCATGCTTCAGGGTTTATTGGTTCACCTACTGAACCCAATACACGAAGGCTACTAAGGTCATGTTTGTTTACCCATTCCTCTCCGAATTTCATGAACATACGAACTGCGGTTGGAGTTCCATAGAGAATGTTGATTCCGTGGCGTTCAATCATAGACCACCAGCGGTCTTGTGCAGGATAATCAGGGGTACCTTCGAATAGAAACGCTGTGATACCTGAGCTCAATGGGGCATAGACGTTATAGGTGTGACCGGTAATCCAGCCAATGTCAGCGACACACCAATAGATGTCCTCGTCGGTTGGATTGAAAGCCCACTTCAGCGTCCAATATGCCCAAACTAAGTAGCCACCTGTGCCATGCTGGACACCTTTTGGTTTGCCAGTGGTGCCTGAAGTATAAAGTATGAATAACGGATCAGATGAAGCCATACGTTCAGGTTCTACGTAGGCGTTTGCCCCTGCGTTTGTAGTAACTTCGTCCCACCAAAAGTCGCGGCCTTCTTTCATTTGGATTGGCTGCCCAGTTCTTTTAACAACTATAACTTTTTCGATGTTTGGCATGTTTGGCAGTGCACGGTCAGCAGTATCTTTAATGGCTACGGGTTTGCCTCGTCTAAATGAGCCGTCTGCAGTAATTAGGATTTTTGCACCACAGTCATTTACACGATCCGCTAGTGCTTCAGCACTGAAACCTGAAAATACGACCGCGTGAACCCCACCTATCCTTGCTGTTGCAAGCAAAGTCATAGGTAACTCAGGGATAACTGGTAAGAAGACAGCAACCCGGTCTCCTTTTTTAACGCCGAAGTCCTTGAAGACCTTCGCGATTTTATTAACTTCACGGTATAATTGGTAGTAAGTGTAGGTCTTGACTTCGCCCATCTCGCCTTCCCATATGTAAGCGAGCTTGTTCTTGCGCGGACCTTTAACGTGCCTGTCTAAAGCATTATAACATATGTTGAGTTCTCCGCCTGCAAACCATTTATAAAACGGCGCATTGGAAGAATCAAGCACTGTATCCCATGGCTTATACCAGTCAATGGCTTTAGCTTTTTCATCCCAATATGCCTGTGGGTCTTTTAGGGATTGCTCCCATTCTTGTTTTCGTTTTTCTCCAGAAGAAATTTGTGCGTTGCTCGGAGTATATTTTTCACCAAATGGCAAACTAGCTTCCGACATTTTTATCAGTCCAGTTTCTTAACTGGGTAAAAAGTCTTAATTTATAGAGAATATAAAACTTTGCTTGTATGTAAGACAATTTCATGTTTTACATAATTGAGAAATAAAAAAAAGAAAAGAAATATTCTACTTTACAACCCCTATGGGCAATACAGTTTTCTGATGCGACTCATTAAGAACTTCTGCAATAGCTAAGTAGACTGCGCTAGCACCGCAAATAACGCCTTCAATACCGACGAGGGTGTTGAATTTTACTGAGTCAAATATTGTTGGATCACCCATTAAATCCCGTGCTGTCAACAAGAAGAATAAAATAAACAAGCTTCCGAAAACGAATTGTAGTGCTCTATTTGCTTTGAGTGTCCCAAAGAACATTGCGAAAGTGAATAGCCCCCACATAAAGAAGTACGCAGCCATGGCAGTTTCATTTGGCGCCGCTATACCTGAAAAGAACGAAAGCCGAGGTAAAACCAAGAGTAATACTAAGGACCACCAGAAGAGACCATAGGAAGTGAATGCGACAGTGCCGAAGGTGTTGCCCTTTTTAAATTCCATTATACCAACAAGTACCTGTGCTAGTCCTCCGTAGGCTATCCCCATAGCAAGTATCATTGTGTCAATTGGAAAAAGACCCGCGTTGTGCAAATTGAGCAGCACTGTAGTCATACCAAAGCCAAGTAATCCAAGTGGTGCAGGATTAGCTAATTTAATGCTCATATTATTGTTTCTCCTTTACACTTGGATGCCTTGTTCGATTTTATGGGAATATATATTTTGCTAGCGGTTTAGGTCTTTCTTCTTTTACTTGCAATGTATTTTCCAATTTCTAAAGCACTAAATACTATGCCGGCAAAGAGAGCAGCTATTGCCCAATCAATTAGTTCAGGTGAGCGGACGTCAAATATGCTTTGAATACCTGGAACGTAGAGGATTAAAAGCTGCAGTGCAAAAGAGGAAAGTATAGCATACCAAAGATACTTGTTTTTGAACACTCCAACTTTGAACACTGGGTACTTGATTGATCGGGAGGTTAAAGCAATAGCTAACTCAATAACTATCATTGCAGTTAGGAGTTGGGTTCTAGCTTCAAGCAACTGATGCTCGCCAAGCCAAGGTTGATGCGCAAAGTATGCTATCAACAGCAAAACTGTTGTTAGTAGAGGAGTCGCAACCAGGAACGTCTTAACGTCACGTGTGAATATACTTTCTGTGGGTTTGCGGGGTTTTCGCTCCATTAAATCAGGATCCCCTGGGTCAACACCTAATGCAATTGCCGGCAATCCGTCTGTGACTAAATTCATCCAGAGAATTTGCACAGCAGTTAATGCGATAGCAGCGTTATTTATTGATGCTACACCTGCTTCAGTAGAGTTTAGCCCAGGGACTAACAGGTTTGCTATAAATGGAACTGCAACAACAGCGATGAACATAACCATAATTTCCATAATGTTGCATTGCAGTAGGAATGTTAGGTATTTCTTGATGTTATCATAGATTTCGCGTCCCTCTTTGACGGCTTTAACTATGCTAGCAAAGTTATCGTCTGCGAGAACCATTGAAGCAGCTTCTTTGCTTACCTCAGTACCAGTTATACCCATAGCAATACCGATGTCAGCTGTCTTAAGTGCAGGGGCATCGTTCACTCCGTCCCCAGTCATGGCTACAACTTGGTCTTTTTGCTTCCAAGCTCTGACTATACGCACTTTATGTTCAGGTGCAACTCGAGCATAAATAGCCACATCTTCAACCACGTCAGAGAGTTGTTGATCACTCATCTGTTCAAGCTCGGCACCAGTAAGAACTTTACCTTCCTCCTCGTTTTCGCCAATAAGGTTGAGCTCTTTAGCAACTGCGGTTGCTGTAAGCTTATGGTCCCCAGTAATCATGACCACACGAATACCCGCCTGTCTGCAGATACTAATAGCATCCTTAACCTCATCTCGTGGAGGATCAATCATACCCATTATACCAACGAAGACAAAGCCCTCTTCTATCTTTTCATCAAAGACATCCACATCCTGCAGCATTTCTTTGTATGCAAAACCGAGGTTTCGGAGAGCTTGAAGCGCCATAGCCTCAGTAACTTTCTGCAGGTCAATACGCTGCTCTTGAGTTAATTTCTGAACTTTACCGTTAATTAATATCTGGCTACATTTGTCTAAGACAATTTCGGGGGCGCCTTTCATATAGGCGAATTTCTTGTCATTTGATTTATGTATAGTAGTCATGCGTTTACGTTCGCTGCTGAATGGAATTTCGGCGATGCGTGGCTCCTTTTTATCAAGCACTTCTTTTGAGAGCCCTGCTTTAGCAGCGGCAACTATAAGGGCACCTTCGGTTGGATCGCCTTTAACTGTCCATTTCTTAGTCTGGTCATCTTTTTCAAGTGCAGAATCGTTACACAAGGATGCTATTCGCAATAGATCTTTGAGTTGTTCATCAGGAGTTAATGATTTGCCTTCTTCTTCGAAGTGACCTTCGGGCGCGTAGCCAATTCCCGTAACTTTTATCGCAGTATTGTTTGTGTAGATTCTCTGAACAGTCATTTCGCCTTTAGTCATTGTGCCGGTTTTATCGCTGCAGATAACACTGGTGCTGCCTAACGTTTCTACTGCCGGGAGACGCTTGACTACAGCGTTGACTTTGGTCATTCGGTACATTCCTATTGCTAGTGCACCTGTGACTATCGCTGGAAGAGCCTCAGGAACTGCAGCAACTGCAAGACTGACAGCCCAAAGAATCATATCAAGAATTGGACGCTGCTCAACAACAACACCAACTACTGCTACACTCGCGGCAACTATAATGGCTAAAATTCCTATCCATTTGCCTACGGAGGCCATGCGCTTTTCAAGAGGAGTCTCTTCTACTTTGGTTGATTGGACCATTTGAGCAATTTTGCCGAATTCAGTTTTCATACCAGTATCGGTAACTAGAGCTTTTGCTCTGCCGTACGCGATAATAGTTCCAGTATAAACCATATTGTGACGATCATTTAGTTGCGCATCTTCGGGAATATTACCTGAGATCTTATCTACAGAAGTGGATTCACCTGTTAATGCAGCTTCGTCGACCTTAAGATTATGAGCTTCAATTAGACGAGCATCGGCAGGGATTTTATCACCAGTATAGAGTAAAATAATGTCGCCTGGAACAAGTTGATTGGCAGGAATTTTAATCTCTTTACCATCACGTATTACTATCGCATTTGGCGAAGTCATTTTCTTAAGAGCTTCAACTGCTTTTTCACTACGGTATTCTTGAGTAAACCCTAAAATTGCGCTGGCTAATACGATAATAAGGATAATAATAGCATCTACAGTTTCGCCTACAACTATCGAAAGGCCTGTAGCAATTAGAAGAATCACCATTAAAATATCGGTGAATTGTGTGAGGAAGAGTTTGATTGGAGATTTACCTTTTTCTTTCTTAAGCTCATTAAGGCCATAATTGGTAAGGCGACTTTGAGCCTCCTGTTGGGTTAGTCCTTGGTTCTCAGCTACATTCAGCTGGGTCAATGATTCTTCAACCGATAAAGCATGCCAGGACTTAGATTTTGACAAGACTCTTCCTACTCCAATTTTTAGTTTATCATCAACGTTTGCACTTATAGCCTTTTTCAATAGATAACGAGAAAAAAGAATAAAATTATAGCCTAATACAAGACATCTTAGCTAAAATATTAAATTGAATCCGCTTACAGACAATCAAAGCAACTACTTGTAAACATCATCAAAACAACAGGATCAGTCGAATACATAAAGCCTCTAAGATCAAATGATTAGACCGCCATAAAGTAAAAGAACCAAATTGCGGGTAAAAAACTAAAATATATAATAAGGAAAAAATTGATTTTTGAAAAAAGTTCCTTCAGTTCACAAAATCAATATTTAATAAATGAATATTCTTCATTTAATTTACATCAAAAAAATTAGGCTTAATCGAAAGCCTTAAAAAAAGATTATGCAGAAAGAAGTGAGCCGGGGATAGGATTGGCAGCATCGAATGTAGGAAATATTGAATCAAAAGTTATGAACCGTTGGATTATTGTTGTTGGCGGAATTTTAATTCAACTTGCATTAGGGGCAATTTACGCATGGTCTGCATTTACGACACCTCTACAAGGTTTGACGACTTTACCAAGTGAGTTTAGTTTCACCAAAACAGAAACCCAGGCAATCTTCAGCGTAGGTCTTCTGGTATTTGCAATCTTTACTATAATTGGCGGTAGATTACAAATAAAATATGGACCAATGAAAGTTGCGTTAATCGGAGGCATATTACTTGGATTGGGATATATTCTAGCCAGCTTGGTAGGAGCCAGCTTCACTGGAAAACTTGTATTCATAGGCATTGTCGCTGGTGCAGGTATTGGATTAGCATATGTTGTACCCATAGCAACAGGAGTAAAATGGTTCCCCGACAAGAAAGGCCTCATAAGCGGACTTGCAGTTGCCGGTTTTGGATTTGGAGCATTCATCTGGATTCTTTTGGCTAATCCTCCAAGCATCCTCGGATTTAATGGACTAATCAGTCAACAAGCAGGAGAATTTGCCTATACTGTAACTAATGTAGACAACGCATTTCTCATTTATGGCATCACATTCCTCGTTCTTGTTGTTGTAGGTTCATTAACTATGAAAAATCCCCCTCAGGGTTGGAAACCGGCAGGATGGAATCCCCCGCAAGCAAAACCAGGTAAGAAATCTTTACTATGTTTAAAGCCAAAGGAGATGTTAAAAACAAAAAATTTTTTCCTGCTCTGGACTATGTTCCTTGTAGGTGCAATAGCGGGTTTAATGGTGATAGGTAATGTTCAGAATTTTGCGAAAAGCCCAACTGATGGCTTCACAGCGAATGGATTTGGCACTCAAGAAGCAATAGATTTTGCAGTTATTGGCGCAGCAATTTGTCTACCAATTTTTAACGGTGCCGGAAGAATTATTTGGGGGCAATTTTCAGATCGGGTAGGACGACGAAAAGCACTAATAGCAATGTTTAGCTTCCAAGCAGTCACTATGGCCGCATTCTTCTACACCACATCTAATCCGATCATATTTTATATTGTAGCTGCTTTGATCGGCTTCAATTTTGGAGGAAATTTTGCTTTATTCCCCTCTGCTTGCGCAGATTCTTTTGGTGCAGAAAATCTTGGTCTTAATTATGGTTTCTTATTCACTTCTTATGGAATAGGAGGCATCGTAGGACCAATATTGGCAGGCATAGTTCAAGACGTAGGATTGAGTTTCCTATACGCTTTCATCCCCGCAGCAATTATGTGCGTGATAGCTGCAGTGTTAGCAGCTATTTATCAAGAAAACGAGTTTGGAAAAAACATCAATTAAAAAGAGGAAAACATAGCAGCCTCAATCCTTTTTTTATTTAACTTCGTATAACAATAATTTTCAATATTACAGATAGGAAAAATTTCACATCAATATAAAGTACATCAAGAATAGATTTAGCAATAAAGGATAGAACCAGAAAAACCTAGTTTTATTACTATAATCAAGTCAATATAACTCATTAATCGTTTCAATAACACAATAAGACAGAGACAGGTTTGAAGTCTAAGAATAAAAAAAGTCGACGAAAGGTTCATAAGGCATTGGGTCTTTTTCCTAACGGCAATAGAGACTCCAAATTCACAGTTAAACACAACTGCTCAAATTTCTATGATGGAAAATGGGCATGTGTGAACTGAAAAGGTTAAAATACTCGAGTAGAGAGGTGAAAAGACATGGAAAACATATACGCAGCAATGCTCCTTCATAAGGCAGGAAAACAAATCGATGAACAGTCAATAACTTCTGTTCTTACAGCAGCCGGCGTTACAGTTGATGCAATACAAGTTAAAGCGTTAGTAGCTTCTCTTAGCGAAGTTAACATCGATGAAGCTATCAAAGCAGCACCAACCATGATGGCAGCAGCTCCAGTAGCCGCAGCAGGTGCATCAGCAGAAGAAAAACCAGCAGCAGCCGCTCCAGAGGACAAGAAGAAGAAAGCTGAAGAAGAAAAAGCCAAAGAAGAAGCAGCTCTAGAAGGATTAGGCGCCCTATTCGGATAAATAAAAAGCCCAAAATCCTATTTTATATTTTTAACCAAACTCTACTTAATTTTTTGTACCCAATTTAGATAGAAAATATTGTACTTCGGTATAACAGCAAAAAAGTAGAAGCCAAAAGTATTTGATATCTAAAACATGTCAGCAGAAAAGGCTTCTAAAATGATTTGGTCTAGGAAGTTGTATTTGCAGTCGGTGTTTTTTGTTTTCTTGAAAGTAGTGTCTTAACTGCTATTGTCGGTAACCAACCTATAACGATAGGTAGAGTGGCGGGAAGGGCTTTTGTGGGTAAATAATTGTAGAGTTCAGGGTTAAGTAGGATAATTTCGAATATTCCAAAAGATATGGCCATGGTTAGTAAAGAGATGATAGCGGTTTTTTTATCGAATTTTTTCCAGGTTTGAGTACCTAATATGCCTGCGAAGAAGAAATCTCCTAAACCTAGGCGCATAATAAGAATTCCTTGAGTTGTCATTATAAATGGGATTGTAGGGAAAGCTACCAGGACTGGCAAGCCTAGGCCTGACATGGCATTTGCCGCTTGAACCATTGTTCCTGTAATCCAGACTAGAACGATGTCTATTCCAGTGAGAAAAGCAGCAAATATGAAAACGGTACGCCAGTTAAACATAGAACCTAAGTAAATCACAATCAGCATCGCAAAAATTACGCCGTATACATCTAGCAGATAGGGGAACCAAATATCCGTTCCGCTAAAGAAAGAGAAAAGCAGTAAGAATAATGCGGGAGATAAAGCGGCAACATACCATTTTTGTTTTATTTCAGCTTTTTTCAGGGTATATACTAAAACGAAAAATGAACAGGACGCTAAAGCTGTAAAAGCAAGCATCCCGTAAAGGCGTAATTCTGCAGGTAACACTCCTAGATAGCTAGCGATGACCGCTAATATGCTAGCAATTACAAAGCATCCACAGTAAATAGTCATGCGTTTGGGACGCATATCAGAAAAGGCATATGAAACGGTAAATAATAAAGAGGAATATGAGAATAAGAAAACTGCCATAATAGCCATACTGGGTATGAAAATTATAATGGAAACTGCAACCCCAATCATAGCAACCATTAAAGCAACATCGCGATTTTGGAATTCGCGATCTTCCACAGTAGCTTTAAGTTTTGCTTCGGCTTTGTTGCCAAGTAACATTGCAGCAAGCGTAACTACAAACAGGATGGCAGGCATCAAGATATCAAAGTGCATAAAACCAGATTCACCAAACAGGCATTTAATCCTTTAGCTAGAAACCCGTTATTACAACATTTGGAATCGTTTTTAAATTTTGTTGAAAACATCAAAAGGGATGGAAAATCCCTTTGCTTCTTTGAACTAACATATATAGGCAGTATTACACTACTATTGTCGTCGGGATTTTCAAGAAAGAGTTTTCCTGTGTAGATTAAAATTCCTTTTTCAAGACCATTCTGGCAAAAAGTTGAGGAAGATAAAGATTTGAATCACAAAAACCCAGCTATTATCGAACATCTTGCACTTCTTTCCATAAAAAACAACGTCTATGTTGCTGAACTTTACCATGCATTAGGTGAAGCAAAAGAAAATGGAAAAGCAAAATGTAATGAATTATGTGTTGAATACCGAGGCGGGGTAAAGGATCAAACATTTTTTCTGATCACAAAAGATAACAAGATTGTAGCTCAATTTCGCCTAGACGAAAAATTTCTTAACCAAACAAACCTATGCTTTGAAAAATGGATGAACACTCCAAAGGTACACAAACAAATCGCTAAACAAAATCGCACAGGGCATTTTTCAACATTAATTCAGAATCTTAGGCATGGAATGAAAAAAGTTAATGTAGAAGCTGAGGTTCTCGAAGCACAGAAACCCCAACTAGTCCATACACAATATGGAACCAACGTTATGCTAACAAATGCCTTGATAGCAGATGAGACCGGAAAGGTTAAGCTATGCCTTTGGGGCGATCAAATAGAGTCCGCTGTGGCGGGTGATTTCATCAAAATCAATAATGCCTCAGTACGCACCTTTAGGGGCGAAAGGCACCTAAATCTAGGAAGAACGGGAACGTTAAACGTAATACGCGCTAACATCAACGGAATCGATATTCAGCCAACGTGCAAGCCTAAAAATCCAATTTATGCGTAAACTGGAAAAAATAGAACCAAATTCAGGAAGTCGCCTAAAAACCTAAAATATTTTAAGTAGGCGGAAATTTTGGTTTCAATTTCTCATTTAACCTTTATGGACAAGCATATGACCCTTATGCTCAACCATTCTATGAATCCGAAGTTCCTCCGGACTTTCAAAACCTACCTTGCATATTCTACATTTAAACGCGTCCTCTCTTGAAAATATCTTGTGCATAAACATTTGACATATCACCGTTTGTTGTTGAAAAGAATCAATTGTTCAGACAAAGCCCCAAACTACTAGAGAAACTCTTCAGCTAAAGAAGAACGCTCGCGCTTATAAACACATCAAAGAAAAATCAACTGTAGGATAAAAAATAAAAATTAATCCTATCTTCTATGGTAACATAATAAAACATTAAAAATATATCTTACAAGGCAAGAATCAACGTTTTTCGATATCACCCTAATATACTCGGCTGATTACTGATATGTAGATTAGAATTTCTAAAGGAAAGATAAATTAGCTATATTGGAGTTTGTTTTTTCTTCGAACTAATCTGATTAACAAGTGTGTTTACCTTGGTAAACTCATTTGTGGTGTTGAAAATGGGTAAAAGAAAAGTTACAAATGAAGGAAAACTTGATCAATTGATTTTACCGTCTAAGAACGATGTACTAGGCATAGCTGTAAAAATGCTTGGAGCAGACAGAATAATGGTCAAGTGCCAAGATGGAAAAGACCGCCTATGTAGAATACGAGGAAAGCTAAAAAGACGTGTTTGGATAAGAGAGGGGGATATTGTTTTAGTTTCACCTTGGGACTTTGAATCGGACTCTCGGGGAGACATTTTCTGGAGATATAGACAAAACCAAGTGACGTGGCTAAGAGACAAAAAATACCTAACGATTTAAGGTAAAACAGATGGTATAACATGGTTATTTTAAAATGTACAAACTGTGGAAACACCTTTAGAATTGAAAATGTCGTTCAGGGTAAATTAGTCACTTGCCCAATTTGCGAAGCAGATTATGAAGTATTATTTGATGAAGGAAGAATAAGGCTTAAAGAATCTATGTTTGATAACGATGAAGCCGCAGACTCTTATTCAATTAATGAAACTTAATTATTTTTAGAAGTGCTCTTTTTCTTAAGCAAATTTAGAATAGTTACGGGCTTGAAAAGAAGTTAGAGCTGGCAGAATTCTGTTTTAATTTACAGGCTGTACATATTTTAGTCTGATACTTGCCAAGCTTTTTTGAAATAAAAACATGCCCACAACGAATACAAAGAACCTCATTTTGCTTAGGTTCAAGGATATTTACTCTTTTTTGCAGCTCAGTTTTTACCTCAAAATTAGCTTCATGCTTAAGAGCTTTTTTTAGGAGTCTCTTAGCCAGCGGCAAACTTTCTTCTCCGAAAAGTTTCAGATAAGTACTATTAGACTTACAGGTTGGACTTAGTTGTGGTAGAACACAAACAAAATTTCTTGGGTACGAGGATGCCTTGTCTAAGTCAATTATGGCAAAAACATACTCCTCCCTAAACTCGAAGCCCCTATTCGAATTTTTCTTTGAAACATAAAGCTGCAAATTCATAACTTCACGCAAAACCTAAGACACAATACATCCTTTGATTATTAGCATCTTAATATAAAGTATCTACCTTAAAAATACATCAGACTAAAACACAGAATTAAGGACAGAAAAACGCTAAATCTAGTTCAAGCAAAGTCTTCTTAGCACCCCATAACTTTAAGGATATTCCATTGTCACGTTTATAAGCGCCACCAGCCAATTCTATACTGAAGAGCTTCTTTTATCCTCTGGGCAAACCTATCGAATAACTGGACCTTTTCTAAAACATGAGGTAAAATAATATGTGTATATTACGAGCAGGTTTAGTAAAAAATTGTAGAAAATGTAAGTCATCCGTTCGAACCAATTGTACATTCCGCAAGAAAACAACTAAGAAAGTTTTTGCGAGCGCCAAAAAGAAAAACGATACAAAAACAACAGCTTAACCATACATATACTGCTATAATGCAGTATTTCATATTTTAAAATAAGAAAAATAATTTTTTCTAATTACTCTCTCAATAATAGGTTACAAATAAAATTGCGTTAAAATTAAATGATAAAAAGTTAAAAAAGGATAATTTTGAACGAAGAAAAGATTCTAGCTTAAACGCTTAGTATCTTCGTGGTGGTCTTCGTTTTGCATAGCATTCGCGACAATATACTGGCCTTGTACCGTCTGGCTTGAATGGAACATCACATTCCTTTCCGCAGTCAGAGCAGGTTGCCTTGTGCATCTCTCTAGGATAGGACATTTTCTTTTTCACTTCCTGTTATATTCGGTGCAAAACTTGTTTTGCACATGCACAATTCTACATTCTATGTTTTAAACTTATCCGTTCCAAATTCCTTTTCTCTTTTGTATATTGTATATAGTTGACACAAAAGATGATAAAATAGGCAGTTATAGTGGGCACGTTTAAATGTAAGTCAAAGTTAAGAGCTGAAGTGAACGGTGAAATAAGTGTCTCAACTAGTTAAAGCAAGAATAACTAATTACCGCACAGGCATCAGAACTCAAATGTCTAAAGAAATCCTTATACAATTCTCCGCTGACTCTGCCTCTAAAGCAGGCGCTTTTGTTGGCAAAAAAGTAATGTGGAAAAACGGAAAAGACAAGTTCGTCGGAAGAATAATTAGTCTGCACGGCAAAAATGGAATGCTGAGAGCCAAATTTAAAAAAGGCTTACCGGGACAAGCGATAGGCCAAACTGTTGAATTAGTCAACAGCTAATCAATTTTTTATTAAGAACTATTTTTTAATATATCAAAAACTTGATTTCATGATTAACTATAAAATATCTATAAAGGAAGCTTAATTTTTGTTCAGATGACACCGTTTGGATTTTTTTTCATCCAATCGTGTGCAAAGGCGTGGGCTCTAGATTCACTTGTGAAGTCAGGTGAAATCTTTTTACCTTCTGCTTCGCCAGCTCCGCTAGGAATTAGCCATACTACGAATTGCATTCCGAATTCTTTCTGTTTAACAGTAATCATTTGACCAGTGACTTCATTCTGGAATCCACGATTATGGCTCATTTTTCGCCAACCTTCCGATGCGTTCATATACAGTGCCTCATGAAACAAACTAATTCATTTCTATACTTAATTTCTCATTCAATTGCATGAGAGAACTTTTGCAAAGGCTTATTGCGCTCATCCATCTTTTGCACTTGCCCATGATCTCTACGACGCGCCCATGCTTGTTTAGGTTCAAATCCAGAATTGCTTCTATTCGGAGTAATTTGGGATTTAGATCGGTGGGCAACAAAACATTCACGACAGTAAACGGGTTTACCCGAAGCAGGTTTAAATGGTACACTACAATCCTTTCCACAACTCGTGCATTTTGCTTGAAACATACTTTTTTGCAACATCCTATTCACCTCTATTAATTTTAAAGGTAATTGAAAAATCAAATTTCCAATTATCAGTAATTAAAAAGATATGGGCAGACATAAAGCTTGCCATCTAAAATATGAAAAGTAAACGAGCAACCTTGTTTAAAAATAAAAAAGAAGGACAATCAAAATGAGCATAATCTATATTGGTTTTATGATGATTCTGCAAAAAATAATAAGTATGATTAGAGGGCATATTATGTGAAATTAAAAATGAAATAAAATTGGATTTAGAAATCGTACTGCACATTTAGAATGGCCAAAGTAACCATAACTGCTTCTTCGGTTCGAATAGTTTCTGTTCCTTGATTCGGAACCATATTAACTACAAAATCCATCATGTTGTTAAGGGTACTACCTGCTTCCTCCGCAATTTCATGCAAGCCTTTTGCGGGTGCACCAAAAAGTATCAAGATGTTATTTGATTTTCTCCATCGTTCACCTAAATGGGCATTGGCATCTTGAAAGCGTGTCGCAAATCTTGAGGTACCAATTGTTAGATCGAATTGATTATTTTCTAGAAGCTTGCTTAGCGAACGGCGTTCCGCATTTACAGTGTAACCCCAATAAACTGGAATTTCAGCAATATCGACCAACTCAACCTCAACTTGCCCAGTTAGGCTCATAATTTTTATTGTCACTCGTTGGTTTGCAGGAAGTTGTTGCTTAATTAACAGCACTGGACGTTCGGATCCAATGTCTATTAATGTACCTTCTTTGGTTTTGGATAGGGTTACGCCTTCGCGGTAATCGCCTACTTTCAAGTCCTTGAATTTACCATATAAAGGATGATGTGGTGTTCGCAGGGGGGGTAAAATACCAGCACATTGTAACTCAGGTTTGAGTTCAAAAAGGCGCTTACGCAAGTACTGTGGGGTCTCCATGTATCTAAGCAAAGTAACTATAAGGTCTAAGTCGCTTTTCTGATTAATTTTAGGACTATCAGCGTAAACTATGACTTCGTTTACCTGAAATATTGCGGCGGCTCTTCCAACAACGCCAATCTTTGCGGTTTTTTCACGCAAATGCGGAGTATCCGAAATCATAGAGGCAGGTACGGCTATAGCTAGATATTTTGTAACCATTTAGTTTCATCCATACAGGAAAACTGCACACTTATTTTGTTTGGCCAATTTATACACACAAAAATCAAATATAAACCTGCACATAATAAATTGTGGGAGAATAATTGCCGACCGATATTCTTGACAAGCCAAAAGAAATGGGCAAAATCGATAAAGAAAATATGCTTTCTGTGTGTATTGAAGCCCCAATTCATTACGTTGAATCAGCAAAAAAAGCAGAAAAAATCAAATTACCTTACTCAGAACCAAAAAACATAATCATTTCAGGATTAGGTGGTTCAGCAATTGGAGGCGAACTTCTTAAAGATTATACACGCAACACAGCCAAAGTATCAATCGAAGTTACCAGAGAGTATCATCTGCCCGCATATGCAGACAAGAACAGCTTAGTGATTTTAGCAAGTTATTCTGGAGACACAGAAGAGACTCTTAGCGCCTTTATTGATGCAATTAAACGAAAATGCATGATTTACTGCATCAGTTCTGGGGGAAACCTAGTCAAATACTCCAAGAAGTTGAATATCCCGCACTTACAAGTTCGCGGGGGAATGCAGCCTCGAGTAGCACTACCACACATGGTCATACCCATGATTAAATGCATGGAAAAAATTAATATGGCACCAAAAATAGCCGAAGAAATTGCGGAAACAATCACACTTGTCGATAAAATAAGCAAAGATAATGCACCAGAAAAACCTACGAATGAAAATTTCACAAAATCACTCGCAGTAAATCTAAATGATACAGTACCAGTAATTTATGGTTCAGGAATTTATCGTGGCGTAGCACTGCGCTTTAAGCAACAGTTCAATGAAAACGCTAAAACACCTGCGAAATGCGAATATTTTAGCGAACTAAATCATAACGAAACAATGGGTTGGGAACAGGTAAGAAACCTTGGAAAATTATTTTCAATTATGCTGATAAGGGATAAATCTGAACCTTTAGAAATTAGCACTAGAATTGAAATTACAAAAACCCTAATGCAACCTACCATGCCGAAGATTCATGAAATATGGGTAGAGGGAAAAACAAATTTAGCAAAAATGCTCTCAACAATTCTGGTTGCAGATTTTACTAGCATATATTTAGCGTTACTACGAGGTTTGGATCCTACTCCGGTCAACACAGTAGCTACAATGAAAGAAAAAATCGAGCAAAACGGAGTAAAAAAGAAATTACTCCAAGAATTAGAAAAAATTGCCGCTAAATAGCGGTTAAATATTTTCTTCTATAAAATGCTTGAAGGCTTCTTCTGCAACACCTAAAGATAACATTTTTGGAGGGCGTTTAAATCCATAGGCACAGATTGACTCTATAGAGCCTTTTTGTTTCTTATTCATGGCTAATTTCATTGCTCTCAACACATCAAACAGTATGCTACCTGCGTTGGGGGCATCAACAGTGCAGAATTTAAGATCAATTTCCATTGGTGAATTACAGAAGTAAGTTCCGCGAATCCAGAAATAACTATCACGTTTATTTTGCAGAAAATCCACGAAATCGGTTGATCCTGCAACCACTTCTGTTTTATAGGGCAATGATGAAGCTACTGCTTGAGTTTTAATTGTACGCTTGGCTTCACGTGACCTCTCCATTGTATCCATTGATTCAGTACCGCCACCAACGTCTAGTTGATATGTCTCTGTAATCTGTACTCCACTCTGTGAAAGTAACTGTAGGAGAGTCTTGTGTAAAGCTGTTGATCCTATTTGATCGACAAGATCATCGCCAACCAGAGGTAACCCAGCATCAGCATATTTTTTTGCCCATACTTGGTTGCTGGCAATAGAATTTGGAGTAGCGTTTACAAAGCCACAACCAGCATTCAATGCTTGCTCGGCGTACCATTCCGAGGCTTGAACAGCACCACTGGGAATAAGATTAACTACAATTTCCGCACCTGATTGGGTAAGTACAGTAACAACATCAGAATCAACTGCTTCGCTTACTTTTACAACAGCCTCAGCAGACTTACCCACGCCATCAAGCAGGGGACCTTTCTGAACAATTATACCTAATTTGGGCACTTCAGCAACTTTTGGAGCATTATTTGGTTTAGCAAAAATTGCATCCGCAAGGTCTTCTCCAACTTTTCGCTCATCAACATCAAAAGCGGCCACAATTTGGATGTCTTTAGGAGCTAAACCTCCTAGAATGGGATTGCGTAAACCAACAAACTCTTCATTCTTTTCGAATTTGCCGTAATATTGTAAGCCTTGAATTAAGGCTGAAGCACAGTTACCTACACCAATTAATGCAACTTTAGTTTTCGGCAATTTTTCGCACCTTATGTTGATGTCTATCTACAATTGCCTTATAAAAGTCTACGTTTCTTACAAGCCAATGAACCCTACTTTTATAAGTCCAAGCTAAGGTGCCTCAGAATTAAAGTGTTGAATCATGGCAAGGAAAAACTAATTTTAGATTCCTGCTCATACTGACGTGATGTCATCATTGGCACACTTCATAGGTCGCTTTAATTGTCAAGTTATTGAACATTATAGTGTACTAATTCAGAAAGAGAATCAAGTATATCAACAGCCATGTTAGGTACTACCGTGACATGTGGATATTTTAGGAAAGAATATGACCTCTGGGGCAACAATTAACATTCAAAATAAAGTTCTTTTAGAAAAAAATTGGATAGATTGTTTTTTTGTATCAGATTACCTTTAAGCAAGTTTTACGTGGCTTGTTTTTCCCGAGGCAAAATAAAATGTACTCAGAAATAATCTTAGATTGCCAATCTAAAACGGATAAACCAAACTGTGAATATTGTATAGCAAATAATACATGCCAACTTAAAATAATTCTTAATAGAAAGATAAAATAAAAGTCAAGTATTTGCTAAGAAGTAAATACAGAATAACACATCAGTTAAATGCATTACACTAGTAAGCTTTAATTTCCAAGCAGTATTTAAGCAGTAAAAGGGTCGACTATAAATTGAACAGCGAAGGCAAAAGTGACAAAGCGCAGTATGATAAATTTACAGCAATTAACGAACTATCCCGACGTAGAGGTTTTTACTGGAACTCATATGAAATCTATGGTGGTGCAGGAGGATTCGTAGCTTACGGACCATTAGGCACCAGACTCAAACAAAACATTGAGAACAAACTTAGGGAATTATTTGTTACACAAACTGGCATTCTTGAGATGGAATCCTCAGTAATTACACCGGGCAAAGTCTTTGAAGCCTCAGGTCATGTAGATCACTTTAAAGAGCCTATGGTAGAATGTGTTAAATGCAACAAACGCTTCCGCGCAGATCACCTGCTTGAAGAATATGCTAAAATATCTTCAATTCAAGCTGAAAAAATGACCCTTGATGAAGTCAAAGAAGCAATCGAGAAAAACAATATAAACTGCCCAGACTGCGGCGGGACTTTTAAAGCACCACAGCTGTTCTTAACAATGTTCGTAACAACGATTGGTCCTTACTCCGGAGCGACAGGTTATGGTAGACCTGAAGCAGCACAAGGAATATTTGTCGAATTTAATCGCCTGTATTCAGCAGCGAGAGAAAAATTACCTTTTGGAGTTATTCAAATTGGCCATGCTTTACGAAATGAAATTTCACCAAGACAAGGACTGATTAGGCTCAGAGAATTTACTATATGCGACTTGGAATTTTTCTTTGACCCGGAAGAATCTCACTGCGCCTTACTTAAGGAAGTAGAAAATGAAACTTTGTCGATTGTTTTAGGGGAAACAAGACAGAACGATAGCGATGTGCCAACTATAGTTACAGTTAGAGAGGCTCTTGATAAAAAAATAGTGCGATCAGAATGGCAAGCCTTCTTTATGGCTATGGCAAAAAGAATGCTAACCGAAATCGGTGTACCAGCCGAAAAGCAACGTTTCATCGAGAAACTGGCTTGGGAGAAAGCACATTATTCAAACCAAAGCTTTGACCAAGAAGTACTTCTAGAACGTTACGGCTGGACTGAAGTTTCGGGTCATGCCTATCGTACTGATTTTGACTTGGGCTGCCATAATATAGCAAGTGGTGTTGATATGCGGGTTTTTAAAGAATATGACACCCCTATAGAAACTGAACAATTAATGGTCAAACCAAACATGGCAAAAATGGGACCAGTGTTCAAAAAAGAAGCCGGAAAAGTTGCAGAATTAATTTCTAAAGCTGACCCAGAAGTAATATCTGCGGCATTAAAAAAAGATGGCTTTTTCACGATTGAAAACTACAAAGTCTTAGCTGATCATATACAAATTGCGCCACAAAAAGTAGTGATCCGAGGAAAACGGTTTATTCCTCATGTTGTCGAACCCAGTTTCGGTTCAGACAGACTCTTCTATGCCGCATTAGAGTACGCATACCAAATTAAAGATGACCGCGTGATTATGCGTTTCCCAAGAAACATAGCACCTATACAAATTGGAATTTATCCACTAATGAGTAAAGACGGATTAGCTGAAAAAGCAATGGAAATCCAAAGGCAATTAGCAAAAGAAGGTTTCACTACTGAACTTGACGAGGCAGGCTCCATTGGCAGAAGATATGCAAGAGCAGACGAAGCGGGCATTCCCTTAGGCATAACTATAGATTATGAAACACTTAGTCAAGGAACTGTTACTATACGAGACCGCGATTCATGGCTTCAAGTCAGAAGCAGAATTGAAGAATTACCAGACCTCTTACACAAATATTTTCAAAGAAAAATAAAGTTTAATGACTTGGGCATTTTATTCGAAGCCAAGGACTAGCTTTTTTAATAGTCCTGCTCATTAGAAGATATAAAAATTGTTAAAAATAACGGATGGGAAAAAAGTGGTACTTCCAGCTGAAACAGAAGAACGTGTTAAACGTAAAGCATTAGATGCGTGTCAAGATAATCTACGTAAAGTGTTGGAGGTCACCAGAAAGATCCCCCAAATGGCTGTACACTTCGCAAGCGGAGATAAAAACGCAGCTAGACAACTTTTTAGCGAAATTAAAAAAGGCGAAGAAGAAGTCATCAAGGCTAGACAAATGGTTTCACAAGAACTAGCAGAAATAGGTGCTATACTAATAAGTCGAGAAGACTTCCTTAGATTCACTAACTTAACCAGTGAAATAGCAGATTTCTCTGAGGGTATAGCTTTCTATTTAATCCAAATAATGGAGCATAATTGGTCTGTACCAGCTGACGTAAAAAATGATTTACAGAAATTAACTGATACCGTTCTTGAAACGATACTTAAGCTTAGAGAAACTATGATGGTTCTTAGCTATGGTTCAACAAAAACCCTTGAGAAGGCTAAGGATGTGGAGATTGCTGAAAGAATTGTTGATGACCATTATCGTGCTTTAGTAATAAAAGTGCTAAGCAGCAAAATAGATTTGCCTGCAATGTTCATAATGAAAGATGTCCTGCAGCTTTTGGAAAATTCAGCAGATAAAGCAGAAGACGCAGCAGACGCAGCCAGAGCAATTTCATTCGTAATGTAAAAATACGGCAGAGAAATATATGCCCGAAAAAATCAAAGTGGAGTTGCTTGAAAACTTCCTGGTAGTTTGGAATACTATGGAAGGTTCAGAACTCTATAAAAACGGGTATTATGGTAAACCCTTAGGAATTTCAAAACCTAAAATTCCTGAATTCACAGTCCCCCTAATTTTAGATTTAATGGAAGGCGTTTATCTAACTGAAAAAGGTCAAATAGCAATTTATGAAGGCACAGAGAAACAGAAAGTAAATCCAACCAAATTACGTCAAAAAGCTAAGAAGCTATACGAGGAATTTGAAGAAAAATATGCTGTTTATCAGGATTTGCGCGAAAGTGGACTGATCGTCACACCAGGGATAAAATTTGGCTGCGATTTCGCTGTTTACAAGTATGGTCCAGGAGTTGAACATGCACCATATATGGTTTCTGTTAAAACCTCAAAATCAAGTATTTCAGCTACTGAGGTTGTGAAAGCTGGGCGCCTAGCTACTACGGTACGAAAACGGTTTATTATCGCAATTCCAGGATTAGGAGAAGAAAAAGTGAAGTATTTAATTTTTAAATGGTTTAAGGCTTAAAGCATAGGTTAGCTTGAAGTTAAAATTTGGTTTTTAAAGTCTCCTTTAGCATGCTGGTGCGGATAAATCTTTGTTGCTACTAAGGTACTTCCTTCGGTTATAATTACATCATCGCCAACGACTGAGATTTCAGTAACTTTTGTAGGTTTCTTAATACTTGATGACACCGTTGTGTGTCTACCGATGATGCTATCGGATATCTGAGCGTTTTCTCCTATTGTAGCACGGTCCATTATTGATGAGCCCTCAATTACAGAGCCTTTTCCGATTCGGGTATAATTATCAATGCAAGAATTTACTATACGTACGCCATTATCGATTTGACAGTGCCTACCAATAAGAACTGCACCTTCAACCTTTATTTTACCCTGTTTGATTCGATGGATGGTATCCAGCCTCTTCTTTTCAGAGTCACTGCTTTCACCTTGCACCCACACGGGCTTATCTGGACTTATTCTTCCACCGAAATCAGTTAACATACCAAAACCGCCGTTAAGCAAATATTTCATGGCTTCTAAGTAGTTTTTTGGAGTACCCACATCAAACCAATTACCTTTCAGGGTGTATCCGTAAACTGGACGGCCAGTCAAGGTGAGGTAGGGTATAAAATCATAACCAAAATCTAAACGTCGCTTTTTCTCAACTATTTCTTTAAGATTCTTTTCTTTGAAAACTTTTATTGCGTCCGGAGAAACTACATACAGACCTGTATTGGCTAGATTGCTCGGGGCATCTTTAGGTTTAGGTTTCTCCACGAAGCATCGGATACGATTATTTTTTTCAATGTCTGCTATGCCCAAACCTTCAACATTTTCTACTGCCCTAAGAACTATGGTCATAATTGCACAATTTTTCTGATGAAATTGGACAAGTTCTTTTACATTAATATCAAAAATGTTGTCACCTTGGACTGCTAAAACGGGATTTTTAATTTCGTAATATTCCATATTTATTCTGGCAGAATCAGCACTTCCGAGATCGTCCACATTAGGCTGATATTTTATGTGAATGCGCGGTTTAATGTGGTACTTCGCACTAAAACCAATACCAGATTCAAAATAATCATAAAGATCTCTATAATTGGTGTATCCCTTGACACCGAAAATAAAATGGCGAATGCCCTGATTAGCAAGCTGTAATAATGCAAATTCAACTATTGGTCTATTAAGAAGACGCAAACAAGCTTTGCTTGTTTCAGCTGTAAGAGGCAAAAGACGAGTAGCTTTTCCACCTACTGGAATTATTACTCGAATTCTATCAGGAGCATAATTATCCCCTAATAAGGGAGCGTATTTGTCGCTCAAAATAGTCCACCATAAATGCAACAATTATAACAAATGATGTTGTTATAACTTTCGTTAGAGATTAAATTCATACTAAAAAACATACAAATAATAGCATAATAGGTTAGCGATTATTAACGCTCAAGTTCATTCTTCAAGACTATAGCATTATTGTGCATTAAATCTCTAGATGAATAGATTAAAGTTAAAACCTGATGCTTTTTTTCCAATTCCTTAATTTGTCTGATCAAATCCTTTTTTTCTGAGAGCTCTGTGCCATACTTTTCCTTAAATTCAACCCATCTTTCAGGGTTGTGGCTAAACCATTGTCTTAGGTCTTCGCTTGGAGCGATGTCTTTGAGCCATAAAGATAGATGGGCCTTTTCTTTTGACATGCCGCGAGGCCAGAGGCGATCTACAAGAATTCGATAGCCATCTTCAGCTGTTGAGGGTTCATATACTCGTTTTAGCTTAATCAAAAGTATTACCATGTCCTATATTGTTTGAAGTCTTATATTTTTTCTCCGTCATATATCAAGAGAACCAAAGAAGCAAAGTTTATGGTTAATCTTTATAGCAACAAAGTTAAAAATACTGGATAAACAGATAAGGTTTGAGACTGATGAATAAACTCTCCGGATTGATTCGATTAACGCGACCCCTTAACTGCATAATGATGGGGTTCGCCGTCGTAGTAGGCGCTATCTTAGGTTTCGCCCAGCTTTCGGATTTTGCATGGGTTAGGATTTTTTACGGGGCTCTAACCGGCGGTTTATTAACAGCTGCATCTATGGCGTTAAACGACTATTATGACCGAGCTATTGATTCAATAAATGAACCCTCACGACCGATTCCAAGCGGTGCAGTCAGCCCTAAAGAGGCTTTGCTTTTCGCTGGGGCACTCTCAGCAGCCGGATTTGTATTTGCCTTTTTCACAAGTCTAATTTGTTTTGCAGTTGCAATAATCGCTTGGGCTATCCTAATGGTTTATGTTACAGTAGGAAAGCGCAGCGGTTTACCTGGAAACTTCCTTGTGAGCGCTTGTGTTGCTACACCATTTCTCTATGGAAGTTTAGCCCTGCTGGATTATGTTCCTTTAAATGTCCTATTATTTGCAGCTATGGCTTTTCTATCAAATACAGGTAGAGAAATCACAAAAGGCATCGTAGATGTTAAAGGGGATTTAACGGAAGGAGTAAAAACGTTAGCCGTACGTTATGGAGAAAAAAAATCTGCTGTAGCAGCAACAATTTTTTATATATGTGCCGTCTGCTTAACTCCAATTCCATTGCTACTAAATCTAGTTTCAGTTTGGTTTATCCCATTTGTTCTAGTAACTGATATAGGACTTATAGTTTCATCCGCAAGTTTGCTGAAAAATTATTCACGTGAAAACGCAAGGAAAATTAAGAAACTAGTGCTTTATTGGTTCATAATCGGATTATTAGCGTATCTATTTGGTACTTTAAGGTGAATACATGCTTGATAACGAATTCATCCTAAATTCAGTATTGCTGGGCATATGTTATGGATATGTTTTAACTATAATTTTTGTTGCAGGAAAATTACGTAACTCTACTGTTTTAGGAAAGTATTCGCGGAAATTCTTGCATATGATGATAGGAAATTTGGTGTTTATAATTCCTTTTTTTACCTTCAATTCATTTCCTTTAAATTTTCCATTCTTTGTTGCGGTGCCTTTTGTATTTGTCACTTTTCTTGTATCTCCTTACTCACCGTTAAATATTGGCAAAAAAATGAAGGGACTATCTAGCATAACTGAGAAGGGCCATCTAACGGGTCTTATGTTTTATGCCTTATCTTATACGATATTGGCTGCGTTATTCTCATCAAAACCTTATCTTATAGCCATAGGGATTTTGCCTATGTCTTATGGAGATGCTTTTGCATCAATTGTCGGCGAAAAAGTTGGCAAGAAACACTATCTGTTTTTTGCAGAGAAAAGTTGGGCCGGTTCGATGGCGATGTTCATGACTACTTTTCTTTTCGTGCTAGGGAGTCTAATTTTCATGTCGTTACTGTTTCCTTTTTCAATTTATAATGTGGTAATTGTCTCTATTGGAGTAGCCATAGTAGCTACATTAGCTGAAGCCTTTTCACCTTTAGGGTTTGATAATATTACTGTACCCAGTCTAAGCGTTTTGACCGCAATCATACTGTTAGGAGGGTTGTAAGTTAGGATTTGTTATTATAGATGGATTGGATGGATCAGGAAAAAGCACTCAAGCCATATTACTAGCCAGTTTCCTACAGAAAAAAGGGAAAACAGTCTGCCTACGTGTTCATCCGTCGGGAGATAATTTTTTTGGAATTGAGTCTAAGCGATTTCTATATTCTAAGGGAAAAAGCGCTCATTTCGCAGCTGCCCTATTTTACATGTTAGATGTAGTTCATTCTATTGCGCTTTTCTCTTGGAGAAAATATGATTATACGATTTTTGTTCGGTACTTAATGGGAACAGCATATTTGCCAGAGCCTTTTTATAAAATCGCCTATTATTTTTTTGCCTTAGTTGTACCACAATCTGATAACATGTTCTTTCTCGATGTCTCACCCGAAGAAGCATATTCAAGAATACAAAAAAACCGCGTCAGCCAAGAAATGTTCGAAGATTTAAAAGCACTAAGAAAAGTTAGATCTAGAGCACTTTCGCTTACTTGCATAAGCAAGTGGAGGATATTAAACGCAAACAAACCACAAGAACATGTGAATCTGGAAATTCAAGAGCATATTAAGCAAAACGATATACGCTAATTATTAACAAGATTGCATATTTATGTCATAATTAAAACGTCAAAATTTAATTCTTTTGTCTTAAATTCTAGCATAATCATCATTTTTAAACCTCGCATATATACATACATGTTTTGTATATGTTAAGAATATATAAGTACATAGTACGCTGATTGACAAGTTTAGAGGATGTTAACATGTCTGAACGCTTTACCAAAAAATGGGAAAGCAAAAGAGAAGAAAACTCATTCGTAGATACACTGCGCGGATCCGTAAGACAACCACAACCACTCAAACCACGATTAGACTACGCCACCAAACGAATAGACCTACAAATAAACAAACTTGATCAAGCCAACGAAAAATTCACAACGAAGGACAAAGCTTTATTCGCCAAATTAGTGGATTCCTACACAAAACATGACACAGCAAGAGCTAATATATATGCAAACGAGCTAGCTGAAGTTCGTAAAATGGCTAAACTTACAATGAATGCAAGATTAGCTTTAGACCAAGTAGCCCTTAGAATGAAGACTGTAACCGAATTTGGAGATATAGTATCAACCTTAGGTCCAGCAATAAGTGTGTTGCGCAGCGTCAGTGTTGGCATGGTAGGTGTTATGCCTGAAGCAGAAAATGAATTAGCTGATATTGGCAACATGCTAAGCGGTTTAATGTTTGATGCAGGATCAGGTTCAGGAATGACCCTAAACTTCGATTCAGTTAATGAAGACGCCGCGAAAATCCTTACAGAAGCAGCAACAGTTGCAGAACAAAGGGTAAGCTCCAACTTCCCCGACCTACCGCAAGGAATGGCTTCCGGTACAGTCAACAACAAATCGAAAACCTAAACATACCCTTCTCTTTTAGTGCTTTTTTAAAGCTTCCTCTTTTTCTTTTTAAAGCAGAATATTAGTTTTAAAAACAACTAATCTCGATTGCTAAAAACTTTATTCTGCTAAATATTGAAGAACTGCAAATTAAGTTATTTTTCCGAAAAATATTCATTCTATCGTTCACCAATATTTTTTGGCTAATAGAATGTATCGAAAATTTTGCTGTTCAGCGTTAAATTCGGGATTAACCAAGCTAACGATTGCTTTTCTAATAGTTGTATTTATTGTCGTGCCGATAGCAATAGGCTACCACATCGTAAGAAATCAATCTATTCAAAATCCATCACCTAAGCCAACATTTTCATTTGAACCCTCGGCTTTACCTACTCAGACAACTTCACCTACGCCTTCACCTTCAATTTTTTCAGCTAAATTGACTTTAAAAATAACTGATACCGAAACAGAGAAACCCGTAGATAGTGTTTCAGTTTTTGTTGACGATAAATATGTTGGAGCATCGATGCAAACTGGGGAGTTAGAAATAGAAAATCTTGAGTATGGCAATCATAAAATCAGCATAGTGACACATGATGGGCAGGATATCTTTGAACAAGAAGTTAACCTCTCAGGAGATACAATCCTACCTGTTTTAATTGATATGCCTAACCCTGATTTCGAAGTTACAGTAGATGTAAAAGCTGATTATGTTGCGTTCCGCGAGCTTGGAAGAATCAGCATCACTTTGAAAAACACTGGAAAGATTATTTCCCAAGATACCATAGCGCTTGTTTTTGTTTATATTGAGGATAATACAGAGTCACCCATAGCAAGTAGGATAATTGAATTCGGAAACATCAAATCTGATGCGCAGCCAATTATAAAAGAAATCGTCGGAATTGACAGTTTTGTTTGGCCAAAAGTAGAACGAGCATTAATTATTATTATAGACAAATGGAAGTATACACCGGAAAGCAATCAGTTAATAAGTCAAGACACGGCCCCCTATTGGTTCACTATCGAAGCCCTAAACAACACGCGTACCTATATCGAGGCGCATCCTGAAATAGATGGTACCATAACAAAAATAATTCTTGCACGATAAATTTGACATTCCTTAAATCCCCACGTGGACAAATTGGGCAAACAAAGAAATTTATCACTACCATGAAATATCAGTAGCCATCATCGTTTTTAATAAAAATTTTAGATTATCCGCTACTTAAATATTAAACGCAGATTCAAAATAGGGTACGGTGTACTTTGATAATTGATTCTGATAGCCAAGCTTATTTCGGCATGACAGAAATCGAGTGGGAAAAACTTTGCAACCGTTGCGGCAAATGTTGCATGGTTTCAAAAGACACACCTTGCCAATACCTCGAAGTTTTGCCCAATGGAACAACCAGTTGCAAAATCTACGCTTCCCGCTTGGGAACCAAAATAGGAACTGATATTGAATGTGGACAGATTAAAGAGGCAGATTACGTTCCACTAGAATGCGCCTATCGAAAATTCTTCCCGCTTAAACCCGTAGATCAATAAGACAAGAAATTTGTAGAACTCGATTTTAAAATTTTACATCAGATTTCTCAAAGCAAAGTAGAGTAGGTATAGCTTAGTTGTGAAAAAACTGCTACTGGCTAACTATAAATTGCGTAGTCAAGTATACACGAATATTTTTTTTAAAAAAATCAGGGCATAGAAAGAGTTTACAACAAAATTTGGCAAAATATGTTAATAGCAGAGCAAGAGCGCTTAAAACTGTTTTATAAATTATGGAATTAATAAAAAATGAATATCGATCGAATACTCATTTCTTTCTAGATTTACCTTCTTGTCTATTTGAATCATTTAATTTCTTTAAAAAACTGTCATTCTTACTATCTTTTTTACCCATTCAAATCAACTCCTTTAATAAGAATAGAGTGAGAGTTATTTTATTCACTCTTTATCTATTATTCTAGGATATATTGGTAGAAGATTTAATGATACTCTTTCTTTGTTTATTTCTACCAGCTTTTTGTCTTTCTTGTTAATACTAATTCCTCCTGTATTTTTTACTACTAAGATATCTCACACGCATCTAAGTATCTAATAGAATCACTGATTCTGACTTGTCAAGATAGAAACAGCTCTATCGATAGCATATTTGACATCACTTTAAAGCAACTAAATTAAATCACCATTTTTTTCTTTGGGTACAACCTAAAGAATACTGCTTTTGTTGTGCAGAACTTAGAGTGATTGCTTTAGAGTAGCTCTATTACAGCAAGTAAATACTGCTTAATACAACTTCTTGCTACGAATTACCATTTCAAAGGAGATTCGTTCAATTTCTTCTTTCAGACTCAGCCACAAATATTTTTGAATAAGAAAAGTACACTACAAGAAAAACCTGAATTAGTAATCAAAATACAACTAAAACTGCTCAATAAATGGCCAAAAAACACAATACCAGTTCGTACCAACAATTGGACTTATATGTTTCCTGTTTTGATTAATAGAAACACTGGGAGCTTAAGTTATTGAGGCCGGTACAGGAAGAGGATACACAATTAGAATATGCCCTTCGAGGAAAAGCTTGGAAAGTTTACTATCACCTTTTGAAATGCGGTCAGCCCCAAAGTGTCCGTGAGGTCCAACGAGCTCTTCGGTTCAGCAGTCCTAGCGTTGCTAATCATCATTTAGAACAACTGCGCGAACTAGGTTTAGTTGAAAAGCAGGAAATTGGAGGGCATTATTTTCTAGTTGGTGAAGTAAAAATAGGCGTTTTGCGGCACTATGTAAAGTTGGGAAAAGTTCTTTTTCCTAGATACTTCTTTTATGCCGCGTTCTCTACAACGTTCTACTTAGCTTATTTGTTTTTATTTGTGCAGAATTTGACTCGGGATAGTCTTTTCAGCATCTTGTTTGGAGCTTTCGTATGCATAATTTTCTGGTACGAAGCAGTTCGAGTATGGGCTATGCGGCCGTACTAAGTCTTAGAACAGGTCGTACTGGGGCTTAGGATAAAATAAACTGCTAATAATGTATAGAGATAGGTGAATAGTAATGGTTCAAAAAGAAATCAGAAAAAAGGCTAAAATTTACGGTTTTGTCGGAATAATCTCTGCTTTGCTTGTTGTTACTATGATTTACAGTTTAGGCGCAGGCCCACAGATTCTATCACCAACCCCTTCACCACAACCAAGTGGTTCACCAACAGAGTTACCAACAAATAATGTCCAGCCCTCAGCGATGCGAACTTTTTCTTCGTATGATGAACTTAACGCCTTTTTAGTAAATAATGCAAATCGCGGAACAAATCAAGCGCCCGGCACTTTAGCACCCACGATATTGCCCACACCAATGCCTATGCCTACAACTTTGCCACAGTCCGGAGCAGAAGCAAATACAGCGAATGTAGATTCTTCGGGTAAAGCAATTGGCGAATACTCAATTACTAACATTCAGGTAGCTGGAGTCGACGAAGCAGACCAAGTAAAAACAGATGGGAAATACATCTACACAATAACCAACGATGTTGTATACATATTAGATGCAGGAGTAACTAACCCACAAGACGCGAAAGTTCTATCCAAAATAGCAACAAACAACACATATCTAGCGGGGATTTACATAAGCGATGACAGCAACAAATTGGTTATCCTTGGAAACAAGTATATAGATTATGTTTCTATCGTTGAAAAGGATACAGCTTTAATTTTACCTCCTTATTGGAGTAGCCCATCAAGCTTTGTGAAGGTTTATGATATTTCAGATAAAGCTAGTCCAATTTTAGTGAGAAACTTTACAATAAGTGGAAACTACTTCAATTCCCGGATGATTGGTGATTATGTCTATACAATAATCACAGAGAGCGTTTACCTTAAAAACGATGGAACTGTAAATTTACCAATAGTCTCTACAGAAATAAAGACAACAAATATTGACGCGTCAAGAATACTCTACGTAGACTCTTATGACACTTACTATACATATACAACTGTTTTCAGCTTCAACATAAAAGACAACACACAAGCACCAAGTAACACAACTATAATGATGAGTGGAACTAATGAAATGTACGTTTCTGCAAACAACATATACATAGTTTCCCCAACATGGAGCAGCGAAAACCAACAGACGACCAACATTTACAGAGTAAACATAAATCAAGCAACGCTAGAAGCCCAAGCAAAAGGCTCAGTCTGGGGCAACCCAATTAACCAATATGCAATGGATGAATACAACGGAAACTTCAGAATAGCCACCACCATGTGGTTCACTGATAACGCAACTACTAGCGATGGGGCAGTATTCAAAGTAAGTCGACAAATGAACAACATCTATGTTCTAAACGCTGACCTAAACGTCATAGGTAAACTCGAAGGATTCAAAATGGACGAACGCATTTACTCAGTCAGATTTGCAGAGAGCAAATGCTACGTTGTAACATTCAAACAAATTGATCCGTTTTTCGTCATAGACATGAGCAACCCAGCCGCACCTAAAGTTGCTGGAGAACTAAAAATACCAGGTTACTCAAGCTATCTATATCCGATAGATGAAAACCACATAATCGGACTAGGTAAGGAAAATAGCACATTAAAATTATCATTATTTGACGTCACAAACGTAAACGCACCAGCAGAAATCGCGAAATATATTGTAGAAGCCCAATACTCTGACTCAGTAGCCCTTTATAATCCACACGCATTCGTATTTGATGCTCAGAGACAACTTCTAATTATTCCAGTTTCAATAAATGATGGCAAAATAATACCACTGATTGAAAGAGCAACCATCGATGGGACAACATCAATTGAAGCAGATAACTGGCAAGGAGTATACATATTCAATGTGAACTCTGCGAATGGCTTCACATTAAAAGGCAGTGTAGCCCAAGTAGAAGGAGACGGCAATCTATGGATACAAAGAGCACTCTACATTGGCAACACATTATACACTATATCAGATAGCAGAGTACAACTCAATAGCTTAGACAACTTTGCATTGCTAGCAGAGATTAATCTAAAATAAAACAACACTCTTTCTTTTTTTAAAGTTTTAAAAGTTCCTTTAATTAACAAAGATTATCCCGCAGATAATGATATTGTAAAGTAGGGTTATTTGTAAACCTAATCCGTTTGGGGTTTCAATTTAAATAATTGGTCAACGCCATTTAGGTTCAATATGGGAATTTCCGACCAGCTTCTAGGTAAAAATGCTGTCTTGACAGGCAATTTCCTAATTTTAATTATAACTTGGATTCTAATGTACTCCACTCAGCCAATTCCTGATACATATGCAAGTCTTTATTACTTGAGTTTAGGCGCAACACCATTCCTATTGTCAGTCATGTTTTTTGTAGGGTCCTTAGCTACTGCTTTTGTGCAATTTCCAGGAGGATACTTGGCTGACAAACATGGAAGAAGATGGCTTATCGCTACGATGTCTTTTGGATTGGCATTAGGGTATTTGCTGTTCATTTTTGCGCCCTCATGGCACTTCATAGTCTTAGGGATGATTATACAAAATCTCTGTTGCATTTACACCCCAGCATTGATGTGTATGATGATGGACTCACTTGAACCGAGAAAAAGAGGAACAGGTTTCAATTTTCAAGCAGTAATTACAAGTCTCATTATGCTTCCTGCGCCACTTATTGCCGCAGCACTAGTCTTAGTTAATGGTGAATATATTTCTCCACAATCAGACTTTGGAATGCGCATCGCCTATTCGATAGTATTAGGTGCATACATCATAGCAGCCATACTACGATTAAAACTAAAAGAGACACTTAGAAATAACGAAGAAAATGGTCGTCCTAACATACTTAAGGCATTTCGTGATTACCCCAAAGTCATCCGGGAAAGTTGGCATGTTTGGAGCAAAGTGCCAAAGTCTGCATATTACCTTTTCCTGACTACAATTGGGATAAACGGATTGGTATCGGGCTGCCAAATCTTCTTTGTTATTTATGCTACAGAAATTTTGAAAATAACAGGTTCACAATATGCCTTGATTATGGCTCTTATGTATCTAAGCATAGCAATTCCGACCCTAATATCGGGATTTAAGATGGACACAATTGGCAGAAAGAAATTTCTAATTCTTGGATACTTACTGTATGTTCCAGCTATGCTACTTTTTGTATTTGCAGATTTCTATCTCTTAATAGTTGCGTTCTTTCTATACGGCTTAGGCAATACGCTCCGTGTCAACAGCAGCCAAGTATTACTAGGTGACTTGATTCCTCGTGAACTACGCGGCAAAGCGGTTGGTTTCTTATATTTCTTCTTGTACCTAACTCAAGCATTTGTCTACCTACTTGTAGGATTCCTATATTCATATGTTGCACCGCAGCTTCCGTTTCTTCTATTAGCTGTAACAGCTTTACCATTAGCCTTAGTGGTATCATTCAAAATCGTTGAACCTGCAATTAAAGAACTATAGACACCAAACAACCTTTAATTGTAGAGTATTAAAATTCTTAGAAAAATATCAGAAAAAAGATACCTTGAATCAAGTTAGCTACACAAAGGTTATTAGGTATATGTAGCCACAAGCTATTAGTTTTTTTACATTGGTGCTAGGGGGCTAAAAGATAAAGGAAGCTCAACAAAAACGACTTACAATGAAGGATATGGAAAGCATGCATACAGTTTTATCTATCAAAGAGATTGCACCTCAAGTTAAGCAGGTGAAAATATATTCTCCCGAGATTGCTCAGAAAGCTCAAGCAGGTCAATTCATAATACTACGAGCTGACGAGGAAGGGGAAAGAATTCCGTTAACGTTGGCATCTTGGGATAAAGTTGACGGATCAATAACGCTTATTTTTCAAGAAGTAGGTGTTTCAACAAAAAAAATTGGAAAACTCCATGTTGGAGAAAAAATTCTAAATATTGCAGGTCCCCTAGGTAGCCCTAGTTGCATAAAGAACTACGGAACAGCAGTTATTGTATGCGGCGGAATTGGCACAGCCGCAGCATACCCTATAGCTAAAGCACTTAAAGAAGCTGGAAATAGGATAATTTCTATCATTGGCGCTAGAAACGAAAAACTCTTAGTTTTAGAGAACGAAATGAAGCAAATCTCGGATGAACTTTACATCTCTACTGATGATGGCTCAAAAGGACATAAAGGATTTGTCAGTGAAGTTTTAAAATCACTTATCGACAAGAAAATTAATTTAGATATAGTTTATGCCATTGGTCCCCCCATCATGATGCGAGTAACAGCGGACGTTACTCGTCCATACGGAATTAGAACAAGAGTCAGTCTAAACCCGATAATGGTCGATGGAATGGGAATGTGTGGGGCTTGCAGAGTAACCGTAGAAAACACAACAAAATTCGCCTGCATTGATGGCCCAGAATTTGATGCTCACACTACCAATTTTGACGAATTAATGAAACGATTAAGAGTATATCCAAACCAAGAAAAAACAGCTTTAGAATCCTATGAAAAAATCGAGGGAGCATGCAAATGCCACAAACAATAGAAAATCCCCCTGCAGATAGCGATCGAAAGTACCCCGTTCAAATGGCCAAACAGACAATAAAAGAACGCATACGTAACTTTAACGAAGTAGCACTTGGGTACACAGAAGACGAAGCAATCAGAGAAGCCTCAAGATGTCTGTCTTGTTTAAAACCTCAATGTATCTACGGATGTCCAGTTGAACTTAATATTCCCGCATTCATAAAAGCCATTAGAGAACGAGATTTCGCGAAGGCAATAGATATTGTAAAGGAAAAAAATTGCTTACCTGCTGTCTGTGGCAGAGTTTGTCCTCAAGAGAGTCAATGTCAACAAATGTGTATTCTAACAAAGAAAAAAATACCTGTAGAGATTGGACGCCTTGAACGATTTGTTGGGGACCTTGAACTTAAAAAGGGAGTATATACGCCTAAAGTCGCTAAATCAACTGGCAAACAAGTTGCGATAATAGGTGCTGGACCTGCAGGACTTACAGTAGCAGCTGATTTAGCTCAACTAGGTCATAAAGTAGTAATTTTTGAAGCATTACACACTGCGGGAGGCGTACTTGTCTATGGCATTCCAGAATTCAGATTACCAAAAAGCATAGTTCAAGCAGAAGTTGATTATATCAAAAAACTCGGAGTAGAGTTAAGGACAGACGCAATGGCTGGGAAATTATTCACAGTTGAAGAACTCTTCCAGAAAAACTTCGACGCCGTATTTATTGGAACAGGCGCCGGATTACCTCAGTTTCTTGGAATACCAGGCGAAAACTTGTGTGGTATATACTCAGCTAACGAATTCTTAATCAGAGTTAACCTAATGAAATCTTACAAATTCCCTCAATATGACACACCGATAAAAGTTGGTAAACGAGTCGCTGTCATAGGAGGAGGCAATGTTGCTATGGATGCAGCCAGAAGCGCTTTACGCATGGGAGCAGAACAGGTACATGTCATCTATCGCCGGTCTAGATTAGAATTACCAGCACGACATGAAGAATTCGAGAATGCACAAGAAGAAGGCGTAATCTTTGAGTTTCTATCTACACCAACCAGATTCATAGAAGACGGACAAGGGTGGGTAAAAGGAATTGAACTCCTACAGATGCAACTTGGCGAAGCCGATGCTTCTGGTAGAAAAAAACCTGTCCCAGTACCTAATTCAGAAACCATCATGAACATAGACACCGTTATAGTGGCTATTGGACGAACGCCTAATCCGATAATTCAAAATGAAACCAAAGGATTGAAAACAACAAGATACGGCACAATAGAAGCAGACAAAGAAACAGGAAAAACAAGCATAGAAGGTGTGTATACAGGCGGAGATATAATGACTGGTGAGGCAACAGTAATCAGCGCAATGAATTCAGGCAAAAAAGCGGCTAAGGCCATTCACAAATACTTAATGAGCAAAGAATAATATGCAAAATAAAGCAAGCAAAAACGTTACCAAAATCATTGGAGTAAAGCAATAACAAGCCAACAATCTCTTTTTAAAAAGTATTTTCTTCGTTTAAATTAAAAAAGAATAACATCTATTTAATCTAATAAATTACAAATTGAAACTTTAAATAGATAGGCAATTACGTTTCAAAGCAGAAACTTAAGAAACGGTTGATACAAAATGACTCTGGTAAAAATCAGCGATATTATAGAAGGCAAACACGCAGACAAGAATGTCACAATACGAGGCTGGGTTTATCGTAAACGAGAAGGAAAGGAAATAATTTTTCTACTGATAAGAGATTCAACCGGCTACATTCAATGTACGGTTAAAAAATCAAGTACTGCTTGGACAGAAGCCGAAAAATTGACGATTGAGTCTTCTTTAACCTTAAATGGAACAGCTAAACCAGATAAAAGAGCCCCAGGTGGTTACGAGATTTCCGCAGAAACCGTTTCAATAATAGGATTAGCAAATGTTTTCCCAATATCTAAAGATAAAAGCGAAGAATACATCCGAGATATGAGGCATCTTTGGCTAAGAAGCCGAAAAATGAGTCTAATTAACAAAGTCCGCGCCAGAGTATTAGAGTATGCTAGAGAGCATTTTGAGAAAACTGGATACACCGAAGTTTCACCACCTATGTTTATCAGCGCAGCAGTAGAAGGCGGAAGTACTCTTTTTGAACTAAAGTACTTTGATCAGAAACTGTATTTAACCCAGAGCAGCCAGCTCTACCTTGAAATCCTAATTTATTCACTAGAAAATGTTTATTGTATTGCCCCGTCATTTCGTGCCGAAAAAAGCCGCACCATCAGACATCTAACTGAATATTGGCACATAGAAGGAGAATGCGCTTTCGCCGAAATGAAGGATTTAATCACCTTCGAAGAAGGCTTGATGGAGCACATCTGCAAACGTGTCCTAGAAACTTGCCAAAAAGAATTTGCCGAGCTGGGTGCTGACATAAACAAATTAGCAGAAGTTAAAAGTCCCTTCCCCCGAATAACCTATACCGAAGCCATAGAACGACTAAAAACGAAAAACCCAGCATTAAAGTGGGGTGATGATTTGGGTTACGAAGACGAAAAAGTTTTAGCAGAAGAATTCGGCAAACCATTCTTTGTTTACGACTATCCCACCGCAATCAAAGCATTCTACTGTAAGACAAAACCAGATAGACCAGAAATCGCGCTTTCAGTGGATATGATGGTCCCTAAAATAGGCGAAATTTCTACAGGTGGACAAAGAGAAGACGACAAAGATACACTCATCAGGCGTATGCAGGAACAGAATCTTAAACCTGAAGATTATGAATGGTATTTAGACCTAAGAAGGTATGGAACTGTGCCTCATGTAGGATTTGGTATGGGTCTAGAAAGGCTACTAACATGGATGCTTGATCTGGAAAACGTCATGGACGCCATACCCTTCCCAAGAACGACCCGCAGATTCTACCCATAAGAATGTTAAATACGAAAAGAGAATCCCAGACAAGAAAAGTCAATATAAAGTCGAAACAATAAAAAAGCAACAACTACTTTTCTTTTTTTAACCCATTAGGGTAAAGAACATTTGAGACTAATAATTATAATAATTATGAGGTTTACTGGAGCTATAACAGAATAGACTTTCGAAGATAGACAAATCTAACGCAAACAAGAAGAAGTGTTAATCGTCAGCGCTCTTTCAGCCCGAAATTATTTTTCACTTGCCCTATCTTTCAATAGGATAGGTATTAGTTCTCCAAACCTAAGATGAATACAAAAATTTCAATTTTCAGGTTCACTTTCGCATTTGAAAAAGTTTGATTACCTGAGCAGACATTCCCTAATTTCCCCAAATCTACTAATAAGTATATTTGGACCCCCAAGAAAATTAGAATCCGAAATGGCAGTTTAATACTTAGTATTGATGCTGAGACGATTAGGAGAAAAAATAGGTAAGGGGATAATTAACCGATGTGCCCAACTAGGGTTTCTAGTTTTAATTGAGTAGGAGGTAAACCCAAGTCAGCAATAACATTTTTCATGGCTTCAACCATGCCTGGTGGCCCGCAAGCAAAGAATAATCGCTCTTTATAGTCTTCAATTTGATTTTTTATTAGATCAGAGTTAATTAATCCTAAAAGTCCTTGCCAACTACTATCAGCTCGAGTAAGAACAAAGAGAACTTTTAAGTTGGGATTTAGTATTTGCATCGAATTTAGTTCTTCATAAAAAGTAATTTCATCTTTAGTACGACAACCATAAATTAAAATTATGCTCGTAGCGAGTCGGGTGTCAGTGCAATATTTACAAATGCTCAAAAAGGGAGTAATACCTATTCCCCCAGCCAATAGAGCTATTTTTGGATGTTCACCCATAAATGTAAATTGCCCATAAGGTGCATCGATTTTGACAATGTCACCAGTTTTGAGCTTTTTTAGTGCTTGTGAATATTCGCTATCAGAAAATTTTTTAGTAAATTCAACGAAATTTTCCGTAGGACTGCTAGAGAAACTAAACGGGTGCATCGCTTCCTTGGCAGCGATATCCAAAGTTACTAACATGTATTGACCAGGCTTATAGTTTAATTCAGCAGGCTTTGAAAAACGAAAACTGGTTACATCAATATTGCGGTGCACAATATCAATAACTTTAGCTTCAAACCGCATATATAATAACCCCACAACTACTTGGAAGGCAGTTCTATTATATTTTTAGTCAGAAAAACATCAATTAAAAGCGTAAAAAGTTTAAAAAACAAAGTTAGCCTCAGCAGCTAATTAAACTGATTTATATGTTTCAAGAAAGCAAAGGAAAATAAATGAATAATACTATGTTAGGTTTTTAAAAAAAGAAAATTAATAAGAGCTTTTCGCTCTAGGATTTAGGCTTTTTGCGTTACTTTTTCGACTGCTGTGTTTAGGCTTTGCATTTCTGCGTTTGCTTTGCGTATTAATTCGCCTATGGTATCTTTGGTTGGTACAGCGGCGCCTACTGACAGAGCGATTGCTTTTTGGTGTGCTATTTGTAATAGAGAGTTAATTGTATCTGGTGATGGGTATGCAATTCCTAGTGCAAGGGCAAATGCTTCTGCTTGGTTCTGTTGCAGATTCTTTCGGGTAGCATTAATGTCTATTTTCAGCTGATCTTCCATGACCATGCTGCCTTCATCATAAACGGCGCGCATGGAAATTCCTGCTTCAACTGCTTTTATTCCCAGTTTAGATAAGACACTAGCTACTCGCTCGTTTATTACTTCGCCCTTACGAGCTACGAGCGTATCTCTAGCTACCCAGACACTGCCTGATTCGATTCGAGTAGGTAAACCAGCAGAATTCAATTGACTAATGAACGGACCTGGAGGCTGTCCAGTATTTCCTTGAGGAACAACAACATCCATTGCAGCTATATCGCCTGATTTAGCGATTGTTTTTACTTTTCCTTTTTCCAGTAGAAGAGCAAGTTTGAATGGATTTAAATTGGTGAATAAAAGAATGTTTGATCCTTCAAGGAAGGGTTCAAGTTTTTTTAGCTCTTCCCTGTCGAGATTTTCGATAGCGAGTTTCATGAGTGTGTTTTTCATAACACGCATACTTACTTGGCCGCTAAGTGACTTTTTAAGTTCTTGCAGTTGTACAGCTCTGACTTTCTTTAGGCTAGCAATACCTATAGACTTGTATTCTACAAGCCATTTCTCGATTTCTTTTACTTCACCAGATTTTTCTTGTAACACTAGTTGAGATGGCATCTATTTTTCCTCTTTAAATTAAGGTTTTAACTTCACAGGGGTACCCATAGAAGTTTTGATGAATACTTCATCTATGTTTTTAAGTCCACGCTTAAGTTTTCCTTCAAGCATACGAAGCACTGCTTGTATATTATCTACTATCTCCTCGTCAGTCTGATTTGCAGTACCTATGGAGCATTGAATGAGTGGCTGGTTACGCATACGCACAACAATAGTTTTACGATGTTTTTCAATTAAAGTAGCTATGTCGACGTTGGGTGGTAGAGGGATTGGCATTTTTCCTCTTGGACCCAAAAATGGACCCAAGATTCTGCCTACAAGGGGCATTAGGGGAGCTTCAGATATGAAAATATCATAATCGGTCGCAATCTTGCGTAATTCTTTCTTTTTACCTGCTAGATCATCAAGATCTGCTCGCTCGATAACGTTATCTGCATTTGCTCTGCGTGCTTTAAGTGCTGTTTCGCCAGAAGCTACGGCACAAATTTTGTTTGGCTTCGCTGTGGCGTGAGGAAGCTCCACTACTTCTTGGATTTTACCTTCTGGAGCTTTCATGTCAATTTCTTTAATGTTCATTATGAGATCGATTGTCTGGTTGAATTTCTTCTGCCCAGATTTCTCTTTTGCTTCTTTCACCGCATCTAATAGGGTTTTCTTGTCTAAGGGCATTATGAAGCCTCTTTCAAAGTGGATTAGTTTGGGATTATAAATATATTCGCTTACTCTTCGTTGTTCTTGAATATATCATCGTACTTGCCGTTGTCGACTTCTTTTTGAACTTCACGCGGATCTTTGCCTTCAACTGTCGCACCCATGCTTACACAGGTACCCATGATTTCTTTTGTTGCGCCTTTAAGAGTTCGAGCTAGTAACTCTGGTCTTTTAATTTTGGCAATACGTACTATTTGTTCAACATTTAGGTCGCCGATTTTTGCTGAGTTAGGTGTTCCTGAACCTTTTTCTACTTTCAGTTCTGCTACGATTAATGCTGATGCAGTTGGGGTACCAACTGTGACCTCGAAGGATTTATCTTCTGTATTAACAGAGATTTTTACCGGAACTTTCATTCCAGCGTAATCTTTGGTTACTTCGTTTATTTTGTTAACTACTGCCATGATGTTAATACCTAGTGGACCGAGAGCGGGACCTAGTGGTGGTCCGGCTGTTGCTTGTCCGCCGGCTACAATCAATTCAACATTTTTCATTTCAACCATTATTAGTCACTTCTTTTTCCTTTTTCTATTAGCTTCACGTAATCTGAGTGAACTGTGATAGGCAAAGTGAAGGTAGCTTCCAGCAGCTCAAGTGTGACTTCGCCTTTAGATTTGTCGATACGAGTGATTTTTGCTCGCATACCTTTGAATGGCCCACCAGTAACTTCAACTACATCATCTTCGCCTAAATCTTCGATTACTGGTTTGCGAATTATATAGCGCTCAATTTCAGCAAAACTCACTAATCCAGGTATTCTGGATCGCACATGACGCACACCCGCTATTGCTTCTTCAATGAGGTGGGGACCATCTGCTTCAATGAAAACGTAACCTTTTAGGGTATCTGGAACTAGAATAGATTTTATTGGAAGTTTAGTCATTTCAATTTTGGATGCCAGGAGCCTAGCTACGTTACGTTCTTGGCCGGTTGTAGTTTTCACGGCGAAAATCTTTGTTTGAAATTGCTCCTCTTTTTTCTCCATTAGCGAAATACCTTCTAATATTAACCAGTGGCTGGCATTAGTAATGAGGCCAATAGTTTAATGACAAAACCAATTAAACCAACAACGCCTAAGCCAAGGGCGCTAATTTTTATGGATAGCCATAGCTCTTCCCTATCGGGTTTGGACGCTAATTTTAGCGTTCGTGCTGCTTGAGATAGCCATGATCGTATTCCCATATTAACCGCACACTCAAGATTTCACTTTGATATAATAAATGTTACTGTAATCTTTACTGTTTTAGCAGTTAAGTCTTGCCCAATTTAAGCAAGAGTAAAGTTACCTTTGGGTTAGACCTTTTGGATGGGCAAGCCCGTCTCCATGAGGATCTTAAGCAAAGAAGGCTTATCTTCGCTTTTTATTCCCTTCCAATCAAGAAGTATCAAAGCAACTTTTTCTTGTGTACGGATTATACATTGTTTTATTATCTCAAGATTTATGTCTTGAATTGCATACTTAGGTATCATATGGCCAAAAGCAACTTCGCCATTGATGGCCATATTAGTAAATTTTTGATTGTAATGAGTACCACCTATCCCTAAAGCAACCTTATGAGTAGAATTCTGCGCGTTTGCAATTGTTTCCATAGCCCCTTGAGCAACTATTGCGGCAGCTTGTTGATCACCCCATTGCTTAGAAGAACTGCCTAACTCAACAAACATGGCAGGTATCTGCAAAGATGGCCCATGATGCGTACATTCATAGCTAACCTGATAATCTACTTTCGTCTGCACTTTTAATCTATGGAGGGTCTTGAGAGCATTTTTCATTGCCAGCGCTGGAGAAACCGACACTTCTCTTGAGACTCCGCCTAACTCTGCAGCACCCAAGTTTCCAGGGGTATGTACGCTTAAAGTTGGTGTTCCACTTTGGCTGCTATGGCGCGAGATGAAAATAACGCTCTCAGCATTTGGAAAATCTTCCGGCAGGTATTGCGCATTGATGGCTTCATCATCGAGAAGTACATGAGTGATTTGCTTGCCTTGGATAATTGCGGAGTAAACAGGATTTCCTTGATATATCTGGGAAGTTTTAGTGAATGGATACAGTTGAAGGATTTGTTTTGATATGTTTGTACTGGCAGGGTCTTTGTTTGACGCAACAAGCAGAATCATGACAATCTATTGTATGGTTTGATACTATGCAGAAAAAGCTTTGCCATAAAGCTTAATGCGTAGTACGAAATTCAACATTTTATTGAGAAGGTCAAATTTAATGCATTTGATGAACTTCAAAGAGTTGTCTAATCAAGAACTAAATGATTTAGTGACTGAGGGAATAGAGATTAAGCATGATCCTGAAAAATACGCCAATGCATTACAAAACAAGTCCTTGGCACTGATTTTTCAGAAGACAAGCACCCGTACACGTGTGTCATTTGAGGTAGCTATGACACAGCTTGGTGGCCATGCATTATATGTAGACTGGCGAACCACGAACTTTGATTTATCCGACTTGGGGGATGAAATACATTATCTCTCACGTAATGTCGATGGAATTATGGCGCGGGTATTACGAAATGCTGACCTGCAGAAAATGATGAAGGCTTCACGGGTACCAATCATTAATGGCTGTGACGAGATGTATCATCCAAGTCAAGCCATAGCAGATTTAATAACTATAAAAGAACGAAAAGGCGCCCTTAGAGGCGTAAAACTAGTGTACATAGGTATTCACAATAACGTCTGCAATTCCCTTATTGAAGGCTGCACAAAAACAGGAGTAAAATTAACTACCGTTACACCAATTCTTAACGAAGCCTCACGTGATGATAAACTTTTAGAAACTGCGAAAAAAACCGGCTTATGGACAAGCACCTTAAATGTAAAAGAAGCAGTTAAAGAAGCTGATTTTATTTACACAGATACCTGGATTGATATGGAATTCTTCACCGATTCCAGTTTTGCCGAAGAAAAAGACAAACGCATCAAACAAATGATACCCTACCAAATTAACAAAGAACTTCTAAAAGAAAGTAATGCATACATAATGCATGATATGCCCATACATCGAGGATACGAAATAAGCCCGGAAGCCATAGAAAATCCCAAATCAATAATCTACGAACAAGCAGAAAACAGGCTATACTCAGCTAAAGCCATACTCCTAAAACTTATGGAATAAACAAGAAAGCTTTTAAAAACAGGATAGAAAAAAATCTGTTATGTCAAATGGGTGATTAAACAAAATGCACTCCACAAACTTGAGAAGAGAGTAGAAGGGTAGTATATAGACAAACTATTTTTGTTCGATTGCAGTTAATTTGATGAGTTACTATTTACCGGATTGGTGCATTTTATGAGAGACTTCACGAAACCAATTGTTGTTGTCAGTAAATGTATTGAATTTGAACCTGTTCGTTGGGATGGCAAAATTATTGCCAGTGAATTCGTGAAAAATCTTAAGCCCTTTGTGGATTTTATTCCGGTTTGTCCTGAAGTAGAAATTGGATTAGGGTTACCTCGAAATCCTATCCGCATTGTTAAGAAAGGTGAAGAGTTAAGATTGATTCAGCCTATTACAGGATTAGATTTTACATCCAAGATGCATCAATTCGCGGAATCTTTTTTGGATGCTTTACCAGATGTTGATGGCTTTATTCTTAAAAGTGGCTCTCCGAGTAGTGCAATGAAAGATGCAAAATTTTATCCGAGTATAGAAAAGGTTTCTGCGCTGGGAAAAGTTCCCGGATTCTTTGGAGGAGCAGTAGTTGCCAAGTTTGGGGTTTTAGCTGTTGAGGATGAGCTTCGTTTGCTAAATCCCCGTATAAAAGAGCACTTTTTAACTAAACTTTATACGCTAGCAGATTTTCGAGCGGTTAAGAAGTCTGGGTCGTTTAAGAATTTGATTGATTTTCAATCACGTAATAAGCTGCTGTTTACTGCGTATAGCCAAGTTGAGTTGCACTCTATGGGTAGAATTGTAGCGCAAACTAAAGGAATAGCTTTCCAAAAAATAATTGCTGAATATCAAAGTCATCTTTGGAAAGCTCTCAAAAGTCCGCCGCGACGAGGTGCAAAAGAAAATGTGCTGACTAAAGCGGCGGGTTACTTTACTCAAAAACTTTCTAAGAAAGAAAAAGTCTTCTTTTTGGATACAGTGTCAAAGTATAAAGCTGGAAAACTTCCTTTAAGTACGCCTTTGAATGTGTTAAAAGCGTGGATTATCCGTTTTAACGAAGAATATCTTTCGCAACAGACTTTCTTTGAACCGTATCCTGACCTGCTCATAGAGCAAGAGAACATGATTCCCAATATTGATGAAAAAGACTACTGGAAAACCTAAAAGAATGCTACTGTAAACTTTTTATTTTTTCTACATATGCTTCGGCGTCAAATTTTCTTTTTAGGCCTTTATCATTCATGTATCGAATTGAGCCAAAAATAGCGCGGGTTTTCCATGGACGATCGTGCTTACCGAAGCACCATGCTACACCAGTATACCCGTTTGGGTCTCTTCCGTCTAGTTCATATTTGTCGTTGAGATAAAGGGCTATGTTGAAGGCTTCTTTGGGGTTACGGGTCCATTGCAGTATTTTTTTTCCCCAATACATTCGCATGTACCCATGCATTTTTCCTGTTAGACGCATTTGGTTTTGTGCTGCATTCCAGTAAGCATCATGTGTTTGAGCGTTTTCTAACTCCGCAAGACTATACAAGTATTCACGTGAGTCATTTTGATGAGCAAGTAGAGTTGTTTTTGCCCAATTCGGTAAACCGTCGAAGCTATCATAGTTTGGATTATAATAGACATAGTTTATGGCTAGCTCTCTTCTTACGATTAATTCCTCAAGAAAATTTTCTTTTGAGAGGTCAGATGCATCGGAAGAGATTATTTGCTTAGCGATTTGCAGAGGGGAGATTTGACCAAAATGTAAGTAAGGGCTCAAATTTGAAAGGCCTTCAGCTGTAGGGTCATTTTTTAGATTTGGGTAATTTGTCAGTTTTTCTTTAACGAAAGACTCTAGATATGTTATAGCTTCAGAGGATCCGCCCAAAAAATATTTGCTTGGATTTACTGATCTGTCGATGTTTAATTTTGAAATCAGAGTATGGATGTCTGCTAAATCTAAAGTGTCTATTTTGATGTCAAGAGAGCTCTTTTTAGGTTTACTTGGAGAGGGGAGAGTCAAAAAGTGTTGGTATTTTCGGCCTATTTTCGGTCTTATTGTAGCTGCGGAGTATTCTTCTTTTGGCGAAGCTTCTTCAACAGGTACAAATACATTGTCTTCAATTTGAATTAACGGACAGGCCAATTTCGTCTTTGCATATTGATACCAAGTTCTAAGTGTTTTTAGGTAACCTTTGTCCACAACCGTTAAGCAAGAAGTGCGTGCAAGCTCTACTATACCGTTCGGGGGCGATTTATCCCATACGAGTAACTTGACTCCCATCGCCTCTAGTCGCATTTTTACTTCCCGTAAACCTTCAAGCATAAAAGAATAGTGCCGCAAATTTGCGCCAGGAAAAGAACTGTCAAAACCAAAAAAGACTATCAGAGGCTTGTCTAATTTGTTAGCTTGAAGGATAGCATATTCAAGAGCTAGATTGGCTTCTACACGTTGAGAAGATTGCATCCAATATAGTACAAAATTGCCGTCAGATATTGTATTTGAATTAAGAAGTTTAATTCGTTCCTCAGAAAGCATTAGGTGTCCTCGGCATTGATGTACAGGTCAGGGCGATTTCAATCCGTTTATTTTAGTAACTTTTACTAGTTTGACAATGATAAGGGGTTTATCTGCTGTTAAAGCTGACCAACCATCATTTTTTGATATCCCGTGTGCGTGAAGAAAATTTTCTGATAAATTCCTTGTCTGGGCGGATTTTACCATCATATTTAAAATATCAGTTCTTTCCTTTGCGTTTGTAACTACCTGTAATTTTCCCGTTAAAATGACAAATTGATATTCACTAAGATTTGGAGCATATTTTTCTATTTCGACGCAAACTGGAACTCCCTCTTCTAGTAGGTCAATTTTTTTTCCATAATCACTAAAGTGAAAATACAGATGATTTTTCTTGAAGATATATTGGAATGGAGCGATATGGGGAGCTAATTTTCCTCCAAAAGCAATTCGACATAGTATTTGTTCGTTTATTAAATCATCAATTTCTTGCTTTGTCATTTTTGGTAATTTTATAAGACTCAAATAAATCACCCACAACTAAATAGTATTTACTTAAATAAGAAGTCATCTAGTTTGCCTTTTATGTGGAAAATAAACCAATAAGGAATCGGAAAATATTGAAAGCCCTGAGATTATCTTAGTATCATATTTACGAATTTTTCAGGGTTGAACACTTCGATGTCTCGGTAAGTCTGTCCTACACCTATGAAGAGGATGGGTTTTTGGGTAATGTAGGTTACGCTAAGTGAAGCGCCGCCTTTTACATCTGCATCTACCTTTGTTAATATAGTTGCATCTATACCTACACATTTATGAAATTCTTCTGCTTGGATTACTGCATCGTTTCCAGCTAACGAATCCACAGTTAGAATAGTCAGGTCGGGTTTTACTACACGCTTAACTTTGGATAATTCATTCATGAGATTCTGGTTCGTTTGCATACGTCCTGCTGTGTCGATAAGGACTATGCTTATGCCGTGAGCTTTTGCGTGACTAATAGCATCATAGGCTACAGCTGCAGGATCTGCACCATATTGATGTTTAATCATTTTCAAATTCAGACGTTTTGCGTGTTCATCTAGTTGCTCTATTGAGCCTGCACGATAGGTGTCACTGCCTGCAAGAACAACAGTATATTTTTTGTCTTTAAAGAATTGGGCAACTTTGGCAATACTTGTAGTTTTTCCAGTGCCGTTGATTCCCACAAAGAGCAGTATTAGGGGTTCTTTCTGATTGCGCTTTTCTTCAGCTATCTTTAGAATATCTATTTTTTTATCAGTTTGCATTACTTCGAGAAGAATTTGGCGGAGGGAATCCTCGATTATTTTTTTTCGATCTTCGAGCCTTTTAACTTGCACACCCGTGAGTCGCTTTTCTAGTTCATCACAGACTTTATCAGCGACTGGGAATGCAACATCATTTTCGGCTAAAGTCATTTTAAAATCTGAAAGAAGAGGACGCATATTTTCAGGTTTGAGCTCAGTAGTGGTTACTTTTGTTACTAGACCTTTGAACCCTGACTTGAGCTTATCAAACATTGCTTACTGCTGTCCTTGCTTTATCCCGGCGAGTAAACTTTCCATTTGGGCGCGGCCTTGATTTATTCGCTCAACAATTTGTGAAAGCTGTTGTTGAGCCTGAACCCGCGTCTTCTCCAACTCGTCTAACCGTTGCTTAATTATGTCTTTAGCTTCAGGTAGAGTTTTTTCTACTGAAACTCCTGAGCCCATTCCGACTAATACTATATCAGGATTTGCTAATTTGACGTTTATGTAGCTGCTACCGCCTATGGGGACCATCATTTCAGCGTTTTCTTTTTCTTTCTCTAGAGAATCAAGTGTAAAGTTTGCGTATGTTAAATCGGTTAATGCCGCGTTCATCATGGTTAGGCGCTGCTGTAAAGCTTCGCCTGTTTGTTCATAATAACGTAGTTCCATGCTTAACTTACGTATTGCTTGTTCGTCTGGGCTAACAGTTGCCAAGAGTTTATTCCCCGACGACAAGTTTCTTTAGTATTGGATTAACTATATCTTCAGGCTTGATTTCTTCGACCGAAGTCACTTTCATGTGGCACCTTTTAACTCGATGTCTACTACCAACTTCAGCGTAGACGCGTTCTTCAGCGTGTTCAGGCTTATCCGCTATCAGTTCTTTAGTGAATTCAGTCTTTAGGTTCGGCTTGTAAATCTTGCCTGTTACTTTGAAAACCTTCATTTACTCAACTTCCTGCACAACATCCAGTGCATTCCCAATTATAAACATCTCGGGTCCAGTTGTCATAGATCCAGCAACAGCACCATGACTATTTGCAATTAAACCTGTTCCAACGTAGGGTATGCCGCAGTTTATAGAACCCACATCTACTGGTACTTTAAGGACAGATTCTAACACTTTCTTTTCTTCTTCTTTTAGCTGCGGATGAGCTAATACGCCTTTGTTGGTTGCTACCGCCAAAGAGCCTATGTAGGTTAAGCCTGCGATTGTACCTGGCACTACCTCGACACCTAATGCATCAGAGACTTGTTTCATTATGTGTTCTTTCATCCGAGGATCGACTATTGCGCCTTTGTCGTTTGCTAATACTAGGTTTCCAAATGCTGTTTTTCGGCTTTCCATGACTTTAATTGTTCCGTCAAAAGAGGATGCCTTGATCGAGTCAAGTTCTTCTTGTCGGACAAAAGGTGAAAGAATAATTCCATTAGAGTTAGCACAAGCAAGTGCGCCTACAAGTAAAGATCCGCCGATTGTTGTGTGAATTAATGGAGCTTTAAGCCATTCAGCTGTTTTTTCAGCTTTCTCTTCCGGCACCATTTTAGGGATAATTACAAAATTTTCGGTTGCTAAAGAATATACGCCAATGCTAGGGCTACCAATTATGCTAGTTAAATAAACAGCCAAGGAGGTTATTCTCCTTCAGCCAAGTGTATAGTAACATTGCCCTCTTTGTCTTTTGTTGCACGTACGCGGACTTTTCGGGGAGGTTTTTCGATACCTCTACCCCAGACGCGCTCGTTCAATTCGTTAGTTATTGTAACTTTTGGAGCATCTTCGTCTTCTTCTTCAGCACGACTGGGTATTTTCATGTGTTTAACTACATATGCTCGAATCATATGCATTGCACGTGGAGCACGTTTGCGAGGGGGCATAATTAGTGCTTTACCTAAAGGTATTGTGTAGGTTTTTTCTTCAACTACGTCTTCGGCATCTTCTTTCTTTTTACGCGGTTTAGCTTCTGCTGGTGCTACTGGAGCTTGCGCTGAAGTTTCTTCTTGCGGAGTTTCAGTCGCTGACGGGGCATCTACTAATTGAGCCAGTTCTTCTTCTGCCGCATCTTCAGACATTTCAATTTCTTTTTTAGCCTCATTTATCATGTTGTGAATTCTCCTATGCCTTTATTTTCCTGGTTCTCCAGTTTCTTCGGCGTTTAGGATTAGTCCTGACTTTACCGTCTGTTCGGGCAATCACCCATGTTGGAACAGAGGAAGTCTCTTTGCCGGCTTTAGCTAGCCTTCGTTTTTTTGCTGCGGGTTTAATTCGCGCCATATATTTTTCATATCCTTGTTATTTTTGTTTCTCGCTTTCGAGATTGCAGTTGGATTAAGATTTGTTTCAGTTGAACATCGGATAGAGGAAGAGGAATTTTACCTACCTGCGCCAACTGAATCAGTTGAAGCTCCAACTGATCTGTAAATTCTGGTTTAACCATTTTGAGGTTAGTAAGTCGTTGTCTCGCTTCAGGTGATAGGATTTGTTTAAGCAGAGCTTGCTTTTGAGCTTCGATTTGTTGTTCTTGCTCACTTTGCCTTTGCTCATCTGAAGCACGATGTTGTAGAGCGGAGAGTTTTCTTCTGCGTATTGCATCCAGCTCTTCATCGGACATTACTATTCGCCTTGATACTTTCTAAGTTCAGGATTAACCTTCACTAATTCTTTTTGCAAATCTTCGCTTATTTCTTGTAGCAACTTTCGGCCTTTAGGAGACATTATTCTGCCTTTGGGTCGAGTAGTTTGAACAAGACCTGCGGTTTCGAGTTGTTGAAGGATTTTTCGAATGTTACTTCCGCCTGATTTAGATGCGTGATTTGGAGAAACATGGAATCCTTTTCTTCCGCCGTAATCTGAACGGAGGCTTTCTAGACCTATTGGTCCGTGTATGTAGACTTTTCTAAGTAAAGAGGCCCCACGGGTATACCACCAATCAGGGTCTTGAGGGGTCTTTTCAACATGTGAACCTGTTTTAGCTACTGCTGCCCATGTTGGAGGTTGGACTTCCTCAACATTCTCTTTTATGTACTTAGCTAGTTTTTCGATGAACTTTGATGCTGGAACATCATGAGGAGTTGTCAATTCTATATCCCTTTCAGCTATTCCTTGCAGTAAAACAATATAGCCTAATATAAATATTCTCTGGGCAAAGATTTTTTCCTTTTACGGTATAAACACAGTTTCTTTGACAGTATTGAAATGAATCAAGAGTAATAAGGGGTCAAAGGAGCGGAGGGAAAAGAGGGGTTATTTCTTGGTGGGCTCTTTTGCTGTTTGTTTTTTTCGTTTGCGGAAAATTATGAAAACATGACCTCTGACTTCTACAAGAGCGGCACCGACTTGTTCTGCTGTTCGGGTTGCAATGTCTTTAGCGGTGTCTTCTGCTAGGGCGCTTTTAAGGATGCGGATCTTTACCATTTTGGTTCTTTGGAGTTGATTTTCAACTTGAGTTGCCACTCCAGGAGTTAAACCTTCTTTACCGACCCATATGGTTGGGCCCTCTTCTTTAAGTTCATGTCTAACATGACGCTTCATTTTTGTTGTTATTTTACTCAATTTCTTTTTTCTCCAGTTTCTTTATTCTTATTGGGGTACGTGTTTTATTGCCACACTTTAGGCAGGTAACCACAACATGAGGTTCCCTTTTTGATTTTATGCGTACTCGACTACTTTCCCCAGGTACTAAGAGTGAATTACATTTTTTGCAAATTTGACGAGCATACACTTTGGGAAGACTTAATCTTGCGGACATGGCAATTTTTCTTACGGTCTCAATATTACGCTGAGCTAAATGGGGATCTATTTTGTGAATGTCTCGCGCCTGTTGGAATAGGACTTGTATACGCTGTTTAGCTATTTGTTTTGTGGTGGAATCCATGGATATTTTACCTTTAAGTTACAAGTTTTAGTAGTGTACTTCTGATTATGAGTTAGTATTGTATGTTCATAATGCTTTTTGTTTAGAACTCATCATTCTAATTGGGTAATATATATGTCCCTAAAAAAAATAGCTGAACTGGGCCGTAATCAATGGCTTACTCGTCTTGCATTTGGACTTTCAATAGTTAGCGCAATAATTGCTATGGTCCTGTATACTAGTATAGATACGATAGTTAATGTTGATCTTTACAAATTTGGACTGCAATTTAGCCCAGAGTGGTATGATGCTTATTCCTTATACACAAAACTGTTTTTCGCTTGTTTACTTTTATCAACAGCTGTTAGCGGAGCTGTCTTAGTGTTGAGTTTTCTAAACATGTGGCATTCTTCTAATTTTAAGGGTGAAAATAATAAAAATTTGAAAAACCCAGGCAATACCGAAGACAAGAATTCCTCAGTTGAGAAAACATCTAAACGAAAAGTTTTTGATACAACTTGCCCTGCTTGCAAGAGAGTATTCAGCAAACCAGTGATGATGCTTAATTTGGTCGAAGGAAAGCCAAAAATGGTCAGCACTTGCCCCTATTGCAGCGAGGTTATTGCAACAGAAGAACAATAAATTAAAAAAAGGCATAAAAAACTATTGCCTAAAATGCTAAGAAGAATGTAGGTTTGACTTAACCCTAAAAGTTTGGTCAAACCGTTTGTTCATTTTTTATTGTTAGATTTAAGATTAATTTTTTTTCTTAATTATTTCGGGTTCAGTGTGAAGTTTGTTTAGTTCAGCCATTTTTAAGTGGATTGCTGCAACTGCGGATTTGACGTTTTTTTCTTCAACGACTATTATGATTTGTGAGGTATGTGGTGCGAAGATGCCACGTTTGATGTTCCAGCCTTGAATGGAGCTGATTGCCGTTGAAGCTACTCCGTGTGAATCCTTCATTCTATCGCCTATCAGCGTAACTACGCCTAAGCCATATTCTACTGCTAAGTCTTGATCGAATGCTTTGAGTTTTTCTTCGTTTTTTCTGAGGAATTCTGAGTCGAGAAATAGAAAATCGCGTATTCTTTCGCCAGTTTCCAAAGTTTCTGCTCCTAGGTCGATGAAGTCGTTTCGTCGTTCCCAAATTCGTAGGGAGTCATCTAAGGAGCGACTTTTTTCGTCGTGCATTGTCAGAATTGCACAGTCTGTTTTACCAGTTAAGCATTTGACGATTTTTATGTCAGTGTTTTTGGATTGAATCGTGGAGTAGTTTTTTGGATTATTGATGGGGACTATTTGGAGGGGGATGGAGAATTTTCTGGCTAAGGATATGGCGGAGTTTTGTACGATTTTCATACCCATCATCGAGGCTATGTGAGCTTCGTTGTAGGTTAATGTTGCAACATGATCTGTTTTTTGGCCTTTAACGACTTTTGGATCTGCGCTTTGGACGGGCACGTCCTTGTAGAGGAGAGTTTTTGTTGTATATTCATCGTTTAATATGCATGATGTGAAGACTGCGGATAGGTCTGATCCACCTCTGCCTAGAACTGTTTCTAGACCGTCGGATGTTGTGCCGAAGAAGCCTCCCATGGAGATTACTTTCCCCTCTTTTAGAGGCTTTAGTAATATGTTAATTCGTTTTTTACTTTGTTCGATATTGGGTTCTGCATCTTCGAAGTCATCATCTGTAATTATTGGCCAATTACATGGAGAAACGTAAGTGCTTTCAATTTTGTTACTTTGCATTATGAAGTGCATTAACGCTGAAGTGGGGAGTTCTCCTCCATAGGTAAGAACCTTGGCTTTCACGCTTCCGCTGAATCTTCTTTTTACGCGGTCCAGGGCTTCTTCAGTTTCGGTTTTAAAAAAAGCCAATTCAGCTTTTGTCTTTTCTAAACAGCTATCTTTAACGTAAAAAGAAGCCAGGTTTTCGTATATTTCGAAAATTGCATCCACTGATGCTCTATTTTGATGCGCACATTGCTCACCTATACGTATGAGTTCGTCGGTGCATCCAGTGGGCGCAGAGAAAACCGTGATTGGTCCTATGGAATCAGTTGTTTTTAGTTCTCGAATATTTTTTAGAATTTTTGGGATGCCTTTTCCTTCAACATCTAGTAAGCTTCCGCCGAATTTTGCAATTGAAAGCTTTGATTTGACTTCTTTTTCCCCCTATTATATGATTAGCAAGTTTATTCTAAGTATAATAATTTTCCCAATAAACTGAATTTTTTACTTCGGAAGCTATGGATTATATTTTTTATTTTTGGTTTGATTGTTTTTTGAGCTATGTTACCAGATAATTGATTGATTATTGTTTGTAGGCTAGTCCAGAGAAGGAAGCTATTAGTTTTTCATCCTTTTTGACCGTTACTTGGTATAGACCAAAGGTTTTTCCTTCTGATACACGTAGGGCTTCTGCTGTTAATATATCGCCTTCTTTGCTGGGTCTAAGAAAATTTATGCTAACTTGAACGGCAACAGCAACGTTATTGAAGTTGACTGCTTCTGCAAAAGCGCAATCTGCAAGAGAAAAAATTACTCCGCCGTGGGTAACATCTAAACCGTTTGTGTGCGCTTTCTTTATTTTCATAATCAATTTTGCGTAGCCATCTTTAACTTCCATAAGTTCTATTCCTAAGAGTTCTCTAAAGAAGTCTGTTCCTTTCATGGTTTTTGTCCACCCTTAAACCTGATTTGGATACTTCGGAAGATTTTTCTAAGGATATCAGAAAATCCTTTGGGTGAAAAAATTACAATCAAGATTAAGAAAATTCCTATTGTTAGAAAACGAAGAGGAGGCGCTACGTTGCTGACGTTTGGGAAGAAGGAACCAACAGTACTTTGTAGGAAATCGTTGACTGATGGTAAAGATAAGAGGTTGTTAATGGATTGAAGAATAATTGCTCCGATTATTGGGCCTTCTATTGTGCCTAATCCGCCGATGACGCACATCATCAATGGTAAGAAAGAGTTTTCTGCTGAGAAAAATGAAGTATCAACATAGTTTAGTGAATATGCGTAAAGGGATCCCGCTAAGCCAGCGAAGAAGGTGCTGATGACGAATGCAAGTAGTTTGTATTTTGCAGTGTTGATGCCAGTCATGCGGGCTTCAGATTCGTTCTCGTGAATAGCTTTGAAGGCTAAACCCCATTTGGATTTCATAGTGAGGTAAATTATTAGTATAGAAATTACTGCTATGGCGAAAGCTATAAAGTAAAACGGAAGACCTCTGGGAGCTAAAATTGGGGGTGCGAATCCGTCAACCGCATGAGTAATCGAGTCGAATTGTTTGAAGATGCTTTCTATAATTACTGAGAAACCAAATGTAACCATGGCCAAGAACCAAGCTTTTAGGCGGACACAAACTAGTCCAATTAGCAGGCCGATTGTGGCTGAGAATAGACCGCCTATTAGGATGGTGATGATTGGGGGGATATTTAGTGCTACCGCGATGAGCCCAGAGGCAAATCCTCCTATGCCTAGAAATGCCGCGTGCCCTAGCGAGCCCTGTCCGGAGTATGCAAGCAGGTTCCAGCTTGACGCGTAAATTGTAAAAATTACTATTAAGGTTAAAACATCGATGGCATATGGACTATTCCAGAATACTGGAAGTATAGTAGCTAGAATTAATGCTACTAGGATAATGTAGAACCTTTTGGATTGAAGTAATTTAGTGATATCGTTGCTTGTCAACATTTTATTCACCTTTTTCTCCAAAAAGTCCTGTTGGTCGTATTACAAGCACAATTATGAGCAGGACAAATGCTATCGCATTGCCCCATATACCCCCTAAGAATAATACTGCCAACTGTTCGGTAATGCCGTACAGAAGACCACCTACAATAGCACCACGGATGCTTCCTAATCCGCCTAGTATTATAATAGAGAATGCTTTAATGGTGGGCATTGACCCAGATTTATAGCTAAAGGGATATATTATGCCAAAAAGCGCTCCTGCTACACCGGCTAGTGCCGCGCCTATTGCGAAAGTTATGAGGTATATTTTATCGATGTTTATTCCCATAAGCATGGCGGGTTCGCGTTTTTGACTTGTTGCCCGCATAGCTAATCCGATTTTGGTTTTTTGAATTATGAATGTTATGGAAGCCAGCATTGTGACTGCAATAACTAATGCCGCTATTAGGTCATAGGGGATGGATAATCCATAAAAGTCGAGGGTTAAACGATTGAAGGGGGTAACAATTTGCTGATTTTTATAGCCCCATATTAGCATGGCAGCGTTTTCGAAGACATATATTAAGCCTAAACTTATGAAAATTTCATTTAATTTATCGGTTCCTAAAACTCTACGGAAGGTAAATCTTTCTATTAGAATACCGAGTACTGCTACGCTAACCATGGACACAAGAATCGCGATATAAGCGTTGATGCCGGTTGCAACCGTAACCGAGTAGGCAATGAAAGCGCCGACCATGAGAAGTTGCCCATGAGCAAAGTTGACAAGTTTCATAACACCAAAAATTATGTTCAATCCAGTTGCAAGCAAGATATAGATACAACCAATAGCAACTCCCCATAACAGTGTTGAGAAGATTGTAGATATGTCCATGCTTCAAACTCTCTATGTGATAGATATTATCTCTTAAATTCGCGGGCTAACTATTTAAAATGTACCAAGGTCCGAAGGCAAAAGAAAAGAAATAGAAAAAAGAAAAAGAGAGTTTATGTGAATCCTGGTTGATAACCAGTTGGCAGAACAAAATCTGCTTGTTTGATTGATGCGCCTACTCCAGTAACATTTGGTGGTACCCATACTACTACGGGTCTACATTCGCCGAGGCTTGGATTCCAAACTAGTTGCTCGATGAAGGTTACTGGGGATATCTCATGATAATCTTCGCCTGTGCTGAAATTGATTTTGCCAGTTGTTGTTAAGATGAGCATTTGGTCCATATTTGTTGTTTCTATAGCAGTCCTGACTGCTGCTTTGTTTACCGTTCCGGCGCGTTCAATTGCGTCTTTTGCGATGTAGAATGCGTCGTATGTATCAGCGCCCATCATGCCTGGGACTATATTGTATTTGTTTTGGTAGTTTGTGACGTATGTTCCAATTAGAGGCAGGTAAGGTTCAGCGTATGGTGCGAATTTTGATTCTAGGAGTTGGCGGTCACCGCTTTGACCTATAAGTGTGTAGAAAACTGGGTCTTCGTTGTTTTCTACTGCGATATAGACGCTGTTTAAGCCTACGTTGTGGCCTGCTTTCACCATTTCGGGTGTTCTATCTGGGTTATCTACGATGTAAACTGCATCGGGATTATCTGCTTTAGCTGAAGTTAGATAAGTGTTGAAGTTAGTTTCAGTTGGTTCAACGCTGATTTTTGTTACTACTGTTATCGGCAGGTTTTCGTTTTGTATCCAGTATTCGCTTGCTTGTACTACACCTTTTCCGAAGGCGTCATTGCGATATATTATTGCTAGGTTAAAGTTTCTACCTTCTCTTGTGGGGTAAGTACTATCAAGCAGGGGTTTCATGTGGAGGGCGAAGAAGTCAACAACTGTTTTGCTATAGTGGTAGGTGGTTGTGCAATAGTGGAAGACATAGCTCATGCCTTCTGCGTCTTCAACTCGAAGCGGGTCACCGACAGGTAGACCACCATAGTTGCCTTGTGGACCTCTTCGGGTTACTAGTTGGTTTGAAGCACCTGTTATTATATACGGTACACGATTGTTGATTGCGACCATTTCGTCTGCTAATGTTCCTGAACTGCTGTATCCTCCAATTAGCAGGTCTACTTTGTCGTCAGTTACTGCTCTAGAGACGGGTGTTACTGCTTTTCCTGAGGAATCATCTTCAGTGTCAGCGATAACTAAAGTAATGTTGGCGTATTCATGCCATTCGGAAACCCAGATTCCACCTGCGTTATTAATTTCTTCAACTGCTAATCGGGCGGCGCGATCCATGTCTTGACCGATGGCAGTTTGGTATCCTGCAACCAGACCGATTTTGATGTTTCGGGCTTCAGATGTAGGATCGGAGCCTGAGGGGGGTAAAAACTGCGTAACTGCAACAGCTGCTACTACTATAATTATTATTGTTATAATTGCTGCTAGTATTTTCTTTTGCATTATGGTATCCTCTCTTGATTTCTTTGTATATCAAAGCATTTTGTTAATAAAATTAACCTATTAACACGCTTTCTCGGCCTTCTTGGAAGGCTTTCAGGTTTAAATCAATGTATTTACCTTTAAGTCGATTGGCCATTGCTTGTTTAAAAGATTCTTGAGATATGGGATTTTCTGGCAAAGCTGAAATGGCACCTAATAGAACCGTGTTAACTACTAACATATTGCCTATGTTTTGCGCGATGCTAGTTCCATCAACTGCGTAGACTGATTCTGCTTTCTTTTTAATTAATGCTATTAGTTCATCGACTTCGAGAGGTTTTGCTGTTGCTTTTTGTATACTTGTTGGGGGAATGTATTTTTTGTTGAAGATAACGGTGCCTTTTGGTTTTAGCATTGTGAGGGCTCTTGCGGTTTCCAGAATTTCAAACCCCATAATTATATCGCTTTTACCTTTTTCAATAAGAGGACTAACGACTTGGTCGCCGATTCGTACGAACGCACTTATTGAGCCTCCTCTTTGGGCCATTCCGTGAATTTCGGCTTTTGCTACATCATATCCATCTAGTAATGCTGCTTCACAAAAGATGTCGCTAAGCACTACTACGCCTTGACCTCCTACGCCAGTAAATACGATATCTAGCTTCATTTTTTAAGTGCTCCTTATGGCGTTAAATACGCATACTTGTTCGCAGACCCCGCACCCGTGACAGAGTGTTGGATCGATTTCGGCGCGTTTTCCATTCATAGATATTGCTGGGCAACCTAAACTGGTAGTGCACATACCACAACCGTTGCAGTTGTCTTGGACTTGCCTTGGAGGTCCTTTTTCGCTTCGCAAGGGGCAAGATCGTAACGAAATAATTACGCTAGGACCATTATAATCCATAATTTCGCGTATTGCGCGGCTGGTTTGTTTTAAGTCATAGGGGTCTACAACTTTGACTTGGTCTATTCCTAGACTTTTTGCGATTGCTTCTATGTTTATTATTTTTGCATCTTCACCCATAGCTGTTTTCCCTGATTCGGGGGTGGGTTGATGCCCAGTCATGGCCGTGATTCGATTGTCTAAAATTATTATGCATACGTTAGCTTTATTGTAGGCTATATTTAGCAAACCTGGCATGCCGCCGTGGAAGAAAGTTGAGTCACCTATTACCGCAAATACTTTGTCTTTTACTCCTGCGTGTACCATGCCTGCTGCCTGTGATATTCCTGCGCCCATGCATAGGCACGTTTGGATCGTGTTCAAGGGGGCTAGAAAGCCTAAAGTGTAGCATCCGATGTCGCCTGTTACAATTTTGTCGTTGGATTTTCCTTCAAATTTTAAGGCGCCTTCAGGGCACATTTGGATGCATTTAGGTTCGCCGTTACATGTATCGCAGACGAAGGCTTTCCGTTTAATTGGGTGCAAAGTTATTGCGCCATATTGGCAGGATTCTACGCACCAACCGCATCCGTCGCATTTGGTTTCGTCAACAGTTATTGCTCGGGTTTCAGGTGATTGTGTTATTGCGCTTTTGGGGCAAGCGGCTACGCAGGGAGCATCATTACAGAGTCGGCAGGTTAAAGCCATGTTTGAAATTTGGTTTAATCGTATAGTTCGGATACGTGATTTTGTTGGGTTGAAGGTTTTTTCTTTTTCCCATGAGCAAGCGAGTTCGCATATGTCGCAACCTACGCATTTAGCTGTGTCACAGCTAACGAATTGGTTGGCGGTGTTAAGAGCGTAATAGAAGGCACGATGTGTACAGCCTGGGCAGAGCACAGGAGGTCGCGGGGGCAGTTCGTATTCTTGTTGTGATTCGGCTGGTTCACAATAACCTAATTTTGCAAAGCTTGCACGGATCAAATCAGGATTGAATTCGCCTATTTCTTCTAGGCCGAGTTGATCTTTGCCTAATATTTCTACATTTAATCCGCGTAGGTTATCTTCGATGTAAGGTCGTAGTTCTTCAATCACTATTACTTTTTTGACTTCAGAGGCAAAATTTTGGATTAATTCACGGGGAAATGGATGTACAAAGCCAAGTTTTAACCAAGAAAACTGGTTAGTATCCAATATGGACCTAGCATGGTAGTATCCGATTCCGCTACCTATTATGCCGATTTCTTTTTTGTTATCTTCAATTATGTTGAATTTTGATCCGTTTACTTGTTTTTTCGCTTGTTCAAGTCGGCCTTTTAGTATTCTGTGTTGCCGTAGAGCATTTTGGGGAACCATTACCCATTTAGAGCCATCTTTGTCGAATTCGGCTTTACGGTTCATTTGTTGAAGTTCTTTTATTTGGACACGTGCCTTTCCGTGGGCAACACGCGTGGTTAAACGAATAATTACTGGTAGTTTAAGATCCTCACTAATCTGGAAGGCTTCTCTGGTCATTTCATAGGCTTCTTGGGGACTACCTGCGTCTAGTAGAGGGATATTAGCGTGAACGGCAAAAAATCGGGTGTCTTGCTCGTTTTGGCTACTGTGCATGGCTGGATCATCACTTACTGCGATTACCATTCCCCCTAGGACGCCTGTGTAAGCTAAAGTCATGACGGCGTCAGCAGCTACATTTAAGCCTACATGTTTCATGGAGACTATAGAGCGTACTCCAGTCATTGAGGCGCCGACGGCTACTTCTACAGCGACGATTTCGTTTATGCTCCATTCAGCGTAAATGCCGCAGGTTTTTGCTGCCTCAGCTAGGGTATCTAGAATTTCAGTAGCGGGAGTTCCAGGATATGAGGCGGCTACTTTTACGCCTGCTTCAATTGCACCTCGGGCGACAGCCTCATCTCCGTTAAGTAGTAAAAAACTGTTGGGTTTATCAACTGCTATCTTTGGAGCCATTTTGAGTAAGTATCCTTTAGATTTTGCCTAAACGATTATCAAAGACGTGTTTAGCTTTTCCTTCTGTTCTTGGAATTTCGCCGAATTTGACTATTTCAATATCGGGATTAAGACCAGTTACGTTGTTTATTTTGGTTTGGATTTTTCTTTTGAACGCAGTTAGGTCTAATTGTTTGTCTTGGCCGGCCTGCTCGGTTAGTTCAACCTTTATTGAGAAGGTATCTAATGCGTCTGGGCGGTCTACAAATATTTGGTATTGAGTTGCTAGTTCTCGAAAGCCCATTATTACGTATTCGATTTGGGAGGGAAAAACGTTGACGCCGCGGATTTTTAGCATGTCGTCTGATCTGGCGCTAACTCGCATAATTCGCGAGTGAGTTCGCATACATGGACACATGTCGGTTTCTACTATTGAAAGATCCCGGGTTCGGTATCTTAGGAGGGGAAGACCTACTTTTGAGAGAGGTGTGAAGACAAGTTCACCTTCTTCGCCGTCAGGTAAGACTTCTCCGGTTTCCGGGTTGATTGTTTCTAGAATGAAGTGATCTTCCCAGACGTGTAGACCCTTATGTTCGGGGCATTCTATTGCGACTCCTGGTCCGCATAATTCAGTTAGACCATAAATGTCAAAGGCGTCTATACCAAGAGCTGCGTTTATGCGTTCACGTATTCTTTCCGACCATGGTTCGGCGCCAAAGAGACCAAGACGAAGTTTAAGGTCCTTTTTGGGGTTAACGCCTTCTGAAAGCATAGTTTCAGCAAGGTATACTGCAAAGCTGGGGGTACAGCATAGTATAGTTACGCCGAGATCTTTCATGAGTTTAATTTGTCTTTGAGTCATACCACTGCTCGCGGGAACTATTTCTGCACCTATTTTTTGCGCGCCATAATGGACTCCTAAGCCGCCTGTGAATAAGCCGTAGCCGTAGGATATGTGAATCACATCCTCTTTTCTTCCTCCAGTGGTGTAGATGGAACGAGCCATCATTTCTTGCCAGGCTTCCATGTCACTTTTTGTGTAGGCCCCGATTATAGGGTTCCCTGTGGTTCCGCTGGAGGCATGGATTTCTACTATTTCTGCTGAGTCGACAGCAACTAATCCTAAGGGGTAGTTGTCGCGTAAATCGGCTTTTACTGTGTAGGGGATTTTCTGTATGTCGTCTAGGGTCTTGATACTTTCAGGGGATAAGTTAGCCGCTTTGAATTTTCGTCTATAAAATGGAGAATGATCATAACAATGTTTGACTTGTTCTTTTAATTTTTTTAATTGGAGTTCACGGATTTTTTTTCTCGGCATTGTTTCTATTGGTTTATTCCAGTATCTGTTATCTTTCATTTCAGATTTCCCCAGTTATAGACCCAAATAGACTTCTTTGATATGACTACTGTTGAGAAGTTGTCTGCCCTCACCTTCTAAAATAATTTTGCCTTTTTCTAGCACATATCCACGGTGGGCAATGGCTAATGAATCGCGAATATTCTGCTCGACTAAAAGGATAGTGACGCCGTCTTCATTTATTTTTGCTACTGTATCTAATACCTTCTCTACCACTATAGGGGCTAGCCCGAGTGAGGGTTCATCTAGTATTAGAAGCTCTGGATTGGACATTAGGCTTCGACAGATAACAAGCATCTGCTGTTCGCCACCGCTTAATGTTTGTGCTAGAGCTTTTTCTTTTTTCTTAAGAACAGGGAAAATTTGGTAGACACGTTCTTTTGTGTCTTTTACTTTGCTTTTGTCGTTTATTATGTAAGCGCCTAGTAGGAGATTTTCTTCTACAGTCATTTTTGGGAAAATTTCTCGGCCTTCAGGAATCATAGTTAAACCTTTTTTTACGATTTCGAATGGTCGTAGTTTTTCGATGGATTCGTTTTTGAAATGGATGGTGCCACTTTTTGCTGGGATTATCCCCGCGATTGTTTTTACTAATGTGGTTTTTCCTGCGCCGTTTGGACCGATTATAGTTACGATTTCTTTCTGTTTGATATGAAAAGAAACATCCCAGAGAATTTGTACTAATCCATACCCTGCAGATACTTTCTCTAGTTTCAGCATTTTTAATCCTCATCCAGCGAGTATTTTTTGCCTAGATATATTTTTACAACTTCTTTATCGTTGCACACTTCTCCGGGTTTGCCTTCACAGATTTTTTCTCCATGATTAAGAACAACTACTCGGCTGCATAAGCCCATAATTATTCTCATTATGTGTTCTACCATGAGGATAGTTACGCCTTGTTTGTTGATGAGTTTAACTAGTTCAATTGCTTCGTCACTTTCTTTTGGAGTTAGACCAGTTAGAAGTTCATCAAGCAGAAGCATTTTTGGGCGTGTGGAAATGGCTCTTGCCAATTGAATACGACGTAACTCGATTACGTTCAAGTTTTTTGCTGGAAGATTAAATTTTTGCTTTGGTAAACCGACAAAGTCTAACAGTTCTTTAGCTCGGTCAGAGGCGGAGGTTTTTTTATCTGATTTTTTTTCTGCGAATAGAACCCCAGTGAGCACGTTTTCAAGAGCAGTCATTTCAGGAAATGATTGAACTGTCTGGGAGGTTTTTGTTATACCCTGCGCGCAAATTTGGTAAGATGGCTTTTTTGATATGTCTTCACCAAAAAACAATATTTTGCCATCATCTGGCTTGTATACGCCACTTATGAGGTTAAGCATCGTTGATTTTCCAGAGCCATTTGGGCCTACAAGACCTATGATTTCGTTTTCGTTGACAAATAGGTCAACTTTCTTAAGTGCTTGAAGTCCTCCGAATGACTTTGTTACTTCCATGCATTTTAGCAAGCAAAGATCTCCAGAGCTGGACTTTTGAATATACAGTAAGTGAAAATATATATGTTTATAGATACTTGAATTTGAATTCGTTTTTCTTGTTTGAGTGGATTAATTTTTGGTTTGGTGTAGAATTAATTAAATCGCATTTTGGCCCATTTTTTTATATTTGTGTATTTTTGTACTTCAATTGATATCGTTAGATAAATTTTGCATATTGTTTATTAATATAACATAAATTGAAGTTGAGCACAGGTGCGAGGTGATAATCTTGTCAATGATGGCTAAGATATTATTCGGCGCCAATGAAGAAATAGAAGAAAAACAAATTGAAAAAATGAAAAGAGAAATTGAGGACCTCACTTTAGAGCTGCAGGTAATGGAAGCGAGGCGTGAGAACAGAAAAAGATAGCAATAATACAATCAATAATTTCCAAATTTCCTTTTTTAGAAATGAAACATGCAAGATACCCTTCTCCTTTTTCTTTTAATACATTTGAAAGTGAAAATATAAATAGCGTTTAAATCAAAGTAAAGCTGGTGACTTTAATGCCTGTAACACAAGTTGGTGTTTTTCTTGATAATAGACCTGGATCACTTTCGGAATTGATGTCTCATTTAGAAAAGGCAAACATCAGAATCTTTGCTTTGTCAATTGCTGAAGCCGGCGAATTTGGCGTAGTTCGGATGATTACTGAAAAACCAGAAGTTGCGGCACATTTGCTAGAGGATGCAGAGTTTAATTTGGCTAAAGCGAAAAAGAATACCGAAGCGACTGCGATTTTGATAACTAAGGAAAATAGTATTTCTAAAATAACAAAAATCATCGGTGAGCATAGCCTAAACATTGAATATGCATATTCTTCGGCGGTACATTACGATGACAAGTTTGCTTTGATTCTAAGGCTTAGCGAAGCAGAAAAAGCAGAAAAAGCACTCAAGGATAACAACGTTGCAGTTTTATCGCTGGAGGATATAAAGAAGCACTTCAAATAGTGCCTCCATTTTTTATTAAAAAAAGGTTTATCGAAGCTGATATTCTGCCTTAAATTGTTCTAGTGCCTTTTCGATCGGGAGAGGTTTATTTTTTAGTGTTTGTTGTGCTTTTATAGTTTTTAGAGAAGAGTCTTTGGGTCGTTTTGCTGGAAAAGAGAGGTCCTTTGATGACACGGGAATTATTAGATTATTATCTAAGTTGAATGTTTTTGCGAGGAAATTAGCATAGTCATATCTGCTTATGCGAGTAGCTCCTGAGATATGGAAAAGACCTGAGACTTTGCGCTCGATTATTTCCATAGTCATCCTTGCTAGATTTGTATTTAACGTAGGCGAGTTCCATTGATCAGTAAATACTTTGGTCGGTTCTTTATTTTTTAGTTTGTTTAGTAGCCAGAGTGCAAAATTGATTTTACCTGCTGCAGGTGTTGATCCATAGATAACGCTGGTTCGGGCAATGCAATATTCGCTTAGGGTTTTTTTGATTTGTTCTTCAGCTTTTAATTTTGTGTAACCGTAGTAATTAATGGGGGAGGGCAAGTCAGTTTCTACATAGTTACCTTTTTCGCCATCAAAAACGTAGTCGGTTGAAATGTATAAAACAAAAGAGTTTATTTGTTTTGCTGCTTGTGCAATGTTGCCTGTACCGTCGACGTTTATTTTCCATGCGAGTTCTCGGTTTGTTTCGCATTTATCTACATCAGTTAAGCTAGCAGCATGGATGACCACTTCAGGAGTGGTTTCCCTAAAAACGGATTCAATCTGAGACTTATTGGTGATATCCGCCTGAATTGGAATCCCAAAAGTGACTGAATGCTGACTGTGTAAAGAGTAGATTTGATGTTGTTTTTCTGTGGCTATCTGAGCTAGTTTAGATCCATATAATCCGCTTGCGCCAGTGACTAGTAATTTCATTTATTACCACTTGTTTTCCAAGGGGTTTGATGTAAAACAGATTTAGTTGCGAAGGGACTCCACCATTTTTGGTTTTCTACATACCATTTAACTGTAGATTGTAATGCTTCTTGGAAAACGAATTTTGGTTTCCAGCCCAGTTTTGTTGTTAGTTTTGATGAGTCTAAACTGTATCTTGTGTCGTGCCCTGGGCGATCTTCTACAAAAGCGATGGATGTTTCGGGTTTTTGTAGCAGAGTAAGTATTTTTTTGACTATGTCTAGGTTTGTGATTTCATTATTCGCTGAAACATTGTAGATTTCTCCCGCAGTTCCTTTTTCAAGCACGGTCGCTATGGCTGCGCAGTGATCAAGTACGTATATCCAGTCACGGATGTTTGTTCCTGTTCCATATACTGGTACTGAGAGGTCTTTTAGGGCGCGGATGATGGTTTTGGGGATTAGTTTTTCAGGCATTTGGTAAGGTCCGAAGTTATTTGTGCATCGGGTTATTGAGGCGTTTAGCTTGAAAGTTCTGCAATATGATAAGACGAACATGTCTGCGGCTGCTTTTGAGGCAGAGTAGGGATTTGATGGAGATAGCGGGCTTTGTTCGGTGAATGAGCCTTCTGTTGCTGTGCCGTAGACTTCATCAGTTGAGACTTGAACTAATCGAGTGCGATGATTGTGTTTTCGTATGCCTTCAATTATCGTGTAAGTTCCAATGACGTTATTTTGTAGAAATGTGTAGGGGTCAGTTATGCTTCTGTCTACGTGGGTTTCGGCTGCTATGTTTACAACTGCGTCTGCGTGAGTGATGAGTTTATGCATTAGCTGGGGATTACAGATATCTCCTTTTACGAATTGATAGCGGGGATTATTTTCAAGATCTATTAAACTTGCGGGGTTAGCACCTATGCCCATTTTATCTACATTTACTATTTCCCAGTCGGGGTAGTTTGCGAGTATATATTTACAGAAGTTACTTCCGATGAAACCTAATCCACCTGTTACGAGGAGCTTCATATGCATCACTTATGTTGTGGGAAGTTCCAGTCCCAGGATTTGCCGACACGTGGATCATCTTTGTTACTGTTTATGGATTTGGGAATAAGAGTTGAATCGTTCCAAGCTCTACGTTCCTCATCGGGGTTTGATGGATCATACAGATTAGTTGTAAAGTATAGCAGCATGACTTGTTCGTTGCCTATTGCTTTAAACCCGTGCCAATAATGGCCTGGCATGCGTACTATTTGCAGGCTTTGACTACTGGATATTATTTCAGTTAACTCCTTGGTTTTATCATCATAGGCGCAGATCTTCATGGCGCCTTTTAAGACAACGAAGTAGTCTGTTTGCCCGCGCATATGTCTATGCCAGGCACGGATTACTCCTGGGAAGGTTACTGACATATTGGTTTGTGAGGCAACTTCATTTTCAAGTAAGTCTTTCCAGTCCTTTCGGAAAATCTCAGCAAAGAAGCCTCTTTCATCCGGTATTTTTTTCAATGGTTTTATTTTTATTCCAGGCAACATTCTTTTTTACCTTCCAAGTTTCGTGATTATGTTGTTTAATTGAAATCGTTTTTAGACTTCCACTTCGGAGTAGTCCCCTATGTGAAGTCGGACAACGTTGTGTTTTGTGGATTTTGTGACTTTGGCGTTTTTGCCAATTAAGCTTTCTTCAAGTCGGTCTACGTCGTTAATTGTAACATTTTCTAGGATTACGCAATACTCTAGGTGGGAGTTAAAGATTTGTGAATTATCGCCTACGCTTGTGTAGGGTCCTATGAACGAGTTTGTTATTTGGGTGTTTTTTCCAATTATAGCAGGTCCTCTGATTTTGCTGTTGGTCACTTTAGCATCTGGGTGAATGGTGACTCTGCCTTCTATGTTGGTGTTTATTATGGTGCCTTTCGGGTCGTGCGTTATGTATTCATCTAGGATTTTGGCGTTGGCGGATAATATGTCATCTTTTTTACCTGTATCTAGCCACCATGAGTTGAGTATTTCGGCTTTGACTTTAAAGCCTAAATTTACCATCTCTTGGATGGCGTCGGTTATTTCTAGTTCTCCACGCCAGGATGGTTTTATGTTCTCAATTGCCTTATGTACTTTGCCAGAAAACAGGTAAGTTCCGATTATTGCTAGATTTCCCATTGGAGTTTTTGGTTTTTCAATAAGTTTGATTATGTTTCCCTGTTTGTCCAGTTGTGCTATGCCATATCTTGAGGGGTCGTCAACTTCTTTAAGCACTATAAGGGCGTCTAGGTTTTCTTTTTTGAATTTTTCAACGTAATTTTTTATGCCCTGTCCTGTGACGTTATCCCCTAGGCACATTACGAAGGAATCTTGGCCTAGAAAGGGTTGAGCGGTTTTTACCGCGTGGGCTAATCCTAGTGGTTCTTGAGGGATATAGGCTATATCGAAGCCCCAGAATGAGCCGTTTTTTACGTATTCTTCAACGTATGATGCGGTTTCAGGAGCCGTTATTATGCCTACTTGGTTTATTTTGGCTTCTTTTACTTGGTCTAGCACATAGCCAAGTACGGGCTTGTTAGCTACTGGTATAAGCTGTTTTGCGCAAGTGAATGTTAATGGTCTTAGGCGGGTACCTTTACCTCCGCTGAGTACAAGAGCCTTCATGGTGATTTCTCACTTTATGCTTGTTTTAGTCATATTCCACGTCTTAGGCTTTAAAATGTACTCTTTTTATTAGGAAGTGTTTAGAGATTGCGATTTGGTTTAGTTGGTTTAGAATACTAATATCTGCTAAATTTGGGTAAATCACAGGTGTAAGGCGTATATTATTTTTTCAAGTAGTTTTAAAAATAAGTTGAAGATACGACCTATCGGACCTAGTCCAGCGGTCATTAGGCGTAGGTTATCTATATCGGCTTTTTTTATTGCCCGAGTTATCAATATAACTAAGATATATGTCACTAAAAAGAAAGCTGCCCCTAAGATTAGAGTTACCCAATTGCCGAAATTCACTATAGTTACAAACAGATAGGTTGTGATGCCTGCGATGGCGGCTGATAGAAGTATTTTTCCTGATGAAAGCCAGTCTATGGTCACTCCGTACTGTTTTTTTACATGAAGGATTGAAAGTACGAGGCTTGGGATTCCGGCGGTAAGTGTAGTGATAATTAAACCCATTACTCCGAACGTCAAAATTAGTGCTGCCCCAAGTGGAAAACCGATAAGGGCAGTTATTATTGTAAGCTTTAGGTTGTATTTTGTTTCACCTTGGCTGTTAATTAGATTCCCAGTTGAAAGCCCTCCGACAGTAGTGTATAAGTAAGTTATTGCTAGCAGGGCCAGGAATAGTGGAGCTGAGCTAAATGAGTCAAAAAGCGCAGATACAGCAGGCTCGGCTAGGCACATTACAAGTACTGAGGCAGGCACAACCAGTAGTGAGGCGTATTTTATTGAGAATTGGAAGACGTTTTTTAATGCTTCACCGTCTTTTTTTGCGTCAAGTTTGGAGAAGGCAGGAAAGAGCATGGTTGTTATTGGTGTTGCAAAAAAGG
>CAZWRU010000005.1:0-71251 GCA_964636425.1 uncultured Candidatus Bathyarchaeia archaeon
CAGTTTTTGAACGGAGAGTATGTCTTTGGTTTTTGAGTGTTCAGTAGTTGCTTTATAATTTCGTAGTTTGTGAAATTGGATTTATTGTAGTTTTAGGTTTGAGTTTGCGTGGTGTTATTTGCTTTTTAGGGTAATTGCTTAAGATTTATTCCATCAGTGTGATTGTTTATTTTGATTTAGTTTGTAGGTTACTACGTTTTGGGTTTTTTGAATTAAAATATTTGATTGCTGATTATTATTTTGGCATGTAGGTTTTTCAGTAGTCTTTTCCCATAGCATATCAAAATAATCGCCAATAATTGCTGCTAATCCTAAATTCTCTATCCATAAGTTGGTGCAATCTGCTGGAAATGGTGAGGGTGCAGTTGTGATGAGGATTTTTCGCGGTCAAAAATAGACATTGAAGCTAGGGGTGATGCGGTGGTGAAGCGAAGGTCAAATTTGCTTTTCTGATTTAGCTTAGAGATTGTTGTTAATATTTTCTTTTTCCTTTTATGGTGTTTTTATATTTTTCTCATTTTATTGGTTGTTTGTTCCTCTGAATTGGCTGTTGTATAGGTTGTAATAGAAACCTTTTGCTTCTAGTAGTGAGTCATGTTTTCCGCGTTCAATTATTTCTCCATCCCTTATGACGAGTACTTGATTTGCCTTTCTGATTGTGCTTAGTCTGTGGGCAATTACGAAGCTTGTTCGATTTTCCATAAGCCTTAGTAGAGCTTGCTGGATTTTTACCTCAGTTCTAGTGTCAACGTTACTTGTTGCTTCGTCTAGAATCAATATTTTGGGATCTGAAACAATGGCTCTTGCGATTGCTAAAAGCTGTCTTTGTCCTTGACTGAGATTACTACCTCTCTCGATCAACATGGTGTTGTATCCGTTAGGAAGTCTGGTTATCCATTGATCCGCGTTAGCAAGTTTTGCTGCCTCTATACATTGTTCATTGGTAGCTGAAGGATTACCGTACCTTATATTTTCCATCACGGTATCGGCGAAAAGGAAATTATCCTGTAGTACAGTGCCCAGTTGTTTACGAAGGCTTGAACTTGTGACATCTCGAATATCCACACCGTCTATCTTTATACTGCCACTTTGAATATCGTAGAATCTACCCAGCACATTAATCATTGTGGTTTTTCCTGCTCCAGTTGGCCCTACTAGCGCTACAATTTGACCCGGTTGAGCATGGAAACTCATGTTCTTAAGAACGGGTACTTCAGGCACGTAACTGAAGTTTACATTATCAAAGATAACGTCTCCTTTGATTTCCCCTAATGGTTTGGCGTCAGCTTTGTCGTTTATTTCTGGTTTGGTGTCTACAATTTCAAAAATTCTTTCAGCACCGGCAAGGGCTGATTGTACGTTATTATATAGTTCTGCTAATTGCCGGAGCGGTTGTACAAAATTTCTCGAATAGAAGATGAAGCTTGTGATTACCCCAACTGTAACAGATCCTTGTAGGGCGAGCCATCCGCCTAATCCCGCAACAACTGCTATACTGAACGTGCTCATTACATTTACTAGTGGCATTATCACGAATGCCCAGCTTGTTGCAGTAGTTGCTTTGTTTCTTAAGTCAGCGTTTTCAACATCAAAGGCTGACAAAACTCTTCCTTGAGTACCGAAAGCAGTAACTACTCGCTGTCCGCTTATGGTTTCTTCTATTCTTGAATTAAGCGTACCCATGCTTCGTTGAACGCCCCTAAAACCTGCTAACGTTTTTCGCCCAATCAATATTGTTATCAATACCATAAACGGTAAAACTACAAGACTAGCTAACGCAAGCCACACATTAAGTATAAGCATTGCAACGAGTATGCCGATAAGACTTAGAAAACTTGAGACCAGCTGAATTAGACTCTGGCTTAACGCTTGATTTACAACTTCTACGTCATTGGTTAATCGGCTCATCAATTCGCCCTGTGTATTGCGGTCAAAATAGTTTAGGCTCAACGTCTGAAGATGCTCAAACAAATCCCTTCTTAGACCTTTTAAGATACGTTGTGCTACACGCGCCATTAACACACTTTGAATTGTCTGAGTACCCCATGCAACAATGAAAATTATCAAAAGAAGAACCACTATCCCAAATAAGCCAGCTAGATCCATTGCTGCTATAAATTTATCAATCGACACGCCGATAAAATATGGTCCAAGCAGATTCAACAGCGTTGTAATTGACACAAGAACTCCAATTACTAATAATTCCATTTTGTAAGATAGCATATAACCTAAAAGGCGCATTAACGTAATTCGAGGGTTCTTTGCTTTCCCAACTCCTCCAAAGCCTCCATGAGGGCCTCCTGATCCAGGGAATCCTCCTCCCGCTTTCTTTACTTGTCCTCCCTTAGGCTGCGGGTCACTCATGCTCTTACACTTCCTCCAAGTTGGGAGTCATATATTTCCCTATAAATCGGGGATTCAGCTAATAGCTGGGTATGATTGCCTATTGCCACAATTTTCCCTTTTTCAAGAACAATTATCTTATCTGCCTTCAGTACCGTGCTAATACGTTGGGCAATAATAAAAATGGTTGATTTTCCCATTAATGATTCTAACGCTTCTTGAATTTTCGCCTCTGTTTGCACATCTACACTGCTAGTGCTGTCGTCAAGAATGAGAATCTTCGGCTTAACCAGCAAAGCTCTAGCTATTGCAATTCTTTGTTTTTGCCCCCCTGATAGTCCTGCTCCCCTATATCCTACATCGCTCTCGTAATCTTTTTGAGAACCATTGATAAATTCTGAAGTTTGGCTTGCCTTAGCTACCATTTCTACTTCTTCCATTGAAGCATCGGGTTTTCCGTAAGTAATGTTTTCTTTTATTGTGCCCGAAAAGAGAATTGGCTCTTGAAGAGACACTGCGATGTTTTCTCTTAGGGATTGTATTGTAACATCACGTACATCTATATCATCAATTATAACTCGTCCTTTTGTAGCATCATAAAATCTTGGAATAAGGTTCACAAGAGTTGTTTTACCTGAGCCTGTTGCTCCTAGTATCGCTACAGTTTCACCCGGCTCAGCAACAAAACTGATCTGGCTGAGAACTGGTTCTTTACAATCTTCAGTATAACTAAAGCAAACATCTTCAAAAACGATTTTTCCCTTGACCTCTTTTAGAGGTTTAGCATCTGGTTTTTCGACAACTTTCTGCTTTGAATCAAGCACTTCATAGATTCTTTGAGCAGAAGCATTAGCCGCCGAGATTTGGCTAGCCATTATAGCAAGGAAGAGAAGTGGAAAGATACTTGTCAAAAGATAATTTGTGAAGGCTACTATTTCGCCCACAGTAAATGTTCCTGCAATAACTTGTTGACCTCCAAACCAGATTACCCCCAAAATTGCCAAATCAATTATCAGTAACATGCTGGGAAACAGAACTGAGAATAAAATGTTGACCTTAACTTGCTGCCTATACAAATCCTCATTAGCATCGCCAAACCTTCTGATTTCTCTATCCATTCTAACAAAACTTTTCACGACACGAATACCGGCAAGGTTCTCTTGAAGAACCATGTTCAACTTGTCTAGACGCCGTTGTACTCCAAGAAAGAGCGGTTGGCCTTTTACAATAAAAATGCTTGCTAGAACTAATGTAAGCGGTAAGAGAAGCAGCATTATTCCAGCTAGCTGCAAATTGATACTCAGCATCATTATAATGCTTCCAACAATCATAATGGGTGCTCTGACAAACATTCTCAGAAGCATCATTACCATTATCTGAAGAATGTTTACATCACTTGAAAGGCGAACTACTAATTCTCCGGTTTGAAATTTGTCCAAGTTGCCAAAACTAAATTTCTGGATTCGACGGAAAACCGAAGATCGAACATCATGTGCAAAATTTTGCGAAACCTTTACCGCGGTAAAAGTGTTCGCAATTGTCATGGCCGCCTCTAATATTGCCAGACCAATCATTAACCCAACAGTGACCGTTATGATGTTCATGTCACTTTTTGTTATGCCTTCATCAATAACCCTCCGGATTAGCTGGGGTTGAATAAGTTCAGTTAGAACTGACATTACCAGAAATATGATTGCAATTGCAGCTTGCAGTCGATATGGCTTAGTGAAAGATAGAATTCGAATAAGCTGTTTGCCATTCGACTTTTTTGTATTATTCTTTGTCAACCGCTTTTTCTCCTTTCGATTTGCAGCAATTTTTTAATCGACAGAATTCTCTTTATTAGCTGATTTATCTTAACTCTTTAAGAGTTACCTTTTCGATTATTGAAAGCTCTAATTTTTCACAATTCTACTTCTTTTATAACTCTTCTACTTCAACTTTTCTTCTATAAAAACATGATTTCTTTCATCTTCTTTTCACAACTTACCTTCTAGAAGAACAACAATTGAAAAAAATTGGCTGTTGTTCTTTTAAGATAGTTAGAGGTTTGGCATTTAGTTTTTATCTATTGCTCTTTGTAGTGCAGCAATGACGTTTTGTTTGCCCATGGCTAATACGTAGGGTCCGAGTTTTGGTCCTTGGGGAGCGTCTAAAAGTATGGTATAGAGCATTTTGAAGAATTCGCGCGGTTGGAGGTTATTGTTTTTGGCGGAATTGAATATGCCGTTTTGGATTTTATCAGCGTCGTCTTCACTCTGTAGTACTCTGACGAGGTTTTCGAGGGCGATTTTTTGTTCGGGGACGAGGTTTATGGTGGTTTCTTTGATTTCTTCAAAGTCTTGGTTCCAGTTGCGGGCGTATTCTATGCGTTGTTTGAGGTTTTCGTCGAGTTGTTGGTTCTTTTGGAGGTAGCCATAGTTTTGGAGTTTTTCTGCTATGAATTGTTCTATGCAGTCTTTGGGGGCCATCTTTACCAGGAAAACCATGAGGTTATAGGGTACATGGATGCTTGGGTTTGTTGGCGGTTTCATGGTGTAGCAGTAGAGGTATAGCCCGCGGAGTTTGGTTAGGTCTTTCTCGGTGACCTTTTTTTTGCCAAAATATGCTTCTTCTAAGTTGTCCAGCTCGTTCATGTAGGCGGGTATGTCATAGACGTCTAGTGAGCGGGTGCCTACGAACCGTTTGAGCATAAGCAGAAGTAATGATTGAGGTGAGCCGTAGCGGAACCAAACTTGCGGAGTAAACACGTTACCGGCGGATTTGCTTATTTTCTTTCCACCTTTGTCGAGGAACATCTCGTATTTGGCATGGCTTGGGGGTTCAAATTCGAGTACCTCTCTGCATATGCGGTCATTGATGCGTACGGAGTCAGCGATGTCTTTTCCGTAAGCTTCAAAACGTATATCGAGTGCTTTCCATCGGGCGGCAAATTCGCTTTTCCAGGTCAGTTTGCCTTCGCCTTTGGTGATGTCGGCTTCTCCTTCATGGCCACAACCTTGAATAAGTTTACCACGGATTTCTAACCCTTCACATTTGTAGGTGACTTTGTCGGTTTTGGGGTCATATTTGTATGCTCTTGTTGTGTAAAGGTGGCCGCATTTTTCACAGACCGCAAAATAGGGTAGAACCTCAGTGTAGGTTTCCTGACCTACCTCCTGCTTAACAATTTCTCCAACTTGCTTTGCCTTTTTAAGTATGGTTCGGATTTCATTCAGAAGCAAGCCTTTTTTGTAGACCTCATTTGCCGAGTAATACTTGTATTGGATATTACATTTGTCCAAAGCTTCCAGCAGCAAAGAACTCATATGCTTGCCGTAGCTTTCGTGGCAGCCAAACGGATCAGGTATCGCAGAAACCGAGTAACCTAAATATTTTTCCATGTCCTTGGAAAGCCCCGCCGGAACCTTTCGTAAACCATCTTTATCATCACAAAACGCGACCAATTCAGAATTACAACCTAAATTCTTTAACGCCAATGTGACCGCGTATGAACGTGTTGCATCACCCAAACTGCCTATGTGAGGAAAACCTGAGGCGCCCAGACCCATTTCGGTGCGGACTTTATCCATGTTTCTGCCCAGTTTACGCTCGCGGTCGATTATCTTCTTAGCCATCATATCATACCATGTGCCGTGGCCGATAGTCTCTTCACTCATAAAGTAAGCCTTCTGCAACAGTGACTATACAATGAAATAGAAAAATGTTTAGAGCAAAAGCTCGCTTGATTACCATCTATTTTTTAACGCTTCTGTGATGGCCAAGATGCCAAAGACTAGCAGAATCAGCGCAACCGAATATAACCAGTTAAACATTGCAAGATACCATGCTGCGCCAACCGCGATTAAAATTAGGCCCATGCTAAAAGTGCCGAAAGTACTATGTGAATACATCTTTGCGTTGGGTCCTCGTACTGCCGACAAAGCAATTATCCAGATGCCGAAGAGGATCAAAATAACTGGCGCTACTAAATTATCTTTTATGAGGCCGGATACGTAAAGCAGTATTGCTATTACAAGGATGATGAAGAAAGCACCGATTGTTAATAGAGACCGTTTAGATTCAGTCAATTCCCTGCTTCCTCAGATAAAGAAAGGCGTATTTTAAGTATAAATCCTTTTTCTCGCCTAATTTATAATCTCCGCCAATATTATATTCGATGAAGATAAAATGGCTCTTTTAAAGTTCTTTTGAAGTGAACTGGGCCTAAAATTTAGATAAGGGTATATCGCCTTTAAGCACTGTTCCTGTAGCTCCATCAATAATGAGTTGATACCGTTTACTCCTGTACTCATATTTAATGAACCAGAACGGAGCATGCAAATAAACCATTCGTTTCAGGTCTAACTCGGTCTTTAAATCTACAATGCGGTCGACATCCTGCTGAAGAAGGTAGCGATTGTGTTCTTCAATTTGCTTACTAGCAAGCTTTAAAGCAGTCTCACGATCAATTTCGCTATTCAATAATTTAGCAAAGCCTTCAATTTTCCTAAAATCGTAAGGTATCTTTCCCTCTATGGGTACCTGGTACTCACGTGTAGGGAACTCTGCGGCTTGTCTAGCCAATACAAGCCAATCATGTTCCTTCTCAATTGTGCCTTCTTTAACTATTGCTGGAGATATGCGCTCGAATATGCCTTTATATGTTGTTTTAGCCTGAGTAGAAATTATCCAGAACGGTAGATAGATTAGATTCTTCTCAATAAACTTTGATCTTCTGAATAAATCACCTGGTTTTAGAAATCCGCCCTGCATCCAACTGGCTATTGGTGCTTCTATTGTTGCCTGATCATACTTGTTAAGAATCAGTGAATGTTCAAAAGTGAATGCTTTGCCGGTTTCGATTACTGTAGTGAAGCCACAGTATTTGCATGTGGCAATGATTTCTCCTGGTTTAAAATCTACAGGGCCGCTGCAGTGACTGCATCTGATGCTTCGAGCTACTACATGCATTATTATGCCTTCATATTTTCGCGTTTCATGATTTCTCTTGCCACAATAACTCCTGATGCTGAAGCCTGGATTAATCCTCTGGTGACGCCTGCGCCATCCCCGATGGTGAACATGTTCTGTATCTTGGTTTCTAATGTGTGGTTGAGTTGAAGGTGTGATGAGTAGAATTTTACTTCAACACCATAGAGCAGAGTGTCTCTTGAGTGTACTCCAGGCGCTATGATATCTAATGTTTGAAGCATTTCTCTTATGTCTGAAAGGTACCTGTAGGGTAAAACAAAGCTTAGATCTCCAGGAGTGGCGTTTTTCAGTGAGGGCGTTACGATGCTTCGGGCAAGTCTTTCTTGTGTTGTTCTGCGTCCTGCAACTAAGTCCCCTAAGCGTTGAACCATTACTCCCCCGCTTAGCAGGTTAGATAATCGCGCGATATATTTGCCGTAGGCAATCGGTTCTTTAAATGGTTCTGTAAATGAAGTGCTAACTAGCACTGCAAAGTTAGTGTTATCGGTTCTTCTTTCAGCGTAGCTTCCACCGTTTACAGTTAAGACTCCATCATATGATTCAGTGGTGACTTCGCCGTAGGGTGAAACACAAAATGTTCTGACCATGTCATCAAAAAGTTTTGAGTAGTAAATGAGTTTAGGCTCATAAAGCACATCGGTTAATCTTTCCATGGCAGTGGCTGAGACTTCAACTCGAACACCCACGTCTACTGGATTATTTACGGTCTTTAAGCCACGTACTTGGGCTTCGGTTTGTAACCATTCCGCGCCACCTCTGCCAGGGGCGACAATCACATATTTGCCCTTGATTTTTTCTCCACTTGCAGTTTCAATACCTTGGATAGTGTTATTTTCAACAAGTAGCCCCTTAACGTTTGTTTTAGGCATGAAGGTTATCTTATCGTTTAGTTCTTTGCGCATACGGCGCAGGGTATCTGCACATTTTTCGGTGCCCATATGACGTACTTCTTGCCTAACAAGTCTGAGACCTGCGGCGGCTGCTTGGCGTTCGATTAAATCTACCTTATCTGTATCTCCACCGAAAACTTGCTCGCTTGCGCCGAACTTTAGGTAAATGTTATCAACATATTTGACCAACGAGGTGAGTTCGCCATCTGAGATGTACTGATTTAGCCAACCCCCTACTTCATTGGATAATGTAAGTTTACCATCACTGTATGCGCCAGCGCCACCCCAACCTGAAAGAATAGAGCAAGGATCACAATGGCGACATTCCAAGCCCCTGCTTGAAGGGCATTTGCGCTTGTCGATTTCTGGACCTCTATCAAGAATAAGGACATCTAGTTTCTTTTTTTGTGCAAGCTCTAATGCTGAGAATATACCTGCTGGACCTGCGCCAACGATAATCACATCGTACTTCAAAGGGCATTAACTCCTCGGAACCCAAAAGTAGATGCAATAACTAGCATATATTAATAGCGAAAAAATAAGCGAGGAATTTAATCATTATAAGTTAACAAATATTCTTCGCAGTTAAGAAAGAGAAGGATTTTGTTTTTCCCTTTTTATTTATCAAAAAAATTCGTAGATTTATTGATTGTCTATTGTTTTGAATAAGGGATCAGACAGATGAACTTCAAAGTTGTTTTGCCGCTGTTTATAAATTGATGTAATTCGTTTGAGGGAATAAAGACTATATCAGCCGATTTTAAGGGCAAATTTCTCTCTCCATCAAACAGTTGCCCTTCTCCCTCTAAAATGAAACTTTCGTGTTCCCATTGATGCTTGTGAAGTGGAGTGTACCCGTTTGGCTCAACTTCAAAAACTCGCATTGCAAAATTTTCTGCGCCCATTTCCTTTGTGATAAGCCAGCGTACTTTAACTCCCACAGACCCTTCGGTAGTAACATCCTCCGCTTTTATTGTATCATAGCGGAAAACTTTGCTCATAGTGTTTTGGCTCAATTTAAATAATTTTATTGTTTAGTCTTTTATGGCTTCGATTAAACTCATAATGTTCCAGAGTTTAACTCTTGTATAGGCAGGCATATTCGGATCCTGTAGAATTTCATCAAGAATCGATATTACATTTGAAGCGCGAACTGCATTTGTAAATTCTCCACTTTGTAGAGCGCTCATCGAATCTTTAGCTGCACGTCTGATGTTTCTTGGCGTGGTGCTGTCCTCTGAAACTTGTCCCAAAACAAACAATGCTTGTTTTATTCTCTCTTCGTACTCCTCAGTTTTTTTCTTTCGTACCATGACGGTAGCCACCTACTGCATCTCGCAGTGAACCATCTTAATAAGTGTTGATACCTATTTACTTTGGGGTCAAAAATGCAACCAAAAACAAACGATGACCATATCAAACGAATGGCTGATTTACTAAGACAAGGAGCAACCCTTACCGATCTAGCATGTCCAGTCTGTTCTTCTCCCCTCTTCAGACTTAAAGACGGCACTTTATGGTGCGGTAAGGACGAAAAGAAAGTCATCATAGTTAAAGAAGGAGACGAACCAACTAAACCGGCAGTTAATCCAGCTATGGAAACCCTTGAAGCTACATTAATGGCTAAAGTCACAAACCTGCAAGATAAAATACAAAAAACCGATGACGTCGAAGAACTAGGCAAGTTAACAAATGCGCTTTCAGAAATTCTCGACAGTCTTGAGAAGATAAAGCGGATGAAGAAGAGCTAAGCACCAAATGCTCGGTTTATACGAAAATTTTCCCCATATATTACATTTAACTAAAGTCTACACATCTAACTTATCAAAAAAGGCCTCCCAAGAGCGCATAATTAAGATTCTCAAAGAAATAAACCGTAAAAATCTCACTTTCGAAGAAGTGGGCAATCCAGAAATACCCAATTCAACTGTAATTTTCGAGATAGGCATAGCTGATTCCCACTGCTTTACCTTCATGGACAAAGAAGAAACTCAAAAAATACTAAACACAATCGATGTTCAAGCCTTCAATATAATGGATTTCTTTTGCGTTATTCGATACTACAAAAATACCTCTCCAAAGAAGAAGCCCCTAAAATTCGACTACTACATGATACGCATAATCTTCGGTAAAGATCGCAGCATCGATTTTCAGATTTTTCATGAACGAGGCCCACGCTATATCTCCCCTCACGGCCTTCTATCGTTCATTATCAATAAAATTAATGCTGGTTTTTCAAAAAAAATCTTGAAAATGGAATCCACTTAATTTCGAGTTTTTAAAAACTTAGATATGATATCAAATGCTTCTTTTGTTACCTCTTGTTTAGGTTTATTGCCATCAACGAGAACGAGTTCTCCCTTCTTAACGAATTTAAGATATATCTCGCGTACTTTGCTTTGAGTTTCCAAGTTCTCCATTAAACTCTTCTTACGTTTTAGTCGTTGTAACACTACCTCAGGAGTTACATCTATGAAAATAGCTAAATCTGGCTTTAGAGCAAGCTGATTAATTGTTTCAATCCACTCTAGTGTTAATCCTGCGCTTCCTTGATATGATAAGGACGAGTAAATGTATCGATCAGAAACCACTATTTTTCCCTCATCTAAAGCTGGCTGTACCTCCTTCTGTATATGATCAATACGATCAGCCGCAAAAAGTAAGGCTTCAATAGAAACTGAAGTGCGATTTGCGCCGTAAAGTATACTTTTGCGGATAAACGAACCTATTTTACCCCGACTCGGTTCTGCAGTATAAACTGTATTATGACTTTCGCGTAATTTTTTAGAAAGTATTTTTGCCTGTGTAGTTTTTCCAGAACCATCCAATCCTTCAATGACTATAAAAACGCCTTTCTTGCTCACTTCAATCATCCTGACTTATGTGTAATGGTTAAGCATTAATGAGAGACGCATAAATATAATTTGACAAAAGAGACGATGAAAAATGCCAAAAGCTTACTGGGGGGAGGTTAAAGATCCCGTACACGGATACGTGTACCTTACTGAATCTGAAAAAACAGTTATGGATTCTTATCCCATGCAGCGATTGCGCAGGCTTAGACAACTAGCCGGTTCAGAGTATGTCTATCCTGGAGCAAATCACACACGCTTTGAGCACTGCATTGGCGTCATGTATCTAGCTGGCAAAGTACTAGAAAATCCGTCAATTAGTCGTATAGTTACCGATGAGGAAGCAGAAGTTGCTCGTATCGCTGCATTACTTCATGATGTTGGGCATGGCCCATTTTCCCACGTTTTTGAACATCTTTTACTTCGCGATTTGAATCGCACCCATGAAGATATGACCACATGGCTTGTCGAGAAAAGCGAAGTAGGTGAAGCGCTCTCAAAGATGGGGTATAATCCTGTAGAGGTTAGCAAGCTTGCGGTGGGCAAGTTGCATAAACCAAAAAAAGCCTTTCTAGATCAGGTGATAAGTAGTGCAGTGGATGTGGATAAACAAGACTTTATTGTAAGAGATACCTTCCACACCGGCGCTGAATATGGTTTTATAGATGTTTTTAGACTCATTCATGCGTTAGATGTTTTGGATGAGAATTTAGCTGTTGAAGTAGGTGCGTTATCTGCACTAGAGTCATTTGTTATTGCCCGTATTGAGTCCTTCAAAAGCATCTATTTCCATCGCGTTGGTAGAGCTGCCCAAATAATGCTCGCAACCGCCATGGAAAAAGCAAACGAAGAGCTCGGATTAACCTCATTTAAGACTCCTGAAGAATACCTTGCTATGGACGATTATACTGTCTGGGCCGCAGTGAAGAAATGCGAAAAATCACGTCCAATAATAGAGAATTTAGAGCGTCGCAAAATGCTCAAATGCGCCTACGAAAGAACCTTCTATGAAAAAGACACAATGGTATCGAATATTTTTAGCCGTGATACATACAGGAAACAGGTTCAGACTGAAATCGCACAAGCCGCAGGATTAGAAACTGATGCTGTAGTGATTGATGTGCCCACTTTACCATCCGTTCCTTATCACCATTCCGCAGTGATGGAGCACATGGAAATCCCCGTCTTTAGTCGAACCCAAGCAGGCGAACGAACCCTTTATAGGCTAAGTGAAATTTCCAAGATATTCGAAACGCTCAAAGGGTTCATCAATATCTTACGTGTCTACAGTGATGCGGAAAATCGTGAACGTGTAGAAAAGGCGACATTAAAAGTGCTTGGCAGAATTCCTGCAACCGCAAAGATTTCATATTGACCAGCGTATACAGTACTAATCAGCAAATTGATTGATGCTCAACCGTGAACTAAAAAATTGAGGGGCAGAAAAATGGAAAAGAGTACAAAAAATAAAACTAAAAACAAAATAATCAAGGTTAAAATCAGTAAAAAGCAGCCCGAACAAGCAACGCTTTTTACATCTAATGAAGTTAGGCGATTTGTAAATGAATTTGTTACCTCTTGGATACGAGGTGAAATCATTATACGTTTTCCTACTGCTGTTGAATTAAGTAAAAAGAATCCCTTAGCAATAGCTTTTCCTACCGATCCCTCCGTTAGTCAAGAACTAAAAATTAAGGAGCATTACGTTGATCTGCTCTCAATATGTGCTGGAATTAAACCCGCATCCGTAAGTGAGCAAGACCAAGCAATCGCAGATGTTTTCCGAATACTGCTCATGTTTCGTTCAGCTAACAGAATAGAAGGCAAAATCCCCTCTGCTGATTTCGAAAAACGTGTAACTAACCTTGAAGAAAAAGTGCAGTCAACAGGCAAGTTGGTTGAGCAAATAACTGGCTTTTTGTTTAAACCTAAAGAAGCTACCTCTGAAGCACCTAAACCATAAAAAGAAGGGTAAGGTTTATTCGAAAGAATTAGCATTCTGCTTGTGCTCTTCTCAAAAGACGTGCTCCGGTAGTATAGTCCGGTCAAGTATTCCGGCCTTTCGAGCCGAAGACCCGGGTCCGAATCCCGGCCGGAGCACCTCGTTCTCTTTACTCAAAACCTCCAGAGTGAAATGTTCAAGATACAAATTAATCAAGTTCAAAAACTTTTTTCAGTAGTGGGTCAATTGTATAGCGTGCTTGCAAGTTCCATTCGTCATTAGTTATTATGTCATGGTCTCCATGTATTTTTAAAAAATGTGTTTCAACTTTTGTGGCCTGTAATTTGGAGTTAAATGCTTCAGCGATTTGTATCGGCACAACTTCATCGTAATATCCGTGTATGAACACAAAAACGGGGCTATCAGCCGCGGCATAAGTTGATGGTGAAGCTTCTATCCATAAATCAGGATTCTGTTCATAGGAAACGCCGCCAAACGCGTTTCTTATTATATTATAGAGGGTGGATGACTTAAAATGTTCTCCAACATATTTTAGGTCTGTAACTCCTGCATAATTGATAACTAAGCGGATTTGGCTCTTAATTGACTCCTGCAGACTTAGTTCAGAAAGGAATGGTTCGTTCCCTGAAATGGTGCCCATAAGTGAAGCCAATTGTCCTCCCGCACTGGTCCCTAACACCGCTATTTTTTTTGTATCAATTCGATAAAGTTCTGCGTTATCCTTGATGAAACGAAGGGCCGCAATAACATCACGAATGTTCTCCGGCCAAGCTGAGCTATTAGGAGCTGATAATGTATAGTCAATTGAGAATCCGGCTATTCCTCGTTTAGCATAAAGAATTGCTGTTGCATTTAGATCGCTTCGGTTGCCTCTTACCCACCCCCCGGCATGAATGTATATTATTGCTGGGAAGGGTCCATCACCGTTTGGTAGGTAGACATCCATAAGATGATAGGGATTAGAATCATTTAGGTAACGAATGCCACTTTGACTAGTATAGTCTGTGATTTCTGGGAGTAGTGCTGATTCATCTTGATTATTTTGTTGCTCGTTGCTCAAGAAAATAAACAAAGTTAACATGATAGCCAAAAGAGAGATGATAGTAGCTACAATGTAGCGGTACTTCAAACTATTTGTCCCCTACTACTATAGCCCAGCGCTTTAACTATTCATTCTGGTTGTTCAGGTTAAAATATTTTTTACATGATCTTTTTCTTTAAAAAGCCCGTCCAGACGTGATATTTACTGCGATAATCCCAGACCATGAATCCGAACGGAACAATAACAAGCAGGACAACGATTCGCGTAACTTGATAGATATAGAACATTACATCATTGAGAGCAAAACATTCCACCCTGCCAAATAAATAATTTAAGATAACAAAACTAACAAAAGGCTCAGACAGGTAGATAAAGGCACTACGATCTACTATCTGTTTACTGATGCCGTGAACTGGAACTTTTATTTTTCGTAAAATCAACAAAGTTAACAGAACAAAGCTTAACGTTAGCATTATACTGCGACAATTAAAGTAAAATTGAGCTTGCAACGCGTTAAAGGTAGTGTTGTAATTGAATAGACCTGATAAATCAAATGAGAAGAAAACTGCTGTTGGTATAGCAAAAAACGCCATCTTGTAAGTCATTAATTTCTCATACAGGTTAAGTTTGCTGATGAAGAAGCCAAAGACAAAAACTAACAGGTACTGACTGAAAAGGGAATCAAACCTTAAAGGAGAGTTATAGACCCAAAGAAGAGAAGTGCCTAATAGAACCGCTGAGATAATCAGCAACTGTTTTTTTGTACTCTTGACATACCTTTCTAATACACAGGTAATTGCCATAAATAATAAAAGAAAAGGGATGAACCAAAGTGTGCTCCAATTATAAGCCGCATTTAGATCAGCAAAAACGTTTAACATAGAAACCTGAGTAATCACGTGCATCGGTCCTACTTTTGCTCCCATCGCTGCCTCCAGAACTAAATAAAACAATACTGCCATAACGAATGGAACATAAAGCGTTTGAATTTTGGATTTAAAAAAGAGCCTGAGACTTTTTCCCCGACTATGAAATGACGAATATGCCAAATATCCTCCTGTAAAGAAAAATATACTCAATAAATACCATTGAACTGGATTCATAATTTTTGGATATGCAACCGCCAGGTCACTGTGAAAAAAGATTAGTAAAATAAGCGCGATGACTTTTAGGATAGTCAATTCGGAAATCGAATGTGACCGCGAAGTAGCATCGCCGATAAGTCTGTCGCCTGACGCCATCAGAATTCCTGTTTTTACCTGCCAAGCAACAAAATAATTATTAACTGTTTAGGAAAAATCAAGGAACATTATGAAAAATATACAATAAAATAAATCGTGATACCAAACAAACAAAAGCCGTATCCTATCTTAATGACTCATATTCGAACCCGAAAACATTATCAAACATCTCAGAAATTAAAGCCAGCCATGTGCAATAGTCGATGGGGTTGTGGCGCTTTTCTTTTGTTTTTCATGTTTTTTCTCTTTATTCTTGAAAGTGTTGATTTTAACAGTGTTTTTTTCTGAAGAAACCCAATGCGAACCGTTAAGCTTTCGCTGATAAATGAATTTATTCACTACTCGCTCTAAGTCCTGAGGAGAAATACCATCTGAATCTGAAACCAGTTTATTTTGAGATGGGGTAAACTCGATTTTCAGTTTTGTATTCAGGAAAATATTCAGGCGTTCTCTTTCTTTATCAAGATCGCCTAAATCCACCTGCAATTTGTGTCCAAATAGCAAAGTGTATCACTATATACCTGCAACTTACTTCTAGTATTAATAAGATGCGAATAAATTTAACTTGCTTAACCTTTTTACGCTATTTTTATGGAGCTTAAACTTTTATTAACTTGAGCAAGAAAGTGGCTTTAAGCGTGAATTGATGACTAGGTACAATGCTTTACCTCTTTCAACTAAATTTTGGCGACCGGGAGCCGATTACCTATTTGCTATAACATGTGCCCTTGAAAAAAGCGTTAATGATGGCGATTTTGTGGTTGTTTCTGAAAAGGCCCTTTCTACTGCTCTGGGCTATGTGATAGATGAGGATGAGTTTGTACCAAGTTTTTCCGCTAGGCTGATTACTAAGTGTTGGATGCGGTGGGGCTGGGGCTATTTTCTAGGGGTGCTCTGCAATTTTGGGCAAAGGTTGTTGCGTAGACTTCGTGAGTATCCGGTTGAATCAGGTAGCCGACATAAACAGGTTGCGTTGCAGCAGTCGGGGCTTATGCAGGCATTACTGTTTGGTTCTGAAGCTGGTATAGACGGGTCTAATTTGCCTTATGCGTTGGTGAGCTTGCCCTTGAAGGATTCTGGCGCAATCGCTGAGCAAATTTACCGACACATACGGCAAAAACTGGGAAAATATGTTGCCGTAGTCATTGTGGATACCGACAAAACTTACACTTTTCGTAATTTTCATTTTACTCCTCGACCAAAACCTCTCCGAGACATATATTCCGGAGGCAGTATTGTAGCTTATCTCTTGGGCAGATTGTTCAAGTTGAAGCGCCGTTCAACTCCTCTTGCAGTTGCAGGATGCGAAATGTCTGCTGAAACGGCATTGACCATTGCTAATGTTGCAGACCGTGCCCGTGGTCCAGGATCAGGAGCAACAGTATGGGACATGGCTTCCAGATTCAAGGTAACTGCGACTGGCGTAAGTTGGGAAATGCTTGAAGCGATAACCCATAAACCTATCGTTATCGTTCGAAAAACAAAAAACAAATAAAATTTTAATTATTATCCAACTCATCAACAAAATAAAGTTTGAAAAGACCCTTAGAGATAGGCAACAACTACTACTCGGTCGTCATCTTTCAATTTAAGTGCATCACGCAAATAGATAGGCGCTATAATTTCTAACATATTAGCGGGGTATCCTTTAACTTGAGGTATTATAATTGAGCAGTCTAAGCTATTGATTGCCGCCTTGAAAACTTTTCCAAAACAGTACCCCTCAGCAGGATAAATCTGAATAGCTTTTTTTCCTTCAAGCTTTTTCCTTTGGTCCATATCTTCCTTTTTTATTCTTATATTCAGGGTTCCCAGGTAGGCAGTGTATCCCAGTTTTTCCAGAATTTGTGATTTAACCCAAGGTAATTCAAGATACTTTTTTCCATTCCCTTGTCCCGAAGTAACAACACCGTTAAAAATTAATCGGTTCACCATACCTTCTCAACAAAAAAATGTTTGATTTTATAGTCAGTCAATATGGGGCATGATTATTTTTGTTCTTTAAACCATAGAGCTACTTTACTAAGCATAGTATTTGCAGATATGTTGATGACCGGTATTATCATTTTTTCTTTGGTTTCTATAGTTGATTCATATCTTGGCATCATTGCATAACCAACGAATGTCCAGTAGACTTTTCGGCTTTCGATGAGCATTTTTGCAACTGCCGCATTCGAGGGCGGAAGTGGAAAATATAGAAAAACAACGCCTTCAGCCCAATATAGTCCCGCTAGTTTGCCACCTGCTATAACAGAAGTGAAACGTGCCAGCTCATCGGGGGTATTGAAACATGTTTTTTCTAAAATTATGATTTCTTTGAAAGGTTCATATTTGATGTTTATCTCGCCTGCAATTTTGCTCATAAACCTTCATCACTTAATAAACTAGTTTAGGTGGGTTCCCTTTTAACCTTGTCATGTCTAGAAAAAGTTATAGCGTAGTCGTGCATTAAGGCTTGCATCGGAAATAGAAGGTTATTTGATTTGCCAGAAATACGTGTTGCGCTTGTAGGTGTAGGTAATAGCGCCTGTGCTCTTATCCAAGGAACTCAATATTACAAAGAAGCAAAAGATAATGCCACTGTTCCTGGGCTTATGCACGTCAACTTTGGCGGTTATCGCATAAAAGACATCAAATTCGTAGCTGCTTTCGAAGTTAATAAAAACAAGATCGGAAAAGATCTTTCCGAAGCTATTTGGGTTGCACCGAATTGCGCAGAAAAATTCGCCGACGTTCCCAAATTAAATGTAACGGTTTCACCTGCACCTATCCTAGACGGTGTAGCTCCTCACATGAGAGAAGTCTTTAACGTTTATGATGACAGTAAGTATGACAAAACAAACGTTGTTAAAATTCTAAAAGAAACTAGAACACAGGTGCTCGTGAACTATTTACCGGTTGGTAGTCATGATGCAACTCGCTTCTATGCTCAAGCAGCCATGGATGCAGGATGTGCCTTTGTCAACTGCATGCCTGAATTCATAGCCTCAGAAAAAGAATGGTCTGAAAAATTTGTCAAAGCAGGCGTGCCGGTCCTTGGTGATGATATCAAAAGCCAAGTAGGAGCCACCATACTCCACCGTAACTTGGTACGTCTCTGCCTAGACCGCGGTGTCATAGTTGACGAAACCTATCAATTAAATCTCGGTGGCGACACTGACTTCCAGAACATGACCGTTGAAAATCGCCTCCAATCCAAACGCATCAGTAAAACCCAAGCAGTAACCAGTCTAGTTCCCTATGCACTGCCCACGCGTATAGGTCCATCAGACTTTGTCCCCTTCCTTAAGAACAAAAAAATCTGCTATATCTCTCTTAAAGGCCGCAAATTCGGCGATCGCCCAATTAACATAAGTGTTAAACTTGAGGTTGAAGACTCTCCTAACAGTGGTGGTGTAGTAATTGACCTTATCCGAGCAGCCAAAATCGCACTTGATCGTAAAATTAGTGGTGCGCTGTTGAGCATGCCCAGCTATGCTTTTAAACATCCCCCCGTTCAGGTTCCAGATTCGGAAGCAAGACAAAATACCGAAGATTGGATTGCGGGTAAACGGGAACGTTAGATTATTTTCCCACTTTCGTTTTTTGTTTTTTAAAAATAAAAGTTGTTGCCCGTGTATTCGGGCTATCTCTGTTTTTATTCTTCTATTTCTTTCTAAATTTCATCTACTTCCTTCACACGTTCGTTTACTGTGATTTTTATTTCTATAAGCTCATTTGACATTCGAACTTTAGCTTTGGCCTGACTTTTCAAGCTTCTTGAGATTCACCTTTGCAAGTGCCCTGCTTATATTGAGGGTGTTTGCAATCTCGTTGAGGTACATTTCGCAATTGACGAGTGTTGCTGTGATTCTTAGCCTTACTGGAAGCCTTATGGAATTGAGCTTTTTTTGAAGTTATTGATTTCGGGCATGGTATGCTCTCTGTATTAATTTAATTGGATGTGATCAAAAAATTACATGTAAATTTATTCTGGAAACATTTTTCGTGAAACTTTTTAAGGTCGACACCAACAGAGTAATGAGCACAAAAAGGTGTACATCATTGGTCAACATTGAAGGGTACGAAATTCCTGAAGGGCTTTATTACTCAACAGACTTTGTCTGGGCTAAAACTGAAGACGACAAAGTTCGCATCGGATTCACTGATTTTGCCCAGAAACGACTTAAAGAAATCGTATACGCCGAATTATTAGAAGCGGGAACCACAATTAAACAAGGCGAATCATGCGGCACAGTAGAATCAGTCAAGGCAGTTTCTGATGTGATAGCTCCAGTCAGCGGAACTATAGACGAAGTAAATCAAGAGGTACTATCAAAACCAGAACTCCTAAACGAGGATTCCTATAACGCAGGCTGGCTTCTTATTCTCAAACCTACAAACCTGGACGCCGAATTGCCTAACTTAATGGATTTCGAAAAAGCAGTCGAGTGGCATAAAGCCCAAGTCGAATCGAAGTGAAGGCAATATATGCCTAATCGAATAGTAATTATCGGGGCAAGTGCAGCAGGAGTAGATGCGGCTTCAGCAGCAAGGAAAAAAGATCGCACAGCAGAAATAACTCTAATCACTCAAGAAAAAAATGCGGGCTACTCCCGCTGTGGTTTACCTTTTGTAATCGGGGGCCAAATTCCCGCCTTCAAAAATCTAATTGTTTATCCTCCTGCATATTTTCAAATGCTTAAATTGAACCTAAAAACTGAAACCGCAGTTAAGATAATAAACATCAAAGAAAAGACCGTTACCTTCATCAAATCTGGTGCCTCTGAAACAATTCCCTATGATAAACTTGTTATTGCTACTGGAGCATACGCATTTATGCCTCCCATAAAGGGGAACGACAAATCTGCCCTCTTTTCTCTCCGTACAATAGAGGACGGTGAAAAAATAGAACAAGCCGTCAAGTATGGTGCAAAAACCGCAATTATAATGGGCGCCGGATTAATCGGGCTTGAAACCGGTGTTGCTTTAACGGAACAAGGGGTGCAAGTAACTGTAGTTGAAATGCTATCCCAAATTTTGCCTAATATGCTTGACACAGACATGGCTAAACACGTCCAAAATTATCTAACCGAAAAAGGCTTGCGTATTCTAACAGGAAAAACCGTTGAAGAAATAACCGGTGACGAAAAAGCAACCGGCATAATAGCGGGTGGAGAGCAAATGACTGCCGACATACTAATAAATGCCTTCGGTGTAAGGCCAAACATCGCACTCGCAGAAAAAACTGGTATACCCATCGGTGAATCTAAAGGCATAAAAACAAATATGCGCATGGAAACCGAAATACCAGATATATATTCAGTAGGTGACTGCGCAGAAACTACCAATTTCGTAACCCAAAAACCAATCTGTGCACAACTAGGAACTGTAGCCGTTAAACAGGGGAAAGTCGCTGGCATAAACGCTGCTGGCGGAAACACTGAATATACAGGCGTTATTGGATCAGCAGTAACTAAATTATTCGACTTACAAATCGGAGTTACGGGACTAACTGAGACCGCAGCGCAAAAGGCAAAAATTCAAGTTATTACAGCTACTATACACTCCAAGACAAGAGCCGAATATTACCCCAATGCGTCGCCAATAAAAATCAAGCTTATTGTTAGAAAAGATACCCAGGAAATTCTGGGAGCCCAGATAATTGCTGGCGAAGAAGTAACCCAACGCATAAACGCTTTATCTTTTGCCATACAAAAACACATGACAGTTAGCGAGCTCGCAAAAGCTGACACTGCATATGCCCCCCCGCTAAACGAAACTTGGGAACCTATGATTACCGCTGCAGAAATAGTTCTTATGAAAATGAGGTGAAAACCATTTTTTTTAACACGCCTTCTTTTTTGTCTATCTAATTAACTGACCTCTTGAATGATGATTATTTTAAAATTAATCAAATAGTTGTATCTGAAAGTATGTATTACCTATTTCGTAAGAAAATTATTTAAGCTATAGTCAAAGATAGCTTCATAGCAAAAAAGTACATGGGTGATTTTGATTGACGATTAAGGTAGGAATTAACGGATTTGGAAGAATCGGACGACTTCTTTATAGAGCCGCTATCGAAAATAAAGCGGATATAGATTTTGTCGCCATTAACGACCTTGCTGACGCCAAAACCAACGCGCACCTTCTCAAATATGACTCAGTACATGGCAAATTCAATGGCACAGTTGAAATTAAAGGCGATTCACTTATTGTTAATAAAAAACCTCTCAAAGTACTAGCCCAGAGAGACCCTGCCGCTTTACCATGGAAAGAACTAGGCGTATTCTTAGCTGTGGAATCAACAGGCTTATTTACTAACCGTGAGGGTGCTAGTAAACATCTAGCGGCAGGCGCAAAGAAAGTCCTAATTTCTGCTCCAGCGGAGAACCCCGACGCAACCTTCGTTTTAGGTGTAAACGAAAAGACCTATGACCCGATTAAGCATAATATAGTTTCAAATGCCTCTTGCACTACCAATTGTCTTGCACCTGTTAGCAAAGTCTTAGATGAGAATTTTGGGCTTGAAAAAGCTTTCATGACTACTGTTCATAGTTACACTAACGACCAAAAGGTACAAGACCTTGTACACAAAGACCTTCGACGCGCACGTGCCGCTGGTGTAAACATAATCCCAACGAGCACTGGTGCAGCAAAAGCTATTGGTCTAGTCCTACCCGCATGCAGCGGTAAAATGAACGGTTTGTCCTTACGTGTACCAACCCCTGATGTTTCCCTTGTAGATTTAACCGCAGTTTTGAGCAAAGATGTAACCAAAGAAGAAATAAACGCCGCTTTCAAAAAAGCCGCAAAGAACTCATTAAAAGGCATACTTGAATATACCGAAGACCCAATTGTATCAACCGACGTCCTTCACAATCCCTACTCGGCAGTATTTGACGCCCCCCTAACTATGGTATTAGGTGAGAAGAGCAACTTTGTCAAAGTATTCGCATGGTATGACAACGAATGGGGCTTCAGTTGTCGTATGGTCGAGCTAATCGAATTGATTGGCAAGAAGGCAAAGCTCTAATCCCAACTCAAACCTTAAAAACAAAACGTCCCTTTCTTTTTTAGTTAACGGGAGATATGGTGAATTGGCAAAATACCAAATACTCGACGATGTTAACGTGAAAGGCAAAGTTGTTCTTGTACGAGTTGACTTTAACAGCGAAATCAATCCAGCAACCCAAAAGGTTACCAGTGATGTACGTATCCGAGCACATGCAGAATCAACAATAAAAGAACTTTCCGAAAAAGGCGCTAAAGTAGTAATTTTAGCACATCAAGGGCGCAGGGGCGATCCAGATTTTACTTCCCTCAAGGAGCACGCTGAGATTTTAGGAAAAATCCTTAACACCCACATACAATTCGTCGATGATGTTTACGGAGAAAAAGCTAAGATTGCCGTAAAGAATTTAATATCCGGACAGATTCTCGTTCTGGACAATGTGCGTTCCTTCGCTCAGGAAACTAAAGAAGGTACGCCTGAGCAGCATGCAAAAACTGATTTGGTTCAAAATTTGGCGCCTCTGGCTGATTTATTTGTTAATGATGCTTTTGCCGCGGCGCATCGTGCACATGTATCGATGGTAGGATTTACGGCGGTCTTACCTAGCGCTGCTGGCCGGGTTATGGAAAGAGAGCTTGTCTCATTGAGTAAAGCACTTGAGAAACCTGAACATCCATGCGTTTATGTTATGGGCGGTGGAAAAGCAGATGATGCTCTTGAAATCTCAAAATATGTTCTTACTAACAATATAGCTGACTATGTTCTCACAGGCGGGGTTGTTGGACAAATGTTTCTATCTGCCAAAGGTTACAATTTAGGTAAACCAACTAAGGACCTGATAGTAAAGAAAGACCTCGCCGGTTTTATTCCTGGATTAAAAATACTTCTTAAGCAATATTCTGATAAAATTATCGTACCGTCAGACCTTGCAGTAATCATTGATGAAAAACGCAAAGAAATACATGTCGATGATTTGCCTGTAGAGTATCCAATTTTTGACATAGGATCCAAAACAGCTGAAATCTACGGCAAATTTATTGCTCTAGCAAAATCAGTTGTAGTCAGCGGACCTATGGGTGTATACGAAAACAAAAAATTTGCAATTGGCACAAAAAAGGTCTTCACATCGGTAGCAGACTCGTGTGCATTCAGTTTAGCTGGCGGAGGACACACAATATCGGCACTGCAAGGGTTTGGTCTGTCCAGCAAAATCAGTTATATAAGCACAGCTGGTGGGGCGTTAGCCGAATTTCTAATGGGCAAAAAGCTTCCGGGCGTAGTAGCGTTAGAAAATTCAGTTAAAACGAAAATATCCTAATTCCTTTTTTGTTTGTTGATGCTTTTGTATACCAACTTAACTTAGTTAATACCAGCTTAAGCTTGTATTGATGACAAATTAGAAATAAACCCTGCAATGTTATTTAGATTAGGACAAGAGGCGAATTTGTTGACCGATATTGTGTTTGTATTTGAAGTCCATCAGCCCCATAGGTTACGAAAGAACCTGTTTTGGGAAAATAAAGTTTTTAGGCGGGTCAAAAAAGAGGATTTGTTTGACTATTATTTTGATCACGAGGTTAATCGGGAAATTTTTAATCGGGCGGCAAAGAAATGTTATTTTCCTACTAACCAAATTCTACTTGACCAGATAGATGCTCACCGTGGAGAGGAACGGAAAGTTAAGGTGTCTTTTAGTCTCTCTGGGACGTTTTTAGAACAATGCGAGAGGTTCAATTCGGATTTGCTGGACAGTTTTAAACAGTTGGCAAAGACCGATTGTGTCGAATTTCTCGACCAGACATATTACCACTCAATTGCCAGTCTCTATCACGAAAAAGAAGAGTTTCTTAAACAGGTGACTATGCATCGTGATACAATAAAGAGCCTACTGGGTTTTACTCCAAAAGTTTTTGAGAACACTGAGCTCCTCTACAATAACTCTATAGCGAAGTTAATTGAAAATCTGGGATACAAAGGTATTTACACTGAGGGGGTCGAGAGAATTCTGGGCGAAAAATCCCCAAATTACCTCTATACCCCCAAGGGCGCAAAAAAGATTCGTCTTCTACTACGTAACTATAAACTCACAGACGACATCGGTTTTCGTTTTAGTGCTCGATGGTGGAATGAATGGCCACTTACAGCTGAAAAATACGCAAGATGGATTGCTGATGCCCGAGGGCAATGCATAAACATATTTCCAGACTACGAAACCTTCGGGGAGCATCATTGGCCTGAAACTGGTATACATGACTTCTTAAAACACTTGCCTGATGAATTATTAAAATGGCCTCATTTGCGTATGGCAACGCCTTCAGAAGTTATCGATAAGTATTCACCGGCAGGAGAAGTGGATGTGCAAGAAAGTGGTGGAACCATTTCCTGGGCTGATGTTGAACGCGATAGCAGTGGCTGGTTAGGTAACACTATGCAATGGGCTTACTACAAAAATCTCCAAAGACTTGAGCCTTTAATATACGAAGCTGATGATCCCGAATTTCTAAGGTTATGGCGGTACTTTCAAACAAGCGATCATCTTTACTATATGTTTGCAGCTGGTGGCGGACCAGGAGAGGTCCACTCCTATTTTAGCCCCTTTGAATCTCCAGTTAATGCCTTTGTAGCTGCAGAAATGTCCCTTTATGACTTTGAAAACCGAGTGCGCACCGCTATTCTAACTGCCAACGATCCTTTTCTTTTCTGCACAGGAGATGGGACAGAGACTTTTACTGGTACAATAGCATGGAGCCTAAAAGGATTCTTAAAAGCACTTCAAACAGTGGATATTAAGGCAATAGAGTTCCATAACTCTCGAGGCGACTTCGAACGCTGGGCAGAATATTCCTTACATGATGAACTACTTCAAGAACAATTTAAAGCAATAAAAAAGTTAAAGTCAAAAGGTAAAACTCTAAGACGGAAAATGATATCTGCAGTAAAAAAGCGCTATACTCTAGCTAGTAATCAAGTTCAGGCGGCAACGAAGCTATTTTAGTTTTGCATCCATGCAAATGCCTTTATTAGGATAAAAATCTGAGTATAAGTGAGCTGTAACGGGGGCTATTGATATGAGAGATGAACTTCCATTTCCGGAAAAAGTTCTGCAAACATTACATAACCTATGCGCTACTGCAGCTGATTTAGCGCGAAGAGGCGAAGAGGTCGCACGAATAATCCAGCATGACCCAAATGAAATCGAAGTTATACTTGACCAGTACAAAATCGAAGGATTCGCAGAAAGCTTCTTTGATAGCGAAGGAAAGAAACGCTACTATCTCACAGGAAGAGGAATAATTAAAGTCTGTTCACTCTTCACCTAGTGAAAAATCATGCGTATAATTCTTCTTTCTTGGGAATATCCCCCCAGAATAATTGGGCGTCTTGCAGAATACGTTAATGCCCTAGCTATTCAGCTTGTAAAAAATAAGATTGAAACTTATGTTGTCACTTATCATGATTCTATGACTGGTACAAGCCAAGACTCTGATGGTGTAATTACTGTTAGAGTTTCAAATCCGGTTTGTACTCACATAGGCGTCTTGACTTGGGATTTAACATTAAACCAAGAAATCGAGCGTGCCGTAGCAACTATCTATTATCAGAAATCAAAACATATTGATCTGATAGATGTAAACGATTGGCATTTCTTACCTGCCGCAGTCACGTTAAAGAATGCCTTAGGTATACCTTTTGTATTTTCAGTTGAAAGCTTAGAAGATCACCGCTCCCCTGGAACAAATTCCGCGTTTAATATGGCTATACGGGGAATCGAATGGTTAGGCTTTTATGAAGCTGCACAGGTAACTGCGAAATCAGATTGGATGAAAAACGAGATTAATCGAATATATCAAGTTCCAAAAGAAAAAATAATTGTATATTCTCCAACTTCAAGCTCCTGGGTAGATACTACACTTGATGTTTATAAGACGGTTTTAGGGGGAGCAAAATCCCAATGAAGCATCCTTTAACTGTAATGATGTTAAGTTGGGAATACCCTCCAAGAGTAATAGGAGGAATATCTCCCCATATCAATTTTCTATCCAAAAGCCTAGCTAAAAATAATGTTAAGGTGCATGTTGTTACATGTGACTTCCCTGGTGCTCCCTTGCACGAAGTCATAGATGGAGTAGAGGTTCATAGAATTGACTCTTACAAGAATCCTTCTCCTGACTTTGCCACTTGGGTTTATCTTATGAACCTTAACATGCAAAAAGAAGCCGCTGCTATAGCCGCCAAATTATCTGGTCCAATTGATGTTTTTCATGCACATGACTGGCTAGTAGCAAATGCGGGAATAGGCCTAAAACATATTTTCCGCAAGCCCCTTATTGTAACAATGCATTCTACAGAGATCGGACGCCGAGAAGGCCTCCACACAGATACCGAAAAAATGATTCACGAAACAGAAGCGTGGCTTACCTATGAAGCATGGAAAGTCATATGCTGTAGCGACTATATGGTCCAACATGTAAAATGGGCTTTTGGTCTTCCGAACGATAAACTTGTTATGGTCCCTAATGGTGTGAACCACAGCATTTACGATGGTCTAGAAAAACAACACCTCACAGAATTTAGAAGAAAATTTGCGCTTCCTGAAGAAAAGCTGGTTCTTTTTGTAGGTCGATTAGTATACGAAAAGGGTATACATATCCTCATAAACGCTGTTCCACGCGTACTATCCAAAGTCAACGCCAAATTCGTTATAGTCGGCAGTGGTTATATGAAAGATCAACTCTTGACTATCGTCCGAAGCATGGGGTTAGAGCACAAAGTCCTATTTCAAGGCTTCATGGATGAGGAAAACCTTCTAAAACTCCAAAAAATTGCAGACGTATGCGTTGTACCCTCCATGTTTGAACCCTTCGGAATTGTTGCACTAGAAGCTATGGCTGCAAAAAGTCCGGTAGTGGCTTCTGATACAGGGGGACTATCGGAAATAATAAACCACGAGGTAACAGGAATTAAAGTTTACCCCAACAATGCTGACTCTTTGGCATGGGGCATAACTAAAGTCTTACTCGATGCAGGTTTCAGTACTTATCTTAGCGAAAACGCTTACAATACCATACTGGAAAAATACGATTGGAATAAAATAGCAAAACAAACCAAAAACATCTACGAATCTGTCTTGGGTGAATACTCAAAAAGCTTCTGGGCGTAAAACCAACTCCTAATTTTATAACTTATTTGAGTAATCTAACGAACTAAAAATAGACTTTAATAAAAAGTTAAGAAATGTTAGCTTTGATAGAATTTTTCTTTAGGTATTAGACCTCTTTTATTTATCCAAAACCATATCAGAACACAACCCGATAAAGTGGCGCCAATCATTAAACTAACATACCACCACAAGTCTTCTGGTCCGTAGAGCCAAACATTATTGCCTAAAATTGTGGCTATGGTATTAGGAATCAAAACCGCTGTACCTATTATGGCTAGATAGGCTGCTAGTTGGGAAAAGCGATTATTCAGTATAGTCAATTGGTTATTTGCTATTGTTAATTGATTATTGTAAATGGTTTGGGTGGCTTCTATTCCTGATGCTAACACCTCGGACATATGTTCAGATAAACCAAGTTGACTCTTAACCTGATCAATCATGATGCTAACCGCGTTTAACAATCTTTCATCGTCCGTTAATAATTCTGCGTCGCCATATCGCATTGCATGAAGTACATCTACGCTTTCCCATAACCCATCCATATAGATGATTAATGCGTGTTTCATTTCGTATATTTTAGGTCCCAATTGGACTTTATCGGTTTTAGGATCCATAAGGTCTCTGTTGAGTTCATCTCCAAATTCTTCTATCACTCTTAGATGCCTAAAGTTACTGTCGTTATTAGCATCGATAATTCGAGATAGAAGCATGGTAAGTTTATCTCGTGGTATAGCCTCTAAAGGTATTTTTCGTAATATGGCCTCGGAATAGCGTCTTAGTCTGATAAAGCGTTTGTCCACATTTCGCATATGTACCGTAAAAACAGTATTTTTGTTTATTAAAATCATTAACGAATGAGCTCTGACCTCGGTTCCGCGGATTTGTATAGACGGAAACTTCATCAGCATCTCATTATCAAAATCTTCGTAATTAAGCTGAGCGCCGCCACTCAAATATTGAACAAACGGTTCAGTAAAACCCATCTTGGCGGCTACTACAGGTAATTCTTGCTCTAAATCATCACTGATATAATCTACCCAAGACACAACCGAATTGTTAATCAGTTTTATTAACGGCTCTGCGGTTTCAGCTTCCTGCTTTGAGGTTTTCCCTGAAGAATCCAAACTGGCGACGAACCAACGTTTTTGCGTAAGTTCCAGGACGCAACTATTAGTTGCTTTTGAAACCTGAAAAGATGTCTGCTCCGATGATATTTTTGTCTGTTCTGACTCTTCCATTTCTAAACCCCCACTCGGATACGCTTTTTAAGTATCAGCAATAGTCCTAATGACTGCCTAACGGTAAATACTTTTTGTGATACCTCTTCAGTCTTAAGCTAAAGACAATCTCGATTACAACTTCTACTCCTTTACTTTCGTCTACCCATTATTCGCGTCAAATCTATTTTCCGATGACTTTAACGTTTTCAACTAGAATCCACGGTGTGACCAGTTGACCCATTTTGCGCTCATTATTTGCAACGGCACTTACATTTTTAAGTAGTTCAAATATATTGCCTGCCAGCATCACTCCGCGACTGGCATGATCTATTTTTCCCTTCTTTAATTTCCATGCTGGAGTTGCAACTACTGAAAATTCCCCGCTAACCGGATTACTACTATGTGCACCTTGCAAATAGTATATTAACAAACCATCTTTAACTTCTTGCATTAAGTCTTCAGGCGTTTGAGTTCCTGGTATTATATGGAAGTTGGTCGTTTCTATACTTGGCGTAGATAAGTATCCTGCTCTTGAGGCATTTCCAGTACTTTCTTTGCCCTGTTTCTTGGCGGTGTAGTTATCATAAATAAAGTTTCTTAAAATACCTTTTTCCATAAGGAGCGTTTTTTGGTGAGGTACTCCTTCGGCATCGAACATCCCAGTATGCAATCCTCCCGCGAGTAAACCGTCATCGTATATATTTAATGCCTCTGAGCCAACTTTCTTTCCAATTTTATCTTTGAATATTGATTGGTCTCTTTCTACATTATCCGCTTTAATAGCATTAATGAGCGTGTAATAGAGCAAGTCTTGAAGAGCAAAGGGTGTTAGTATGAGATTGTAGTTTTTAGTCTCGATTCGTTTAGTCTTTAAAGCTGCCATCGCCAATTTAGCTGCTTCTTTACCTACCCACTCAGGATTAATGTCATATTTTCTTTCTGAGTTAAATTCAAAGCAGACAGGGGTTACTGTGTTTCCTTCATTAGCTATAGTCGCCAAACTGCAGTCGATTAACGTGCCTTCATCAAAACCTACTATCCCGTTCGAGTTCGCTATTGCATTTGCAACATAACCTGCCCCAACACCTCCTTCAACTGGAAAAACTCTTTTATCTACTGAGGTTGCAGCATCTAACATGCGGGAGGCTATAGCAACCAAATCCTCTGCATGCAAATCTAATATTTTATTATCAACGCCTTTTTCCACTTTAGCAAAAGATTTCTTCTCAGGCAGTCCATTCCAAGTGTCATCTGCCTTACTAGCTAAAGCGGCGCCTAAAGCTTTTTGAATTGTAGCTTCTAATGCTTCTGGCTTTTCCGTTAGATTTGTGTAAGCGAATCCTATGGCTTTCTTTACTTGAACTCTAATGCCTATGCCTTTGTCTAATATGCGGTTGGTTTTAGTGATTTGTCCGCGTTCAATTCCTACGTTTGTGGCGTTTCCTCCGTAAACAAAAGCTTCGGCTTCTGCAGCTCCATTATTTAGGGCTACCCTAACGGTTTTTTCAGCTAAACTTATCATGTCTTCTTTTTTAGGCACTGCCACCGACTGTCACCTCACTAACTCTAATGTGTGGACCGCCATCTCCTATAAAGGCGATTTGACCCTTCCCACATCTTCCTGCGCTCAACTCAAAATCCTTGCCTACGGCATCAACCTTAAGTAGAGTCTCAAGGGTATTACCGCTGATTGAAGCATCCCGAACCATCTCTCCTAATTGTCCATTCACTATCTCATATGCTTCTTGAATACCCACCTGGAAAGCACCATCAAGATTAGCCTGACCACCTCTAAAACTCTTGAAAAAGTAGCCAAATTTTATCCCCTCGATAAGTTCCTCTACTGTATGATCTCTAGGGGCCATGTAGGTATTACGCATTCGAATAATTGGTTCTACTCGATAATCTTCGGCGCGTGCGTTGCCAGTGGGAGTGGTGTTGCATTTTTGTGCTGTCTCACGGTTATGCAATAGACCCTCTACAACGCCATCTTTTATTAGCAGAGTCTTTTGAGCTGGTATGCCCTCATCATCATACTTAAACGAGCCAAATGCACCCTCTATTGTGCCATCATCATAGAAAGTAACTAGATCCGACCCAATTTTGCGTCCCATGTTATTGAAAAGTACACCACCTGCCAATGCTAAGTCCGCCTCTGATAAGTGACCAAATGCCTCATGAACAAAAACACCTACCACATTAGGTCCAAGGACTATTGGAAAATTACCTCCTTTTGGAGGTTTAGCGACAAGTTGACTAATTGAGCGCTTAACTAATTTATCACCAATCACCTCGGGAGTTTCAATATCAAAGATTTCATATCCTGCTGTGGATCCAATTTCTTCTCGACTAAACGTAAAAACCCCATTTTGTAATGCTGAAGCTGCTATTCTTGACCAGACATAGACTTTTTCCTGTTCTATGTATGTGCCTTCGCTATTGGCAAAATAGTTTGTACCAGTTGAATCCAAATAATCTATTGTACAGCTTCTCACTCGCTTATCTGTCTTAAGCGTCACTCTGTTCATTTCAGAAGCCATTTTGATTTTTGTTTCAATGCTGACCTCTGAAGGAGGATTTTTAGATTTATTCACAACTTTATCTTCTATCGGTTTGGAGGGCGCAAGTTTGATTGGATTTTTTAATCTAGTACTTGCTGCTCTCGCCATAGAACAGGCGTCTGAAGCGGCCTCAATCAAAGTGCTTATTTCTAAAGAACCAATCGAAGCAAAACCCCATGCGCCATTAACAAGGACTCGAAGTGCAACACCATTCTCAATGCCTTGCTTTGCTGCTTCAACGCGTCCTTCCTTCATTGTAAAGCTGGTTTTAAAGCGATTTTGCGCTCGTACTTCTGCGTATGTTGCGCTACATTTTTGGATTGCTGTTTCTATTATTTTCGACAGAAAATCTTTCAAAGAACTTCTTTCCTCCAAACTGATTCAGTACAACGTCTTTTTTTAATTACTTTTCCTACTCTATCACAAATCTTCAAGCTGCCTCATTTTCTTAACCTTGGGTTGAGCGGGGAGCAAACTTGGATAATATATTTTCAAGTCCTTTTGCAAATAGGTCAATATTATTCGCGAATTCTGATCTCGGCAAACCATATTGTTCTTCTAAATATTTGTATATCAAAAGCATATCTCTTTCACCATACGTCTGCCGCAGAATATCCTCTAGGATTTTGAAAACTTCCTCTGGGTTCTTAACAGCTGACGATTCCATATCTAGCTCAATGTACATATCGTGTATCTTAAAACTTTATAAGATTTTATCTGTCTTACTTGAATACACCCAAAATTTACCCAATACACGACCTATTTTATTGCCAGAAGTCACCCAAATTTGACTGTTTTACCCTCGAACGCGTAGGCTTATGGATGGCATTATTTGTTTCTTTGTTGAGCCTTATTTTTCCATATACACCATCATATCCTGGGGTCACTTCGACTTTGCCCTCTCTGACATTTATGATGGCATCTGCTAGTTTAGAATTAACTGTAGCGCAAAGTTCATCTTTACTTGAATCTAATAACACTGCATACTCGTTACCAAATCTCTCAATTAAGGTATTATATTCATTCCAAACTACCTGAGACGAAGGTGAATCAACATTTAACACCGCTGAAATTAATTCTGATAGCGGTAATAATCGGATAAATCGCGGTGACCCTTCTTTTTGAAATTCTATAGGTCTATCGGCTAATTCTTCAATTCTTTGCTCGACTCCCTTAGTAAGTTTTCTACGACAAACGGGGCAAATACTCCCAAATTTTCGCGCCTCCTGTGCAGAAAGAGAAACGTTACAATTACGATGGCCAGTCCAATGGTATTTGCCATATGCGGGATCAGTTTCGATTGTGAATTTAAAATGCTTGGTGTCTTTAGTACAGATGGCTTCCTTAATTCCTCTATAGGTAGGCTGCTCGAATTCGAAGACGTTCGCTTCTCTGCCTATACGCCAAGGCCAAAAACTATGACTATCACTATTCGAAAGCAAAGTAAATCTGTCAAGCTTACTTAGGCGCCAGTTCATAGGCGGATCGCTACTAAGACCAGTTTCTAAGGCATGAATATGTTTGATAGTGTCTTGATAACAGTCTTCGATGCTATCAAAGCCACTGAACGCTCCGAAAACGCTAAACCAAGGTGTCCAAACGTGAGCAGGGAAAATTATATTTTCGTTTGAAACCTGCATAACTTCCTCGGTGAGTTGAGGAGCAGTCATATTTAGAATAGGTCTGCCATCTGAGCTAAGGCTCCCATATTTAATCAGTTTATCATTAATCTGTGCCGCATGTTCCAGTGTCGGTGTTAGAATAACGTGATGGATTTTTTTTGTATCATTTTTGTATTCAAATATTGTGCAGACTTCAGTTGTCAACATAAAACGGACTTGAGATTCCGGGGTGCTTTTTAATTTAAAGAGCTCTGTGTCCGCTTCGGGGATTAAATTTTCTTGAATTTCTTTGAACCATTGAGGATGAGTAAAATCGCCTGTGCCCACAAGTTGTAACCCCTTAATTTTTGAGAAGCGTGCAACTTCTTTAATGCTCATTTGTTGACTTGTGGCTCGGCTATAACGACTATGAATATGTAAGTCAGCGATAATGCGGATTTTTGTACATCTCCGTAAACAGGTTAAGTCTTCTCTTAGAGTTAGTATAGTTTGCTTTAGCTTAACTTAAAAACATATCACGTTTCAGTTTTCGGAGTGAAGATATATTTGGTTTCTATTATGGTTCCGTTTTGCCAAGTGCCTTGCCAATTTACGTTGATCTTTTCTGAAGTTATCTGAGAGGTAGGTGAAATGTAACTTACGCTAATAGTATATGTCGGGTTAGGATAAATGGGATATTGCATTGTAACATTCCATCCCTGACTAATGTACTTGTATGTTTCTGTTCCTACAATCATTCCTTGGGCGATTCTTCCTCCCGTCCACATCAAGTTCAGCATATAAGGAGCTGTTTCAACATGAATTGTTTTAATATAATTCATAACCGCTTCGCGAGTTCGTTCTTGAGTGGAAAACTCTCTCATATCCCTGAGCGTATAGTTTGTTTCTTTCAAAGTTCGGTTTTCGCAGGTTCCCTCCCAAGCGATCAAAATATCGGTGGCAGAATAGTTAGCTGTGATTAAGTATGTTGGGTCCAAAACTGCTGGATACTGAATTGTAATTGTCCAGTTCAAACTATTGTAGGTGTATTTTTCTGCGTCTACTATACCTTCAGGGGTAGCTCTTCCCCCTTTCCAAGATAAATTTGTCATAAATTCCGCAGTTTTACTATGATAAGTTTTTATGTAATCTATTGCGGCATCGCGTATCTGCTCTGGAGTTAAGGATACAGGTGGCGAGGATGGCGAGGGTGATTCTTCAACAGTAGAAGACGCCGTGGTTGTTGGATTTATTTCAGGGGTCTGAGATGTCTGTGGAGTGGCTGAAGGTAGATGAGTTGCGTTGGGGTCATTGACAATAAGAGACGTCCAACCTACATAACTGATGACAATTCCCAGAATTATCACAACTACTGTTATTGTTAGTATGCGTCGCATTTTCCCACCTGTTTCTATTCGATACGCTGAATATCTATATAGTGGCTTCTCCAAATTAAGCGAGCCTTTTACATAAAAAAGAGAATAATGTTAGTTTTAATAAAAAATTATTGCGCTAACATATAGCTTATTTCTGTTATTGTTCCGTCTGTAAAGGTGCCCGTCCAAGCAATGGCGTAGGGTATAGAGATTGTTCCAGAACTGGTAGGAATGTTGTAGTCTATGTTTATGTCATAAGTCGGGTTTGGTACTACAGGGTACTGAATGGTTACTTGCCAGCCGTCAGCCTTAAAGATGTATGTTTCTGAACCTAGTAAACCTGTTTCCTGTTTTCCGCCTGTCCAAGTTAGATCGTTTGTGAATTCTTTGGCTTCTGGATGGGTGTCTTTTATGTAAGCTATTGCTGCTTCACGTATATCTTCATAAAGCCGCAACTTAGGCATCGTTTGAGGCAAACCTTCCTCTTGTGATGCTTGTTGAGCGTTTACAAGTGCCCAACTAATCCCTCCGACAATAGCGAATATTGCTGCAAATACAATTAGTGACTTGATTTTTTCATGCGCCATCCTTCATTTCTCCGCTCTATTATTATGCAAAGCATCTTATAGCGCCATGCCTTAGAACAAAATGTGCTACTTTTTAGGACAGCTTGTTCTAACCTTTTTCATTGCCCCTCAACAAACAACTAATGTTTCTTAATTTGTAACCGAAGACTATGAGTTATTCACAGAATCTGCCATCATCTTTAGTTGCAGGTAACTTCGCAATTTTTTTAGCGAGCCAACCTATTTTCTTTGTTTTTCTGTTATCAAACAGGGGAACATAAGGTTTTATGTCTAAAAGCGGAGTGTTATCTACTATATCTAACTCTTCAATATGCAAAATATTATTCTCGATTTTTCTTAAACACACAATAGATAGTCCAATAGGATTTGGTCTGCTTGGTGCACGTGTGGCAAATACCCCGTGGGGGCTTTGATCAAGAAATGGTACTACACTTAAAGAGTACCCTTTAACCAAATTCAGGTGATAAAGAAGGATAATATGGGAAAAGCCCTCCAGCCCCGCTAACCCTTCTACATATTCAGAATTTAACTCGATGGTTCCTTTGACTCCTTTTGATACATTAGCCTGAATAGGCACGTTTTTAGGCTCCTTAAACGGCGAATGTATAGTCCCAATAGACTTGTAGGTTATATTACTCATATAGCGGTCTCTCTACCTTATGTTTTAGTTTATACTCTTCCTTATTTTAAGTTGCAACATCTCAATTAATGAAATTTGTTAAACCTGTTTTTTTGGCAATCTGAACTGCCTGTGCTGTTTCATCTTCAGTTAACGTTCTCCTCAGTTCAGGAATTTCGTTAGCATGCCATTCTGGCCTATACTGAAACATAATATTAACTCTAGTACCTGTACCTAAGTTATCAGCTATCCATCCTAAGATTGGTTTAGTGCAACATTCTAAATGACCTGGCAACACCAATACGCGTATTATAATTTCCCCATGTTTTTTAGCTTCTAAATGATTGTTTGTGCATACATTCCAATAGTTAGGTGCTTGAGAAATTCTTTCAGCACAATTCCCTGGGCCATACTTGAAATCCAGTAGATATACATCTGCGAAACCTGCTAAGAGTTGGGCCGTTTCTGAACTGTAGTAACTATTCGAATTCCAAACCACTGGCACATTAACTTTTACGTACTGAAAGGTTTGTAACCACTGCCTTAGCCATGGCGTAGGCTCACCCCCAACAAGATTCACATTTATGCATCCTCCCAATCGTAACTTATCAATTTCAGCAGCAAGCATGCTGGGAGTGTACTTTCTGCTTTCTTCTGTCCATTGGGAAATGGTCCAGTTTTGACAATGACTGCATCGGATAGTACAGCCCATTGTAAAAATAGTTCCTGAAGGTACTAGCTCTGGTTCTTCTCCAGTATGCACAAAAATACTCGATACATCCATAGTGGTTCCGCACCCACAGTAACCTACATTTCCAGCGACTCGGTCTACACCGCATTTTCGTGCACAAAAACTACATTGTTTAATTATTCTGTTTGCAATTTCAAGTTTCAAATCAAAATATGACTTCTCAAGATCAGGATACCTCATTGAAAAGTTTGTTCTATCTGATTCTTTTTCAATTCTGGAAAATTCTTCTTCACACTTGATATGTTCTCCCCAAAGCATCTCTAAAGAAAAATTTCGGTCAAAAGACGCAGGGGTCTTTTTAGCTATATTAAATTTAGCTTGCTTACAGTTTTTCATCACATCAAAATATCGTCCCAGGTTTTTCTTTGCAAGTGGGTCATTAGCAACAGTTGTTGCGTCTGACCGTAGATTTCTCCACATTGTCCCTCCATAGATACCGTTTGTAGAGTGATATATTAAAAAAGGGCGTATGGAAATTTGAGGCCTGTTTGATGAAGTTTGCCTTTGATTGGGATATATTGATCGCAAACTAGGCAATGCATATCTGGAGTGAGATTCCACTGAGTAATTTCAAAACTATATCGCTTAATCACAGGTTCATCACAATTTGGACAATATGTATTTTCGGCAGGGTGCCCCGAGACATTACCAATATACGGGTAGTTTAGCCCCACATTCTTACATGTCATGTAGGCTTTTTCCAATGTTTCAATTGGAGTGGCGGGGGTAGCTGTCATTTTATAATCTGGGTGAAAACGTAAAAGATGAAATGGTGTATCTTGTCCTAGATACTCTTTGATCCAAGTTGCCATTTCCCTGATTTTGTCCATTGAATCCCCGGTTTTTGGGATCACTAAATTTGTAATTTCAATATGAACTCCGTTTAATTTGAGTTCTTTAAGTGCTTCATAAATTGGTTTCACGCTTGGAACCGCAGAGTAGCTCTTATAAAAGGCAGGATCCCCCCCCGCTTTAAAATCAACTGTCGCTGCATCCAAATAAGGTGCAATAGTTTTCACCGCTTCAGGAGTTAAGTAACCGTTTGTAACAAAGGTGTTAAAGAGACCCGCTTGTTTCGCCAGCTTGGCTGTATCTTTGGCGTATTCCATATAGATTGTCGGTTCCGTATAGGTGTAACTTATTCCTTGGCAATTGCTTGTTTTTGCAGCTTTTACAATTTCTTCGGGGGGAAAATCCTTACCTGCTACTTCTTTTTCTTGACTTATCATCCAGTTGTCACAAAATTCGCAGCGAAAGTTACATCCTGCTGCGGCAACAGACAGTACATAGGATCCAGGATTAAAATGTGAGAGGGGTTTCTTACTGATAGGGTCAACACATGCCGAAACCGCTTTGCCATAGTTTAAAGAATAGAGAATACCCCCACGATTTTCCCTAACCAGACAGAATCCTTTTGCGCCGTCACCGATACGACATCGTCGAGCGCAAAGGTAACACTTTACTTTATTGTCTTTTTCTCTCTGATAGAGTATCGCTTCATGCAAAGCCAATCCGATTTCACCTTCAAGCGGAAGAACATAACATAAACTAATAATAAAATAATAATTACGTTGTTAAAAAAAATTATGCGAGTGCTTTAGCACTCAAATTCGTAGTGAAAACAGGTATCTTTTCCAGTATGACAAACTGGACCTTTCTGCTCTACAACATACAATAAAGCATCAAAATCACAGTCTGCAACGACACGTTTTATTTTTTGCGTATGCCCTGAGGTTTCCCCCTTCATCCATAGTTGTTTTCTGCTTCTGCTCCAATAGTGTGCAAAACCTGTACTCAGAGTCTTTTGTAAGGCTTCTTTATTTGCATAGGCTAGCATAAGCATCTCCTTCGTGTTTGCATCCTGCACTACAACGGGGATGAGGCCGTCCATTTTTTTCCAGTCCAGATTCTCCACAAGATTCATTTTAGTCATGGTCTAATTGTCACCCCCATCTTTCGTAAATACTCCTTTACGACAGGTATAGGGTAATTGTTATAGTGAAATACTGACGCTGCCAACGCAGCATCGGCTTTTCCTTTTGTGAACGCTTCTAGGAAATGTTCAGGTTTTCCGGCGCCTCCACTGGCAATGATGGGTACATTAACTCTTTCAGAGATTGCACATGTGAGTTCTAAATCGTAGCCATCTTTTGTTCCATCTCGGTCCATTGAAGTCACAAGGAATTCGCCTGCGCCAAGTTCCATCGCTTTTATTGCCCACTCAATAGCATCTATGCCGGTGGGTTTTCTTCCGCCATAAGTGTAAACTTCAAACCAGACTGGGCCTTCGATAGTATCTATAATAATTTTATCTTTTTGTTGGTTAAAGTTTCTTTTCGCATCTATTGCTACAACTACACATTGCTGCCCAAAAATATCCGCTAGTTTTGTTATCAGATTTGGATTTTCTACTGCAGATGTATTCACAGAAATCTTGTCTGCTCCACTGCAAAGAATTAGCCTTGCGTCTTTTTCATTACGTATTCCGCCGCCAACAGTAAAAGGTATGTTTATCGTGCGTGCCACGCCTTCGACGACGCCTCTAAGCGTCTCACGATTATCCGAGGAGGCAGTAATATCTAGAAAGACTAGTTCATCCGCGCCTGCATCTGAATATCGCTTCGCTAACTCAACAGGATCTCCTGCCTTTTGTAGCTGAACAAAGTTTATACCCTTAACAACTTGGCCATCTGTTACATCTAGGCAAGGAATTATTCTCTTAGCTAAGGGCATATTCATTCTCCACTGACTGTTTTGATCGCTTCTGAGAGTGTAAATCTGCCTTCGTAGAGAGCTTTACCCACAACAACGCCTTTAACTCCTACCCGCTTAAGTGTAACTAAATCGTTTATCCCACCGATACCACCAGCAGCGATTATATCAACACCAGGTGTTTTGCTAGCTTCGTTAAGGGTCTCTATGTCTGGTCCTTGTAACGTGCCATCTACCGCTATTGATGTTATGAAGAATGTCTTAATCTTTAAAGGGCGGAATTTATTCATAGCTTCTTCTATGGTAAACGATGTAGCAACTTGCCAGCCCATCATCATAACCTGTCCCTCTTTATTATCTAAGGCTACTATGACGTGTTCTGGGCCAAACTTATCTAATATTTGTGTAATCGCTTCGGGATTTGTAAACGCCAAAGCGCCAAAGATTACATGTTCAATTCCCGCTGATAGAAGTTTTTCTGCGGCTTCATAAGTTCGGATTCCACCACCAACTTGGATTGGTAAAGAAGTAGCTTTTGCGATTTCGGTAATTGTATCCAAATTATCCCCTCTACCGAAAGCTGCGTCCAAGTCTATTATGTGGATTCTCTTTGCTCCTTCCGATTTCCATTTTAAAGCAACTTCTACTGGCGATCCTAAATGGTCGTAGATTTTAGCGGTATTTGGATCTCCACGGGTTAATCGAACAACTTTTCCCTTGATCAAATCTATTGCGGGAATAATTTGTATTTCATTTGTCATTTTGTAATCACCCTAGCAAAGTTTTTCAGAATTTTTAAACCAATCTCACCTGATTTTTCAGGGTGAAACTGAGTGCCGTAAATATTTTTCTTAGCCACTGATGAAGTGAATGTCTCGCCATACTTGGTTTCAGTGCATATTATTTGCTTCTCTTCTGGAACTGGGTAAAGAGAGTGCACAAAGTATACATAGGTCTCGTCGTTGATGTCACTAACAAGTTCGTTTTGCTTAGTAATTTTAATAGAGTTCCAGCCCATGTGCGGCACCTTCACGGGACCAATTAATCTAACGTCTTTGCCTCTAAAAAAGGATAAGCCTTTTCCTGGACCTTCTTCGCTTGTTTCAAAGAACAATTGTAACCCCAAGCAAATTCCCAGAATGGGTGTACCGTCATTAACTATGTCTATTAGCTGTTCTTTTATTGGTTTTAGGGCCTCTGCTGCTGCCGAAAAGTTTCCTACCCCGGGTAATGCAATGGCCTCTGCGTTTTTTATTTTTTGGTTGGGCTTTGCTATTATTGCCTCTACTCCTACCTTCTCAAATGCGACTTTGAGACTTAGTAAGTTACCTACACCATAATCAATTATGTGAATCTGAGGCATTAAATAACTCCTTTTGAGCTGGGGATTCCTTTTCTCCGCGGATCTAATGCTATAGCTTGCTTAAGTGATAAAGCAAGTGCTTTAATTGCTGCTTCGGCTTTGTGGTGATCATTGCCTCCGTATTGAACCCAGACGTGGATATTTGCGGATAATGAAATGGCGAGAGTTTCAAAGAAGTGAATTATGTCTTCAGTTGCCATGTCTTCAATCTTTTTGCCTCTAAGCTTCAGGTCGATTACAGCATAAGGTCGTTTAACCAAGTCTATGGCTGCAAAAGCTACTGCCTCGTCCATGGGTACAACTGCATATCCGAAGCGAATTATTCCTTCTCTACCCGCTAATGCCTTGCTTAGAGCTTCGCCTAATCCTATAGCTAAATCCTCTATTGAATGGTGTTTAAGATCACCCTTTACTTTTGCAGAAAGATCAATTAGGCTATGTGTGGCAAAAGAAGTTATTAAATGGTCAAAGAAGGAAATTCCGGTTCCCACCTCGACTTTTCCTTCCCCATCTAAATTTGCCTTTATCGTAACTTCGGTTTCACGAGTTTTTCTGTATACCTCATCGGTTCTCAAGATTTTTCCCTCATATATTCTTTCAGAGCTGATAGAAGTTTAGTGTTCATTTCAGGTAGCCCAACGGTGGTTCGAAGACAATTCTCATAGTTGATAAGTTTTCCTAGCTTCTTAATTACCAAGCCTTTTCTTAAAGCTGCTTCATATACCATTTCATAGGGCTTTTCAGTGCGGAACAGTACAAAGTTTGCTTTGGAATCAAAGGCTTCAACTCCTGGTATGTTATTTAATTCGTTTATGAGTCTTCCACGTTCCGCTTTCAATGCAGTCACTGATTCTCGCATCAATCCGATGTTTTCTATCATTTTACTGCCCATACTTAAGGAAACAACATTTACTGGATAAGGCGCTGGCATTTTATCGATTGCTTTCGCTAATCTTGGATTTGCGACAGCATAACCTAATCTTAGTCCCGCTAAACTAAACGCTTTAGAGAAAGTACGCAGAACAATCAAGTTTTCGTATTTGTTTATTAACTGAACAACTGAGTAATCCGCATACTCAGCATAAGCCTCGTCAACTAGAACTATCCCTGGGAACTCTTCGATTAACGCTTCAATTTCCCTCGGCTTCAATTGATTGGCAGTAGGATTGTTAGGTGAGCAAAGATAAAGCAGCTTCGAATCTGGAGTAAATTCTTTTCTCATTGCATCAATGTCTACTGAGAAGTCATCTTTGAGAGGTATGGTGACAAATTTTGCGCCCTGATATTGGACACAATACTTAAAGATGGTGAATGTGGGTATGAATGTCACGGCGGTATTTCCTGCTTCAAGGAAAATACGTATTACTCTCTCCATAACCTCGTCACTAGAGTTGCCGAGGGTTACAGATTCAGGTGTGACCTGAAGGTACTCGCCGATTTTCTGTTTAAGTTTGTTTTCTTCTTCTTGGGGATAAATTCTAAAGTCGCATTCTTCTGCAACTTCTTTGAGTAGCGGAATTACTTTTTCTCTGGGGATGTAAAGATTCTCATTATAGTTAAGTTTCACAATATCATTTGGAGATAAATCGTATTCTTTGGCAATCGTTTCGTTTGTTTTTTCTGCATTGTAGCTTTCAGAACTTTGAAGTTTAGAAAGTTTTTTATCTAGCCAATTCTTACAGGTAGCGTTCACTTTTCAAACCTCGCTTCTACTGCTTTATAGTGATTAGGTAATCTTTCAGCAGTTGTTAAGATTTCTATGCTGTCTTTTACCCTTAGAAGTCCCTCTTTTGTGCTTTTAACTATGTTGACTCTTCTGGTGAAATCAAGAACCGATAGACCTGAAAAAGTATATCCGAAACCTCCAGTAGGCAATACATGATTCGTTCCGCTTCCATAATCGCTTAAGGCAACGGGGCTATATGGTCCAAGCAAGATTACACCTGCGGAAGTAATTTTTTCGGCTATTTTCATCGAATCTTTAGTCATTATCTCTAAATGTTCAGATGCAAAAACATTCGCCAAATTAACTAGTTCATCGTTGTTCTCGCAAACAATTACGAATCCATAATCTGACAATGATTGCTCGATAATTTCTTTTCTTTCCGCTGAACTAGTCATCTGCTGAAGATAGTCTTGAACTTTTTTAGCTATCTCCTCTGAGGTAGTTATCAGTCCCGCAACACTATCGATTCCGTGCTCAGCTTGACTGATCATATCCGCGGCAATAAGCTTAGCCTCTGCAGTATCATCTGCGAGAATTAATACTTCGCTTGGTCCAGCCGGCATATCAATGGCTACGTCTTGCGAAACCATAATTTTGGCCGCTGTCACATATTTGCTTCCTGGACCGACTATCTTCCTTACAGGTTTGATGGTTTCAGTACCATAGGCTAACGCGGCTATAGCTTGGACTCCGCCGACTTTATAGATTTCATTAACCTTGCAGATATCAGCCGCCACCAAAATTAATGGATTAATTGTGCCTTGAGCTGTAGGTGGTGAACAGACTACAATTCTAGATACGCCAGCTACTTTTGCAGGTGTAGCGGTCATAACAACTGTACTGGGGTATGCTGCTAATCCCCCTGGTACGTAACATCCCACGCTTTCAATAGGCCGTAACGTAGTTTTAACGCAAATGCCTTCTTTAGTTGTTACGAGGGGTTGTTGTGTTAACGTTAATTCATCAATTGTATTGAGCTTTTTCTGCATTAATTTCAGGGCTTCAATTTGTTCTTTGCTAACTGATTTGTAGGCCTCTTTGATTTCTTCAGCGCTTACTCTTAGATCCTTAGCGGTAAGCACAGTTTTATCAAATTTCTCTGTGAACTCTAATAAAGCTCTGTCGCCTTTTGCTTTAACTGCTTCTACTACTTCTTTGACTGTTTTTTCGAGAGCTGAGTTGTCTTTTTCATTTAGTGATTTTATTCTTTTAAACCAATCTGGAGGGAGAGTTGCTGTTGTCCAGATTTTTATTGTGAATTGTTTGGACATCTGTTTTCTTTTCTCCGTTCTATCTCATCTAACGCCAGTACCTGCCTTGGTTCATACACTACTAAGCCTTGTGCGATTTTGCGTATTTTGGGTAAGAGCTCTATTAGGCAGTTTTTCTCAATTACAGTGTTAACGCTGACCCAAGAATCGTCTGCTAAAGGAGAAATCGTTGGGTTTTTTAGAGCAGGTAACTCGGTGAGCAGTCTCTGAAGATTGTTCTTCTTAACGTTAACGAATATGTGGATTCTTTTTGATCCGTCAACGACACCTTTCAGGAGTGCAACTATGTCATAGATTTTCTCACGTTTTTCTAAATCTTCAAGAGCTTTCTTGTTGGCGATAAGTATGGCCGATGATACCATGACCGTATCTATTATGCGCAGGTTATTTGCCTCAATAGTGGTACCTGTTTCTGTTACATCCATAATACAATCGCTGTTTTCTGGCGGTTTTGCTTCTGTTGCACCAAACGATAAGAAAATTTTAGCTCTTGGATTATCGCCCTTCCTCCACCATGGCGTCACAATCATTGGCTCTTTATCTCCGAAACGTTTCTTGTACTCAGGTGTGTTCTTGAGGTATTCTGAAGCTATGTTAAGGTATTCTGTGCTGACCCGGAAGTTCTTTTCCTGACTCCAGATTTCTTCCATGAAGCCTCCTAAGGTTATGTTTTCCTTGAGACTTTTTGGAACTGCAATTACAAGTCTAATTTTACCGTATTCCAGGTTCTGCAAAATCTCTACATCAGCGCGGTTTTCCCTAACCCAATCCTCACCGGTTATGCCGAGATCCTGCAGACCTTCTGAAACAAAAACGGGAATTTCTTGGGGTCGCAGAACCTTCATCTCTATCTGTGGGTCATTAATGCTTGGTCGGTATGTTCGTTCTGTTAAGCCTATTTTAAACCCTGATTTTGAGAAGAATTCTGCTGTTGCTTTTTCTAAAGAGCCTTTTGGTATAGCAAATTTTAATTTATCCATTTCAATCACCTATTTTTATCATAGTAGAATTTTTCAGTCTATTCGCTGGTTCTTTTTTACTTTTGAGAAAATCTAATTGTTGAGAGAATATGCGTACGATAGAATAAGTTTTCGTGGTTAAACGAACAGTTTTTCGATTGCACTTATTGAAGATGAATGCAATCGCCTTTGGTGAACGCAATCCCTCATCTTTCTCACTAAGCGCACAATTTAGTGCGTCTTTCTTATAAAGTTATCTTGGGTAATTATCGATTTAAAGCTTAACGAAGATTTCTTATATGGATACTTTGGTTAGTCCCTTCTTTATTTCAAAAACTATGGGTGGAACACTTGTTTTAGTATCTAATTCGATATCTAGTAATCCTTCAAGAAGACCTGCAAGAATTTCTGATTCGATAACGAACGGTGTTTTAACGAGAAGGTACTTGTCTCTTAGGTAAAATTCGCCAAAGCCCTGTATTCCCAGTCTTTTAAATACACTCTCCCAGTTATTTGGCGTTATAGTCATCACATCTAGAGTTGTTTCCATTGCAACTTTCAAAGCAGACCCCATCGTTTTACCTATCTGTCTCCACTTCTCTTTAGGCGTGTTCTGGATGAGAATATTTAACAACTCAATATTTACAAAAGCAATCCTGCTGATGCCATAATAGTATTCTCCGGGAAACCTCCAATCATAAACCATCAGGCTCTTGTAGATATCAAGCATTTTGCTGATAAGAGGTTTAATGCCCGCTTCTTTACCCTCTCGGATCAGTGAGTCTATGTATTCTCTCTCTTCTTTTTCAAGTATTATAGTTGTTCTTCTTGTGGCTTCTTCTCTTTCTGGAGGGCTTGTCGCGGTGTTCTTACTATCGCTGTGCATATCTAATATTCCCGCAGATATATTTTATATGTTTTTCTAAAAGATGCGTCATATCAACGAAGACTTAATAACTGCTGAAACGGATTCTAGAAAATGCCGATGACGAACTTTAAAAAGCTGAAGTGATGATGCACCCTGGGGTATCCGAGGCAAAAAAATTAAGTAATTATTTTCTTTTGCACAAGGAGTCGCATCATTACTAATCCAATTATGAACAGGACAAGTCCTATTGCGAATGAGGCCGCAAGATTCACGTTTAGAACAACTGCTAGCCCATATATTATGTAGGTCGGTCCGGCGAAAATTAGGAAAGCAGATATTATAGTTAGAAGTGTCTTTCCGAATTTCGTAGTTATGAAGCTATTGTTTTCTTCGTTTTCTGACATGCAAACCCTTCCATGCATTACTCTTAGCTAATGTGTTTCTTGTAATCCTTCTTTTATCTCTTTTCCTAAAACATTCATCAAAAACTTGAAAGTCAGGAAGCTAGCATTCTTATCAGTCTTAAATCCTGTGGTGGACCCTAATAAACACACGCCGTCTAATCCTTTTTCTTTTGCCAATGCCAAAGTCAATCCTGTTCCTCCTACTATTTTACCTCGACTATAAATGGCTGCACCTTTGTTTGTAAATTCTGTAGTAAGTTTGGACGAAGTGCCGGCAATAAAAACCTGAGCTTTTTCTTCAGTTATAGGCACACCCCCGATAGTGATGATAAATTGCGCCCCCTGTTTTTTAACATAATCTACAATTTCACTGCAAACCTGATAATGCGCTAAAACATCATCAAAAGAAGGTTGGGTTTCCCCTGTCATTATTATAAAATTAGTGTTGTCTACAGTGGCAGAATAAAAATCGTATCGTGGAAGACGGCATATACCCTTGGAACTAACGGCTACATAGTCAGGAAAACTCGGTGAATACAATTCCGCGAAAGGCTTGGCTCCAAAATTCTTAACCAGCAGTTGGGCCGTAATTCTTCCAATGTTGCCAAAACCTGGTAGTCCCTGAATGAAAATAGGCTTTTCTAAAGATGGCTTTGAAATTTCGTGCAGGTATGGCTTATCCATTGAGTTATGTCCTCGAAGTATCAATGAATAATCGTCACTAAAATGGTTTTGTACTTTTAGAAAAGAAACTATTAATATTGGTGGCGAGGTAGTATTCAAAGAACCTGCAGATCATACTGGCAGAAACTGTAGCGGGGTGGGGTAGCCAGGATTAACCCGCTGGGCTCATAAGAGCAGTAACTTCTGCTCAGAGACACCCAGAGATCAGTAGTTCAAATCTACTCCCCGCTACTCATTAAATTCTTAATTTTCTGTTAAAAATGATTTTTACCTGCTTACTATTAATAGAAATTAGTAGAGGATTTAGAAAAATTAAATTTTGCTAAATAATTAAAGTAAAAAAGTTTGGTGGTAGATTGCATTAGGCCCTTTAATCGTGGTCTTATGCTTTCCCTTTTTCTTCTTTACCAAAGTAGGTTGTCCACTTCAGTTTTCGTGCATCTCGTCCAAATAGTAGAGAGCTCTTTTTGCATTTATTAGAGTCGAACCAGAGAATAGTTCCATCATTCTTGACGTACATCGTCCCAGTGCCTGCTGGAAATTCGTTACCGCAAAATGAGCATTTTCTGTTTTTTGGCATTTAGAAATCCTCTTCTTATCTGTTAATTTTCTTTGCTTCTCTTTCTGTTTCTCGAAGCATCAAGATGTCTTGTGCTCTTACTGGTCCTTTAACGTTACGTGTTATGATGCGTCCTTTGTCTCTTCCTTCAAGTATGCGTACACGTGCTTGGGTAATTTCCCCTGTTACACCTGTGCGTGCAATAACTTGGATTACTTCTGCGGGCGTTAGTGCATCAGCGGATGCTCTCTCTTCTTTGCTCATTACTGAGTGCCTCTTTTCATTTGGTCAAGACGTGAGATGATTTCTTTGATTAGTCCTGTGGCTTCTCCTTCTTTAATGATGCATGCGGACGCTGCGGGAACGTCAATGCCTAATGCGGCGCCGATTTGTTCCTTACTTGGGACAAATACGTATGGAATTTTTCTTTCATCACAAAGCAATGGTAAATGTGCGATCACTTCTGGTGGTTCAACGTCTTCAGCTATTACAACAAGTTTTGCTAATGCTCTTTCAACTGCTTTTGTTGCTTCGTTTGTTCCTTTTCTTACTAAGCCTGATTTTGAAGCGATTTTTAGGGCTTCATAGGCTGCATCTACTACTTCTTTTGGAGCTTCATATTTTACATAGAATGGTTTTGACATATTAGCCTCACCCTTTTAAGGCACAGTTCTATCAACCTTTCCTGTTTATGAACTTTTCTACTGAAAATTCGCCGATGCGACTTCTATATAACGTGTATTGCAGAAAACTTTATATGGTGAACCACGTTGAAGATGATGTTTTTCGAGAGGGGAACATGTTGCAGAGATTGGGAAAAGTTCTCAGCGTGACGCCGTCACAGAGTATTGTTGTAAAGCTCGATAAGGTTCCGAAATTGGGCTCAGCGGTCGTTGACGAGAACCTGAAAGTTATTGGAAGAATCTTTGACATAATTGGACCCGTTTCATCTCCCTATGCAGTCATCAAGTCTTCTGTTAAAGAACCTGAAAAGTTAGCTAACCGGCAGTTGTATGTTTCCTCCTCGAGAAAGGAACGGAGCTAACAACGAATGAGTGGAAAAAATGAGTTGCACGAAAATGTAGACTCGACTCCTCAAGCTCAACGCTCAGAACCTCATAAAGTTCAATCCTGCCCCGAGTGTAGTAGTACAAGACTTATGCGTGACTATGAATGTGCCGAGATAGTCTGTATGGACTGCGGTTTTGTAGTTACTCAAAAAATTGCTGACAGAGGACCAGAATGGAGAGCATTCGACGACGAACAAAGGTCAAAACGAACACGAGTTGGTGCCCCTTTAACATACACGATACATGATAAAGGCTTATCGACAACTATCGATTGGCATGATCGGGATATCTATGGAAAAAGTCTTTCACCCGGTCAAAAGGCTCAGGTTTATCGTTTGCGGAAATGGCAACGACGTATTAGAGTTTCAGATGCAACTGAGCGCAACTTAGCTTTTGCCCTTTCGGAAATTACAAAGATTTCAAATAACCTCAATCTCCCAAAAAATATCCTGGAAACCGCTTCAGTAATTTATCGTAAAGCCGTTAAAGAAAGGCTAATCAGAGGGCGATCGATTCAAGGAGTAACCTCAGCAGCATTATACTTAGCCTGCAGACAATGTGGTTTACCAAGAACACTAGATGAAATATCTCAAGCATCAACTGTTCCCAAAAAAGAAGTTGGTCGAAGCTACCGTTTTCTCATAAAAGAACTTAACTACTCAATTCCACCGCTTAAACCCAGCCAATACATTACCAAATTTAGTAATCAATTAACTATGCAAGGCAAAGTTGAAGAAATTGCCCATAAAATTCTTGCTTCTGCAAAAGAGCTTAAGCTTACTTCTGGGCGCGGTCCAACAGGCATAGCAGCTGCCGCAAGTTACATCGCTTCCGTCTTAACTGGCGAAAGAAAAACTCAACGCGAAATAGCTGAAATAGCACAGGTAACCGAAGTAACAATAAGAAACCGCTACAAGGAACTTGTCGAAAGACTAATGTTCCAAATCAGCATTTAATCCAAAACTCCTCCTACTTATTTTTTTAGTTAATCGTACTTGCTTATTCTTGGAAAATTGCTTAGATACTAATATTATTAAACTATAATTTACTGCGTGAAAAGAGCATAAATATTATAACTAAACCGGCTAATTTTGTTTTGAAAATGGGATTGAGAAAAGTATTGAGCATTTGTCCTTGTTGTGGTGCCAAAGTGGGAACTCCATTTAAAATTTGGCCTGTTTATTCAGCGGAACGTAAAGACGCCTCAGATGGCCCTGATTTTTTACTTGGAACCTTCCAATGCGCAACATGCCACACCAGATATAACGAAAAAATGTCTACTGACGCTATTCCAATCCCGACAGTAAATGTTAAAAACAAAATTGAACGAATTATGCGCATATACGGTGAACTAATGCAAACAATAAAGTCTTTGAAGGAAAAAATAAGCAAGTTACAAACTGAAAAATCTAATCTGATGAGTGAAATCGAGATGCTAAGAAAAACTGCTGAAGTGCGTGTCACAACACTTGAAACAGAAGTTGGCCAAATGCGTGAAGAAGTAAAGTCTCTGCGAGAACTCTTAGGCAACAATGAACCAGCGGTAATTACAAATTCTCAGAGTCAATCTGTCTCAAGTTAAAAAAGTATTTACAATAAGTATTCTTTTTAAGTTTGATTTTTTAACTATTGATTCATGCCATACAAATTCACCTTCGATATTTCTAAGACTTCGCATAATTTATTTGCAGAGTTAGCTTTGGCTGGATATCAACGAGGAGTGCATACGGTATTTTTGCGAACTCTTCAAGATATCATAAAAAAATTCAAAATTCAAGAGCTAACTGGGTTAAACATCCAAGATGCTGTTGTAGTTATACAGGATCTAATTGACATGGAGGCTGTCAATATCTTACAACGCAAACAATTCTTATCTGCCCGTAAGCGAGCACTTTTCATCCCCCACTGTTCTAGAAAGTATATGGACAGCCGTTGTAAGGCTATTTTTGAGTCAAGTTTGCCTTCATATGTATGCGCACATTGCTCTCCCGACTGCGTAGTTAACAAAGCTGAAGGTATTGCAAAAGAGAAAGGCTATGACGTTTACATATTGCCCGGCGGTTCATGTGTGCCTAAGATTCTGCATTCAAAAAAATATGATGGTGTAGTCGGAGTTGCTTGTGGAGAAGAAGCAAAAATGTCGGTTGATTTATTGAAAAGCATGAAAGTTGCCAGTCAGGCGGTTCCTCTTCTGAAAAACGGCTGCGCTGGCACGGTTTTTAACATCGATACACTAGTAAAAACGTTATAGGAATGAAAAAGAGAATTATTCTATTTTACTTAACTAGTTCTCTCTTCTTCCATCTCAAGTTTTTGCTGTGACATTTTCTGCACTTTGTGGCTGTTGATGCATTTCTTCCTCCGCAGTCTCTGCAGATTTTCATGTACAGCCTAGCTTTTTGTGCAATGCTTTTCTTAATTGGGTCTAGTATCGGCATTTGGTAACCTTCTTTTCGGGGTATGACTTTGATAGTTATCTGTCAAATATACCTTTTGCCTCAAATCCCCCTGAACTACCTCATTATGTTTACTAAGACCGCAATTGACTGACTATTTTTGGTATATCACTAGGTTTTAAGGCAACTCTTACTCCTGCACCTTCTAAAGCTGCTATTTTGGATTTAGCCGTTCCTGTCTTACCCATTATTATAGCTCCTGCGTGACCCATGCGTTTTCCAGCAGGAGCAGTAAGTCCTGCTATGTATGCGACCACAGGTTTGGGGTAATTTTCTTGGAGTATGTACTCCGCAGTAAGTTCTTCAATATTGCCTCCTATCTCGCCAATCATTACAACAACTTGAGTTTGTGAGTCATCTTTAAACATCTTCAAAACATCGATGAAAGTCAGACCTATTATAGGGTCTCCCCCTATACCCACACAACTAGATTGGCCAATCTTTTCACGAGTTAAAGCTGCCGCTATTTCATAAGTAAGTGTGCCACTTCTCGAAACTAATCCAACATTCCCTTTTCTGAAAATACGCGAAGGCATTATCCCTAGAAGGCATTTTCCTGGAGAAATAATCCCTGGCGTATTTGGACCCACCACTGTAGTCTTGGCCTCTCGCGCATGAGCCAGAAGTATTATTGTATCTTTAATCGGCAAATGCTCTGTAACAATCACAATAGTCTTGATTCTACTTTCTATAGCTTCATAAGCCGCATTTGCCGCAAATGCTGCTGGTACAAAAATTATCGATGCTGATGCGTTATGTTTCTTTTTTGCTTCTCGAAGGGTCTCGTATACTGGTATATTGTTGATTATAGTGCCTGCTTTGGTAGGGCTGGTTCCCGCTACTATCTGTGTACCATATTCCCGCATTAACTTGCTATGAAAACTTCCTTGCGTTCCTGTTATGCCTTGAACTATTACTTTTGAACCGGCGCCAATTAGTATTCCTATTTTTCATTTCCCCTTTGTGGCTGTTTCTACGGCTTTCTGGGCAGCTTGTTCCATATTATCAAAAACATATATGTTCGCTTGGGACAGGATTCTTTTTCCTTCTTCTTCATTAGTTCCCATAAGTCTAACAATAAAAGGAACTTTAGTTTGTTTATTTTTAACTTTTACAATCGCTTTTGCGACTTGGTCACAACGTGTTACTCCTCCTAAAACATTTACGAATAAACCTTTAACTGCATCATCCGATAGGACTGTTTCAATTGCATCGATTATTTTTTGTTGTGAAGCACCTCCGCCTATGTCTAGAAAATTTGCGGGTTTTCCTCCATAAAAGCTAATTAAATCCAAAGTAGCCATAACAAGACCTGCTCCATTTCCAATAATACCAATATTTCCGTTTAACTTGACGTATTCTATGCCTTTTTTTCTCGCCTTGGCTTCTTGAGGATTTGTGTCTCTTTGTTCCTGTAGGCTTTTTTTAAGGTATTCTGGGTGTCTAAATAGGGCATTATCATCAATTATGATGCGTGCGTCGGCAGCTACGAATTCGCCGTCGGAGTTTTCTACAAGTGGATTAATCTCAACCATCTCTGCATCATAATCCATGCACAATTTGTATGTTTTTTTGAAAATCTCTGCTAAAACAGTCGACTGGTTTTTGGCAGATATCAGTTTTTGGGAGATTTGCTTTGCCTGGAGAGATTGAAATCCTGTTTGTGGATTAATGCGTAGCCTCAGAATTTGCTGCGGATTCTGAGCTGCAATATCTTCAATATTCACGCCTCCCTTTGCTGAAGCCACTGCAACATAGCAACGATTGAATCTGTCAACTGTTATGGCAAAATATAATTCTCTTTTGATGAAAAGTTTCTCTTCAATTAGTAATTTTTTTACTCGGATGCCTTTTATTGTGCTGTTTAGTAATCTTTCTGCTATTTTTTCTGTTTCATCAGGATTTTTCCCAAATTGTATGCCGCCTGCTTTTCCTCTACCAGCAACTAGAATTTGAGCTTTAACTGCTAACTCACAATCTAGTTTAGTTGCTATTTTTCTTGCCTCTTGGCTGGTTGTTGCCGTTTCTCCTTTAGGTATTGGTATGCCATATTTCTCGAAGATGGTTTTTGCTTCATTTTCATAAAGTTTCAAAAAGAGTTTTCCCCATGTCCTAATATTAAGTAGGGGAATTATTTTTTTAATTTTTCCTAAACCTTATTTGATTATTTCTATAGTTACATAGGATCTAGTGTCTTGAATGCCGTCTACAGTATAGAGTTTTTTTAGTGTTTCATCCATATTTTCCCTTTCAACCATTATCAATGCGTCTATGTCTCCTGCTATTCGGAATGCTCTAGCTATTGATAATTCTCGGATTTTCTCATAGACCTGTATGCGTTTAGTTGGTGATACTTTTATCAAAATAAATGCTGGTGTTGTAGATACGCCTAAAGATTTAAGCCCCTTTTCAGTGACGTCTATGAAACCTCTGCCTGTTCTGATGTACCCTTCGCTTTTGAGTTTACGCAGATGTACATTTAAGGCTTGTCTGCTGATTCCCAACTGCTTGGAAAGTTCATCTTGTTTAACACGCAATGTATAGGTGTTAGTAGAATTTCCCTTGTCGTAAAGGGTTTTGAGCAGTTGGATAGATCGTTTTGTCAATGGTTCCACAGCTTATCAACCTTTAACATGACATTGTGTTAAATTAAACCTTTACAATAGTGAAGTTGCTTAAGAATCTGGCGTTCAACACTAAAAGTTTTTAGTTTCTTTTTTATTTTAAGGATTTTTGTAGCTATATTGCCGAATCAATTGGAATTGACCATCTGATGCCGAATTACTAAATCAATACAAGTTGAATAAAATTAAAATTAACTTCTTTATTCAGGCAAAAATATGGAAAATCCTTTATCCGATTTTTCAAATAGTTTACCACAACCTATTTATTAGCCGAGAAAAAGAGCTTAAGAAGCCCAATAAAATAAGAACTAGGAGTGACACGTTAGCCATGTCGGAGACTACTGAGGCCAATGCGGTGCTGATCGGGAAAAAACCAGTTATGAACTATGTCCTTGCTTGCATAACGCTGTTCCATGGTGGAGCAAAATACGTCAATGTTAAAGCTCGTGGGAAATCTATTAGCCGGGCGATAGATGTCGCTGAAGTCGTAAGACGCAGATTCCTGCCTGACGTAAAAGTGAAAAAAGTCAGCATAGGCACAGACAAGCTTTCTCCTCAGGATGAAAGTGATGACCCAACTAACGTAAGCACAATTGAAATAACATTGGAACGATAGGTTCTCACTATTTCAAGTTGAGCCGTTATTCACTCCCGAATATTGAACTATCCGACCTTACGGAAGGAAGTCTTCTCCATGAAGACCGAACTATGTAGTTTCTGTTTAAAAAGTGGCATGCTATGCCAAAAGTGTTCAGCTAAAGTTAAGACTGGCGAGATAACTGACTTAGACCTCAAAATTGCTCGCCAACTTCTTTTGTTGGAAGAAAAGTACCCCTCCCTTCAAAACGTCACTTTCTATAAAGCTATTGACGCTAACAAAACCTTGGCGTTAATCGTTGGACATGGTGATGTCCCAAGGCTTTTAGGTTATGGTGGAAAAATAATCAAAGCCTTAAGCGAAGAAACAAACAGGTCTGTTCGTATCCTCGAGAACGGTGTTGATGACCGCAAATTCCTCGAAGATTTATTCACCCCTCTAAGCATACTTACAATAAACACCATCTGGCTCCCGGATGGCACAACCGAGACTCGTGTGATTCTTAGAAGGAAACGTGGCGCACAGCTTCCATTCGATTTATCAGCTGTTAAAGAGATAGCTCGTAGCATAAGAAAAATGAGTCTGCGTGTAGAATTCGCTGATTAATAAATCGGAGACATTTGCTTATGATACTTGATTCCTTAGGTGACTGGGTTAGGACATGTTATACCGGTAAAGTAAGTCCTGACATGGATGGACAAGAAATTACTCTTTTTGGCTGGGTTCAAGAAGTACGCGACCTAGGCGGAATCCGATTTATAATTCTTCAAGATCGCGAAGGCACAATACAAGTTACTATATTGAAGAAAAAAGTAGCTCCTGAGGTTCTTTTAAAATCTAATGATATGCAAAAGCGTTACAGTATAGGTGTTAAAGGTACTGTTAAAAAAACAACTATGACTCCCCGAGGCATTGAAGTACTGCCGAAAGAAATTAAGATATTCAACACTGCTGCTGAACAGTTGCCAATAGACATAACAGGAAAAACGCCCGCAAATATCGAAGTCCGCTTGGATGCTCGTGCACTAGATCTTGCAATGGAAAAAAATGCAGCTGCCTTTCGCGTTCAACATCATGCTCTATCTGCAATACGCAATTATCTATTCGAAAAGGGTTTCCTAGAAGTCCATACGCCAAGAATAATTGCCTCAGCTACTGAGGGCGGAGCTGAACTTTTCTCTATAGATTATTTTGGTGATAAAGCCTATTTAGCTCAGAGCCCACAGCTTTACAAAGAACAATTAACTATGTGTCAGGAAAAAGTCTTTGAGGTTGGGCCTTTTTTCAGAGCTGAGCTTTCTCATACTAGGCGGCACTTAAGTGAATTTGTTTCTGTAGACATTGAACAGGCATTCGCAAATGCTGAAGATGTCATGAGTTTACTTGAACAGGTAATCTATCACACGTGTAAAACCGTAAAAGAAGAATGTGCCAAAGAGTTAAGCATATTAAAATATAAAGCAACCATTCCCGAGCTTCCCTTTAAACGATTCACTTATGATGAAGTGCTCAACGACCTTAAGAGTGCAGGTATAACTATTCCTTGGGGAGACGACATACCCACTCCAGCTTTTAGAACATTAGGTAAAGAACGTGGTTACTATTACTTCATAACAGATTGGCCCACATCTGCCAAAGCTTTTTACATTAAACCCCGTGATGGAAAACCTGAACTCTGTGAAGGCTTTGATCTAATGTGGCGATGGATTGAACTTGTTTCAGGCGGAACAAGAATAGCTGATAAGAATCTACTTATCCAGAGAATGAAAGAGAAAGAGTTGAATCCGGATTCTTTCAAATACCACCTGCAAGCTTTTGATTATGGTATGCCTCCTCACGCGGGATGGGCAATTGGCCTAGAAAGGCTGACAATGGTTCTAACTGGGAAAAAGAACATACGTGAAGTATCACTTTTCCCACGTGACCGCGTGAGATTAACTCCCTAAGTCTCTTTCTATACGTTGATTGCTGCTTTTCTACTGCCTCTTCAAAATCTCTTATACCCCTTTTTTGGTTCTACTATACCGCTTATTCCTTATTTTTATTCATGGCTTTTTAACTGAAAATGTCCTAAAAGCTCATAAAGCACCCTTTGTAGTAATGCCTTCTGCAGGGGTATCTCAGATAGGTTGCGGTGTCTTTGGAGCAATAAACTTCAAAAGTGAACCTGTATTTTCATTCGTATACTGGGGTCTACGCGCTCAAAATCATAGAGGACACCAATCATATGGTTTTTTAACTTTCCATGAAGACGAATTTCACACTCAAAAAAATCTTGATTTGGTGCCTAAGATTAAGACCAGTGCTCTACATGATTGGTTCGTTCAATTACCTGGGAGTGTAGGTATAGCTAATGTTAGATATACCACATCGGGAAAATGTGATGATGCATCAATTGTTAAAGGCACCCAACCCGTTACGGCGCAAGCAAACGGGATAAAACTAGCAGTCTCATTCAACGGAAATATCGTTAACACCCTCAAGCTTAAACAAGAAATAACTCAACACTTACCCAACTTTTCTTGCATCTGTGACTCAGATTTGGTCTGTAATAAATTGCTAATTGAACTCAAAGACGGTAAAGATCTTGCCTCAGCGGTTAAAACTGTCATGCTGAGCTTAGACGGAGCCTTTTCTGTAATCGGAATCACTGGAAACGGAGATTTTTTCGCCTTCAAAGATCCTCATGGAATTAAACCATTATGCGCTGGGCATAGTCCTGATAACTCAATATTCGCTTTTTCCTCAGAAACTGTCAGCTTGGACATAAATGGATTCGAGCGTGACTTTGAACTAGAAGCAGGCGAATTAGTGACTGTTACAAAAGAGGGTTTTAAACGTCAACAACTTATCGAAAATCCACGCAAGGCCTTTTGTGCTTTTGAATGCGCATATTTCGCTCGACCAGATTCTATATTCAACGGCAAATATGTTTACGAAATGCGCGAAGAATTTGGTCGTAATATCGTTAAAGAATTTTCAGATATAGCAAAGGATGCAGACATAATCATGTCGGTGCCCGAAACCGGCGATGACTCTGCTATGGGCGTACATGAAGCCTCGGGGTTACGTTGGGAACGCGCCAGCCGTCGTCACCGTTATGTAACTGAAAGGGCTTTCATTTTACTAGACGACGATCGTTACTCAACTATAGATAGGAAAGTTAACATCCTCGGTTCTAAAGTAGAAGGAAAGCGAGTTATAATAACGGAAGACAGCATCGTACGAGGCGATACCACCAAGGTTATAATAGAGAAGTTACGGAAGTCGGGAGCTAAAAAAATACATATGTTTGTCACCTTCCCCAGAATAATTGCTCCTTGCTTCTATGGAATAGACATGAGTAGTTATGGACAACTTATCGGCTCAACTCATGATGAAAAAGGAATTGCGAAAATAATAGGGGCAGATACCGTATGCTATCAATCGATAAAGAATATGGTGAAAGCAATAGGTTGTACCCAAGATGAACTTTGTCTTGGCTGTATAACGGGCAAGTATCCTACCCCTGTTGCTCAAAAAATTGCTGACGAAATGAAGAAAAAATTCCTTAATGGCTATAAGGAAAATGGCAGAATTTACGAAACAGGCGATTCCTCTCAAAATATTCAATGGTAAAACCATTTAAGCATTATAGTTATTTTCTAACCTAGGTTGTTTGCTAATGGATAGGACAGGTATACTAGTTGTTTCATATGGCGCACGAGAAGCTGCTATTGTAGATGTTTTAAGCCGAAGCTCAAACCATAAGGTTAAACTTTTCATAGCTGATAAACAAAGAAACCCCTTCAACGCTGAGAAAGCCACTAAGCACGTCATAATACCCGATTTAAACGTTGAGCAAATCTGCAAATTTGCTCAAACCAACAAAGATGAAATTGATTTCGTTATCCTAGGCTCAGAAAAACCAATAATCGATGGAATTCGAGATTTGATCGAAAAAAGCACTGGTATACCCGTTATTTGTCCTAAGCAAAAGTATGCAATAGAAGCTAGTAAAGTTGAACAACGACTACTTTTCGAAGAAATTGCCCCCGAAGCTAATCCCCGGTTTAAGGTTTTTGATTCCAAAGATTATTCGAGCGTTGATGATGTTAAAAAAGGGGTTTATAAATGGCTTGACGAGTTGAACAACCAAGTTGCTGTAAAACCTGATAAGCCAACTGCAGGTAAAGGCGTGGGAGTTTGGGGCGATCACTTTAGTACCCGTGAACAACTTTTTGAGCACTTTTTATCAAATTACCAATATAGCTCTGTAATCATTGAGGAGAAAGTAAAAGGAGAAGAATCCAGCTCTATGGCTTTCTGCGATGGCAAGCATCTGATTGCTCTTCCAGATACCCGCGATTACAAACGTGCCTTTGACGATGACAAAGGACCAAATACGGGGGGCATGGGATCCTACAAGGACACTGAAGATTTTCTTCCATTTATGACTTCGAAGGATCGTGAAGCCGAAGTTACCATAACTCAAAAAATTTTCCAAGGATGGAGCAAAAAAATAAATGATGATACAGCACTTCGTGGTGTGCCTTTGTACTTGGCTTTCATGCACACGAGTGGGGGACCCAAGATTCTTGAAATCAATAGTCGCCCTGGTGATCCGGAAAGTATTAACATCTTCCCAATTATCAAGGATGACTTTGTTGATATTTGCTATAAGATGATTGATGGTAACCTTAACCGCGTCGAGGTTGAGACAGTAGCAACGGTTCTAACCTATAAAGTTCCACCTACCTATGGGGGGTATGCCGAAGTTTACCCCAATTCAATTAACCTTTCACAAATCCAAACTCCTGTTAATCTTGATGCAGCATATGCTTTAACCCATAAATATGGAGATAAAATACGCATATATCCTGGTTCAATGGAGCTTAGAAACGATAGTAATTATGCTCTTAAATCAAGAGTTGTGGGTGTTCTGGGTATAGGTGACGATATAGAAGCCGCACGTTTAATCAGTCAAGAGGGAGCAAAAGTAATTACAGGTGGAGGCCTTTGGAATCGAACTGATATTGCCTCAAAGCAGCATATAGCAAAAAGTATGCAGCATATGAAGCAATTGAGGGCATAAATTTTGACGAAAATTTTTATTTCTGACTGTGAGGGTCCAATAAGTAAAAACGATAATGCATTCGAAATAGTTGCTCATTTTATTCCTAACGGGGACAAACTTTTCACTCTCATAAGTAAATATGACGATGTCCTTGTGGATGTTATTAAAAAGAAAGATTATTTCGCAGGTGGCACACTCAAACTAGTTTTACCTTTTCTTAAAGCCTATAATGTTACGGACAAGCAAATGCAGGAATTCTCAAGACAAAATATCCTTCTCGTAACTGACATAAAATATACCCTTTCTCATATTAGAGACTTAACTGATGCCTTCATTGTAAGCACAAGTTATGAGCACTACATCAAAGCTCTCTGCGAAGTCCTCGAGTTTCCATTTGAAAACACATATTGTACTAGACTCAAACTGGATGACTACACAATCACTTTATCTGAATCACAGAGACTGAAAGAACTTGCCCAAGAAATAGCCGCTATGCCTATGATAACTATTCCCGCCGATGCAAAGTCGCTTTCTGATTTTTCGGTCGTCGACCAGGATACTATTAATCGTCTTGACGAAATCTTCTGGACCGAAATTTCAAGCATGAGTTGCGGAAAAATCTTTTCTGATATAGTAACTATTGGTGGTGAACAGAAAGCCGAAGCTATTCAATCAATAACTGCAAAACTGCAAATTTCTGTCAAAGAAGTCATGTATGTTGGTGATAGCATTACTGATGTTGAAGCTTTTCAGCTCGTCAGAAAAAATAACGGTTTAACTGTTTCTTTTAACGGCAACAATTATGCAGTTAAGAATGCAGAAATTGCAGTGCTTTCCGAGAACAGTCTCATTACGGCGATGATTGCAGATGTATTTTGTACACACGGTAAAGAGTCGGCATTACAAATTGTTAAAAACTGGAATCGGCGATTCCTAAAACGAAGTATGGTGAATCCATTTTTATTAGGTCAACTTTTCGCGTTATACCCCAAGGATTTGCCGAAAGTTCAAATACCTGCGGCATCGAATATGGCAATTATAGTGAAAGAGAGTATCGAGTTTAGGAAAAAAGTAAGAGGACAAGCTATAGGGAGATTAGGATAAAAATGGTTGTAAACTCTAAAATCGAAATTGTAGATACTTATGCTGAAGCGTTTGAAGGTATTTTCTGTAGAGCTATTATAACTGCAGATGATAAACAGACGTTGCGTAGCGCGGCTTACGATGTCACAGCTACGCCCTCAGCAGTTATCGGAAGAATTGAAGGTGGCATAGAAAAATGGTTAAGCGAAAAAGAAACGCCTGACAAACGTAAAGGCGCTCTTGTCCAATGGTGGATGGGCGTAAAAGCTAACAAACCATTATCAGATCAACTTACAAAGTTTGAAGCAGAACTATCCTTCCGAATACGCCAAGATGTACTCGTTAAACCCTTCACCGCGATATTTGATGCTCTGTCTAATCCTGAAGGCAAATTCGATATGATGGAACGTGTCGGTCACTGCGGCGACGGTTATGAATGGGTCGAAAAACGCTACGGCCGAGAAATAATAGTTGTACCTCTTATGACCCCAGATTTCATTATCGAACGCTACTTAGGCTACAGTCATGGTATAAGCGGAGCAAACTTTTGGATTTTATGTAAAACTAAAGAAGCTGTTCTTGAGGCAGGTCAAAAAGCTCTTGATGCAGTTCAAACTGTGCCTGGGGCAATCACAACCTTTGACATATGCTCTGCTGGATCTAAACCTGAAACTAAATATCCTCTCATTGGGCCAACTACTAATCATGAATGGTGCCCTTCTTTAAAACGTGCACTGGGCAAAGACTCAAAGGTGCCTGAAGGAGTAGGCTACATTCCTGAGCTAGTGATTAGTGCGATTAATATGGATGCGGCAAAAGCTGCCATGAAAGCAGGTATTGAAGCGGCGATGAGCGTCAAAGACGTAGTTTCAATATCCGCAGGAAACTATGATGGTAAATTGGGAAAATACAAAATATTTCTACGCGAGCTGTTTCCATGAAACGCTTCGGCGTCGTAGGCTTCGGCGCGCTCAATGTAGATAAACTCTTCAAAGTCGACCGGTTGGCTCATGCTGAAGAAGAAAGTTTTGTAATCAGCGAAGAAGAGATTTGCGGTGGTTCAGCAGCAAACACAATAGTTGGTTTAGCACGTTTAGGGGGTGCCGTCGGATTTATCGGAAAAATCGCTATGGACCGCGAAGGTGAACTGCATCTGGCAGACTTTAGAAAAGAACATGTCGACACTAACGGTATCATTCAATCCCGGGAAGGTCACAGCGGCAACGTCATGGGCTTCGTAGACACAAAAGGCGCTCGTGCGTTATACATCCAATCTGGAATCAACGATACCATAACCCTCCAAGAAGTAAACTTGCAGTATATTTCTCAAGCACAGTTTCTGCACCTATCTTCGTTTGTCGGTGAACTATCTTTTGAGACCCAAAAGAAAATCGTCCAAACCTTACCTGCCAATGTTAAGGTAAGCTTTGATCCTGGTTTTCTTTATATACGAAAAGGTCTATCTCAGCTTGAATCCATAATAAAAAAGAGCCATGTTATGCTGCCCAATAGCATTGAATTAGAACTATTAACTGGCAAACAAGAGCCCGCGGAAGGCGCGGCTTTTCTCATAAATAAAGGCGTTAAAATAGTGGCTGTAAAGATGGGTGCTGACGGCTGTTATGTTACTAATGGCAAAGAATCGCATAGTGTTGAACCATTTAAAGTTAAAGTCGTCGATACAACAGGTGCTGGTGATGCATTCTGTGCTGGTTTCCTCTATGGGTTATTAAATAAAAAGAACCTAAAAGAGTGCGGGAGAATAGGGAACTTTGTCGGTTCAAGGTGCGTTATGAAAATGGGGGCACGGCCTGGTCTGCCGTACGCTAAAGATTTAGAGCTTCTTGGTTAACTTTTCAAGTAGGCTGTCAAAAATCAGTTTGCCGTCCCCATACTGGGACATATTTTGCTGGCTGGTCCAGTTGGGTTGTTGCCACCAATAATATGCGCGTTCGGGGTGAGGCATTAAGCCAAATATGTTTCCCTCCTCGTTGCATATACCTGCTATGTCATGGAAGCTGCCGTTCGGGTTTGTCGGGTATTGCCCTTGAGCGTAATTGCCATTTTGGTCGCAATAACGAAAGACTACCATGTCGTTTTCGTAGAGTTTTTCAAGCAGCTTTTCCTCTTTTTCCTTGGGAAAGAGAAATCGGCCTTCACCGTGTGCAATGGGCATTTGTAGGACTTTGCCTTTGGGGATTTTGCTTGTAAATGCGCATTTTCCTCTGTTGTCGTTTCTCAGATAAATCCAGCGGCATTTGTATCCCTGACTGTTTGAAGCCAAAGCTGCTTGAGGATATCCGCTGTGGCCGTCAAAACCGGGAAGTAATCCTTCTTCGACTAGAACTTGGAAGCCGTTGCATATCCCCAGTACAGATCGATTATCATCGATAAAGGCACGTAGTTCTTTGCCGAGTTTAGCTGAAATTAGTCGTGCTAGAATCACTCCTGACCGAACATAATCGCCAAATGAGAAACCACCTGGGAAGACCAATACATGATAGTCAAGAAGATTCTTTTGTTTGACAACTTCATTTAGGTGGAGAATATGTGTTTTTAGTCCTAACTCCTGAAAAGCGCGTGCAGTTTCAGCGTCACAATTTGTTCCGCCTACCCGCATAACCAGTACACGTACATCTTTTAGCTTCATTTTTTTACGCTCCACGGCTTAAGGTTAGTTTCCAGCTTGTACGTAAATCTACAACCGGCGCATTCACCACTACCCCTGCTCCTTTTAGCCCTTTGATGATTAAACTGGGATTTTTGGTGACTTTGCCGATTTCAGCGTAGCTTTTACCCTTCATTATCCTCTCGAAGATTTCTTTGTCTTTTTTGGCTACTTCTACGAGGAAACGGCTGTTTGATTCTGAGAATAACGCGAAATCGTTTCGTTCAACATCTTTTACTGGTATCTTCTTTAAATCAAGTTCCATGCCTAAGTTGCTGGCTAAAGCCATTTCTGCTGCCGCAACGCCTAAACCGCCTTCAGAGAGGTCATGAGCGGCTCTTATCACGCCTTCACCTATTACTTTAGTGAATGCATAGTAGGTTTTTCTAGCTTTCCGCGCGTTTAGTTTTGGAACAGAATTGCCCAGGTATCCTTTTAGTTTGTAATACTCTGAGCCTCCTAATTCATTGTAAGTGTCGCCAATGATGTAAATGAGATTTCCAGGTGCTTTGGTGTCCATTGATACTGCTGAGCGTATGTCGGGAACTATGCCGACAGCTGTAATTAGCAGCGTCGGAGTTACTGGGCCTAAAGGTGATTCATTATAGAGACTGTCTTTTCCTGAAATGAATGGCGTCTTAAAAGTAGTAGCAATATCGTAACAGGCTTCACAAGCTTTAACCAATGAACCGAGTCGTTCTGGTTTTTCTGGATTACCCCATACGAAGTTATCCAATATGGCTATTCGTCTTCCACCTACAGCGAGGTTGTTTCTTATGGCTTCGTCTATAGCGGAGGCTGCCATCCAATAAGCGTCGATTTTTCCGTAATTAGGATTCATGCCGCAAGAGATAGCTATGCCCTTCCATGAATTGTCTAACGGCTTTAAAATTGCAGCGTCATTTGGTCCTGCATATTCTCCGTGGAACGGCTTAAGGGTCGTGTTACCTTTAACTTCATGGTCATAAGTACGAACAACGCTTTCTTTGCTTGCAATGTTCGGAGCGGAAAGAAGTTGAAGTAACATTTCAGTAAGGTTTTTCGGTTCGGCAAATTTGGGCTCTTCAATTTTTTGGGCTTCAATTTTCGCGGTTTTAGTTACTTCGGTTGTTGTAAATAGAAACTGCATATCTAATTCTGCTACTATTACGCCTTCATAGCATAATCTTAGAATCCTCTCTTTGGTTAGTTGTCCTATAGCATTAGCTTCAACATCTTCGGTTTCAAAAATCTCTAAAACCTTCTGTAGGTTCTCAGGTGGAACAGTTAAAAACATCCTCTCTTGAGATTCAGAAACGTAAATCTCCCAGGGCGCAAGTCCGGTATATTTGAGAGGTACCTTGTCTAAATTTACTGTGACTCCGCAATCATATCTGTCAGCTGTTTCACCTACTGCCGATGAAAGGCCTCCCCCTCCTATGTCCGTTGTTGCTGAACCCAGTTCAAGGTCACGTATTTTCATCATTGCGCGGGTGACCTTTTCTTCTTCGATTGGATCGGCGATTTGGACTGCTGGTCGGCTTACTTCTTCGGATTTCTCAGTGAGCTCTGCTGAAGCGAAGGTGACGCCGTGAATGCCATCGCGTCCTGTTTTTCCGCCTGCTAAAACGATATAGTGCCCCGCTTTTGCTTCTTTTTTGTATTTCTTTAGGGGTAGAAGTCCAATGCAGCCGCAATATACAACGACGTTACCTGTGTAGGATTCGTCAAAGTATATTGCGCCGTTTACTGTTGGGATTCCCATGTTGTTGCCGTATGTGGCGATACCTGCAGTGACACCCATGTAAATGTATTTGGGGTGTTTCATTCCAGCTGGCAACTTGGTGTAATCAAAATTTAGCGGACCAAACCCTAGTACGTCTGTGCAGGCGATAGGATCTGCCCAGACACCTAATATGTCGCGTATGACTCCTCCTACACCTGTTGCTGCGCCGCCGAAGGGTTCAACGGCGGAGGGGTGATTGTGGGTTTCAACTTTGGCTGCTATTGCATAGCCCTTATCGAAGTCTATAATGCCAGCGTTATCTTCAAAGACGCTGATGCACCATTTGGAGTTGATTTCTTTAGTGGCTTTTGATATGTAGGTTTTAAAGAGGCTGTTAACTTCTTTGCCGTCTTCCATTAGGATTTTTCCTTTGAAGGTTTTATGGCAGCAGTGTTCGCTCCAAGTTTGCCCTAAAATCTGTAATTCAACGTCTGTAGGGTTGCGGTTTTGGGTCTTGAAATATTTTTGAATTTGCTTCATTTCCGCAAGGTTCAATCCTAACCCTAGCTCATCGCTGATTTTCAGCAACTGTTTATCCGTGGCAATTGCCAAGTTGGCTTGATGCATAGTGAAAGATGTGTTAGAGTGGATGTAGAGGCTCATTTTTGCTCCTCAACGCTTATGCTATAATTGTCTTTAGTTGGATTTGCGAGAAGCCGTTTAGCCATCTCTTCAGCTTTCGCTTTTGCCTCTTGGATACTTGACGCTTCAATTTGAACATCGTAACTTTTGCTGACGTTTACTGCGCTTACTTTGTAGCCGAGTTCTTTTAAAAGACGTTGAGTGGTGTTACCTTCAGGGTCAGTATGACCAGGTTTTAGGCTGACTTCAATTTTAGCGCGGTATATCATAGCTAATTGTTAAGCGGTCAAGGTTTAAACTCTTTTGCAATTAGTTTGATGAGTTTCTATGCTAATTTTAACTTTTTATTTTGATGTTTGATTGATACTTGAGGCATGCTTGTGATTTTTCCGATTTGTTCTGGCTCAGCTCCACTTTTTTCTAAGATATCTAGTGTTTTGTCTGTGTCTGTTTTATCTACGATTATTCCAAAGCCCCAACCCATGTTAAAAGTCGTGAACATCTCTTCATCTGTTATTGTGTAGCCCAACTCAGTGGCTGTTTTTTGCATTAACTCAAAGATGGGTTGAGGCTTAAAGTTGTCAAATTGGAAGCCTATACCTTTGGAAAATCTGGTGAGGTTGTTGAATTTTGTATAAGCGTCTCCTGTTATGTGGACTGCCGCCTTAATTTTGACTGCTTTGGCTACTTTGAGGAATTCTTTGACGTAGATTTTAGTCGGTTTTAACATTTCGCTTACGATATTGCAGTCTAGTTCTTTTGGGGTATCTTTAGGGTTATATTTTCCACCCCATTCTTTAAGCATGATTTTGCGAGCGAGAGTTATACCGTTGCTATGTAATCCGCTGCTGGGTAAGCCAATTATGGGGTCATCGGTTTTGATGTCGCATCCTGTGATTATATGTTCTTTATCAACTTGACCTATTGCGGCGACTATCATGTCAAAACCTGCACCTTCAGATATACCGTTTATAATTTCAGCTACATCGCCGATTTCACCACTAACCACGGGGCACTCAGATTGTTTTGCACCTTCTACTATGCCCGCGAGCCATTCTTTGACAAGTTGAGGATTGCTGGCTTGCGCATGAATATTATCTGAGATAGCCAATGGTGTGGCGCCCGAGCGAATTACATCGTTAACTGCCATGGCGACAGCGTCTACACCGATGGTGTCATATTTTCCTGATAATTCTGCAAGGAGAACTTTTGTTCCGACACCTTCGATAGTTAAGTCTAGGTAGGAATCTTTTGAGAATTGGAAGATATTACTATATGGTAGGTGTATGACGGGTCCAAAGCGGCTATACTGGTAGGTCTCTTTTAGCATATCCAGTGCTTTTTTAGATTCGTGACGCTGTTTTCGGTTAACACCTGCATCAGTATAAGTGAAGTTTTTTGGCACAGATACTTTTCTCCTTGCAAGCTAATTGTGTGGATTGGTCTCTGATAACGATTTTGTTTCCTATCCCCTTTACACAGCAGATTGCAGATTTTTTGCTTTTTTCGTGTATGCTTCTGTATACGGTTTTGATTTATTCATGTTAGTTTTTGGATATGATGATTTTTTGCTTGATGTTTCATTTTCTCTTCCTCATATTGAGTTGCGGTAAAGCCTTGTACGTATGACAAGGTTTTTGTGTTTAGATGCCGATATGCGATTGATTATTGTGAAAGTACCTAAGTATCATATTTACATCGAATACGAAGATTCTGCCAAGTCGGGCATCCGTTTTAATGTTCCTCAGGAAGAACTCATCCGTGCATTTGTTACGCCTTTTACAGCGGGGCAGCCTTTTTGGTTCATGGGTAAATTGCTCAATTCCCTAAAAACGGTAAAAGTAGTTCTCTTTTGGTCATACGAAAATGCGGATAAACTCACCTTGCCTGACCAGCAATCTCTTGTGATCTGCAAAGACAAAAAATATCTAATAGAAAATATTCTCAAAGGCAAAGTAAAAGGAGTATACCTCTGCACTGAAAAATTCCTGCCCCCAGCCCAGAAAACTGAAGAATCTTCAAGTCCAGGTGTAGCTTCAGCAACGAGTATTCGAAGGCGTATTTTTGTGATTTCGGGTTCTGATGAAGAAATGAAGCAGGTAACTTCTGTGGCATTAACAAAGCTCGGTTTAGCACCTGTAATTATGCGTGAACAACCTCGTCAAGGTCGACGAATCGTCGAGCACTTTGAGGACTACTCTGATGTAGGCTTCGCAGTGATTCTATTATCCCCTGATGACTATGTGTTCTCCAAGGACGATTCGCCCTCAAAACGAACACTAAAACCAAAACAAGACTTAATTTTCACATTTGGATTCATCTTGGGTAAGCTCGACAAAAGCAAAGTTCTTGTCTTCTACAAAGAATCTGAAAATTTTGAGGTGCCTACCGACTACGATGGTATTCAATTTACGGCTTTTGATGATCGTGATAGCTGGAAGCTAGCTTTGATACGAGAATTAAAAACCGCAGGCTACGCCATAGACCAGAACGCTATTCTTCAATAAACAATAAAACCCCGCCAGTGAGTGTTGAACAGTAAAGTTTCTATATGAAATGAACTATCCCTATGCAATAGCCCAAGTCATCGCAGGATAGTCGCGGTCTTAGTCCAGCCTGGCTAGGACATCAGCTTCCCAAGCTGACGACCCGGGTTCAAATCCCGGAGACCGCATTTAAAATCCCAAAGAGGGCTTTATTCAGTTTACTAAAATTATGGCCGGCTTCCCCTACGGGGCGGGCATTATGCTTTATTTTTTGACAAGAGATACCAAAAAACCCTAATTTATGCTAAATCTTCCTCCGCTCGGATTGTTTTAGCGGAACTCCAAAGGCATTCAAAATATGTTCTGGCCATGCCGATTAGGCTAGGGTGATCTGAATATAAATCAGGTCCTTCACCGCCAACATTAAACGGTGAAGGTTTTAGTGCCATACGTAGTGATTTGTTATCGTACAAACTGATTAAAGCTGGCGCTTGAGTAAAAACGTATTTAACCTGAAACATTGGCTTTTTGCATAATTCGTTTGAGTAATCTAAACATTGTTTTAATAGGGATTGTGACGTTTTCATAGAACTTACAATAACTCGAATTCTAACACCCTTCGATAATATTTCGTCTATACTTTTCCTGTTGAGGTGAACCCAGCGCACAAATCTGCCCCTCAAGGTGACAACATCCATATTTTGCCAGTTGACTCTGTTTAACTCAATGTCTTCCTTTATTATTGACCCCCTGTTTGGGATTTCTATGATTTTGAAGTTTTTCAACAAGTTCTGTGTGGTTCTTTGTTTTTCAGCAAGATTTATGATTTTTTCGACTTTTATCTTCAAGTCTGTAGTTTTTTTATCTCTTCTTTCTAATAAAAGGCGAATTCCAGCTCTTAAGGGAGTTGCTATAAAAATTAATGGTTTAGTTATTGTTTTTTCAACTAATCCTCTTTCAGCCAATTCGCTTAGTACTCTGTAAATGTCTGTTCGGGTAACTTTTGATAATTTGCAAATCTCTGCAGCTTTTGATTCCCCAAGTTGGATCAAGGCAAGATAGACTTTCGCTTCTAAATCGGTTAATCCTAACTCTACGAGAGTGTCATATGCTTCTGCTCTCAAGTTAACTGCCCTCGGGAACTTGTATGGACCTCTCTCTTTAGAGGTCCTTATAAACTCTTCTTTTGTCAGTTTGAAAACTTACAGCATCATCATATATTGTAAAGAGTACTGATGTGAGCAGAAGTAAAGGAGAGATGAGACAATTACATTAGATTTTACAACTAAATCAAATGTTAGAAGGCGCAATGTATTTTTTGCAATTGCGTTTATTCTAATGTTATCGATTCCAGCAACTATAGTAGCCATACCCTCCGCTAATGCTGCTGTTACAGTTCCAACCACATGCTTCGTCTATGCAGTTCCAGACCCTGTAGGAGTTAACCAATTAATCCTTGTCACATATCGCATTGACAAACTTTCGCCAACAGCTCAGGGAACCTCTGGAGGCGATCACTTCGGCGGTTTTACCGTAACCATCACCGATCCAGAAGGCCAGGTCACAACTAAGCAAGATTTAACTACTGACTCAACAAGCACAGGCTGGTTCGCATATTATCCAACAAAAACCGGAGTCTACAAGTTCAAAGCAAACTTCCCACAAACAACCATAGTCAACAACGCTGGAGTAAGCTATACTTTCCTAGCCAGTGAAAGTGTAGTAGATGAAGTTACAGTTCAGGCTAATCCTATTCCAACGATTCAGGATAACCCCCTCCCAACGGGCTACTGGACCCGACCAGTTTACGGTGAAAACAAGAACTGGTACACGATTTCTGGTAACTGGTTAATGCAAGGCTACAACTATATAGCACGTGCATTTGGTGCTGCAAGCAGCGCTTATGCCCCATACACCACTGCCCCTGACACTGCTCACATATTATGGGCTAAACCAATCATTCCAGGCGGAATCGTTGGCGGCGAATTTGGCGACCAAATCTACTTCCAGGGCTTATCATATGAGCAACACTACAACCCAATGATCTGGAACGGCAGAATAATCTTCACTGAACACGACCTAGCAACAACTACAGTATACCAAACCCGTTGTGTTGACCTATACACAGGAGAAGACATTTGGGTTCTAGCTAACGTAAGTATAGCATTCACTCAAGTGTTAATGACTTCTAACCCTAACGAGCACGGTGGTGTACCTTACCTAGTCGAAACCACTGGTTCTTCAGCAAATGCTACATGGCGATTCTACGATGCATGGTCCGGTCGAAGAGTGTTTAACTTATTCAACTTCACTTGGGGCGGTGCAGGCAGCTATAATGTTCCAACTAGGATTGGTCCAAACGGTGAAATTCTGTCATTCTACTTCAACTTTACTGCAAAGACCCTATCTATGTGGAACTCAACTAAAGCTATCTATCGGCCAGGATTTATCGATACTTGGTCACCAACCTACGGCTCAAACATAGATGGTAGTATCGGTATTGAATGGACCGTATCCATACCTGATCTATGGCGCAGCTTAACTATCTGGGATGTAAATCTTGATGAAGGCTTCCTTCTAGCATACGCAACCGACAACTCAGTAACACCATATATCTACACAAACCAAGCTTGGGACATAGGTCAAATGAAGAAAGACAGTAGCGGAAACTACCCATCGACACTTCACACATTATTCACTAAGAACCGCACAGACATTTGGGAGTCTTACTTCATAATGACCAACATCGGCAGCGGCGTATACGGCATGTATGATCAAAGCAAATGCCAATACCACGTCTACAACATTAGAACTGGAGACGAAATATGGGTAAGCGAACCAGACACCGATGCTTGGGCGAGTTTCAACTGGGCATATTTCATCGCATACGATATCCTCTACACCTCAGGCTATGATGGTCACGTAACAGCATTCAATGCGACCACAGGCGAAGTGATTTGGGACTACTTCTTTGGAAGCGCCGGCTATGAGAACGCTTACGGTACATATCCAGTCTACTCGGGCTTTAACATCGCTGACGGCAAAGTCTACATAACTAACGATGAGCACTCCCCAGACTCGATTCCATGGAGAGGCGGCAAACTATGGTGCCTAGATGCTTATGATGGAAATCTACTTTGGAGCATATCTGGTAAACTACGTAACGGTGCCATTTCCAGCGGATACTTCACCACACTTAACTCATTAGACGGACAAGTCTATACCTTCGGAAAAGGTCCGAGCGCCACTACAGTTTCTGCACCACAAACCGCAGTGCCAAAAGGAACAGCAGCAATGATTACGGGTACAATAACTGATCAATCACCAGGTGCCAAAGGTACACCAGCAATCTCAGATGCCGACATGACACCGTGGATGGAGTATCTCTACGAACAAAAACCAATGCCAACCGATGCAACCGGTGTTCCAGTAATGATCACAGCAACCTACCCAGATGGGCACACTGAAATAATCGGCACCGCAACAAGCGACATAGGCGGCAGTTACGGTTTAGCTTGGACACCCACAGTCGAAGGCACATACCAAATCATGGCAACCTTTGAAGGTACCCACTCATATGGCAGTTCATATGCAACGACATACATGGTTGTTGGTCCAGCAGCATCAGCAGTAACAACTTCCACTCCTACTCCAACCCAGACTATAGCACCGACCTCCACTCCATCCGCAACCGTTTCTGCTTCACCTACTGTAGCTCCTACACCAGGCACTGGAATGTCCACTGAGACTTTACTAATAGCGGGCGCCGCAGTCGTTATCATCATCGCTGTCATCGCAGCAGCCCTAGTGCTACGCAAACGCAAATAAACACAAAACAAAACCAACTCCCTTTCCCTTCTTTTCTTTTTTTTTAAAAACGAATGCCTCAGAATTATAACGGAAAAAGCTCAAAGGGTTTTTTGTTTTAATAAGAGTTATTAGTTTTATAATTTATCTGCGTTTTATTATGATGTTTTATGGGTCCTCTATGTTTTTATTGAGAATTCTTTGGTTTTTTCTTTGTTAAAGGAATGGCGGTGGCATTTTTTTGGGACGCTTTTTTGGTTTAATGATGGGGTGGCTTTGGGTTTGTGTGTTTTTGTTGTGCAGGTTGTTTTGGGTTTGGGTTTGTTGTGTTT
>CAZWRU010000006.1:0-64188 GCA_964636425.1 uncultured Candidatus Bathyarchaeia archaeon
AACCAACACAGGCATAATCATAGCCGTCCGAGGCGCCACAGTCTGGAAACAAAACAAAAAATACAACTACACCCGCCTTGGCCCATTCCTGTTCCATCTAACCGAAGAAAACAAAAATACCGTTTACAATAACCTCGAAAAAGCTTACTTCAACCTTTCAAGCAATGCCCATCAAGCAAGTCCACCTCTAATGCAGATGCCAACCCGACTGGCAAGTTTGCTCGAAAGGTGGCTACAAACCATGCTGGCCCGAACCATAAATCACAGCGTAATGCTATTTGATGGTAGCCTTACCAGCGGAACTTTTGATACTCCCGCCCAACGGCTACGTGAAATCCTCTTTGCTGCCCGAAAAAACAACAACACAGTTTTGGCCTTCAGCAAAGCCACTACTCTGCGTATTAACGGCTATCTGATTACTGATTATTTACCCACGCATGATGGGCCTTATCTTCTCGAAACCACAGGTTTACGATTTAAACCGCCTATTATCCCTATGGGGGATGTCTACGTTGCTAAACTAAATAAATCAAACATGGCTTTCCGCCTTGATATCGACCAAGAACTGCCTATTCAAGCAAAAATGGAAGCAGTTGAAAGACTCCTCGGTAACGATGTCCTCCAGCAAAGTTACCCCGAAACCTTGCGCCTAGCCCATATCCTATGTACATTCACCGCTACAGAAGTCTTGGCTATGCAGCATTTCATTACCCGCAGACACGGTATCCAAATCTTAAATCGCCCAGATATGCACCGCCTTCTTTTTGGACCCTTCGGAAGGGAGTGGTACGCATGAAACTCTACAAGAAAGAAGCAAACATTGTCCAAATTCTTAGCTTCCCCAACGAGAACGCTGAAAAAGGTGATTACCTCATGGTCGAAGACTCTGAAGCTTCAAAAGCTCTCATCGTACAAGTTATCGATGTTCAATTCGCAGCTGTTCCAGGAGTTCTTGAAGAGCTCTTACGCACCCTACCCGATGGAAACGAGCTCATCCAAGGCGAAGATATAGATCCCCTACAAATCGCTCCCCACATTACATACATTCAAGACGCAAGTCTATTGGTCTGCAAAATCCGCGCCACTTTCGAAAATGATTCTCTGAACCCGAGCAGTAGCTGGCTTCCCAGTCGCTCCCAATCGCTGATAAAAAAACTATCCGTGCCTGCATTAATGAAGCTTGCAAAAGTCGATGGCAGACGACCAATAATTCTAGGCGGAACAAAAGATTCTTCTCTTTTAACCATAGATGCTTCAGCGATAGATGGCACTCTCAACATAATCACGGGAAAGAAAGGCTGTGGCAAATCCCATCTAAGTAAACTTCTCATGGCTAGCCTCATAGGTTACAAAGCAACAGCAGTAATTTTTGACCTTAACGGCGAATACGGTAGCATAGGAATGACAAATGATGGTAAACGTAACATGTACTACGACAAAATTCACGCTCTTGTCCCCTCCCATAATTTCAAAGTCGCCATCAGCCAACTTCACTTAAACGTTATCTTAGGTATCCTAGTTAATGCTCTTCATTTGCCTGGAACGTCTGCGCGAGAGTTTAAACGCATCTGGAAGCAGCTCAAGGATCAGGGTCATCTTACTCTTGCAGATTTAGGCGATGCAATACGCAATTGCAGCTGCAATCTACATGTAAGAGATGCTCTGGCCTCCAGATTCTACTCATTGGTCAACTCGGGATTCTTTACAGACAACATGATTGAAGCGACGATGTTAGAAGATGCACTTTTCAAATCTAAAGACCAAGGGGGAGCAATCATAATTAACCTAAAAAATACTGGAAACATCGATCGTCAAATCGTGGTTGAATATGTTTTAGGTAAATTGGTTGATTTACTGCAGAACTGGAAGCTTAGAGCGGTTTTCCTATTTGCCGAAGAAGCTCACTTATACCTAAGAGAAACCTACTGGGATGACATAGTTACTCGAATGCGCCACTACGGTATATTTACAACATTCATCACAAATCAACCTGACACTATCCAAGAAACCATCTACCGCCAAGCAGACAATATCTTCCTCTTCAACTTCACTAACGAACATGACCTAGATGTGGTTAGCCGAGCCGCTCGGGTAGATGCTGAAACTGTTCGTAGTATAGCCCGCGATTTGCCACCTCATCACTGCCTTACCTTAGGACGTGTAGTTAGAGACTTTCCTATGGTTACCCGCGTAAGAGCCCTAGATTTAAAAACAATGGGGCAAACAAGGCTTTTCTTTACTGAGCAGAACTAATTTCTTTTAGCCTTTGCCGGTTGCGATTAAAGAAAAAGCGAAAAGACCTTGTTAACTCATAATCTTCTACTTCTTTTAAGTCAACCCAGCGAAGTTCAACCGCGTCACTCGCCGCTTTAGGTTCGAAGCTACTTTTTACTGTTACCAAGAAATCGACTACAACAAATTGGTACTTAACTTTTCCTTGGTCATCAAAATCAAGTTCATTGATAACATCAAAAAGGATAGGGTCGCAGACGACAAGACCAGTCTCTTCTTTTGCTTCTCGCAAGACTGCTTGTTCTATGGCTTCACCTAACTCCATTGCCCCGCCTGGGATGCTCCATTTGCCCTTTGCTGGTTCATTAAGTCGTTTCCCCAACAAGATTTTGCCGCTTCTCAGGATTACGACACCAACGCCCACTATCGGGTGATCAGGGTAGAGCCTCTTAACCATCTTTTTTGCCTCGTTACTCATATCTTAGAGCATCCACAGGTTTGAGTTTTGATGCTCGCCACGCAGGATATAACGCGAAGATAACACTGATGCCTATTCCGAATCCTAATGCGCCGAGTAGAACTTCAGGCGTTAACATCGGTGTGATGGTTACGTTGGCGCTACCTCCGAATATTCCCGAGCTAAAGATTACAACAGCTGCATTCGCTAAACCCCAACCTAATATTATTCCCAAGATTGCTCCAATCAAACCGATTATCACTGACTCACATAGAAAGATAGAGAGAACCGTTCTGTTCTTCATACCCAGCGCTTTTAATATACCAATTTCTCTGGTCCGCTCAATCAACGAAACAATCATGATGTTCATTATGCCAATACCTGCAACAAGTAATGAAATTGCTGCAATTCCCCCTAAGAATAACTGAATAGTTGAGAATATAGTGGAAACTAAACTGAGTATGGCAGTTGACGAAATTATGCTGACTTCGTTTCCAAAATAATCAGTAATTAACTTTGAAATTCTGTCAAGGGTTGCGCTGTCACTGCTTTTTAACTTCACAATTATCATGCTAGCCTGTTCTGTTCCGAAGAATGTCTTTGCCTGCTCGAGAGAAATGTAAATGCTTGTATCCGAGGGGCCACCGATGTTAAATCCCCCTATTTCATCAAGAACCCCTACAACTTGTGCATTATAAGTTTGGTTAACGAAGGGAATCTTGGTGTTGTTCGTCCAAATTACCTTTACATCACTATTTGAGGTAACAAATTTTGTTCCATTTAACCGGGGCTCACTTATACGTGAACCAACCACAACATCCCTATCTGAAGCGTTCATAGGTATTATGCCGGTTTTAGCTACAAATGTAGTCGGGTAGACTCTTGCAAACTGCGCAAAATCTACTCCAGTTATGGTCACTGACCTGCTAAATTCTGTACTATTCTGTAAATAACCTGATTGCTGAACTACTGCAAAAGAGGTTTCAATCTCCGATGAAAGCTGATTAATCTGGTCTGTATAGTTCAAGTAAAGCATAAAATTCGAAGCTGTGCCTCCTCCGACTCCTTGACCTCCACTAAACCCTCCACTATTACCTCCGCTTGCCGCACCTGGAAATCCACCGCTTCCTGGCATAACAACTAGAGTATCGGTTGACAGCCCTTTTTCAAGTTGACCTGCAATTGTTGTCTGTAGACCCTGAGTAATCGATAACAAAGCGACAATGGCTGCAATTCCGATAACCACCCCTAAAGTTGTTAGTGCAGCACGAAGCTTCCTAAGTTTGATCGCATTAAATGAGTAACCAAAAACATCCTGTATTTTCATTTAACAAACCACATCCGAGGTTATTTCTCCATCCATCACCTGAATGATGCGTCTTGCCTGTTTAGCCAAATTCTGATCATGCGTCACCATGATAATTGTTACGCCGTTTTCATTGAGTTTCTTAATTAATGATATTACATCCCGAGCAGTTTTAGAGTCCACATTTCCCGTGGGCTCATCCATAAGTAAAAATCGGGGATTATTAGCTAACGCTCTAGCTATTGCGACTCGTTGTTGTTGCCCACCGCTTAACTCAGCAGGTTTATGTTGTATGCGATCTCTTAGGCCTACAGTTGCAAGCATTTCTTCAGCACGTTTTCTTCGTTCAGCCTTACTTAAACTCGCTATAGTCATTGGGAGTTCTACGTTATCCAAAGCTGTTAGACGCGGAATTAGGTTGAAGAATTGAAAAACAAAACCTATTTTACTTCTAACATCCGCAAGTTGATTATCATTAAGCTTAGATAAGTCTGAGCCATCTATAATCATTTTTCCTGAGGACGGTTTATCCAAAGCGCCGATAAGATTCAGCAGAGTAGATTTTCCGCTTCCCGATGGTCCTAAAATGGCTAAAAATTCTCCATTTTCCACTTTAAGATTTATACCCCGAAGCGCTTCTACCGGAACTTTTCCGAGCATATAGATTTTCTTAACATCAATTGCCTCAACGATTGTTGTCATTTTTCATCTCTTCTGTTTGATGTTACTTTATTTGTTAAGGAATCTCCAAGAGAGCACAATTCCAAAGGTTGCAAGAACTAAAGCAAACACTCCCACATAGGTAAAATCGTATAAGAGTTGTGTGTAGTCTGTGTTGAAAAGAAGCAGTTGTCTCATTCCATCGATTGTGTATGAAATTGGGTTGATACTTGCTACTGTTTGTAGCCAACTGGGCATACGGTCAATAGGGAAAAATGCGCTACTTGCAAAAGTCAAAGGTAGATTAAGCAGATTCATTATTGCCATCGGGGTTTCTGCTCTTGTAGAGCGTAAATTAATAGCTATAAAGAGCGAAGAGAGACCAACGCATACTAAGAATAACATAGCAAAAACTCCTAATACGTTTAGGGGATTAAAATTGGCTCCAAAAGTAAATCCCAAGGGAATCGCTATAATTAATATGACAAATGCTTGAAACATCGATCGAAAAGTTGCTGAAAACACTTTTGAAAGAATAATTACTGCACGAGAGACAGGTGTACTGAGAACTTTGTTTAGAAAACCTAACCGTCTATCCCAAACAATGGACATGCCACTAAACATAGTCGTGAATACCGCTGTGAAAGCCATCATACCGACTGCCATGAAACTAAAGTAGCTAGTGGTGCCAAAAGTGCTGCTCATAAGTTGAGAACCCAAATCCTGAAACGCTTTTTGGAGAATACTAATTTGACCTGGAGAAAACTGTACAAGCACTTCTGAAGGTAAAGAAACTGATTCAAAACTAACGATGCTGCCAATGTTCATCGCGTTTCCTAGTAAGGTTAGCCACAATATAGGTTGAATTAATGTCACGACAAAAACGATGGGTGCTTTATACCATTTTTTTAATTCACGATTAGTTAAAGCCCAAAGTCCATGTAACTTACTAGTTGATACCGTATTTTCTTCACTCATTAATGATGTCTCCCGCGGATTCCTTTTTTAGCTAGCATTGATTCCCTTGATTCATCAGGTTCGTCACGCATTGACTTGCCTGTGTAATGCAAATAGACCTCATTTAGACTTGGTTTAGCTAAAGAAAGTCTAGTTATTACATGTCCTTCTTGGAGTATTGCCCCAATAATGAGCGGTGCAGTTGCTTCGCCATTTTCAACTTTAATGCTGTAGGTATCATCTTCCTTTTTTACTTCTTTAACCTGCTTATTTTTCTTAATCAGCTCAGATACATCGACATCTTTGCTTATGCTTAAAGTGATTATGTCGCCCCCAAGACTTTCTTTTAGAGCAGCTGGAGTGTCAATAACCACAACTTTACCATGATCGACTATAGCTATCCGATCACATAACGCATCTGCCTCCTCTAAATAATGCGTCGTTAAAAACAATGTCATGCCGAACTCTTTTTTCAGGGTCCGAACATAATTCCAGGTTGCCGCCCGAGTCTGAACATCCAAACCTAAAGTAGGTTCGTCTAAAAACAAGAGTTTTGGACGATTGATTAATCCGCAAGCTAATTCAAGTCTTCTATGCATACCTCCTGAATATGTTTGGACTCGTTTGTCTTTGAACGAAATCAATTCTACAAGCTCCAGCAGTTCTAATGCACGCTTTTTTGATACTTTTCGGGGGATTCCGTAAAGATCTGCACAGAGCATTATGTTTTCATACCCAGTTAGGTCTTCATCTGCAGTATATTCTTGGGGCACTAATCCGATTACATTACGTACTTCAGTGTTCTGTTTAGCAAGATCGCTTCCTAGTATGATTGCGGTACCTGAAGTTGGTTTTAGAACTGTGATTAGCATATTGATTGTTGTTGTTTTTCCTGCGCCGTTTGGACCTAAAAATCCAAAGATTTCGCCTTTTTTCACTTTAAAGCTTATGTTATCAACAGCTTTTAGTTTACCAAACGTTTTGGTTAATCCTTTGGCTTCAATTATGTTTTCACTCAACTTACTCGCCTGTTACTTTTTTATTCTTTCAAATTTTTCTGTGGCTTGCTAGAGAACCTTTATTGCCTCATCTAAGGTGCGCTCGGAATAGTTTCTCGTAATAGCTTGCTTATTTTAAAGGATGTAACTGTCCATTTTTTAGAGTCTTTCGGATTTGCATGCTTTTTCTGCGGGTATCTTCAAATGCCTCTTAGATTCTGATAATACCTATCACTATTGATATCAACGACGATATTATAGGTGATATTTAAGATTGTTCAATATCAGAATACAAAAGAAAAGAAAAAGAATTCACTTGTAGATTTTATTCTACAACAGTCCCGATTTTTTCCCCTTTAACAGCGGTTAAGATATTTTCGGGTTTAAATCCGTTTACAACAATAATTTTTATCCGATTACGTTTTAAAACTTTTATCGCTTCTGGGTCAATGATTTGATGTATACCTGCTTTATGTTCCTTTTCTGAGAAAACATTTTGTAGCTCATTAAAGCTTAATCGGTCGAGTTTTTTAGCATCAGAATTTTTGCGGGGATCTTTATTGTATATGCCGTCTTGGTCGGTGCCCTTAACAAGTAAATCTGCATTCACGTGCTCAGATACTAACGCGCCGACGGTATCGGTTGTGATTCCAGGTCTTAATCCGCCCATAACCACAATTTTGTCTTCCTCAACACATTGTGCTGCTTCCTCTAAGGTCACTGCGACTTTTCCGCATCCAAGCGGACCAAATTTTGCGACAAACAACTGCGCAAAAAGTCGAGAAACGGATATGGCAATCTCGTCTTGAGATTTCATTTCCAGATTCATTTTTTTTGCTATGCCAATGAATTCTCGAGCTAACGTGCCTCCTCCCACTACAACGATTACTTGATGACCTTGACTTTTTATGACTTTTAAGAGATCTATGTATTTGTTCATTAAGTCGGTGTTTATCGGTGACGCAACTACTGATCCGCCTATTCTGAAGACGATTCGCATGACCATATCCTCAGCCTTAATTCTGCTAATAAGTCTTAGTTCAGAGTTAAAAATCCTTCACCACCCACGCCCCGTTTTCGGATTATTTTTAGTCCACTTCAGTATACCCACTAAGCTATATACTTTGAAACTGGTCATATAGAATATATTTAATCGATAATATCGGTAACTTTAGAATTGAGGCTAAATGGAATGGTTGATAATCCCCAAAGAAGAACCGCAATGGCTGCGCTTTTTATCGGTCTGATAGCAGGCATAATGATTTTTGTTCCGGCGCTTATCGGTATTGACGGTTTCGAAGGTGGCTTTGCAATATCTTTCTTAAGCCTATTCATGCTAATAGCGGCTTTAGTAACCGCGGCAATGTTTATGAGCTATGCACGCAAGGTCGACAGGATTCTACGTGGAGAGGGCTTGCTTGCGCATTGGATTTATCCCCCTGATTACTGGATTGAATATACTAAAAAAGAATATCAAACAGAAAAAAGTGAGAAGAAGGGTCTCTTTCTCATAGTTACAGCATTTGCTCTCTTCTTTGGCGTATTATTCTGGGCATTTGATCCTGAAGCAGGATTCTACGTTTTTCTCATGATGCTAGTTCTTATCGCAATAATTGCCTTTGCATGGCAATTTTCTGCATGGTACAACTATAGGCAAAATATGCGAGGCATAAGAGAAGTATACATAGCCAAAGACGCAATATACATGAACAAGCGACTCTACACCTGGCAAACCGTACTGACCCGCTTCGATGAAGTCACTCAGCAGAATAATCAAGGCATATCTTTGATAGTGTTTAGATATACTGCAGCAACCCGAGCTGGACCTCAAACATACACTACTCGCGTACCAATACCTCAAGGTCAAGAAGAAACCGCTAAAAAAATAATCGAAATTATCAACCAAGAAAACTAATTCTTCTTCTCTTTTTACGGTTGATGGATTCGTTTAGTAACGAACGGTTTAAGTTTGAATCTTTATTTCTATTTTTAAGGAGCAATAAATGTTGAGAGAACTTGTCTTTGTCGGTTTAGGTTTAAATGATGAAAAAGGTATCAGCCTTAACGGTTTAGAGGAGGCAAAATCGGCTGATGCTGTTTTTATGGAATTATATACCAGTTTGCTCCCTGATTTTTCTCTTAAAAACCTAGAACGTATTTTAGGAAAATCCGTTCAGATTCTTTCAAGGCATGATTTAGAGGAAGAAAATGGAAAACGTATTCTGGAAGTAGCAGAAGCTGGTAAAGCTGTTTTTTTGATCTCTGGTGATCCATTCATAGCTACTACACATGTGACTCTGCGGATTGAAGCTGTTAGGCGCGGCATTCCTACCCGCATAATTCACGGGGCCTCAATAATCTCGGCTATAATTGGCTTGTCAGGGTTGCATAATTATAAATTCGGAAAAACTGTAACTATCCCTTTTAGGGAGAATTTTTCTGAAACTCCCTATAACGTGATTGGGCAAAATAAAGCACTGGGGCTCCATACCCTTTGTCTTCTCGATTTGAAAGTAGATGAAAAACGCTATTTATCAATTAAAGATGCCCTGTTGATGCTTAGAGAAATTGAAGAGAAAAAGAAGCTGAATATAACCTCAGATGAAGCATTCGTTATTGGCGTAGCTAGGGCAGGGAGCAATAATCCATCTTTAAAAGCGGATTTTATGGGTGAATTGATCAATTTTGATTTTGGGGCACCTCCTATGAGTCTGATTTTTGCTGGGCAACTTCATTTTTCAGAAGTAGACGCATTGATCGCGTTTGCTGGTGCACCTTTAAGGCTTCGGAGTACGATTCGATGAGCGCAGAAGAACTAACTACAAAATACATCAAAGCGATGGAAAAAACTCTTGATAGTATGCGGCAGACCAAGGGTCCAATTACTGTGAATGATGATAGTATTAATGAAGTAGTCAATTACGTTAAAGCTTACTTGAAAGATGCTAAGTACTTTAAAGAACAGGAAAAATTTGAAACTAGTCTTACCTCAATAGCATACTGCGAAGGCCTTCTTGACGCATTGAAACTAATTAAAGCAGTTAAAACTGAGGCTACATTCTAAAACTAATAACATATATTGTTGAGAGTATACTTGGGAATAACCAAAATTTTTATGTTGGAACGCCTTAATGAACTGTCAAATGCCCTGCAAAGACGATAAATCTAAAGTGGTTTTAGCCTCTGGAGTATTTGACCTACTGCATCTAGGCCACGTAAAATTCTTAGAAGAAGCAAAACAACTTGGCGGTAAAAATGCCAAGTTAGTTGTGGTCATTGCACGGGACAGTACTGTAGAGAAAACAAAAGTCAGAAAACCCATTATGCCCGAAGATCAAAGGCTTGCACTCGTGGAATCTTTAAAGATAGTTGATCAAGCAATTTTAGGGGCAGAAAATCTTGACTTAGGTAATATCATTAATGTAGTTAAACCTGATATCATAGCTTTAGGTTATGACCAAACTGAAATGGAAAAACAAGTGCAAGAATACGTGAAAAATCAACGCCTAAGCATAACAGTTGTTAAGGTTGGTAAATTTGAAGCTGAAGAGCTTGATAGTTCTTCTAAGATTAGGCAGAGAATCGTGGAAAAGTCCTCTGGATGAAAAGTATGTATAACAGTGAAAAATATAAACCCACATACATTCTTGTTGGGTTAAACATCGTTTTTTATATTTATACAGCCTTAGCAGGAGGGAACTTTTTAGAGACTGCAGATTTGATGGTTTTTCAATGGGGTCAGGTTAACTGGCTCGTATATAATGGCTGGTACTGGCAGCTTTTTACTTCAATGTTTGTTCACGCTACCATAATTCATCTTGCAGGTAATATGCTATTTCTATTTGTATTCGGGCTACGAGGCGAAGAGATGTTTTCATTACCCGAATATCTATCGATTTATCTGCTCGGGGGTTTAGCTGGAAATGTCCTTTCCTTAATAATGGGGCCAGATTTTGTTTCTGTGGGGGCTTCAGGTGCTATCTTTGCATTATTTGGTGCATGTGTAATCTATGATAGGCGTAGAATTGGGCAATCCATCACTGGCGCATTAATTTTTGCCTTTTTCCTATTGATGTTTAGTTCTGGGGCTAACGTGAACTATTTAGCTCATATAGGTGGTTTAGTTGCAGGATTAATAATGGGTTACGTGTTGGCGTCAAGAAGAAAACCTGAAACAGCATATCAAGTCAGTTATTCTTATCGAACACCTTTTTAGAACTAGGTGACTGTTAAAGCTTCGATTTTAACTTTATTTCCATCTTTAAGGTTAAGATGTTTTCTAAGACAAACCGGAGCGATGATTTCCAGAACTGAAACATCGTAATGGGTTCTTAGTGCAGAAAGTAATGCCCCTTTAACTTTATTGCCAATCATAACTGGGTAGCATTTGACTAAGCCAAATGTGCGATCTTCATTTTTAAAGCCTTCAACTTCAATAGCAGGGTACGCTTCAAGTTCCATACGGGTTTTAATGTCATAATCGCTTGAGAGCTTTAGATTCAATGTACCTGGATAAGGGTCAAAACCTAATTTTTCTAGAAATTGCGTGCGATAGGTCTGTTTAGTTATGTAGTATGCTCCTTCGCCTAAACCTGTGAATACCGTGCCCTCCAAAGTAACTGAGGGAGGATACGCCGCTTCCATTAGAACACGCAAGTTAGAGTAGAGTTTTTGAAGTTCCGCAATTCCAGAGGGTTCAATTTTAATTAGACAGCCGTCATGGGTTATGGTCCGTTCAATCCAGCCTCTGCGTTCCAGTTCAATTAGGTTTCGGCTAGCGGTCTGTTGGCTATTTCCAATTTTTTCAGCTAAGTATTCGGTTGAAATTTTCGCTGTTCTTCGATGTGCTCCCATTTCGGCCAATTTTACTAAAGTAAACAGGTAACGCCATTCTTGCGTGTCAGTCATGCAAATTCACATTTTAAACGATAACGCTTTAGATACTTAGATTAAGGGTGCATATTTAAATCCCTCGAAACAGGAAATCTTTATTTCAATTTTAAGAAGCTTCTAATTCTCACCTGCATATTGGTATTTGATTGAAAAATAACTCCTATGCTGGTGAGATACTTGGATTCAGCCAAACATATGCCTACTGGTTCGGTTTTTGGTGAGATGGAAAACTATTGGGCAGAAATCGCTGAATCAAACTTTAAAGAGAAACAAATTTCCTTTATAAAAAATCTCTTTACTCCTAACGGTCTAATTCTAGATTTGGCATGCGGCACTGGACGATACAGTATTCGACTTTCTAAGGAAGGTTATGATTTGGTAGGCTTAGACCTGTCAAGAAGCCTTTTGAAAATAGCAAAAAGGAACGCCTTGGAGAAAGATGTCCAATGTGATTTTGTTAGAGCAAGCATGCTTTTTGTTCCCTTTAAATCAAATATTTTTGCGGGGATTATGAGTTTGGATACAAGCTTTGGTTATCTTGATTGTGAGGGTGAGGATGTGCAAAGTCTTGGAGAAATCCATCGCGTTTTGAAAGATCCTGGGCTTTTTATGTTAGATGTTTTCAATCGAGACAGATTGGTTCAGCAGTTTGGGCAAGGTTCCAGTTTTGGTTATGACTTTTGGTTTTTATTGTTCCGGTTATTTGTGTGGTTTCCAAAGTTTTGCGGTATAATTGCAGGGCTTTTCAAGTGGCGTGAACTTCGGACTTTTCGTTTACTTCAGCACCGAACTGTTAATCCTAAATTTAATGAACTGCGCGATTTATGGTTAATTAAAGATAAGAATACTGATCGAATGAGTTTGTTTGTGCATGTTGTTAGACTTTTTGGATTATCGGAACTAAAAAACTTGCTTAGACAGGCTCTTTTAGGCGCTGAACAAGTTTATGGAAACTATAACGCAGAGGAATATCTGAGAAACTCAAACAGATTAATTATAATAGCCAAAAAAGTTCACTAACCTCTTTAAAAGAACAACTTTTGAAAAAATCACTTGTTGTTCTTCCTACTGATATGTTAACTTGATTTTATCTGATTTCTGTTTATTTTTCTTTAGTATTCTACCTTCGCGGTCCATTTCGCCTTTTCGGATTCGGGTTGTTGAGATTGGTCCGCAGTTATCAGAACGTACCATAGATACTGTGAAAATCTTCAGTTGTGAAAATCCCTTTTTTATTCGGAGCTCATTTATCTTTTTTGCCGTCGTTGTAGTTTCCTCACTTACTACCAGAGCTTGTATTTCGGGATCTTTTATACTAGAGCCAAAGGAGTCAAATAATGGTACGAATTCTGCTCTATCTAATGACCCTAATTCACTTAACCATGCCTTTAGTCCTTGTTGGCGTTCCTCATAGGTAGCCGTAATATGAGGTTTGTTTAGTTTGGAAACTAGTTCGTCGGAAGATAATCCGATAGCTACATGATCACCTATCTCAAAAGCTTTTGATAGCAACATTCTGTGTCCTCGATGGAGTTGATCGAAAGTTCCGCCTACACCAACTTTTTTGAATTTTCTCATGCGCAGTTATACCAGCCGAGCACCTTGAAAATCAATCTGGCTCACAAGAATACTTTTTTTTGGTAATATCTTTTTAAAAGCTTCTGCTACTGCGGAAGCGTTTTCCTTGAGAACAACGGCGTGTACTGCTTCTCCGACCATATTTTGGGCTGCCCCAACAGCGCTGGCTTTCTTCGCCGCGTTTACAAGAGTTCTTACTCGGTTTGTGGTAAAACCTGCTTTTTCTGCGAAGTCCCAGCAGCATGATAGAAAATTCTCAAGCGAAGGTTCATCTAAAATAGCTTCAAGTGTTTTTCTTCCATATCGGTTTATTTCGCGTCGCTTCTCAGGCGATGCTAATACTTGTTTTGTTGGTGTTGGGCCAAAAACTCCCGCGACGACAACGTAATCTGGATTTATAGATAATCGGTCTATAACGCTTACTCCTGGGGCACCTGGTTCTAATGTTAAAACACAGCCGCTTATCATTAGCGGACCCACGGTTCCTAATCCAGTTTGGCATTGAATCTCAGCGTTGTGAGCTACTTTGCCAATCTGATTGTATGTTAAAGGTATATCTAATGCTTCCTTGAGCGCCAAACCTGCCGTTAGGGCTCCCCCTGCGCTTGTTCCAAAACCTGCCCCGATGGGTACATCAATCTTGTGATACACAAATACGTTGTAGGCGTTTTTGGTTTTGGATAAGAGAGTTTTTATGGTGGTGATTGTGGTTTCTGCTTCCGGGGCAAGTTTTCCGTTTATTGTAACTTGGAGGGTGTTAACTTTGGAGGGGGTAATTGAAACCTGTGTATAAACGCCTTTTTTTAGTCCAAAGCCTCCACCCCGCGACCCTGCTTGCTCTAAATCTGTAATACGATGCCCATCGGTAGTTCTATCGCAGATTTCAAAGAAGCTAGTGAGCCCTGCAGGGGCAAACGCTTTGGCGGTTTTATTCACTTTGATTCACTTGGTTCCTCTCTTCGTTTAAGGTTTGGAAATGCTTTATGTATTCCGCTGATCATGGGCGGACCAAGAACTATCATGAAGGGTATCTCAGTGGCGAAAGTCCAAATTAAATATGCCAATCCTACCCCCAAAGATAGCGGAGAGGATTCGGTTGCGAAAAACTGATAGTATACTGGAACCATCAAACCGATAATAGCGCTACCCACCAGCAGACCAGTTACCGAACCAACGTTGTAACTTTGCCATATAGGGGCTATCTTTTTCTTCGCAATTAAGGCAAAAACTATGAAGAGGATATAGCTCGCTATCACTATTCCAACATAAATGAGGTCTGTATAGACATATGCTATTCCAGCAAGTAAAGCTGTGACCAGCCCATAGCCAAGTATCGACGGTAACCAGCTAATCTTCCTTTTAGCAATATAACCAACCAGCCAGAAACCAACAAAGTTGGATGTAACTCCGGCGAGCAGACTTAGAATCGGGTTACCATAAAGCACCATATCGTTCACAAAGATGCCCAAGGCAGCACCTAAACCACCCACCCAAGGGCCAAAAATAGCAGCGAAAACTGCGGGAATAACCACTTGAGGCCAAAACCGTACAGGACCAAAACTTAAAGGTACAACGGACGAAAAAAGAATTCCAGCAGCAATATAAAGCGCTGCATTTAATGCAAAAGCGGCAACATGCAATGCTTTCATAGTTTTCACATCTTTATATTTAGGTACACAATGCTATTTGGTCCTGCAATTAAGCTTTATGTAATTATTGTTTAAACATGTTTAAACTCAAAATGCCTTTTCACGAACGGGTTTAATTTCTTATTTTGGTTTTCAATAGATTTTTCCACCGTAGTCGTAAGCGCCGGTTGTGAATTCATATACTGCTTTGGTTAGTTGACTACTTCACCTACATTATGAGCTATTCTAACTGTATATCCATCAATTACATTTACGAACAGTTATCCTTGCAACTCGATCTAGATCCGCATGTTTTGGCTCACTTTATGCCTAAGAATCTTTGAACGTATAGTATGCCTTTTGTGCAGTGGTACTTCATTGTTGTTTTCCAGTGTCTGAAAGTGATGAAGGATATTTCCCCAAGGCTTAGGTTGCTCATTTTATAAGCCATTGTTCGCTTCCTGTAAAGAAATGCTCTGCGCAACTGGTCTGTTTAACCCATCGGTTAGCTGCATTAGTCAATAAATATCTCCTGCCATTTAGAAGCCCAAGAACTTTTCGAATCTATTTAGTTAATCGGTTAATCACTGATTAACACATAGTTTACTGCTCTTTCGTTTTACCGGTTTCGTTTAACGCTCACGCCTCAAACTATCCCATGGAAAATCAAAAACTTGTTTCAATCCTTGTTTTGATGGATTACCTTTTTGGACAGCCGCTAAATCTGGGTTTATTATGCCTTTAAGGCAAATTTTGGGCTATTTTGGAAAGTGATTTTACGGTTTCACACGCTTATTAGTATCTTTATAAAGAAACCAAAAAAGGTTTCCCTGAAAGTAATTCACACAAAATTAAGCTTCCTCTGTCGACATTTTTTCTTATAAAGGAGGGAATATATTTTTCGATAACAGCAATTTAATAACGTAATTTGTTCAAGATTATTCGTGATTTTTATCTGGCGTTCAATTCATTTCGTTTTATTAAAAACGATTACTAAGCTGTTTACCTCTTTCCCAAAGTATTCTTCTGCAAGAATCGTCAATAACCCTAACTGGTTTTTCATCGTTGGACCAATAACAGTATAATCAGTATATTTTCTCTGTATATGTTAGCCTGAATATTTTATTTTGACGGTTGTTCGTATACCTTTGATAGTATTCTGCAATCTCACCTAGATTTTGATAACATGTTTAATTTTTGTTGAACTTAAAAAGGAAAAACAGCTATAATACAAATAAGGTCAGATGAGTTGAATGCATGAAGCGTACTTCAACACTCAACCAAACAGTCCAAAAGGTATGGATGAGGAAAGCAATTGGTAACATTAAATTGGTCAACAGTTGATTCAGACGGAAGCCTCTTTTCAAGAGGAAAACGCGATTATTACGCAATAATTATTAGAGGAGTTCCTGAGGCCCATCCTAAAGACTGCGTGGTAGAGCTTTATGTGACAGATAAAGAGATGACAATTTTTGAGATCAAGGCCAGCGCAGATGATAAACAACTTAAGCCAATATCGCGCTCAATCGTGTGGGGGAACTTGTTACCAGAGCAAAGTATAGGTCAAACAGTTGAAAAAATGAAAGAAACTGCTGAGATAAGAGAGAAAGAGAATCCCTATTACACCTCGATCTCTAGCGATTATAACTCAAAATAAAACAATAATTAAACACGATTACAGTTGTTGTTTTTTCCATTTGAAATTGTTTAAACAGTAATAAAAAAGTTAATTATTTTTCTTTTCTAAGAACTTCAAATAAATAAACTGGCTTCCTAGAAAAGAGAAAATATGATGGGAAATACTACGCTTAAGCTGTAGCTATATTCTTTTCTTAATTTGTTTGGGTGCGCGTTTGCGTTTTATGGTTTTAATAGATGTGAAAATACAGGCAGAGTAAGAGTCTGGCTCAATTAGATCCATAAACTTCATTCGTAAAAGATTTTCTTGAGGTATCTCGTTAAAATCACGTTCCCAGCCTTCAATATTAGCCTGACTTTCAAAACCCCAAACAGCAGTGAACCGATTCCCTTTTTCGTCTTGTTTATGGCGTAAAACCTGTAAAGACTGCACATTATTGAATAAGTCCGGTTTTTTCTTCATCAAAATAATTAGCTTTTTACCCCATTTGTTATGTTCTTTTAATTTATCAGGTCTAACAACGTATGTTCTAGCAACATAAATAGTCAAATCCGAACCCCGCTATAATAAAAGATTCAGAGCCTAAAATAGGGTTCTTCTTTTGTCTTCTTCTGAAAGTCTTGGCGCAGAAAGAGAGAATAAGTTATCGGGTACTCCAAAATAACACGAAATACCTCTCACAGTAAGTTTTGAAAAAGAAAAAGAGAGTTGGTTGCGGGTGACAAGGTTGGTGGCGCTTTATTTGTTTAAACATGTTTAAACTTAAAATGATTTTTCGCCAACAAGTGATTTCTCTGCATTTATTGAACCTTATACTACTAATATACAGAAGCTATGCTCATTAGAGAAAAATATGAAAAAGAGAAAAGAGGTAATGGGTACTTTAAAATGGCGCAAATATCTGATTTGAGTCATTCAAAAGAAAACTAAGTCCCTTGAAAACTAAGATATTATGTTCTAAGTTTAATATCTTGGAGGTCTTCGTTTTGCGTAGCACTCGCGGCAATACACTGGTCGGGTGCCGTCTGGTTTAAACGGAACAGTACATTCTTTTCCGCATTCGGCGCAGGTTGCTGGGTGCGATTCTTGATTATACATTTATTTTTCAACTCCTTCTACTAACTAATTATGCACATAATTCTATGCACAGATTCTCTTACATACCGTATGGTTTAAGCATATCTATCTGTTTTCCAGCTTTATTATGTAAAAAACGAATTTTAGCAAGAAAGACTACACTTGATAGGTATTCAATATTTGTTGCATGATATTCTTCGGTAATGACACAAAGTACTTTCACCTAGAACATTTTTGAATAAGAAAAAAAATGATTGGGGGTGAAATAGTTGGTGATGTTTAGTTTATTTAAAACTCTTTAAACTCTGCATCATTTTTATCAAATATTTTTGTTTTCGATTTGAGTTTTCATTAGATTTTTTCCAAGGTTCTTAAGAAAATCTGAAATAGACTTGGTTTAAATGCAAAATATCGAAAAAACAGCAAAAGCACATGATAGAGGTGCTTATTGGGGCTATTGTGAGGATTGGTTTAGGAGACGCAACTTTTAGGTAGAATATATTAGTTGAGGAAAAGTTCAAAGTCGATGATTTATCTTTTGGAATATGAGGAATGCTCTTGAAAATCTTGAAGCTACTGAAGTAAGACCTAAAATAGTGTTTATTTGTAAAGACCTTTTTTAGAATATTATGGAATATGGACGCTTGCTTCCTGAAACCTCTGGGTTTTAGGATTATATTGGAATGTTCCGATAGTAATGCAGTAACCTGCCAGAGGGTTATTAATTCCTCTTATATTGCAGCGGATTCTTTTTTTAAGGTAGCTGCAGTCGCAGCTTCTAGACTGCTTTGTTGAATATGTTTTCGGTTCAATATTCAAGACCATCTCTATCCAATTCCCAATTTTTATTCTGTTCTTTTTTAGCTCCTCTACCTCTGATTTTATAAATTTCTTATCTTCAGCCGAAAGTTCAGGTACATTTTGGATGTGGCTATGATATTCTCCTATCATTTGAAAATTCATTGAGTCTATTGTATCCTTTATTCTATTATAGGCGCTCTGATTAGACGGCGCCCAAAATGACTTTCCGCTATCACAGGTTTTAACTGGATATGCAACATCTAAAGTGAGACAATCTACTCTTTGCCCTAATACAAACCGCTTATCTTCTTTTCCTATCAGGAACCCCCCAGTTTCTTTATGAGGCGTTTCCAAGCATGAGGCAATTAACGCTACAAGACAGGTTTCCGAAACATATACTATTTGATCCATGCGAAAGCTTCCTAATCTTCTTGGAATATTGGTAACTTGGTTTTTTTAGCTAATAAAATGATTGTAGCCTTTTAATTAATTAGTTAAAGGAAGATTCTGTGAATTCATTATGATTTAATGCCTATGTTATTTTTTAAAAAGTAGTTAGGTATTGATGAAGATTTAAAAGTTAAGTGCTCTTTTTTCTGGAATTTTTAGGTGAATGTGTATTTCACTTTGTTGATATTTCGATTTTCGTAATATTATATATTAACTCTTATGATATATTTAGATGATGGAATGCTCACAAATGGGAGGTTACAAAATGCAGATATCAAAACGCGAACTTCAAAGTGGGCGAGAAGATTCCCGCAATAAACCAAAGTGCTTCTTTTGTAATACTGTTATCCATGATGGAGAGGAAATTATAACTAGAAAAACAACCTATTATCATCGAGAATGTTTCGAATTACTTTTCACCTTAAAAATAGATCAGACATTAATGCAAAAATAAAACAATGATTCTTTTAATTTTATCGCTTTCGTTTTTACTCATATTTTCGTAGTTTATTTGAGAAATGATTAATTCTATTCCTCAGAAAGGCTTGAAAACACTTGAGAGAAATGTTAATGGGGGTATCGTAAAATTAATTGAGTCGTTCGACTTAATTTTTTGTATCATTTTGCGGGAGTGTTATTTGTAGAAGTATTATTGGCTATATGATATATTGTGATGTATTTTTTGTTCAGTTGATGTACAGTTGTGTTTGCTGGGTAATCTCCTTTTTTGCGCACTTCAATTTTTAGGTCTTTGATGGTTTAAAGTGTTTTTTCGTTTAACAATGATATTCTTAATATGCTTAATTTATGTAGGAGGTTTTAAGTTTCTGTTTTTAATATGATAAAATGGATTATGTGTCTAATAAAGACATATTGTATACCTGTAGAACTAACAAACACAAAAGGAGAATCAAAAATTGGTTGATAAAAAAATTAAAAATTCAGATTCATTAAACAAAAATAAAAAAAATCAAGAGTTTAAAAAAATAATAAGTAATATAGCATGCTCCAAAAAAGCAGCCGACGCCATGTGGCTTTGGTATGACTATACAAAGACCACTACAACAAAAAATCCTAAATGATAACAAAATCTTCACGCATAATTAAAAAATTAAACATACTTTTTGGTCAAAAGATACGGAAAGCAACCAACACACCTTTTGAACTATAACGTAGATAAACGAAAATTATTTAACGCATTTTACATAAAACCTTGTAATGCCAAGGTTCCTTTATGCTCTTAAAGAAAAAACCAATTCTACTCGCTACGATCATTATAATACTAGTTATAACAATAGGATTCTATTCGGTCAACCTATCCAATACACCACCAAATACTCCAAATTCGATAAGCCCTAATTACTCACCCGCCCCAATAGATCAACCAACGCCAACACCGACTTCAACATTAATATCACCCCCTATTGACTATAACACAGAAGCCCAAAGAATTTTCAATACGGCAGTCGGGAAAATTGAGTTGATAAGAAATGTTACCGTTCCTCAAGTGAGCCTTCAAGTTGTATCAAAAGATTGGGCGATTCAAACTTGGGGAGTTTCGGTTGCCCAGTCCGATGTGAAAAACCTGCAAATACAAGAAAATATCTACAAAGCTTTACTATTGATTTCTCAAGACGCGAGCTTATATCAAGCAACGGTAGATTGGGTAGGATACTATATGGCAGTTACCCAAGCAGGTAAAATATACATTGTACAAGAGAACTTTAACCTCACAAACACAATAGATGCCGAAGCAACCATGGCTCATGAACTAACCCATATTCTCCAAACCTTCCAGAATATTCCCCAGCACTATTACAATTATGACTCAAGCAAAGCCAGGACAGCACTTATAGAAGGTGATGCAACCTTCACAGCAAGCTACATCAAAAACCTGACATTAACAAATAATGTACCAAGTCCAGAATCTCGAGCTGCAACTCAAAAAGATTTGTTTACTCACAGCCCAAATGATGCAACAATATTTCCCTCGATTCCTGACTCAGTTTACAATTTAGACTATTTTCCATACAAGTATGGAGAGATATTTATGCAGACTCTATACGAACACGGTGGATGGGATATGATAAATCAAGCATACAAAAATCCCCCCAACTCTACAGAACAAATAATACATCCAGAGAAATACTTTAACGCTGAACTTCCTGAACCTGTCGCGGAAATTAAGCCTCTGGAAGGCGACTGGACTAAAAAGTGGGGTGCACAATATGGAGAATTTTTCATACAAAATATGCTACACACCAATTTAACCCAATACGAAACTCAACAAGCATCAACCGGCTGGGGCGGTGACAGACTTACCTACTACGAAAACCCAGACAACCAATACCTGATCACTTGGAACATAAAATGGGACACCTACATGGACTCAGCTGAATTCCTGACTGGATTTGATACTTATTTGAAAAACGCAGGTGCTCAAGAAGTACAAAAATATCAATATCAAACAAACCAAATCTATCACAAAATCATCTGGGACCAAAACACATATTCTACACTAGTAATAGCGTCGAGCGACCAATCAGCACTTATCCAATTCGGCTAAAAAAATAAAATCGAAAAAGATTTTATTAAATAATACGGCATTATTTTATTCATTGAATGTCTTAGTGAAATTCCAGATTTTATCACTAACATAATGTTTAGTTTTAACCACTGGACCTTGCTTGACATTTTTTGCCTCTTCTGAACTGTAGAGCATTTCACCTAATGCCAAGATTTTTCCATGTTTTACATCTACCACAAGTGCCAGATCATTTTTACTAAAGCTTCCTTCGTAGCGAACAATTCCTGGTGCCATAACATCTGCGCCATTGCATACAAAGCGGACAGCCCCCATATCTACAACTACTTTAGGTAAACTCGCTAAGAGTTCGTTAGCTGTGAGTGTGGGGGTTACTATGCTGTTAATTTTAAACAATATTGGTTTACCGTTAATGAGTAATAATTCGCCGAAATCTGATTCGATTACTTCGACAAGAGCTTTCGATCCAAAGATTTCCTCTAAATTTATCTTCAACGTTTCTGAAGCTTGCATTAAATTTTGTTTAGCCTCTTTGGATTTTAATGCGTATCTTCGATATTTTTGAGACATTCAACTCTCCACGATCGCTTTATTCAAGTAATGCCTGATTAACGCCGAACCTATTTAATTTTCCCACTGTCTCGAATATTTATTGGTTATTGGTTGGCATATTGTCTGGGGGATTTGTTTTCTTGTTTTTTCTTAGATGTTTTTTTGCTAATTCGCTAAGGTCTGCTTTTAGTAAAATTATGGTGATAACTATAGTTAATACAATGGAGATTATAATTATTGCACTTTGGCTTAAGATTCCTGAAAAAACATCTAGTGACCAGCCCCCCAAGTATGCTCCGGCTATGCCTATGGTAAGTTTTCCTAAAAAGTACGCCAAAAAGAACTTTGTTGGACTATATTTCATTAATCCAAGAGGTATGACTATTGGCTCGTCGGGAATCGGAGAAGCTGCGGCTATAAAAAGAAGCGGAAACGCCCACTTTCTAATCCTTATTACATCTGCATCAAGTCGTTTACGTCTTTCTTCGCTTAGACGTTTACTGATATAGAAAGTTACCATATAGTGAACGCTCTTTGCGAATGAAGCACCTAAAGCGACAAGAAGCCCTATAGTTACTGGATTAGCGGAAGGCACAATCAAAGCTGCATTGGAGGCTATGAATAGGTTTGAAGGTCCCGCAAAGGGGATCATGTTGAATCCAAATGAAGATAGCAAAACGATTATGAGCTCAATGATTGTAGCCATTGCGTTTCCAGCATGTTTTACATCAAAAGACTAACCCTAATTTATAAGTGTACACGTATCAAGGCCAAAATTTTTCTTTGCCCTCTGTATTTCTTACTTTTTTATTGATTTTTTAGGGGTGTCTTTTGGTTATTAATGTATTAGCAGGGACCAAATCAAAAGAGCTATTCCTAATGTCCATGTATAAAACGCAAAGTAATGGAATTTTTTGCCTTGAATCACTTTTGAAATAAGTTTTAATGCAAAGTACCCCGCTATCACTGCCGCAATTACCCCTACAAAGATATTGACTTCTCCTATTCCGGTTGTAAATAATGCTTCTCGTTCGCTATATGTTTCTACAATAAAATCTCCTATTATAGCTGGAATTGAAAGTAGAAAAGAGAACTTGAACGCTTTTTCTCTTTTCTGCCCTAGTAGTAAGGCTGTGGATATAGTTACTCCACTTCTAGAAAGTCCGGGGAAAATGGCAAACCCCTGTGCAGCTCCCAGTAACAAAGCGGTCTTATACGATAACCCATTGGCTTTTTCTTTAGCAAACTTGGTCGAGTAAACAAAACTGGCTCCAATTAGAAATGTGAATGCGATTATCGGAATTGTTCTAGCGGTATCCTGTAATAATATTATGTATGTTAAACTAACTAAGGCAGTGGGGATACTTGCTACGATTATACGTGGAATGAGCATTCCATATTCGGATTTAAAATCCAAATGAGCCAATGCGATAAGGATATTTTTTACGTCTTTGCGGAAAAAGAATAGCAACACAGCTAATGTACCTAAGTGAAGAATGATATTAAACAGTGGCGTAACAGTTAAGCCTAAAAAGTCTCCTACTAATTTTAAGTGCGCAGTGCTTGAAATAGGTAGCCATTCTGTTATCCCTTGTATCAAACCCAAAATCAGGTTTTGGAGCAATTGTTCCAGCAAATACGTGCCACACCAAACATTAATATTCTTTACACTTCAGATTTCTGATTAATAGGCTTTACTAAAAAGTATATTATCGCTAAAAAAAGTCTGTTAAATTGTTAACAGATTGTAAAAGTTCTTAAGTTGACGATGCGTCTTTTAGGTTTGGATGATGAACTCTAGAGTCACTGAGCTCTTCGGGGTGGTGATAATGACTCGACGGGCAAACTGACAAAAGCGTAATCATAAAAAAATAGAAGACACCACAAGAATAAACAAGAATTAATCAATAAAACTCGTAGTGATTCTTATTTTCTTAATCTGCTTCGAACGCAACCCGCCAAAGCTTTAGGCGTGTAAGTGTTAACTCCTAAATGAAAAGCTTTGATTAAAATCATGATGACTTCAGCATCAATGAATATCGGTCCTGTTGAATCCGGAACTCTTACTGAGAGCGATAAGAAACCTCAATTTTAAACAATTTTTTCAATTTTCTTTTATTTTATAAATCAGATTAACTGTTAGATGCGGAAAACTTATCAGTGCAAGTGTAATGAAAGAAGGCAGTACAAGTACAATACGAGTAATTGGTGAATAGTTATGGCTGAAATAAAAATTAATCTTTCCGAACTTAAAAGTGAAGGAAAAGACATAGTAAAGACACTTGGCGATTATCTCAAAGAAAAAACAAATGCTGATGTAATAACTGATGCAAAGTTAGTTACTGTTAAAGGTGAGGGGGAGGCTGTCAGCAAAAAATATTTACGTGTTCTTCTAAAAAAATTTCTCCACAAAAACGAGCTTAAAGATAGTTTTAGAGTAATCGGTGGAGAAGAAGAAACACTAACAATTAAAGAACGCAGAGTATACGAAGAAGATTAACCTTTCTTCTTCAAAGATTTTTCTTAATAAATAATCTTTTAGGACCTGTTATGTAACCGCTCTATTTTGAAAACTTTACTTTTCAATAAGTAATGAAACCGCCGATATGGATTAAACACGAAAAAACGGCTCACATAAAAATAGACGGCATAGCCACATTAGAAAACCAAGTTGAACAAAGATAGCACATGAAAAATTTATTAATTAACAATAACTTTCTTTTTTATTCGCTTGACCAGTGACATTCAATGTACGAAATCTTCGATGAGATATTCAAATATACCGACATCCTTAATCCTGTATCACAACAAACCCTTTTAGCAGCAGGCAAGCTTGCAAATCTTGGTCCCAAAAAAACATTAATTGATTTAGGCTGTGGAAAGGGCTTTCCCGCACTTTTCCTCGCAGGAACTTTTGGTGTCCAAGTTGAAGGCTTCGATTTGGGAAAGATAAACGTTAACTATGCTAATTCCCGCGCCAAACTTCTGAACTTATCTAGTCTTGCTCAGTTCTTCTGTCAGGACCTGAAAGGATTTGTACCCAACAAAAAGCATGACTTTGTGGCATCCTTAGGCATTGAGCCTGAAGTTTATGGCGGCAGGGACGTGGCATTCAAATTTTTCCGCAATATCCTCAAAGAAGGTGGGATCCTGTTGTACACGGAACCCGTGTGGAGAAAAAGACCCGTGCCGCCTGAAGTTCTAAAAGCATTATGCTCTAAAGAAGCTAGTTTCTTAACCATTGCAGAAACACAGCAACTAATACAGAAAGCAGGCTATATAGAGCTGGGGCATTTTATCTCCTCAAAAGAAGACTGGGATGTATATGTGCAGTCACCAATAAGAGGCTTGCAAGAACTCATCGAACGCAATACCGCATTTGCGACTGACGCAAAAATTATGCTTGAGGACTTCAAAATGGAATATGAAGCAGCAAACAGGGACTGGGATGTAGTCATGTGGGTTCTAAAACCAATATAGACTAATTTTAGGTATCTATTCTATGCCACAAAAAGCATTTCATAAACTGCAATCGTAAGGAATAGTGAAGAAGTTCACAAAATTCATTTCTAAATAAATACTCAGCTTCTTAGTTCAATTTTGCCTTTAAAATTACTTTATTGCTTTGGTCTTTGGTGTTTCACGTTTTCGCCTATTGTATCTTTCTTAGAGATTGCGCATTCTTGCTTGTCTGATGTCTTGGGCAATTTCGTTCCCGGTTTCAATATTAACTAGAATTACTCCGTATCCGCCAATTGAAGAAGGTAATACTTCAGAGACCTTTCCTCCTTTAGAACGGTCTACTCTTAAGGTCTTGACTGTGAGTCTAACGAATGATATTATCCTTGAATCTTGCAGTTGTTTTTGAGTTGACTTCTTAAAGATCGCTTCAGGTATGAGCTGTGAAATCTTTTCCCAGTTGATTTTAGGACCAATTAATTTTGTTTCAGTATTTTTTCTGCAAGCATAAGTAACGTCGATAAGCCACTGTCCGTCTCGCAACCTTAAATTATGAACCGCTAATATTTCCTTTGTTGACCAACCAGTAATTATTTGATCCAAAGATTATCCCAACGATATATTATTGGGGGGGTTTTTAGCTTATTCTCTAATTATTCGTTTTTTGCTATGGAGACTTTGCTTATGCCTGCTTCTTTTTCTAATACGATTACGTGTTCAGCTTTTTCGGCGAATGCTTCGCTATGGGTCACAGCTATTATCTGTTCTATGGCTTTGAATCGGCTTATGGCTTCTGCGAGGCGATTTATGCTGCCGTCTTCGGTACCTAAGTTTTCTGTTGGTTCATCTAATAGTAACATACCTAGACCATGTCCAGTGCGAGATTGCATAATTAATTGTCCTAATCCTAACCGATAAGCGAATGCTAGTAATGTTCGTTCTCCCCCTGAAAGGTTTGCCACCTCGCGATCAGCACCACTTTCACTTTTAACGTAGGGAGTATAAGTATCATCAATAAACACGTTAAGCATTGGTGCTTCGCCGCCAACCAAACTGTCGAGAACCTGCTGCACAAAATTCCTTAATAACTTCACAAATTCACTGCGTAACTTTGGCTGAATACTTCTATATGCATCACGGATTGCGCTTAAGAGTTGGGCGGCTTTCTTGATTTTATCCATGCGCTCTATTTTCTGCTGCGCTAAGTCAATACGTTCTTTTATTTCATCAAGACGCCTGAGAAGATCTTTTTTGCGATTTTCTTTGGTCTTCAAATCAGCTTCGACTATTGAGTATTGCCTGAATGCTTGTCGGCTCTGTTCCCGGGCTGATTCCAAATCTGAAACATCAAATCGGCTAATTTCAAACCTTAATGTTTCTAGTTTCCCTTGTAATTCTTGTTGGATCTTTTGTTTCCCTTCAACTTCACTTATAAGGTCTGAGAGATTTTTTTCTTCTTCACAAAGCCGAATCTTAATTTCTTCTGCCCTCGAGGTTAGAGCCTGTAAATTTGAAAAAGCGTCATTTGCGTTATTCTTTGCTTTCTGCAAATCCAAAATCTGTTTTTGTAATTGGGTGATGCTTTTTTGTCTTTCTTGATTTTCCTGCTTGATTCTTTGCAGCATCGCATTTTTATATTCATTATTTAATGATTGAAGACATAGCGGACATTGATTTTCGGTGTCTGTGGAAAGTTGCATAACTCGCTTCTGGTCGATTTGCATACTTCTTGAGGTAGCTTCCTGCTCCGCTTTTAAACTGCTAATGCGATCATCAAAAGCATACAAACACTGCCGCAATTCATCATTTGACTGGTATGCTGGCACTCCGGTCTCTTGAAGTTTAGTTCTATATGTTTTTATCTGGTTATCCATTGAGCTTTGGCGTTGTCTAAGATTATCCTGAACCGTTTTTTTACCTTCAATTCGTTCCGCTAAAGCTGAGCTTGTATCTTCCGCGTTAGTAATATTTGCCATTAATCGAGCTTCTTTTCTTTTCAAATCCTCAATATTAGCTTTTTTCTCTTCAAGTCGCTTAAGTTTTAAATCGTTTTCTTCTAAACGCCTTTTTGCCAAGGCAAGTTTATCTTGAAAATCCGATAATTCAATTTCAATTAAGGTATATTCTTCAGTAACACGATTATATTCGTTAGCAAGTTTGTCTTTTCCGGTAACATCAGGATCCTTTTCGAGCTGTCTTCTTTCCCAATCATATTGACGCTGATATTCAGCAATATTAATCCAAGCAGATTCGTAATTAGATAATCCGAATAATTCGTCTAGACGTTTTTGCCGTTCCCGAGGCGCCGCATCGATGAGTTCCTTAAGATGTTCTTGTCTAACCCAGACAATTTCCCGCCACAAATCCCTATCTAAACCGGTGATTGTCCTTATTTGCTCTTCAACCGCATCAGTTTTCATGCTAGCGATGAGTTTTTCATCATGAAATAATTTGAGTATTTCGACATCTTGACTTATTCCTTTGCTTCGTCTGCGTAATCCACGGGTTAGGATGTATGTGTTTCCATTTTGACTAAATTGGACTATGACTTTTCCTGACTCAGCCCCTTCTCGAAGCAGGTACTCATAGCTTCTGCCGACAGGATCTCCGAAAAGTGCAAAGTCAATACTATATAACACACTAGTTTTACCACAGCCTAACCCCCCTACTAAACAGTTGAATCCTCGTGTAAAGGGCACTGTTGACTTGACATGAGAACGAATATTTTCTAGCTGGACGATTTCTATTCTCACTAAAAAAGCTCCTCCAGCTTCTGATGTACTTTCTCTTCCTCCTTATGAGTTAAAGGATCGATTAATTCAATGGCTACTCGCGCAATGTTTTGTGCCTGTTCCGGACTGTATCGTTCACAAAAAATCTGAACAAAATATTCGTAAGCTTTAGTTTTTAAATCTTTAAATTCGCCCTCAAAAATTGACTTAACGAGCTCATCAGAAATTGCGCTCTCTTTTAAGAGAATAATCGGATGTACTAATAGTGCTTTTTCTGCCGCAGTGCGGATATGTGCGACATCAATTTCGGTACGGCTAGCTTCCGCAGGTAAAGTCCCTCTTAAGACGGGAATAATAACAACGCCATCTTCATCTGCATCTCTAACCAGTTGCACGGCACGGTCAGTGATTTTATGAGAATCTAATCCTGATAAATCCCTTTCAATAACTACAAACCTGCGCGGTGACTCTAGCTCAATAGTTTGGTGGTTAAAAATCCCATTTTCGTCAACTCGCACATAATAGAATCCCTTTGGATTTTTCATTTCATCATAGGTCACAGTTTCTGTGCAACCGCTGTAGGCCAAAATACCTGTCTTAAACTTGCCCTGATAACGCTCATGGATATGACCTGCTGCATAGTAATCAAAGCCTTCAGGTATTAGTTCAGGAGGTAGCTCAGCCTCAATATAGGGTGGTTTGATGCTAGGTAAATCAACTGCGCCATGCATCACAAAGATATTTGTTACGTTAGGATTAGGTTTAGGGGGATTTTTACTAAGAAATTCCGGTAAAGCCTCTTGGGTTTTATGTTTACTTCTAAAATTAGGTATACCATATACATAGCAAACATCAGGCTTAGACCAACATGCGCCCTCATGTCTTGGAAGATGATAAATTAAACCAGCACTATCCAGAGGATACAGTATGGTACTAGTGATAGAGTTGGGTGCCAAATCATGAGAACCATCAACTGTTAAAACTGGAATCCCCGCGTCTCTTAGGCGCTTAAAACTACGTATGGTATTTTCTAAGGTCACATTCGACGGGCGCGCTTGATGAAACAAATCACCTGCTATTATCATAAAATCAGGTTTTAACTCAATCGTTTTGTCCACAATTTCTTTGAAAACATTATCGAAGTCTTGTCTTCGTACCTCCAAGCCGTACTGTGTATAACCTAAGTGCAGGTCGGCCGTATGTACGAAGCTGAAAGCCTTCAAATAATCACCCTCTATGTGCCCGAATAGTTTGTATGCTTAGATTCTGGATTTGTTAGCTTTAAGGCTTGTCACTTCAAATTAGTCAACAATTTATGTGATTTTAGGGGAAACATATAAACCAACTTGGTGCATTTAGCAAGAAAAGAGCGCTTATAGCATGAATTGTGGAAAATGCGGTCAAGAAACTATAATGCCGTTTCGCTGTCCTTACTGTGGGGACCAATTCTGTAGTGAGCACAGATTACCAGAAAGCCACGATTGTCGAAACCTGATTCAAGCGCGCGCACAAAAGCAAGAATATGCCTCCTCAACAGTTCCAAGTCACGCCTCTTACGAATATAAATTTACCTTTGGACAAACTCAAAAAAATAAAGGGCGCATCTATTTTAGTCCTAAAGAATTAAAACATCTAGCAATAGGAGCCTTTCTCGTGTTGCTAGTGGGTTTTTCATATGGAATAGGTTCTTCATTAGGGCAAAATGCGTTTTTAATCTTGTCTTCTTTAGCTATTATTCTAACAGTATCATTTTTCACACATGAAATAGCACATAAAATAACTGCACAAAGGTGTGGTCTGTGGTCAGAATTTCGTTTGACTACATGGGGCATGCTTATGACCATATTTACCATGTTCCTACCCTTTAAGCTAATCTCTCCAGGAGCTGTTATGGTCTCTGGGTCTGCAAAAATGAGTGATATCGGAAAGACTTCAATCGCAGGTCCAATTACTAACATTATTCTGTCTGCTATCTTTCTTTTCGCAGCAACTATTCCTAGCTATTATTCAGTAATTTTTGTAATTGGCGCACTCATCAATGCATACATAGCAGTTTTTAATCTTATTCCCTTTGGAATTCTAGATGGATTAAAAATTTATAATTGGAATAAAATGATTTGGTTATTAGTTTTTGCAATTGCCGTAGCTTTGGCTATTCCCTCTTATTTACTATACATGGGATACTTTTAATTTCACAAAAATCTTAGAGGCTCAACATTTCTCTAACTTTATTATGAAATTTTTATAATAAACCACCAAACCTTTTATTTGTTACAAACAATCTGGATAGAATTGGGTAAAAGGGGGGATATAGTGGCGGACCTGGTGATTCCTCAATTCATAATCGATGTAATAATAATTGCTATTTCATTTGTAGCTTTAAACTGGGCAAGTAACCTTGTTATAACAAATGCGCTCAAAGTTTCTACTATAACACGTTTAGGAAAATCTTCGGTCGGATTCACTCTTATTGCTATGACAACCACTTTACCCGAGTTAACTGTAGCAATAATCGCTTTAATATCCGGAGGTTCATCCCTCTCAGTAGGAAACGTTTTAGGTTCTAATATCTTTAACATCAGCGTAATCATCGGTCTAGCAGCCGTAATTTTATACATAAGAGGTAGACGAAAAAGCGCTAGAGCTACTGATGATTCTTTCAGTTTTAATGTAATGCCGTCTTTTGCTAAAGCAGAACTTAGTAACATAGAATTCGGTCTGTTTATCTCATCTCTTGTTCCCATGGTTCTAATTTACATAGTAACTGCCTCTTGGATTGTAGGCTTAATTCTATTATTCATTTTCTTTAGCTATATGTACCAACTGTCTAAAGTCCGCGTACCACCCGAAGAATGCGATGACGTAAATCCGGCTGAAAAGAATAAGCTGAGAAGATATGTCATATTCACTATTATAGGCGCCCTCGGAGTTGTATTAAGCGCTAATTTTCTTGTAGATTCAGCCATAGGGATCGCAGAATCAATTGGGATCCCCCAAACTGTAATAGGTGCAACCATAATTGCAGCTGGAACTAGCTTACCTGAACTAACAATAGGGCTAAAATCAGTCATCAAGGGGCATTCAGGTCTTGCCTTCGGAAACATAATCGGTGCTAGTTTTGTAAATACAACCCTAATTCTGGGTATCACCTTTTTCGCTCCAGTGCTCCTTGGAACACCGATGAGTATGAATATGAGTGTCTATCAGAACATAGTTACCTTTTCAATCATCACAAACTTGTTCTTTTGGTACTTCCTCTCAAAAGAAAAAATCGCTTGGAAAGAAGGCATTATTTTCCTATTCATATATGCATTATTCATAGCCACCACTCTTGGGGCCGCCTAATCCTATACGTCTTTTACCATAGAAAAACCGCTTATAATCCTAAAGCCTACTAAATGTCTTCGCAATAAAATAATGTGGAAAAGAGGTTGATTTGTACTTAAAAACTAGATGAGTTCAATTGTTACATGAACTTCTTCTGGGACGCGTATACGCATAATCCGTCTCATGACACGCTCTTCGCTGTCTATGTCGATTAAGCGTTTGTGAATGCGCATTTCCCACCTATCCCATGTTGCTGTTCCTTCGCCAGATGGTGCTTTTAGAACAGGCACACGAAGGCGCTTTGTAGGTAAAGGCACAGGACCATTAATTTTTACTCCTGTTTTTTGGGCGATACTTCTAAGTTCTTCACATACCTCTTCAAGTTTGCCATAATCGGTGCTTGTTAATCGTATTCGAGCTTTTCTAACCATTCGATTATCAATCCTAAATTTTGCCCTTTTTACAGGTTTAGACACCATACACATTTATGCGGTAAATAAAAACCTATCGACCGTTGTTTCTATTTTGCTTAACTGGATTTATTCTTTGAAGGTATTGCTTAGTAATTAAATTTTTTTGTGCGGGGTCAGTGTTTTTGCTTCAAAATCAAAACTAAAGCGCCAAAAACATAGTTGATCCTCTAATAGATTAAAATACTGGAAATATCTGACCAAAATTTTTTCGATGGGAAAAGTTGATTGGTTTATTTTATTTTAATGAATTATTATTTAGCGATAATGTATGTTGATTCTGTTTTGTTGTTTTAAAATTAGGTTTCTGTGTTGTTAAATAACAAAAAATAGATAAAGAACCAGAGCGTTTGTCATAGCCATTAGAGGAATTCAAAAATGGCAAATGTCGTAGTAAAAGACATCATGACAAAGAATGTTAAAGTAGTCCACAACGAGACAAGCATGAAAGAAGTAATAGACATCATGACTAAAGATGATTTAAGCTACATGATGGTGGAAATGCAAGGTAAACCAACTGGCATCATGACAGAACATGATATCCTTGTTAGACTAGTTAGTCAAGGTTTAGCACCAAGTTCAGTCATAGCTAGAATGGTATACACTAACCCGATATTCACAATCGATGAAGATGCATCAATTGAAGAAGCTGTTGACATGATGAATCATTGGGGAGTTAAACACTTACCAGTAACCGGCAAAAAAGGCGAACTCGTAGGCGTACTAACAACTGACAACATCATATTTGCAGTTCCATCGATGATTCCAAAATTACAAGAACTCTGTCGCCCTGGTTATAAGCGCGTCAGATAACCATTCTTCTTTTTCTATTTAAAACAAACCGCAACAGATTTTCAAAGCAACTTGTATTCAAGGCTTTTGACAGAAAACACAATAACATGTCCATTTTTCAGTTCTAAGCATAACGATTATCAAATCAGCCTAAATAGAGCCAATTTTTCAATTACTAAAAATTAAAAACATTCTAATCAAATACTACATCACATCTTCATCCTTTTCGATTATTCATTAAAAGCGTATTTTATGTCAGGCTTTTTAAACAACTTGAAATTAATATGTATTTGATGACACTTTTTTTCTTTTTTTAAGTATCATTAAATTGGATTAACGGCGATTAGCATTTAGATTGATTTAAATGAATTGGTGGTATACTTGTTTTGATTAGTTATGGCTTGGTATACACTACTTGTGCTTTGCGCTGGAATAGCTATAGTAGTCTATGGTGCTGATGAAGCCATAAAGCGTCTTCTAAATTTATCAAGATTCTTCCGTCTCTCTACCTTCGTCACAGGTGTCGTAATTGCAGGCACACTCGCTGTACTTCCAGAGCTATCAATTGGTGTCTTGTCAGCTCTAGGGGAATCATCCTCTTTCGGGTTAGGCATAATTTTTGGTGCAAATGTTGCCGATTTAACATTAGTGATTGGTGTTGTAGTTTTAATTGCAGGAAAACAAAAAATGACTCAAGGTATGCTAAAAAACTTGAAGATTTCTTTTATAGCCGTTCTTCTTCCCGTAATATTGTTGTTAGATGGAGTACTTTCCAGTTTTGATGGCCTGATTTTAGTGGGTTCATTTGTGATCTATGTTGTTTGGCTACTGAAAAGTGGTCGCAAAGAAAAGGAAGCTGAAAAACGCGTAAAATTTTCAAAAAAAATTATTCGATTAGGCATCACAATATTTCTATTGGTTATTGGAATAACGGTTTTGTTTATCGGTAGCGAATTAGTAACTCAATCTGCACAGGAATTAAGTTCTCTTTTCGGATTTCCATTATTTCTGATTGGCATTGTTGTTGCTATCGGAACCTGTTTACCTGAGATGGCATTTGCAGTTCGAGCATCTGAAGCAAAAGAAATTGAGATTGGTATAGGTAATATTTTGGGTAACGTACTTGCTGATTCGATGTTAACAATAGGTGTAATTGCGCTTATTCATCCAATCAGATTACCGAATATACTTTCTCCATTAACTGCCGGTGTATTTGTGGTTGCATCAATAATTTTTGTATATTTGCGTTCAAGAGATGGAGACATAGGTAAGAAGGATGCAACATTATTAATTTTGGTTTATGCCATTTTTATTGCGCTTCAATATATACTTGAAGTACTAAATATTTGACTTGGCTCAGATATTTTTTTAGGTTTGTAGAAATTCCAAAGGCATCTCCGCTAACTTCCATTTTTGTTCAAAATAATTTAAGACAAGCTCTGTAAACGAAGGATTCTCTGAAACCAATGCTTTGGCCTCGATATTGTTTTGAGTCGAAGAGATTTCGAAAATTATTTTTTTATCATCAAAAACTCCAAAACTTAGAAAATCTCTCGGTAAAAACTTGCACTCAAAACATTCTTCTTCTCTAAAAAATCTCAGGATTTGATTCAATATCACTTGACTTAACGGTCGAACGGTTAAGAATTGAAACTTCACTTTTCTTTTCAATGCTTGCCTAAGCGAGTTTTGCTCCAAAAGTATCGCAAAAACGTTTTCAGAAGGCAAACATAGTTTCAAACTAAAAATAGTTGACTCTAAAAATTCTTGAGATTTTAAGAAAATTTTTTCCTGCCCAGAAATTAAAATTAAGTTCAAAAAATCTTTTCTAACTTCAAAAGCTGTATCATTATTAAAATCCGCAAATACTTCCATTGCATTATCATGTATACTCTTATTTCTTCTATTTAGACGCTCAGAAAGTAAATTCAAACAGCCATCAACTGAAACCGCTCTAAATCTTGTTGGTTTATCTAACATTTTCTCAACTATACCTAACTCAAAAAGTTCAGTTAAGACTCGATAAACATCTTGTCGAGAAACCGTTGAACAACTCGTTAACATTTTAGCAGTAGAGCTGCCTAACATTAATAGACAGAGATAAACTCTTGCTTGAGTAAGAGTTAAACCAAAATCTAACAAAGCCTGAATTTTGCTCTCTGGTAGCTGGATTCCGTTTCTATACAACAGAACACCCAACCTAACAAACAATATGTTAAATCAAGATTTAAGAATTTTCACTTGTCAGTCGGAGCCACTTATGGCACTCTCTTAAAAGCGTTTGTAATTAATCAAAGAGTGGTACTCAAAGGAGAAAATTAAAATGGGTACAAAAAGAAGAATTTTAAGAAAGCAACAACTATATCCAGTAGCTCTAATTCTAATCCTCGCAGCATCACTGATAGTTGCAACTTCAATCCAATGCAGCGCCCAAACATATAAAAAATCTTTTTCCACATATGGCTATCTAGTAGTTACTCCCAATCCTGTTGGTGTCAATCAAGCGGCCAACATAGTTTTCTGGCTTGATAGCTCTCCCCCCCAGCTTCCTGGAAAACCCTACTATGGATGGCAAGGCATAACGGTAACCGTTACCAAACCCGACGGATCAATCGAAACAAAAGGTCCATATGAAACAGATTCTGTAGGCGGAAGATATTTCCTATACACCCCAACCACGACGGGTAAATATACATTTAAAGTCAACTTCCCTGGACAAGTTGTAAACTTGACTTCTCCAGTAATGTCATTTCCTGCCGGCTTAATCTATTTCGAACCCTGCACTAGTAGAACTGTAGAATTGACCGTACAACAAGAACAAATCCAATCCTGGCCAGAGGTTCCTTTACCTACAGGTTACTGGACCCGACCTATAAGCGCGGAGAATAGAGATTGGTATCAAATAGCTGGAAATTGGCTTGAAGCTATGGGCTTAGGAGCAAACGGATTCAACGCTTACACTACGGCTCCTGAGACTGCTCACATAGTCTGGACCAAACCTATGACCTTTGGAGGTATTGCTGATGGCGAGTATGGATGGGGTAAAGCATACTACAACGGTGTAGTTTATGAAGCAAGATTCAGACCACCAGTTCTCATCAACGGATACTTATACTATAATATGTTCCCAGGTAGCTTTGGTGCAGCCGCACTTCCAGGAGTCATATGCGTAGACCTAAGAACAGGCGAAGAAATCTGGAAAAAAGAAGATATGCCTCAAATCTCCCGAGGCCAAGTTCTAAACTTTGAAGGAGAGAATCAATACGGCACCATAGCATACTTGTGGGTTACAAGCGGAAGTACATGGCAAATGTATGATGCCTTCACAGGAAGACTAATCTCCAATTATACCGGCGCTGGTTCAGGAACAATCGTATATGGTCCAAAAGGCGAATTACTAGTGTACACACTTAATGCTGCAAATAACTGGTTATCGCTTTGGAACTCAACTTCAGTTTTCGTAAAAGGCTTAACCGGATGGGCAGCTGGAGCATGGCGACCCACAGCAACCGTAGAATGGAGCAGAGGAATACAATGGAATGTCTCAATTCCCGATGTACCTGGCAGTCAAAGTATAAGTATGATTGATTACGATGCGGGCGTAATACTTGCTGAATCCACTATCGACGCCCCTACATTCATACATGTAGGTTACGATACAAAAACGGGTGCTCAAATCTGGACCCAAAACCGAACAGGATACGGCTACGGCTTTAGCGGTGCAGGTATGGCAGGTCTTGTCAGTGCTATGAGCAAAACCATGAACGAGGGTGTCTATGTCTTTTATCAAAAAGAAACCCAACAATGGCATGCATTTAATGCCCTAACCGGAAATAAAATATGGTCCACGGTAGCGATAAACACCTTAACTGGAACAGACTATTCCATGTACGACTGGGCAGCAAAAATAGCCTACGGAAAACTATACATAACAGGTTACTCTGGTTGCGTTATTGCTTTTAACCTTCAAAATGGGGCTCATCTATGGACCTACAGTCAAGGTAGTAGCGGTTTACAGACTCCCTATGGCAGTTGGCCAGTGCTAGATGGATTAACATTAGGTGACAACAAAGTCTATGTGCCGTGCGTAGAACATACACCCTACACACCAATGATGAGAGGATATACACTCTATTGTATAGATGCTGAAACAGGAGACTTTCTCTGGAAAATCCCTGGCTTCCCACAAAGCGTAGCTATAGCTGACGGTTACCTAGTACATGAAAACGGCTATGATAACTTAATTTACTGTTTTGGCAAAGGTCGCACCCTCACCACAGTTTCATCGCCACAAAACTCCATAGCTAAAGGTCACGCTGTAACCATAACCGGATCGGTTACTGATCAATCACCTGGAGCTCCTGGTTCACCAGTAATCTCAGATGCCGACATGACCGATTGGATGAAATATCTTTACATGCAAGAACCCAAACCAATTGATGCAACAGGTGTTCCAGTCACTATAAGCGCGGTCGATCCTAGCGGTAACGTTCAAACAATAGGACAAGCCATAACCGATCTTAATGGTAACTACGGTATAATTTGGACCCCCACAACAGAAGGTTTGTACAAGATAATCGCAACTTTTGAAGGAACCTTATCATACTTTGGCTCTGACGCTACGACTTATGCTGCAGTTGAAGCTGCTTCAGCTGTTCCTATATCTCCCACCAATGCGCCCACAGCAACAATAAGTCCAATAATCCCCACTGTAGCTCCGACAGCAACAATGACCTCGCCTTCACCAGCTCCAAGTACCTCTTCAGGAGCAGGAACCGAATTATACATTGCTCTAGTTGCTGTAATTATAATAGTCGCAATTGTAGTCGTCGCATTGTTATTAAGAAAACGTAAATAACCATTTCTATTCCCTTTTTTTCAATTTTTTCGCTATTACTTAAAAAAACTACTAACTTGCGAATTGTGTTTTATATTAAAAGAATGTGGGTTTTGGGTTACCCTTCTTTTTATTTAAGCATGCATTTATGAAGGCAGAGTATGCGGGGGATGGTTTAGCTGGGCGACTTCTAAATTCTCCATGAAATTGGGATGCAAAATAGAAGTAATGGCTGGGCAACTCAAGAGTTTCCATACGGCGTCCGTCAGTGCTTTTACCTGAGTAAATAACTCCGTTTTTAGTGAGGACATCTATGTAGTCAAGATTGACTTCAAAGCGATGTCGGTGTCGTTCATGAATCTCCTCGGATTTGTAAAGGTTATATGCCATAGTGCCTTTTTGGAGAATAATTTTATGCTCCCCCAACCGCATAGTTGCGCCTTTAGTTTCTATACCTCTTTGTTCTGGCATAAGAGCAATTACCGGATAAGGTGTATTAGGGTCAATTTCAGTGCTGTTAGCACCTTTAAGACCGCACACATTTCGGGCGAATTCTATGGTGGCAAGCTGAAAACCATAACAAATTCCCAAAAAGGGCATGTCGTTTTCACGAGCATATTTAACCGCTGCTATTTTTCCCTCGGTTCCACGAGGGCCAAACCCATAAGGAACAAAAATGCCGTCAAATGCTTTTAAATCTTGTATGCTTTCCGGATTCTGTTCATACTTTTCTGCTTCTAAATAGGTTATTGAAACTTTAGTTTTGTTGGCTGCTCCTCCATGCCGTAATGCTTCGCTCATACTTACATAGCTGTCAGTTAGACCCGCATATTTTCCTACTAACGCGATGTTTACTTCATATTGCGGTTTTACTACTGCGTCTACAAATTTTTTCCATTCGGTAAAGGGAGGTTGCTCGCAATTATATCCAAATCTTTGGCATATGAACTCACCCATGCCTTGTTTATCCAGCAGAAGGGGAACTTGGTAGACTGATTCGGCATTATAACTGCAGAAGACCGCGTTTTCAGGTATTGTGCCGAAAAGCGCTATTTTTCTAGAAACTTCTGCATCTATCATGCGAGGGCTACGTGCTACTATAGTATCAGGTTGGATACCGATTCGTCTAAGTTCATTGACGCTATGTTGAAGCGGTTTGGTTTTCATTTCACTAGTTACATCTAGAATCGGAACGAGCGCCACATGAACATATAGTGTATTATTATAGCCTTCTTCCAATCGCATTTGTCGGATGGCTTCAAGGAAGGGTAGACCTTCGATGTCTCCAACGGTTCCTCCGACTTCAGTTAAAACAACATCTACATTGCTGGTTTTGCCAATAGTCTTTATGCGATTCTTAATCTCATTAGTTATGTGAGGAATAATCTGAACGCATCGACCCAAAAAGTCACCGCGTCTTTCTTTTTCTATGACTGATTTGTAAATGAGTCCTGTAGTGACGTTATTCTCTTGTTTTAAATTTAAATCGAGAAATCGTTCATACCAACCTAAGTCAAGGTCGGTTTCTCCTCCATCATTGGTTACAAAAACTTCGCCGTGCATGTAAGGGTTCATGGTTCCGGCGTCAACGTTGACGTAGGGGTCAATTTTTACTACATTAACTTTAAGTCCCCGTGTTTGAAGCATTTTACCAATTGAGCTTGTAAGTATGCCTTTGCCTACAGAGCTTAAAACTCCGCCTGTAACGAAGATATATTTCACCATGCCCAAGTTCCCCATTATGAGCTACTCCTTTCAACGAGAGTTAATATAACTCTTTTGTGCATCAACATGAGAAAAACATGCACTGCCTTTACACATCTTTTCTTAATAAATAGACATGAAAAAATGAAAAATCAACATTGTTCCCCCCCAGTTTGCATAGTCTTGTTTCGCATACGCAACCCAGTAATAATTAGCCAACCTCCAACTATAATCAGAACAATTGGCCACCATGGAATTTTACTGCTGACTTCTGGAAACAACATGCTCAAGCCAATCATTACAATAACTATCCCAAAAAATAAAGCACCCATTCCTGCTCCTCTTTGGTGATACGGGTAATCTTTACTAGAACTACTACTATGTGAGCAGGGGTTTTCTGCTTCTCTTTGAGGTACTTGAAGCGATTTACCACATTCGCTGCAGACATTTGCATCAGCAGAATTTAATATACCACAATAAGAACAATAAACCAATAGTTTCGCCTACCTAATTATTCTCGTATTAAATTCTTATCTGATAAGATTTTTGGTTGCTATATACAACCAGAATGCTCAATGCTTAACTTATGCTGGAGATAGTGAAAAGCAAAAGTTGATTTAAATCAGGTTATATTTTTTGAAAATTTCGTGTTTGTTAGTTTCCACTTTTTGAGCTATATCTGCAAATAGGTTACACCCATGAGTATCAATTGCAACCACCAACGGACCGAACATCTCCACTTCAAAAATCCACATAGCTTCAGGCATACCTAAATCGAGCCATTCTACTCCTTGGACTCTTCGGATAGATTGCGCGGCAAGAACTGCTGCTCCACCGGTAAATGCGCAATATACGCACCCATACTTTTTCATCGCGGCTCCGGTTTTTTTACCCATACCGCCCTTACCAATTATTATTCGGGGTCCAAAGGTCTCAATGAATTTGTCCTCATAAAGATCCATTCGCGAACTGGTCGTCGGTCCAGCTGCAACCACCACCCAGTCTCCATCATCCTGCTTTCGCATTACAGGTCCACAATGATAAACCGCCCTTTCTTTCAAATCCACAGGAAGAGTTTTTCCCTCCTGATGTAGTTTTAAAGCACGTTGATGTGCTTGATCACGAGCGGTAATTATAGTCCCCGAAACATAAATTATATCCTCAACACGAAGTTTTCGAATGTCTTGTTCAGCAAAAGGAGTCTTTAACTTATAAGTAGACATTACCTCTCCTCTCTCTTAGCTTTTGATAAATATTCTACTCTATCATCTGCATAAATCTTAGCGGAAGCTCTTCTACAAGCCCAACAGCAAAAAGCAACCGCCACTGGAAACGACGCAGGATGTCTGAAGGCATAGTCTACATGAACCTTAAGTACTGAATTTATTCCCCCCAATCCCATTGGACCAACCCCAGTCAAGTTTACTGCTTCCAGAAGCTCTTCTTCTAAAGCAGCAAGTTCTGGCTTTTCATTTGATTTATCTAACGGTGTTAGCAAAGCTTTTTTAGCCAAGAAAATGGCTTCATCCGCTCCACCGCCGACGGCTACCCCAAGAATTGTAGGCGGACAAGGCTGTCCTGCGGCTTTAACAACTGCATCAATCACGAAACGTTTAAGGGCATTTAGTCCTTCGCCGGGATTAAGCATGCCCAGCACACAAGCATTTTCTGAGCCTCCACCTTTCATCATAACAGTAATTTCTAAACAGTTGCCATCAACTAATTCCCAATGTATCTGAGGCACAAATCGACCCGTATTATCTCCACTGTTCTTGTTAGAAAATGGATTCACAGCGTTAGGTCGTAACGGTATTTGAATCGTGGCTTTCCGAGTGGCCCTAATAAGGTCTTCATTTACCTTATTTAGATGCTTAAAGCTAGCTCCGGCTTTAAGATAGAAGACTATTGTTCCTGTATCTTGACAAATCGGCACGCAAAGTTTTTCTGCCAAAGCAATATTTTCTAAGACCGATTTCAGCTGGGTTTTACCAATCTCACTAGTCTCAGAGGCATAAGCTTTTTGCAATGAAGCTTTTATATCCTCAGGCAAATAAGTAGCAGCCTGCTTTATTAGATTATAAGCTATCTCTTCCACGTTGCCGCATGATTCTTTCAAGATGTATCCCTGTTTTCAGGTAGTGTTCTATCTATAATACATTAACTTAAGATAAAAACAATGCAACCTATCTTGCTTGCAGAAAAGACGATATCACTTTAACCTACCCCTCTAATACTAGAACTGTACGTTGCCACATCTGGTTTTAAATATGTCTAAACGTCTTTCTTTGTGCTGAGACCTAATAGAGAATGTGAAATTAATGTCAGAAGATGAATCAAACAAAGCCTCTCAAACAGAGGAAAAAACCGCAAAGAAAGAAAGCGAATTAAATAAAAATAAATACGAATTTATCGAAGACCTGCCCGGTGTAGGTCCGGCTACATCACAAAAACTTCGTGATCTGGGTTACCACACAGTTGAATCATTAGCGATGGCAACGTCACGTGAATTAGAACCAGTAGGCGTTAGCGAAAAAAAAGCTTTCCAAATAATAGACGCCGCACGTTCAGCAATAGGTATTAACTTTATACGAGCAGATGAACTATACAAAATGCGCCAAAGCGTCGTCCGCTTAACAACTGGCAGTAAAGCTTTAGATAAAATAGTAGCTGGCGGATTAGAAACACAAACAATAACCGAATTTTACGGAGAATATGGTAGCGGAAAAAGCCAATTTTGCCATCAACTTTGCGTAAATGTCCAGTTACCAGTTGAACGAGGCGGGTTAAACGGTGCCGCATTATATGTTGACACAGAGAACACTTTTAGACTTGAAAGAATCATCCAAATGTCCAAACATCTAGGTCTTGACCCTGAACAGGTAGTAAAAAACATAATATACGCAGAAGCATTCACTTCCGATCATCAAATGTTCCTTTTAGAGAATGCCGACGAAATAATTAAAGAAAATAACATCAAACTCATAATAATCGATTCTCTAACAGCCCATTTCCGAAGCGAATATATCGGAAGAGAAATGTTAGCCTCCCGCCAACAGAAACTAAATAAACATATGCATAAATTAATTGCTCTAGCAAGAGCTTTCAATGCAGTAGCAGTAGTAACAAATCAAGTTATGGCAAAACCCGATCAATTCTTTGGAGATGCCACCCACCCAATCGGGGGCCATATCGTCGGACACACAAGCCACACCAGATTCTACCTAAGACGAGCATCTCACGGTCCAGTACGCATTGCAAGGCTAGTTTCAAGTCCATATTTGCCTGAAGGCGAGGAAATCCTTAAAGTAACCGAAAACGGAATAGAAGATGTAACAGAAGAGGAAAAAGCAGCAAAAACTCGCGGTCGCTAAATATGCCCGTACCACAAGCACTAGTAACCCGATATTTCCAACTCGTAGCGGATCGGCAATTCACCGAAGCCGAACGTGAATTGGAAAGACTCAAGCATAAAATGCAGAAAACCGAGTGGAACCGAGGTTACTTCCGTGCTTTATACGGTATGTATCTTTCACAGAAAAACAATGACGCTTACTCTTTTCTTTCAAAACTAGACTTAACAGACAAACCTCTCCTGCATGCTTATCGACGTGAATTTCTAGATGAAACTCGGAATGGATTACATGGAGATTTTGATCGTGGCTTCTTTTCAGCATGGGCCGATTGTATGCGAACTGTGGCTAGATTAGAGACTCCTGTAGTAGCTGTAGCTCAAAAAAAGAATTCTTCTGAAGAACCAGTTGCAGTTGAAGAAAAATCCTCCAGTGATAATTTGGAGACTCTTCGAAGCGATAAAAGTCAAGCAACTATTGCTAACTTTTTAAAGAATACTAAAAAAGATGATAAAAAGCAGTAGAATTTTGCTTTTAGACATCTTTCTAAGCTGTTGGTACTGGGCCTATCATTACGCTTATTACTAAAACCCACACGATTAACCATGTGAAGAAGTAAATGAATATGCCCATGGTCATAATTTTTGTAGGCTTTTCTACTTTTGAACTTAATTTTGCCTTCAGGATATAGTATGATATTAGGTAGATGAATAAGGCCATAGTTATGCCATTAAGTAAGGTGTTAGTCTGAGTAATCTGAGTTATAAGCGGTATTCCACTAACGGACTGAATTAATAGAGGAACTGCTGCGCTAAGTAGACCTGCAATTGCTCCTAAAGCGACTCTTAGCCAATAAATTTTAGTAAGTATTTGCACGATTTTTCAATCCTTACAGATAATTATTTAAATCTACATAAAAAGTAGCCTACTTAATAAACCGTTTCTGCAACAATAATGAAGCCAACATTAAGCATAAGGAGAATAATAGTTAAACAATAACCTTGTTTGTAAGAACTCTCCTAAGTAATATGGAACAATTAATAGAGAGCTCGTATTTTTAATTTTAACATGTGGTGCTAAATCTGCCTAAGAAGGACTTTACAAGTTTTGATTTACACGCGATAACTAACGAATTAAAAGAAACACTTGTAGATGCGAGGATAAACAACATTTACCAGTTGGACGCTAAAACTCTACTTTTAAAGTTACATAAAGTAAATCAAGCCCCAATAATCTTGGTTTTGGAAGCAGGTAGACGATTACACCTGACAAATTACTCACTTGAAAAACCCAAAACCCCACCTGCTTTCTGCATGACCTTGCGCAAATACTTGCCCGGCGCTTGGATAACAAATCTGGAACAATACGAATTTGAAAGAATTGCCCTATTTCACATAAGTACCAAAATTGGTGAAATGCAGCTTATCTTAGAATTATTCGGCGAAGGAAATATCATATTAACCGGCGACAAGGGGAAGATACTGCAGGCTCTCTTTTTCAAACGTATGCGGGACCGAAATATAGTTCGTAATGAACTGTATCAATATCCTCCTACAAGCGGAAAAAACCCCTTTAAAGTTACACTTGAAGACTTAACCTCTGCACTGCAAAGCGGAGGAGACACCGAAGTTGTTCGGGTTATAATTCGGGCTCTAGGTTTAGGCGGAGTTTACGGCGAGGAGCTTTTACAAAGGGCAAACGTAGATAAAACTACGCCGTGTAGCAACCTAACAAGCATTGAAGTAGAAACCATATTTACAACGCTAAAAGAATTATTATCAACGGTTTCTAGCAAAAAACTTGAGCCCCTCATTATTCTAGATGATGCGGGCGGATTCATGGATGTAATACCCTTCAGACTGAAACGTTACGAAGCGAACAAATTTCAATCATACCCAAGCTTTAGTGAAGCTTTAAGTGAATTCTATGTACGCATTACAGCCGCAGAGAAAGCTGTCGCGGGTATCGACGTTGGGCAGTTTAAGCGTGAAGCCGATCGGTTAAAGCGGATGATTGCTGATCAAGAACACGCATTGCAAGATGATGAACGAAAAATGGAGCGCGATAAGCTCATTGGAAATACAATCTATGCTCACTTTAACGAGCTACAGTCACTGTTAGAGAAATTTGCAACCGCCCGCAATCAAGGTCGAGATATAAATGACGTAATCGTGCAAGTGACGGCGGCTAAAAAAGCAGACATTACACCCGAAACCTATTTTCAATCCTTTGACGGCCGCAACTTAGCCATCAACTTAAGCCTAAATGATTTGCAGTTTAGTTTAAGCATAAGAAAGTCCCTTTATGAAAATGCAGCTGATTTTTACGATCGCGGCAAACGAGCAAAACAAAAATCCAGTGGTGTTTGTACAGCTTTAGAAGATTCCCGTAAGAAATTGGCTGAAATAGAAAAGAAACTCCAAGAAGTTGAAGCTTTAAAAATTGCAGCGCCTGCTGAAGCGATGGAAGATCTGGAAACACGCAAAGTTGCAAGTAAAGAATGGTTTGAAAAGTTTCGTTGGTTTAACTCCTCAGAAGGTTTTCTTGTTGTGGCGGGTAAAGATGCAGTTAGTAATGAAGTTCTTATAAAAAAATACGCTGCCTCTTATGATGCAGTTTTCCATGCTGACATTGTAGGTTCACCTTTTGCTGTTGTAAAAACCGAAGGAAAAGAGCCTGGAGAGCAAACATTAAAGGAAGCCGGAGAATTTGCAGCTGCCTTTTCCAGGGCTTGGCGGGAAAGTATGGGTGCAGTAGACGTATATTGGGTAAAACCCGAACAGCTGAGCAAAAGTGGGCCTTCAGGAGAATTCGTAGCTCACGGTGCATTTGCGGTAACAGGGAAACGTAACTGGATGCGTGGAACACCCCTACAAATAGCCATAGGCGTAGTCGAAGATGAGGATAAAGTAAAATTCATCGGGGGTCCAGAAGAGGCAGTAAAATCAAAGACAAAAGCCTACGTTGTCCTTAGCCCAGGTGATTTAACGGGTAAAGACTTACTAAAAATGATCTTACGATCGTTAACTTTGAAGTTCCCCAAAGAGCAGCGGGAAAAAATGGGCAAAATTAGTATTGAATCAATCAGAGAATTTGTACCTTATACAAAAGGCAGGATTATAGGAAAACCATAGCTATCTAAGCCTAATTCTCTTCTAATATTTATTGTCTGGTTTTGTGAACAAAAATAAAGGTTTAATTGTTTATTCGCAAAATTTTTAAATGTTAATTGCTGGTGTTGTAGCGAGGCATCTGGATTGAAGAAGTCTATTCTGACTTTTGCGACTATTCTCCTTGTTACGTCGGTTATTATAGTTGGGTTTTTAAGTCTAAATAATGCCACTTCAAAAAATGCGGGATTAACCGACGAAATAACAAAACTTCAGGAAGAAAACTACAAGTTACAAACTAAATATTATGCTCTTTTGGGCAATTACAGTACTCTGGAAAGTAAATATAAAAGTGTTTTATTGCAAAGCCCTGATTATTATGCTATGGGAGAGTCAAGTGCATCGGATGTGGCGCAATATTTGGCGCGCTATGAAGCATTACAGGAGCTATATCGAGAATTGCAGGCCGAATATCATCAATATCAGTCTTATTATCAATCTCTCAAGGCATTAACTGATTCAAGGCTTATGAGAACTCCTTTAGAGTCTTTCATAACTCCAGAGGATCCGGCAGTTATGAATATTACACTTGAAGTAACTGGCACAATAGGAAACGATACCGATTCGAAAGAATATTGGGGTGGCATTAAAGCAATTTATGATTGGGTAAATAACAACATCGTCTACCGTGATGATGGATTATACCCTGAATTGCCTACGGATCTTACAGATGTCGTAGTGGACAAATTACCTCATTCAGACCAGATGGCGCAGTTCCCAAATGAAACTTTGCGAACACGCTTAGGCGATTGCGAAGACTCTGCTGTATTACTCACAAGTATGATTCGTGCATACTTTAGTCGTCAAGTGGAATGTATTTGGATTACTGGCGAAAATGCTGGGCATGTCGCAGTTGTAATACCAATTGGAGGCGATAAAATAGTAATTTTAGATCCAATACGAGACTACTTCAGTCACGATACATTAGGGGATATATCATACAACAGCATATCTACAGAAATTTACGATTGGCTCAACATATGGCGTCCAACTCTTGGTAACGACGTACATGTTTACCGTCTCTTTAGCGACTATATAGACAAATACTTTGAATCAACAGAAGAATACATAAACTGGCAAGATAATCGATAGTCGCCCCTTTTCTTTACTTACCTAATAGATGCAATAGTTTAGTTTGCACTTTTTAATTTAAATTGAAAATTAAGGTTTTGGAGAAACAACTGCTAACGATAAATTACTCTCAGTCAAATACTTATTTGCCGCATCTGCAACATCATTTACTGTTAAGGTTTTTACTTTATCCAAATAATTTTGTAGCGCATTTTCAGTGCCGAACTGAATTTCCATATTAACAAGGGTTTCAGGAAAATCAATAGGACTATCTAAGGTTCTTAGAATGCTACCGGCAATTATGTCTTTAGCTTTATTTAATTCACTCTCAGAGACTCTCTGGTTCCTCAGTTTCGCTATCTCTTTGTAGAGGAGTTTTTTTGTTTCATCAAAATGCTTATTTTCTATTGCGCAATCGATGTGTAAATATCCATAATCTGAGCCATAATTATGACCTGATTCAACACTGTATGCGAAAGCCCTTTTTTCACGTAATTCAATAAAGAGCCTGGAACTAGCTCCAGCCCCTAGTATAGTGTCAATTACGTCTAAGGCAGGAGTGTCTTCATGTTTTGCATTTGCAGTTTTTAATCCAACACTCAAATATGATTGTGAAATTCCTGCTTTTTCCTTCTTTGCCTCTTTTTGTTGTTTACCGTTTTCGGTTTGAGCAACTTGTTTTGGCTTTAATTGGGCATTGTTGAGATTTGCGAAATTTTGACAGATTGTTTTGGCATCATTTTCTGAGAATTTTCCTGTTAATAGCAAAATCATGTTTTGAGGAATAAACTGTGTTTGATGGGTTTCTTTAAGCATACTTAGCGAGAGTTTGCTTACTGTTTTACGGAATCCTAGTACAGGGCGTCTTATTGGATGATTTTTAAAAAGGCTTTTTCGAAGTAGTTCATCCAGAGTTGCCCAGGGATTATCTTCAACTTCAGCTATCTCGTGGAGTATTATCTTGCGTTCAGAATCAACTTTTTCTTTTTCAAATTCTGAATCACAAACAAGTTCTAGTAGGGTTTTGGAGGTTTTACTTATTTTTTCGGGAATAATATCCGTAATAATCATAGTGTCTTCGTTGGCGGTAGAAAAATCTGCATATCCGCCCATTTGTTCAATGCTTCGGGAAAGGGCTATGCGTTTTTTAGAACCACCTGCTATTAGGTGTTCAAGAAAATGAGCCATTCCCGCAGATTCTTCCGTCTCAAAGTTAGATCCATACCTAACAGCAACTGATAATTGTGCCGTCATGCTTGACGGTCTAGGAAACATGAGTACAATTGTACCATTTGGCAGAATGATTCTGGTCCAACCCAAATTTGACATAACAAACTTAAGCAAACATGGACTTACTTAAGCTCTTCGAATTTGTTTAGTTTTTTTATTCGGCAAGCGGATGACTTTTATATTGACTTCAATAGCTATTGTCGGAAGTAATAATTGAGAATTCATGACTTTGTTATGGTTCTTCTATAGCGACCAAGTGAAGTGAGCTTAAATGGATATGTCAAAATATATTCTCTACCTAAAAGGTCTAAAGGGGTATAAAGGGCAGATAGTTCATATTGAAGAAATCTCTGCTCAAGAGGCTCACTTTGGTATTCTTGAAAAACCGCTATCAGAATGTTTGCAGAACTATTTAGATCGCAAAGACATTAAGCTTTATTCTCATCAAGCTGAAGCTATAAACAAGATTCGTCAGGGAAAAAACGTCGTTATTGTAACTCCTACTGCATCTGGTAAAACTCTCTCATTTAATATGCCCGTCTTTGATGCATTATGTAAAAATAAATCTGCAACTGCTCTCTACATATATCCGTCGAAAGCATTAACCAATGATCAACTAAAGGTACTTCGTGAACTGGAACAGGAGACTGGTGTAGATGCTTTTTCGAATGTTTATGATGGTGACACTCCAGCGCATCAACGTTCCAGTATTCGTGAAGGTTCAAAAATTATCCTAACTAATCCTTATGGTCTGCATAAGTATCTTTCATGGCATTACAAATGGAGACGTTTTTTCCAAAATCTTGAATTTATAATACTAGATGAAGGGCATGTGTATCGAGGCGTGTTCGGGTCTAATGTTGCTATGCTGATAAGAAGACTGTTGCGAATTTGTGAGTACTATGGGTCTAATCCGCAGATCGTCTTAAGTTCAGCCACAATAGCAAATCCAGATGAACATGCCCAGAAACTTACTGGAAAGCATTTTGATATTGTTGCAAATGACGGATCAGCACGTGGTAAAAAATACTTTGTATTCTGGAATCCTCCCTTTACTGATGCGTTACGGGCGATAAGACGTTCAACTCATCAAGAAACAAAAGACCTCTTTGTTCTTAGTTTAAGCGAGAATTTGCAGACTTTATGCTTTACTGTTTCGAGACAAATGGCTGAACTTTTGGTAAGATGGACACGTGAGGACCTTAAACGTAAGCGCGCCTTACCTGGTTTGGCTGAAGTTATTACTGCTTATCGGGCAGGTTACCTACCTGAAGAACGTCGAATCATTGAAAATAAACTACGTACTAAAAGCCTCATCGGAGTGGCTTCAACTAATGCTTTAGAATTAGGCATAGACATTGGCTCATTAGACTCGGTTATAATCTCTGGTTATCCTGGAACAATAATATCAACATGGCAACAAGCAGGACGTGCAGGAAGAACAACAGCCGACTCGATAGTTACACTGGTTGCTTTCCAGAATCCGCTTGACCAATACTTCATGAAACATCCTAAAGCCTTTTTCGGAAGACCCCACGAAAAAGCCATTATTGACCTAACTAATCCCTACATTTCTAAAGGCCACATTATGTGTGCCGCTTCAGAACTGCCTCTCACTGAAGAGGACCACAAATATTTCCCCGGTGTTCTAACCGAAAGTATAGTTGCTCTCCAAAAACAAAACATAGTTCAGAAAACTCCTAAAGGTTTTGAATACTGCGGAACTTCAAGACCTTCGGAAAAGGTGAATATAAATAATATTTCCAGCAAAATTGTAACCGTTATTTGCAATGGGCAAGTTCTCGAAACTCTTGAGTTAACTAAAGCATATGAAGAAGCTCATGAAGGCGCAGTCTTGTTACATCAGGGAGAAACTTACGTAGTTGAAGAACTTAATCTTAAAACCTACACCGCAACAGTGAGAAAAAAAGACGTCAATTATAACACCGAACCTAAAAAAATAGTGGATATTACAGTAAGAAAGAGATTCGAGGAAAAAAATCAAGGGTTCACATTCGGCTTAGGCGAAGTTCAAGTTACAGAGAAATATCATCAGTTTATACTAAAAAATAATGAGGTAATTTTAGGAGTTGAGCCACTATATTTGCCGGTGCTTACTTTCTCTACAGTAGGAATGTGGTTCACTATTCCTGAAGATATCAAAATTATGATTCAAAGGAAGATGCAATGGGATTTTGCAGGTGGCCTGCATGCTGTGGAACATGCCATGATTGCTATGGCGCCACTTTATGCTATGTGCGACAGATGGGATATAGGTGGAGTATCAACGCCTCTACATACTGATACTGAACAACCCACCATCTTCTTATATGATGGCTTCGAAGGGGGTATTGGAATATCTGAAACAGTATATGCAATGCTTCACGAGCTACTCGCCGCCGCATTAGCCTTGATAAGTAAATGTGAATGCATTGAAGGTTGCCCATCATGCATATACTCGCCCAAATGTGGGAACGAAAATAAACCCTTAGATAAAAGGGCGGCAAAAATGATTCTAAGCAAACTTATAGAGAAATATGAAGCAAACGAGGCTCAGTCATTAAAGAGAAAAGACAAGTGATAGTTTTAAAAATAAATTGATTTTAAATGAAAAAATTCGGCGGTGCTACACATATTTTTGTTCAGATTTACAGTACCATTTTTGCTGTTCTTCGATGTATGTTAATGGGCCGCCGCATTGTGGGCAGAATCTTATCGCTCCTTGAGACGTAGGAATTGTCTGTACCTTTTTTGTTCTTATTGGTTTCCAAGTTAGTGTTAGTGCTCCCCCCACTATGGATAATATGCCCCCTAACGTTGTCGTTATGCCAATTAACGAAAATGTTCCAAATATGATTATTATGATTCCCCATATAGGTGCGGATTTTGGAATCCTGTTCATCATTAAAGCGCTAACAATAATTATTAGTCCAAAAATCAGAAACCCGTAAAGTGTAAGACCGGTGCCAAAAAAGATTGCTAACAATGTGCCTATTAATGACCAAAGTAGACTCCCTAAAAATACCAATATTCCTCCTACTAAAGAAAAAATAAATGCGGTAGTTGGTTTTTCGCTCATTTTTTATCCTGAATGTATGTGATGTTTTTTTGAATATATGATTTTCTAGAAATGTAAAAAAGCAATTGAGTTATGTTTCAGGTTTTTTATTCATTTAGTAGCTTTAGGATTTTGAATTGTTTTTGATACGCCATGGCTTGTTTTTTCCCAGTAGAACGGTTTTAGTATTAGTTGAATAAGTCCTCTCCAACTTGCAATGCTTATCAAAGACCAATACATAGGCATCAAAATTGCAAAAGGTATAGTTTCATATTTTTTCCGTTTTATACTAGCAATGACATAGAGAATTAAGTATGTTAAATTTCCAATTACTAAATTGAACCAGCAGACGGGTTGGACAAAGCTTGGGAAAAACGCGTTAAAGGTTGCTGGTGTAATCAGAGTTAGGATGGATAATACCCAGAGAAATGGATTCATTAAGGGCATCATAATTCCGCCCCCAAATGTTAGTTGGAATTTTGCGTATTTTGTTACGCCCAGCTCTTTAAGAAGCTTCAATGGGTGACGCATGTGAACCAGATATGTTTGTAAATGGCCTTTATTCCATCTTGATCGTTGTCGTATCCAGCTTTTAACGCTGATTGTAGCTTCTTCATAGGTATAGGTGTTGATTATTTGTGTTTTAAACTTGAATCGTGCAAGCCTTATTCCTATATCCGCATCCTCGGTTACATTGTAAGGGTCCCAACGTCCGAGTTCGTCCAGTTTTGAAATTCTAAAATGGTTGCTCGTTCCACCTAGTGGGATTGGGGCATCAATAAAATCTAAACCTGGCAAATAGAATTCGTACCAGTAACCATATTCAATTGAAAACCATCTTGTTAAGATGTTTTCATCGGAATTATAGAAGTTAAGTTTTGATTGTAGACATACAACGTCTTGTTCTGAACGTAAAAAAACGATTGCGGCTTTAATCAATTGGTCTGTGTGAGGATCATCTTCTGCATCATAAATTACGCATAGTTCACCTTTTGCTCTTAATAGTCCATAGTTGCATGCACGTGGTTTGGTTGTTATTTTAGCCGAGGGAACAATAATCGGATCGAAGATTTCTAGAAATTTATGATAATCGCTCTCGGGAATCTCTTCAACTCTTTTATTTGGTGACCCAAAAAGGCCTAATTGTTTTGCTTCATCTATTGTTTCTTGGTCTATTTCTTCCATTAGGATTTTTACATCAAGCTTTTCTCTTGGATAGTTTAGACGATAAATATTGCGTAGAATTTGGGGGAGGACTTTAGCTTCATGGTAGATAGGAACAAGAACAGTGTATACTGGTAAATCTTCCTCAGAGGTCCATTGTATTTCTCCTTCAGTGATGTGAGTAGCTGTTTTTGAACGCTGAAAGCCTGTAATCGCAATGAAAATTTTAACTGGATTAATGATGAAGTACAAAATGTTTATGGCGGTAAAAAGAATTGCAAACGTTAAGGCTGAATTTAATGCCAAGCTTATTCCAATGATTGCTATACAGCCTATTATGAAGAATTTTTGAGAGGGAATTAAAACTTTATTTGCTGATTGATCGGGAGTTCTGTTGTATAAGTCGAGCATTGCTTTTTCTTTATGGATTTTGCTGTATACATTTTCTATTGCCCAATCAATTACTTTAGGCGCGGCGCAGCACAGGTTAATTTCCCAGCTGCTAAAGAGGCATTGTAGAACAATCTTGATTTTTTCATCAAATGGGTTGCTGGTGGCGAATTTTGCGCTTTTTTGGTCAATTTCTATTGGAACAATGCTGTATTGTTTTATGATATTGTATGGTAATATTGTTATTAATTGGCTTGTTGATTCTTTGCTGTATATTTTTTGGATTATTGAAAAATCTATGAATGTTATGTCTAATTGTTTGGCGAGATCTTTGAAAAAAGTTTCTGGTATTATAATTTTGGCTGAGGTTAATGTTGGAATTGTGTGTTCTAAATTAATTTGTGGGTTTTCTACTATTTTTGTTTCTATTCCGTTGGATTTTAAAAGTTCTATTAGATGATGTTTGGTGTAGTTCTGTTTTGAGGTTCCACTATATAGTATGTTAATTGCATCTATTATTTTTGGTTCTACATTGACTTCCATCTGATTAGACCTTGTTTATTATTGGGCACGACTCCAGGTTTTGTTTTTGGGGCGTCTGTTCCCTCTATGATTATTTTGTATTATGACTCAATACTTGATAAAAAGTGCGAGTGCAAAAACTAATAAATCTTGTGAACCTGAAATAATCTTCAGACCTTTTCTCGACAATAACATGCAACTAACTAAAACAAAGACTATTTCTTTCTGCATAATATAACCATGGGAAATATTGGAAAAATGATTACTTTAGTTTGGATAATCCTTCTGGAGCATCTTAACTTTGGTTTTTATGAATTCAGTAATTTTTTCTTCTCCAAACTTGGTTTCATCTTCCTGAAGTTTTACCTGTTCTTGAATTTTTCCTAAAAGAACTTCCACAGACACTGGTTTAACTAAATACACATCAGCTTTATTATTTAGAGCTGTAATCGCATTTTGTTGCGTAGGATACCCCGTTAACATAATTTTACGTGTTTTCGGTACAGTATCATGCATTTTCTTAAGAATTTCTACACCTTCTATGTCAGGTAGTCGTATATCCAATATAACGACGTTAAATGCCTCTGATTCAGTTTTTCGAATAGCCTCTTTTCCGGTACCCACTACGTCAACTAAATATCCTTTTTCACTAAGTATAGTTTTAAGCGTGTTTCTTATGTTTTCATCATCATCGACTACAAGAATTTTTAAGACGTTACTCAATTTGTTCACTTTAGCCTACCAGTGATTCAAACCAATTTTTACGTATACTTGATGTCGATTAGAATACTAATCACTTATGAATGCGTAATATGAACATTAAATTCTCTTTTTGTAGTTAATGAATAATATTTCTAATGATGCCATTTGGAATTAAACAATCTTTTGAATAACAAAGAACTTGAATGCGCATAATCGATTCTGTTCAAGTATTTTTTAAAAATTAGGAGTAATATTCAAAAGAAACCGTTTAGCTATGATTGGGTAAGCTATGATAATTCCTTTTCTTGATGTTGCTTTGCATGGATTGCCTGATTGGTCGCTTAGCGAACGCGATGTAGATATTTTGGAATTTTTAAGCGAGGAAGGATTCAGTTTCTTCACATTTGAAGGCTTAAAACGTAGACTTAGTTTACACCCTGAAACGCTGTCACGTATTCTTAGCCGGCTTGAAGCTGAGGGGATTATAAAAAAGAGTAGTGAAGGTTACACAATTATAGCTGATATCGGAAAAAATCTTAAAGAGACTCCAATTAACGATGCTCAGCCAAAAGTGACTCTGTTGCAAACTTTTCTTCCCTCTGATATGCCCACAGAGCAATTAATCTCAGATCTGCGCGGCAGATGGTTTGGGCTGCTTCGTTGGTTAGGATTGGCCGAAAACAGCGAAGGCGTAATATTGAAATGGGTTACTGAAGATGGCGACATTCAAGTTGACGCAAAAATCACCTTAAACACTCTAGTTATCGAGGCGAAATATCTGCATGGATTTAACCAGAATCTCGCATTAAAGGCGGCTTATCAACTTATGACCCACATCAGTAAATTATGTTCTCGTACACAATCCCCAATAGCTAGACATGTAAGCTATTCAAACCTCTTCAATGTTCCCTCATAATATTATACATTAAGTATGGTTCATTCCATTTTAAAAACAATGTATTTTTGGTTATCTAGCAAATTAGCTTGCTGCTTTTATCTTAGCTTAGACAAAAATGGTTTACCTCATTATCATTTTAGAACGGCCAGTAGGATTTCCCGTAACGGAACATTTTTTCAATTTCTGGTTTAATCGGCTCAATGACTTGATCTATACGTTCTATGACCTGATTTAGTTTATCATCGGCATCAAAATGTACTCTAACTTGTATTTCACAGGCTAATCGCTTGTGAGCGAGTTCTATATATCCGCATTCATCATCCCAAAAGTATTCATCTGCAAATTTTGCCACATCTATAGCTGTGATGTAGTCTATAGTGTCAAAGTTTATCTCAATTTCTTCCACTATCTTTCCCGAGTTTCTTTTAAGATATTTGCGAGAAAATTTTTCAATCCGCTCTAGTTTCTGCGCGTATTCTTTTAGGGCTTTTGCGGCTTCTGTTATAGAAGATTGTCTAAGTCTGGGGCCCAGAATTGCTAAGTGTGTTTCAGCGTGGCCTCCATCAATAATATCAGGGTGGTCTCTTACCATTGTAAATAAGAAGTCGCTGAGTTGATTCTGAAGAGTAAGGGTGTTGTTTTCCTTTTTATTTTTCTTTATTTCTTTTACTTTTTCTTTTGGAACATAATCTGGGTAATAATTTTGCAGATTCTTCTTATTTAGCCATCCATACCAGAAAAATACATAACCGTAATTTGTTGGGATGGATTTTAATCCGCCTTTTAGGCTATTTTCCATTGTGATGTCAATCAGATCCTGAAATAAGTCGCGCATCGTTCGATTTAGCGAAGATTTAGTCATGTTCTGTAGCGTAATTTTTTCCATTCGGAATCCTGCTAGCTCTTAGACTGGAGGCTTTTATTCTAATTGGTTCTAATCGGCGAGAATTTTTGTTCAACTGGAATTTGACTTCTATATCATATACTACTATTTTGATACTTTTGATAGCTTAACTTTTTTCATCAAGATGTTTCTTGTAAAAGGCTTTGTCGATAGTTCTCGCATCAAGATTGTTCTTATTCGCGGTTTTTCTAATAGCTGTCAGTAATTTTAGATAATTTTGAATTGTAAAAAGATTAGGTGGTTCATTACCCAGCAAAGCTCTCCATACATATTTATCAAAAACTCCATACTGTTTAGGATCAAAAAAAGCTAGAATAATACTAGCCAGAACTGGACTAACGCCATTAAGCATGGTTAGACTATTCATTCGATATGCATCTTCATTGCCTGGAATATTAAAAATTTGGCTTGAAAGCCGTTCAATAATGGCTTCGTCGTTTTTCGCAACAGCCTCTGTAATTCTTTTCCTTTTCTCTTCAGAAGCATCTTTGAATTTCCATTCTACAATTTGAATTAAGTCGTCCCGAGTTAGAATTTTCGTTTTCCGGAACTTGGCGCCTAACTCATTTTCCTTTTGAACCCACCATCCTTGATCTTTGTCGTATTTTTTACTCCATTTCAAAATTTCTTTCTTATCTACCATTTCAGCATCAAGCACCAAGTTGCTACCTCCTTTTAGTTAATCAGTAAAAAAGTTTTTCCATTCCAAACAGTTATTATTTTGAGAAAAACCTAAGTTATCAGTGATTAATTTACTAATGGTGGATTGCAAAATGGTAACAAAGGGTCAACGTCGAATAGGTCGCATGATACGAAAAATAGAAAATAGTGTAGAATTCAGCGTCAAAGAGAGTTGCGCAAAAAATGCTGAAAAAACATACAAAAGCAAAGTAAAATCAACTTCTGGAAGTTTACCCGATTCGCCTATTCAAAATCTACGTGATTTGGCATTAAGCAAAAGAGAAAATAAAATAAATCCCTAAGTATCCAGTTTATTTTTCTCCATTACATCTATTGTTGTTCTATAAAAATACCTTAAATTTAGAGAATTGAAGTATACTAAAAATAAAAAATGGTTGAAGGCAAATATTTTGCCTTTAATAAGAAACCGGTAATAATTTTCCGTCTTCTTCTAGTATAGGGAGTGCTTTGTTTAGTTCCCTAAAGTATTTGAGGACCATTATTCCTCTTTGGGTGTTTGCATAGACTATTCTGCTTCTTCCAACAACTCTTTCTTCAATAAGTCCTTGTTTTAGCAGAAAGTCTAGGTATTCTTTAAGGACCTTGCAGTTGACATTGGCTTTGTACATTATGTGTGTCAACTTTAGTGGCCCTTTTTGCCCTAAGACTTTAAGGATATCAACATACATTTCTAATTTGGAGCGCCTCATTCTTAACTCACAACATATGGTTAGTCAAAATTTCGTATATTGATTTGTGCGTAGCATCTTGTACACGTTATTTTGAACTCAAATGCATCGACGAAAGTAATCAACAAAACGATAGTATTTTAATGATTAACTGATTTTTCATGTTTCGTAATATTTTTTTGATAAAAATTTAATAAAAAAGTTAGTAATGAAAATCTGAGCTTGAGCTTGTTATGCTTAGACTGCGTTAAGTAAGATACGTTCGGGAACCCCATCGGTTTCTACGACTTTGAATGTTAGGCCGTCGGTATCTCCTAATTGATCAAGTGGTTTTAGTGCATCACGAGCTTTCTGTAGAACTAGTAATCTTTCTTGATGGCTTCTAACAGCAGCTTCTATGGCTGTCAATTCGTGAAATGCGTTCGCATCCGTAACAATTTTTAAGCCACTAACTTCTATTTCTCCGGAATTTTCGTTAGATTCAACTTTTCTTCCTGACAACTTCATTACAGTATCGCGTACTTTCTTTGTCTTTTCAGCCAAATTTCTTATCTCATCTAGTTTTCGTAGATATTCACCTAAACTGCTTTTTGTTCGGGCTATTTTCTTGTCGATAGTCTCTGCAATTTCTTGAACTGCATTGTATGTTACTATTTCTGTTGTCATTTCACGTTCCTCTTTTGGACTGTGTATGCACTAAAAAGTCAAAAAGTAACTTAAATGTTGTTAATATTAATTCAATATTATCAATTCAGTATTGAACATATCAATAAACTGTTTCACAATACTATTATTTTCTATAATAAAAGAACAAAAAAGAAAGAAAGGCCTGCGATACAATCATGCAAAATAATATACTTGAATCGTTTGAGATCGACAGAACTAGTTGATATTAAGGTTGACTTAGCAATTGGAGAAGCGGAAAGATAGATTTGAGGTAAATTAAAGTTATAGTTTTACGATTTGGGCGTGCGGTACTCCCTCTATGTTCAGGACTGCTTCTGGGTGGACATAGCCTTTTTGTATGGCTTTTTCTACGCAGTTTTTACCCACCATATTTACGATTGTTGAGTTTTCGATCATGCTTATTGCTTCTTCAATGGTTACGCGGCCGCCCTTGTAGAATTCTTCTTTAACTTGAAATACGATTTTGCCTTCACGTAAAGTTTTACCTAATACTTCGCAGTCGCAAATAGCTAATAATACGTTTTTACCGACTTGTTTAAGGTTAACAAATACGTCCACCTTGATCAAGCCTCTAGAGTTGTTTAACGCTTGATTTTGCTCCGCATGCATTGCATACTATGAAGGATAGTCGTTTTTCCTTGACGATTTTTGTATCTGGACGTTTGCATACTGGGCAAATCAGGAAAGCATCCATGTATCGGGATAATAATCGTTCAAATGTGTCTCTGGGGAATTTTCCTTGGAAAATTGCTCTATTATCGTGATAAGTTGCTGCTGTTGCCATCTCTCTGGTTAAGAATTTTAGTATATGCTGGGGATCTCTGTCTAACATGTCGGCTACTTCTTTAAAATTAGATATAGTTGTTCGCATACCTACGGTTGAAACAAACAATCTGGGCAACTCTAGCCGTTCTTTTTTTATGGTTCCTTCAGGAACCTGGTCTCGTGCGCGCTTTAGCAGATCATCATATTCGTAGTTCAATGTAGCTTCCCAGCCAATGATGAACGCAACATACTATTAAATACTTTCATCAACATCCATGAAATATATGCTAGATTGATTATGCCGCAGCATAATTTCTTTCTTATATATCAAAACACAAAACAATCATTTTTCCATTTTATCGATGCTAAAACAGAGTTTTATTATTCAAGTTTCATTTTTAACATACCTATACTAATGTAGAATTATTATAAATTTTACTCCACCCTATTAAGTAATAAAAATTGTTTATTCTTCTAAAAATCCCCAGCAAAAATATTAAAAGGAACATTAGAGGGATTCTTCAACGGAGGATATATTAGGTTCAGTTTAGACTCTTCATCCATTAAAGATAAAAGTCACGCCTGAGACTCATATTAATTCGAAAATCACAGTAACATGATTAAATTGGCGCTAAAGAGGAAACCATTTGACCGAACAAAAAACAAGCGAACTCGAAGCAATCAATCAACAAATCACAGTTTTAAGAGAAAAACTCAATAAAACCCACGAAGATATAAACCAGAATATTGAAAAGAGAGATAAACTTAATGAGCAAACAAAAGTTATCCGACAAGAAATTAATGCTCTTAAGAAAGAACGTGATCAGCTAAATCAAAACGTTAAAACCTTAAAGTTACAGCGCGACGAAGTTCGAACAAAAATCACGCCCTTTATCGAGGAAATACAAACACATAGCCAAAAAATCAGGGAACTTAAAGAGAAACGTACTGGTGCATCTCGACAAGAGCTGCAAAAACAGTTTGACGCTTTAGAGTTCAAGATAGCTACTACTACGCTTGATCTTCATGAGGAAAAGAAACTGATTGATCAAGTTAAGCAAATAGAGATTGAGCTTAGTGTTTTTAAAAAGATGGATGTGCATAGTAAAAAAATCACCGAGATAAAAAATGGGCTTAAGGCTTTTCAAAGTCAAGCAGATCAATATCACAAGCAACTGACAGAGAGCGCTAAGAAAAGTCAAGAACTGCATGCTAAAATGCTTGAAAAATTTGATCAAATGAAGAAAATCCGCGATGAAGCCACCGGTTTGCATTTAATGTTTCTGCAAGGAAGAGAACAAATTAAGCCGATACATGAACAAATCGGAATGTTAATGGTGCAACGAGGTCAATTATTCGAGCAACGAAAACAACATTACGAGCAAAGAAAGCAAGAATACGAGCAAAGAAAGCAAGAATACGAGCAAAAACGCATACAATTTGACGCTGCACGCGAAGAAGAAGAGAAACGAAAGAAAAACAAAGAAATCGAAATAAAAGAGAAACTTGGTTCGCAAGTTCGTGATAAGCTCCAACGCGGTGAAAGACTGAACTGGCAAGAATTCCAACTTCTAGCAGGCGATGACTCGGAAGCAGAAGAAAACTAGCAATAAACTAGTTTATTTAAAGTAAAATATTTTTTCTTTCTTTATTAACCACGTAGATTCTTCTTTATTTGTCAAATAATAGGAAGATTAAAACTTATCTTCAACATTTAGTTGGAATAGAGAATCAATGATTGAAAAAACACCTACAGCGCAAGCTACAAAACGTATTCTGATTCTATGCGTTGACCGCGATGGCGATTTGGGCACAAAAGCAGGAATAAGAACACCTGCTATAGGTCGAGCATCAAATCTTGATGCGGCTGTGGCTCTAGCCCTTAGCGATCCTGAAGAACCTGATGCGAATGCGATGTTCGAAGCTGTGAGTCTCTATGATCGACTCATAAAAGAGCAGCAGCCCAACGAGGTCTTTGAAGTTGCAACCATATGCGGATCTGAACTTGGAGGTGTTGGTGCAGACCGTAAACTAGTTGCTGAGTTAAATCACATTCTTGAGAATTTTAGTGCTAATGAAGTTATTCTTGTATCTGATGGTTATTCTGATGAAGCCGTCTTACCTCTTGTTGAATCTAGAGTTCCAGTTTCATCTGTGAGACGAATAGTCATAAAGCACAGTGAATCTATCGAGGAAACGGCAGCCCTTTTTTCCAGATATCTAAAGCTATTAGTTGAGAATCCAAAATATTCCCGTATTGCATTAGGAATGCCTGGCCTATTATTTTTGATATGGGGAATTCTTACCTATGTAGGATATGTTAACTATTATGTTATTGCGATAATCATCGTCTTTGGCGCAATTATGCTCATCAAAGGATTTGGCATAGATCGCTCAGCTAAAGACTTCTATAGATGGATAAAAGAATACTCGCCACCACCACTTCCGATTCAAATTGCAAATTATTCAACAATAGCAGGAATTCTATGTATTGCTGTAAGCATATACTCAGGATATAATGAGGCGGCTGCGAATCTAGTATCTGTTCCAGTTGACACTGCCAGTTGGATAGCGGTGTTACCTGGTCTGACTGGACACTTCATCAAGGGCGCTTTAGATCTCATAATAGTAGGTTTATGTGCTGCTCTAGTCGGAAGAAGCATACGCTGGTACTTTGAACGTGACGCAAAAGTTCTCACAAACGTTGCATTGATTGTATCTGTTGCTTGGTCACGCATGATTTTTAGTGGTGCCGCCGACGTGCTTATCAGCCCTGCTACGGGATACCTGAATCTGGTAGTTTTCATAGTAGTAGGTATATTGATAGCCGTAGCTTCAGGATTGGTAATCCTTATCATTCACCAATCAAACAAAGACTTCTTTGTGAAACCAGAACCAAAGGTTGACGAGTTTGCAGAAAAAACCTGAACTCGCCATTATTGGTGGCAGTGGTTTTGAGCAACTATTTTCTGCTCAAAATCCAATATCTATTGAAACCCCATATGGTTTAGTATCTACCATATCAATTGAAACCATTAAAAATCACACTGTTGCTTTTTTATCAAGACACGGAAAAGCGCATCTAATTGCCCCACATAAAATAAATTATCGTGCTAACCTTTGGGCGCTGCATAAATTGGGTGTAGAGCGCATCATATCTTTAAACGCTGTAGGTGCAATTGACCTAGCATTTAAACCTGGGGATATTGTAGTACCCCATGATTTTGTAGATTTCACCAAAAACCTCCAAACAACATTTTATGACGAAGCTCCAATAACGCATATCGACATGTCATTACCTTATTGCCCAGTATTACGTCAAATTCTAATCGAAAAACTCAAAATTTGTAATCTGCGAATTTGGGAAAAAGCAGTCTTCGTATGTACTAACGGCCCACGTTTTGAAACTCCCGCTGAAATTGAGATGTTTAAGCGATTAGGCTGCTCCATTATTGGAATGACAGGTGTTCCTGAAGCGATACTGTCGAGAGAATTAGAGATATGTTACGCTACAATTTGCTATGTTTCAAATATGGCTGCAGGTTTGCAGCCAAAAATTCTTCCTTCAGATACGTCAAAAAATGCTAAACTAATTACTCCGAAAATAGGACAAGCTTTAATTGAAGCGATAGCGGCTTTACCCATGACGCGTCAATGTCCATGCAGTAGTGCACTTAAGGATGCGAGGTTCCAGTAATGGTTCTACAAAGATTTCTTTCAGCAATCGGTGCTTATACGATATACGAAAAATGGCTTTGGTGGCAAGTTAAAAATGCAACTAAGCCCGAACACATAGCTATAATTCTAGATGGTAATAGACGCTGGGCAAATGAGCAAGAGATGAATCCTTGGCTTGGCCATAATAAAGGTGCTGAGACAGTAGAGCAACTATTAGACTGGTGCCACATGCTAGATGTGAGATATGTGACCTTATACACATTTTCTACGGAGAATTTTAAGCGATCATCTGGTGAAGTAGAACAGATAATGCAAATTGCCGAAGATAAATTCCGTAAACTATTTACTGATGAGCGAATACACAAAAATAAAGTTCACGTTAAAGTTCTCGGCAGAATCAATATGCTGCCAAAAGAATTACAACAACTAATAACGGATGTTGAAAAATCTACCGCAAATTATGATTCCTATTTCTGGAATTTTGCTTTCGCATATGGTGGAAGAGCCGAAATCATTGATGCGACAAAGACAATTGCTGAAAAAGTCAGAAATGGCGAATTATCTTTAGATGATGTAACCGAGAGTACCTTCGAAAAATATCTTTACACTTCTCATATGTCAAAACAAGATCCCGATATGATTATACGCACTTCAGGTGAAGAGCGGTTGAGCGGTTTTTTACTTTGGCAAGCAGCATATAGTGAACTTCTCTTTCTAGACGTTTACTGGCCTGACTTTCGGTTCATTGACCTGCTAAGAGCTATTAGGACTTTTAATAATCGCAAACGCAGATATGGAAAATAAGAACGCGCAGTTAAGCGCGTTTTTTAGCGCTTACTATGCTGATTACTTCTCTGTCTTTTAGAATCGCATCTTCGCCGATGCGTTTCTTATCCCGCGCATCGATAGCATATATGAAATTATCGCCCAATTCTGTATGGATAATATAAGCAAACTGATGTGCGGTTGTCCCTTGAGGCACCAAATAGACATCTGGTAAAACTTGACCGTTATGATTAGTCAAGTGTTCTACATCTTCGACTGGGTAAACTGTTATCATATTTAATAGCTTAAAATAAGCGGTGTTAATAGCTTCTTGAACTCCGGTGGTTCCACGCGCAATTATTTTTTCCCGTATTGCTTCTAATGCCTGAATCTGTCCTGATGTAAGTTTTTCACGCTGAGTTATTTTGAAATCTGCATCCCCAGGTTTGTAGTCAATCAATTTTTTTTCTGCTGCGCGTCTTAGGGCAAGTTCCGCTTCGGCACTGGCTGGGATAACAGTATAATCTAGTTTTTTAAGTCGCTCCAAGTTTGCTTCAGAGGTAGGTAGATCTATTTTGTTTGCTACAATTAGCATAGGTTTGGAAACTCGTCTTAACGTATCAATAAATTTTAGAAAATCTTCTTCGCTCCAAGTTGTTGGTTTATCCGCATTAAGCCCTGCTTTATGAGTTGCATCAAATATTTGGTTTCGTTTTATTCCCAATCCGGTAAGGCGTTCTTCTAATGGTCCATAGATTCCTTTTTTCTCTGTTTCGGCTGTTCGAGCAATTTTTGACCAGTCCTTCTTAATTATCGAAGCCATCCACATCGTCATTTCATGCTCTAAGAATTTTACATCCTCTACTGGATCATGTTCACCTATTTTGCAGGGTCGCCCTTCACAATCTGTCCCACCTGAAGCGTCGATAATGTGGATAAGTGCATCTGCTCTGCATATTTCATCAAGAAATTTGTTTCCTAATCCCCGTCCTTCCCATGCGCCAGGTACTATTCCTGCGACATCAATTAGTTCAACAGGCGCAAGTCTTACTCCATCAAGGCAGAGGCTATTGTTTGGATTATCCTGAACTTTAAATTCAGTGTGAACACAAGCTGTGCGCACATATCCTACGCCGCGGTTTGGTTTAATTGTAGTAAATGGATAATTCGCGATTTCCGCAGTCGCAAGTGTGGCTGCACTAAAAAAAGTCGATTTTCCTGTATTAGGTTTACCAACTACTCCCAATAATCGTGAGTATGATCCTGGCATGATTCTTCCTTCAGAAAGTTATTGTTTGTATGATTTATGTTTTTGTGATTAGTAAGTTCGAATTTCTCTAAAACTAAACCTGATAGCTCCTATACTTGGC
>CAZWRU010000006.1:64288-71118 GCA_964636425.1 uncultured Candidatus Bathyarchaeia archaeon
ATGCCTCAAAAAGTCCAATTGAGGCTGAGTTAGATTTCAAATTTGTCTATAATTTTGCGTTCATTCTCGCCGGTAATTTCTGCAAACACATGCACGTAATTCTGTAATCCTGAATTTTGGATTCTATACTTAAGCAATTGATCAATCTGAAATATGCCTGCAGGATTAGACATGGTGATCTTTATCGTAATTGGTTTTACTCCATTTTCAACTATCTCAACTTTCTCAATACTAAGCGCCGAAATAGCATGTATGTCGATTTTACCTGCTTCAAATGGGATTCTTGCTCTGCCAGCTTCCATATCTAATGCATCAGCTATTCCAACTACGCCTGCTTCAACGGTTAATGGTTTATTTGTTGGAACATCCGGGTGTTCATGTGCTACTACTGAATGAAGAACCTCTGATGTGATTATGGCTTGCTCCTCTTCGCTGTATGTTTCTACTATGCATCTTTGAAGAATCTCAAAAGCAACTATCACACTGTGCATTTCATGTTGATGCCTCATAACAATCATTCCGAGGTCGTGAAACATAGATCCTAAAACCACAACAACTTCGGCATCTTCATTTTTCATGCCATAATTTTTAACTATGCTTGGCTTCACCTGATTTTCTATAAGTATACGTAGTAGTTTTAGAGAAAGATTCGTAACAATTTTCACATGAGTTGGTCCATGATCAGTATAACCCATACGTTCAATTGCCATGACATTGCTGCATCGCCAATACGTATGCAGTTTTTTATCCTGCTTTATTTTGTCCATTATCTGCTTTAGTTTAAAGTTGCCTCGGTAGGGCAAGTTGAAAACGTACGCCATTTCCTAACTAACCTCATTATTCAAACTTAGTTAGAAATTAAGTTATTCAGATAAATCTTCTCTAAAAATCTACAAGTACAAGAATAGCGTGTAGGGTAGTGTTAAAAATGGAGCCTATAATGAACACGCTTTTAAGGAAGATAACATAATTGTGTCATAAATACAACTGAGTTGTTGTGATGGGAAAGAAAAAAGTGTTAAGCGAAGGCGAACTGCACCAAATGGTATATCCTTCGCAAAACGAGATATTAGGTCTAGTTACAAAATTGCTTGGCTTTGACCGTATTATGGTAAAATGCCAAGATGGTCACGAAAGGCTTTGTAGAATTCGAGGAAAAATGAAAAGACGCGTTTGGATTCGAGAAGGCGATGTTGTGTTGGTTTCACCGTGGGACTTTCAAAGTGACACCCGTGGCGATGTTACTTGGCGCTATACTCATGCCCAAGCAGAAACTCTCCGCAGAAAAGGGTACCTAACTGTATAACATATACTCTTTTTGATTAAAGCAGAGAATAAATTTTGGTTATTGAGTTTAACTCTTTATCTATGGTTATAGAAAAATAGCTGATGTGGTATGTCAGGAAAAGCCCGAGAAAGAATTGCACGCAGAGAAAATTTTGTTGAACGAAGAGACAAAATGCTAAAGCGCGATTTTTCATCTGAACGTGCAACTGTAGAAGAAGTTTTTGACCAAGCGACAATGATGGTAATTTATCGATTCATGAGTAGTGGTGTGCTTCACGAAGTTAATGGTGTTATAAGTTCGGGTAAAGAAGCCCGTGTTTATTGGGGAAAAAATAAGGAAAATAAAGATGTAGCTGTTAAAATCTATTTGACGTCTTCTGCTGATTTCAAGAAGGGAATGATCAAATACATAGAAGGCGACCAACGGTTTAAGGGAGTTAAAAGGGATACTAAGTCGCTTTTTACCGTTTGGGCACAAAAAGAATTTAAGAATTTGGAACAGGCGACAAATGCAAAAATACGGGTACCCACTCCTATTGGAGTAGACAGCAATGTACTGATAATGGAATTTCTTGGAAAAGATGGTGTAAGTGCGCCTTCATTAAAAGAGCAATCTCCAGAAAATCCTGAAAAAATATACCGCACACTACTTACATATCTGAGGCGTCTCTACAAAAAAGCCGAGATTATCCACGGTGACTTAAGCGAATATAATCTTATGATTTGGAAGAAAAAACTAATTATGTTCGATATGTCTCAATCAGTGCCTACTTCGCACCCTCTTGCACAGTTTCTGCTAAATCGAGATATTGCGAATGTGAATAGGTTCTTTAGTCGCTTAGGAGTTAAAACTCTCTCGAATGAAGAAGTCTACAGGAAGGTTACCGGTTAATGTCAAAACCTAATACATTTGTTCGAATCCCCAAAGAACGCGTTGGTGTCCTAGTTGGCCCAGAAGGAACCGTCAAGCGAAATATCGAAGAACGCTTAAACATCACTCTAACAATCGAAAGTGAATCAGGCGGCGTAGGAATAACCTTAAACGAAAACGCTACTGATCCATCATTAATTTTACGGGCAAAAGATGTGACAACAGCGATCGGAAGAGGTTTTTCTCCCGAGCAAGCTTTTCGATTGATTCGAAATGAAGATACCGCCTTTGATTTTATTGATTTAAGAACCATTTTTGGCCGATCTGACTCCGATATAAGACGCGTAAAAAGCAGAATAATAGGAATGAACGGCAAAACTCGACGAACAATTGAAGAGCTCACGGAAGCGGATGTAGTGGTGTATGGGCATACAATCGGTTTCATCGGAACCTTTGAACAAGTAGATGCTGCTCGAAATGCTGCACAAATGATTATCCAAGGAAGCCAACATCATACAGTATATAGCTTCTTGCAAAAGAAACGGCGTGAATTTAAAAAACAACAGCTAGAACTCTGGGAAAAACCCGACGAAAAAAGGTAACACCAAACGATTTTTTCCTTTTTTACTTTTTACGTTTAATTAAATATCATACGAGAATTTTAAATTAATGATGGGGGCTCTTAACGTACACTTCATCGTTACTTAAGTACTGATTGAGTACCGCTGCTAACTACATGTACGAACGCACTCAAGATCCAAATCATCCTCGTAGTCTTCGGGGCCAGAGTCGTCATCGCCCACCACGCGAAAATCAATTATTTCGCGACTACATAACCTATTACTTGACCCTTAGAACCTTTCTATCAAAAATCTATTCTTTTAAAAACCAGTTTGCAGAATGCCGGGGAATTATCGATTATGCAGAGTTTTATTATATGTTTAGTGTTATTCTTCGAGAAGTTTATGGTAAAGTTGTCGTGGCCAATTTTTATGTGCTCGATATATAGTCATATTTACTTCCTCTATGCCCACTATATCTGAGAGGCGGTTTTGGAATTCGAAGATTTCTTCGAAACTTTTTACTGGAACAAGACAAAATATGTCCACAGGACCTAGTAGTTTGTTTGCAACAATAACATTCGGGAATTTAGTGATTTTATCATATATTCGATCGATTTCTCCTTGTTTTTCTTTTGAAATTTTTAAGGAAAATACTGCTGAAGCTTTGAACCCGAGCTTTTCTAAATTGAGTGTTACGGACGAGTAAGAAAATAATGTTTTTCTTAATTTCTGGTAACGTCGGATTACCATCTGAGGAGAAATATCGAGTTGCTGTGCAATTTTTCTAAATGGGATGCGCGCATTCATTGAAAGGATTTTCGCAATTTCTAAGTCGATTTTATCCATTTCTACTTCTCCATACTGATTTGGAGATTTTCTGGAAACACTCCTCGATTGGATATTACAAATGTATCTGAACCGGCAGCTGTTACGCCTTCAAGTTCTCTTATTCTTTCTAGGATTTTGTTCAGATGGTTTATATCTCGAGCCACTATGAAGCACAGCAGGTTATTTTCCCCAACTCCTTTGTCAATTTGGGTAATTGTTGAGATTTTTTTCAATTGGTTGATGATAATTGATATTTTGGTTGGATCCGCACTTATTCTAACTGTTGCTCTGCAATTATAACCCAAAACTTCTGGAATTATCTCTACAATTTCTCCTGTAATAATCCCATCTTGCTTTAATCTATTATAATGAGTTCTTATTGTATTAGCTTGAACTTTGCAGTCCTTTGCGATTTCTGTAAAACTGGTGCGAGCATCCTTCAATAACGCCTTCAAAATATTTTTGTCGATATCGTCGATTTTTCTTTGATGCCCCACTTAGTCGCCTCTCTTCTCAAGAGGACCAGTTGTAATATTAAGTTTCGCTAAATTTCTCGCCTTCAAACAAAATTTTAATGGAACAATAGCTTTAAAAAAAGGTGAAATTCGAGCTTTTGTTCCGATTACACATTGTTTTTAGGTAAAAATTATATACTTCAAATCATTAAGACGAACCTCAAACTCATGGAGAGCAAAGAAATGAAAGAATCAAGGAACAGAATTATAACAGCAACTATTTTGGTGTTAATTCTGGCTTTACCCGCATTGGCTACTTTTTTGCCAACGGCTAAAGCAGCAGATTTACCAACATATAGCTTCCTCACAGTTAATCCTAACCCTATAGGTGTTGGTCAAACTGTTTCGGTCAACTTCTGGCTTGACAAAGTCACCCCCAACGCGGGGCCTGTAAGCGGTGACAGATGGGAAGATGTTACAGTGACTATCACTAAACCTGATGGTACAAATGAAGTGAGAGGGCCAATCACTCTTGACACAGTTGCATCTAGCTACTTTATGTATACTCCCTCAACAGCTGGAAAATATTACTTTAAGATGAATTTCCCTGGGCAACACATTGCAGGCGTTGGTGGATTCCCATTCCCTGTACCATTCGACAATACATACTTAGCTAGCTCTAGCCCTAATGTTGAGCTAATCGTTCAACAGGAACAAGTAACCCACTGGCAAGATTTCCCACTTCCAACTGGCTACTGGACTAGACCACTAAATGCAGAACTTAGAGGGGTATCTTCAATTGCAAGCTACTGGCTAGGCGCTGGATCAACAGGTCCACACGGGCCTCGCTCATATGGCAGCGCGGGTAACTATCAACCCTATGGTACAGCACCAGACTCTGCACACGTTCTCTGGACACGCGAAATCACTTTTGGTGGTGCAGTCGGCGGAGCATTCGGTGATGATGTTTTCTACCCTGGTGAAACGTACGAACGCAAATTCCAGCCCCCAATAATCATGAATGGACGATTATACTTCAACACAAAGCTAGGTTCTGGAGCAAACCTCTGGGACGGAGCTTACTGTGTTGATATGAATACTGGTGAAACAATTTGGTACATCAACTCCACCAACAAGAACTCTCAATTCTTCACCTTTGGCCAATTGTTAAATATACAAACCCCCAACCAACACGGCGTTATACCCTACCTGTGGAGTGTTCAAGGCTCAACCTACAAAATGTATGATGCATTCACTGGCAACTGGATTGTAGACGTAGCGAACGTGCCTTCAGGTTCAATGACGATGGGTGTGAACGGCGAAATTCTAATCTATACACTCAACGCAGCTGGCAATTACATGACCCTCTGGAACTCAACCAAAGCAATTTACCCCAACATTGATAATGACCTGCGATGGCTTGTAACACCAACAGGCACCAACGCTCCCAACGCCACTAAAGGATATCAATGGAACGTAACTATACCTGATGTCCCTGGAAGTCAATCAATAACAAAATATGACAACGAAATTATCTATGCACGCGCAACACAAGCTAGCGCACCAGGAACTACAACTGTAACCGATGTAGCTTATGACATAAAAGGCGGTAAACAACCAGTACAACTATTCGTTCAGAACCGAACATATGAAGGTTCAACAATGAACGGACCAATGGATTCCGGCGTCTTTACAACATTCGTCAAAGAAACCATGGTGTGGTACGGGTATAACGTAAACACAGGTGCCCAAATTTGGGGTCCAACAGTACCATACGAAAATGCTTGGGGCATGTATCAACCCTATGCTGACGCATTAGCAGGAGCTGGAAAATTAATCGCAGGCGGCTATGATGGAATAGTCCACTGTTTTGATATCAAGACAGGAGTAAACTTATGGAACTATAAAACAGGCAGCAGTGGCTTTGAAACACCATACGGGACATACCCATTCAAAGATAACGCCTTAACAATCGCAGACGGAAAAGTATATGCAGCCACAAACGAGCACTCACCAAACACGCCATTCTTCCACGGTTGGAGACTACACGCAATTGACCTAAACTCAGGGCAAGCAGTCTGGAACATATCCTTTATAGGTCTTGCACCAATAATCGCCGACGGACGAGCTGTAAGTTTGAACTACTTTGATAACCGACTCTACTGCTTCGGAACCGGACCAAGTGAAACAACAGTTACAGCTTCACCTAAAGTAGTCCCTGTAGGCAACAGTATTATGATTGAAGGAACAGTGACTGACCAATCTCCAGGTGCAACAGGTACACCAGCAATCGCCGATGAAAACCAAGCAGCATGGATGGAATATCTATACGAACAACGCCCAATGCCAACAGGTGCAATTGGAGTACCAGTTACACTGACAGCAATCGATGCTAATGGCGTTGCAACTGAGATCGGGACAGTAGTCAGCGACTCAAGCGGAATGTTCAAAAAACTCTGGGCACCTCAAACCCAAGGCGAATATGTTATAGTAGCTTGCTTCGACGGAACTAATGCATACGGCAGTTCATACGCACAAACCGCTTTAGGAGTCACAGCAGCAAACGCAGCACCCACAGTAACACCGGGAACTTCTACAATAGCCCCCACCTCAACTCCTACTATGGCTCCTACCGTAGCTCCAACTGGAACAGTTGCTCCAAGCCCAACCGTAGCTCCGACTCCAGGCACTGGATTGTCCACTGAAACGTTGCTTATCGCAGGCGCCGCAGTCGTTATCATCATCGCTGTTATCGCAGCAGCCTTAGTGCTAAGAAAACGCAAATAAACACTGCAAATTCCATCAACATTTTTCTTTTTTTTTAAA
>CAZWRU010000007.1:0-20871 GCA_964636425.1 uncultured Candidatus Bathyarchaeia archaeon
GGATGTCTTTGGTTTTATGGTATTCCATTGTAGCCTTCCAGTGTCTCATCGTGTGGAAAGTGATCTTTAGAAGCCTTGGGTTTTTGCTTGTTGAAGCTGCGATTCTTCTACTGCGTTCAAAGAGTCTCATTGTGGTTTTCAGGTTTGTTCCGCCGAAGACGTATTTTGAGTTTTTAGGCAAATCGGCTAGGCGTTCTGTTAGTCTTTGGCTGATTTTGAGCATTCGGGGGTTGCTGTGTTTTTCTGGGGTTATTCTGACGGTTTTGTTTTCAAAGTCGATATCGGTCCATTCGATTATCCAGGCTTCGCCGCATCTAGCACCTGTTTCTTTTAGGAGCCAAACGAAGGTTCCTGTTTTGAATCCGCATGACGCGATTAGATAGTCTATTTCGCCTTCAGTTGGAATAAAGGGCAGTTTTTCAATGGCTCTGTATTTTGGTGGATCCCAAGTTCCGCCTACACATTGAAGAAAGTTGGTATAGCATTCGACTATGATTTCTTTTCGTCCTAGACTCCAGCTTTGTCTGTTTGCGATGAATTCTTTGATGGCTTCTGGATCGTCGAGATTGGTGTTTTTGGCGAGGAATTTGATGATTTTTACTCTGTTAAAGATGGTTGTTTCAGCGTAGCCTTGTTTTTTTAGCCAAAGCAGATAGTTGACAACTTTTTCGGGGACGTTAGTGTTTGCTTGCAGTTGTGTTGTTTCGTTTCTCCGCAGAAACCTGTTTTTTTGTGTTTCTGCTGCCAAGTTTTTCGTCTCCTTAACGCATATTTGGCTAGAAGTAACTATGTCATTTGGAGTTTTTAATGACTTGGATTCACCAAAGTGAAGACGTGTATTGTTTGCTTTTTTAACATCGGCTGGGTCAGAGAAACTTCTTCCGCAATCGCAGCAATACCATCGTTGAATTTCATTTCCAAGCTTTGTGTATCTCTTGGAGCTCCGCCAGACTTTCCTGGATCCGCATCTTGGGCATTGTGGGCTGGAGGATGTGTCAATGTTGCTGTCCGGTATGTCTCCCAGCCATTTTCTAAAGCTCCTAATCGGATTTTCCGAGTTTTTCGGAGAGCTTCAAGCCGCATGGTCCGCAGAGAAAACCCCAGGACTCGTCAAACTGAGTGACTTGCCACTCGCCTTGCCCCTTAGCTCCACAGATAACGCAGGTTTCACAACTATAATCCATCGTCAAGCGATAAACCGACTTAGTCTTAGAAGCAACCTCCTTGAAGACAGCGTTTGTTCTCGAGTTCTCGACCTGCGCGACTTTAGCAAGCTCAGAGGCTGGCTTCTCAATTTTTTCACTCTCCAAATCTGGCCTTATTGTGCCGAGTTTTGTGGGAAAATGGTTGAAAGAGAGTTCTGCAACCGGCTTTATGCGTGAATTAAGAGCACCTAATGAACGGATCCAAGACGTTTGGAAAACACAACTACTCTGCAGGGATTGTGAGCAGTTACTCTCCGGTTTTGAAACCTACTTTGCCAAGGAAATATTTTATCCTTACCTAGAAGGGAAAGAAAGCCCTTGAACTACGACTGCCGATTTCTTAAATTCGCTGTATCATTAAGCTGGCGATCAATAGTGCTCAATGAGGATAATTTCAAAAAGAATTATCCTCAACTCCTTCAATACAGCACACAAGCAGAGGAATCATGGAGAAACTACCTACTCGGCAGTTCTTTAAACCCTGGTCCGTTTGAGCATCACGTTTTCTTTTTCGACCTGCTAGCTGATGGGCAAAATATGCCAACTGACTTTCAATGGTATACTCTGAGAGCGGTAGATTCTAGAGAAAGCTGACGAGCTCAAAATTGCTTTTTTAATGGAAACAACAATACGCAGAGCAAAGGCCACTAGTGAAGATGCCAAATTTGTCTTTGAAGGAAAAGACTTGACGATTATCTTCATGGTTAATTTGTACTTTGAACAGAAAGAGCGCGGAGACAAAGTCTGTGATGAGTTGATTGAAGCAAGAAAGAGGCAACCAAGGGAACAAAGACATTTTATTGTTGTATCTTGGAACCCATTCGAAGCTTCGTTCCAATACATCTGCAAATGCCATGTCGACTACGAACTATTCCAGAATTATAAGTAATTCATCCAAAAGGCAAGGGGGTATACCCCCGGATTATCTGGGGGTAGCTTAGGGGTATTCTCTGGATATTTTCTTTATATATTAGCTGGAAGTGCATTGACAAGCTATTTATAAATGAGCTGTCAATAAGATTCCAGTAGCCATGTCAATACCAATTGAACTGATGGATCAAAATTCCTGGTGGAGAAAACCCGAGGACATACTCCAAGATAGAAGAATTGTTACCTTAGCAAACTCCAAAGTCTGCTGGGTACCGAGAATAAAACACACATTTGACCTTAATTCGGATGCAGTTTACACATTAAGAGGTCCACGACAAGTTGGGAAAACAACGCTCCTCAAAGATATGATAAGGGACTTACTTGACCAAAAAGTGCCGCCACGAAACATTTTCTACTTCACCTGTGACCTAATCGACAACCCAAAAGCCCTCGCAGACACGATAACAGCTTATCTTGAAACGGTGAGACCAGACAAAAAACAACGCGCCTACCTCTTAATTGACGAAGTTTCATCAGTTAAAGACTGGCAAAAAGCAATCAAATTCCTAGCCGACAAAGACAGCTTAACATTAGCCACCTTGATCCTAACAGGCTCTCACACGCTAGATATTAAGAAAGCCTCCGAAAAGCTCCCTGGAAGACGCGGTGAAGCAAAGGACCTGCTGGATAAAGTCATGTTACCCATGAAATTTGCAGAATACGCAGAGACATTAAGCAAAGATATTAAGGATACAATAAAAGAGCACCGCATGCTTTCATGGGAAAACAGAAAAGCAGTCCTCATGGAATTAATAAATGGGGAAATCCCACAAGAAATCAAAGAACTCTCTTTCCTCTCAAAAGATTTGCAAAAACTCTTCCAAAACTACCTTCTAACAGGCGGAATAGCCCGAGTCACCGATGAATACTTAAAACACAATGAAATCTCCGAAAATATCTATAAAACATATGTTGACGTCGTTCTTGGAGATTTAGCAAAATGGGGAAAAAGAGACACCTACCTAAGGCAAGTCATAAGTCGAGTGCTCGAAACGACAGGAACCCCCATCGGTTGGAACACACTAAGGCAAGGTACAGACATAGCCAGCCACAACACTGTAGCGGAATACATAGACACACTAAGCGACAGCTTTGTACTTCACTACATGTTTTGCTACGACACAAACAGAAACAAACCCACTTACCAAAAGGAAAAGAAAGTTTACTTCACCGATCCCTTCTTCTTACACGCAATGAGGGCATGGATCGGTGGAAAGAAACCGTTCGAATCCACCATGGAATATTTAGGAGACCCTGAGAAAGTAGGCGCCCTTGTTGAAGGGATAGCAGCATACCACATGGTTCGCTTGTCATTCCGGTTATGCGAACAAAAACAACTATTCTGCTCTGAAGACTCAGTTATGTATTGGCGCGGCAAAAAAGAAAGAGAAGTGGACTTCGTGCTTAAACAGGGCTTGCCCAAACCAGTCGCCGTTGAAGTAAAATATCAACCTAAAATAACAAACCGCGACCTCTATGGCGTTATAGATTTCAAGAAAATAACTGATTCCACAAGTGCAATCGTGCTGTCAAAAGAAACCTTAGAAGTACGAGGGAATGTCACCATTATACCAATCTGGCTATTCTTGTTAATAGCATAATTGTATTAACAGATTGGTAAAGAAGAAATGGAGAAGGGCAATATTGGCGTTACTTGGACAGTACAATGAAACGGACCTCTTGCAGAAGAAATTCCTGGCTGACCTACCAGTGGCAAGGAAAAGGCTCAGAGAGTTCAAAACTCTAGACACCTTATTCGACTCGTTCGCAGGCTATGAAAATAAGCAATATGATAAGACAGGAAACCTCTTTCTCCATTGGTGCCTCCCTTTCAACCCAAACGAAGTCAGATTAAAGGAGGTTGAGGATGCCTTAGTTTTCTTCGGTGCACTTAGATGGAACCTAAAGAGGAGGAAAGCCCTGAAAAAGAAGCTGTGCAGCGACGACTATTTTGACGGCTTGACCAAGTATACTGAGTTCACCTATGCCACATGGCTAGTGGACAAGCTGGGAGTTGGAAATGTCATGCTTGAGCCAGAGCTGACCACAGGCAAAGTTTCGGACATTCTTGCAAATGTTAATACGAGGATAATCTACATCGAGCTAGGAAACCTCAGCGAGAGCACACCGGAGAAGAAAATCCAAAGGATACTCAATGCTGCGGCTGCCCACCTCCGAACAAAGGTAAATGGGACCCCAATGGTCTACATGGAAGTCAATATCCCAGAATTGCTCGTTTTGGATAACCAAGACCACATCGACGAAGTAGTATCAACAAGCAGAATCTGTTGCGAAATAGACCGGCTCTGTATAGACAAACTGAAGGGGTTTGAGGGCATGATTGACCTCTCTGATATCTCGCTGACACTAAGTCTTCAGCCTACACTAGAAAAACTTGGACCTTTGGTACTGCCACAGGATGCAAAGAAACTGGAGCAAATCAAGCAACCTCCATTAGACGGGTGGGTTCAATGCTGCAGGGGAGAACTTGAAAAAGGAAGCAAGCTAATTAACTGGTTCTCTATCCACAAGGCACCGTTCCTACTTGTGGAGATCCACCCGATGTTGGCTTTCCCGTCGAAGGCAGCCAAAGACGAGACAGATGCCTTCCTCAGACACGTAACTCGTCACATCAACGGACAGCTCGAGCAGCTCCAGCCGGGCAGCCCGAATATTATAGTTGTTCAGGGGTTCAACTGGGTACTTTTCGGGCTAGGAGAGGACTTTGAAGATGTAGAGCCCTTGGTTGCTTCTATTCGGGCTTATCTTCATGATAAGAAGCTAACGCATCTAAGTGGGGTTGGATTCTTTAGCAATGACTACTCGAAATCAATTTTTGTACCTAACATGTTCGCGGCTAAGGAATCCGAGCTTTCGTCAGCTGAGGTTAAGCGCCTTGGGATGCGTATCGTCTAAACCAACAGGTTCACTCAGTTCATTTACTGCCAAACCTGCTCTAATGGAAAAAAAGGAGGAAAGTGGCTGCTAAGAAACGTCTTGGTTGGCGATATCGCCTCTTTCTCTGGTGTCCGAGTCCCTTCCCCGGCGCCACTTTTATGTATTTGAATCCAAAAAAATGTTGTATAGTGGGTTTGACTTGGCTAGAAGCCAAACATTGATTTGGGTTTATTGTCGGTGTTATGTTCGTTTTCTTGGTCGGCTTCTTGTATGTGGTGGGCTACGTGGATTGCTAGACCTGTGGCTGCACCTGCGGAGAGTCCAAGTAGGAGGTTATTGAGCCAGGCGAAGTCGGAGGAACTTACTAAGGCTAATACTACAAGTATATCAAAGCCTATTGCTATCACGAAGTAGCCGTAGCACCATGTTTTCATGCTAACTCCTCTTGGCTGATTTATTCCAATGCCAACTAGCATGCCAAACATTATTAGAAAACCAATTAAAGCGAAGATTAAGTCGTAAACCATGTCCTTCACCTTTTTGAATAGATTAGTCTCTTTTACGCCTCTTAATAGTTTATCGGGGAAGTCTGTCTTTATGTATCAAATAAGTATCTGTGTTTTTTATTGTGAAAAACCGTTACCTTTTTTACTTCATCACTTGTGTAATTCTTTTTAAGTTGGTAATTCAGGTGACACGCTATAACGAAAGGCATTGCCACAAATGGGCTTTTCTTATTCAAGAAAGATACTCTAAACTAAATCATCTTCTAACTAACATAAAAAGCGGGGATTCCTCCACCGCAGTTCGATTGGCTCAGGAAATTTTCTTTGGTGCTTCTGGTAAGCAATCTGAGCCTGGTATGTCAGGTTCGTTATTATATCATATGGCTATGGTCACAAAAATGGAAACTGAAACCCGGTTCCTGATAGCTGAACTTAATGTTGTAGCACCAGACATCGAACTAAATCTGCAGCGCTTCTATGACGATTTTACCTCTGATGCTACAGAACTTACCGAGGGAATAATAACTGTTAATATAGCTGCTAAAGAGATTAGCGCTCGCAAAAGTCTAACTACAAGTGAAAAAATATCTCTATTTACCAAATTAGCTCAGGAAACTAGTGCTGCTTTAGCCTTAATCAATACCAAAGACTCCCAAGTGGCTAGTAAATTTGAAGCTTTATTTCAAGAGTGGTCTAAGCAAGTCATAGAGATGCGTCTACGCCAGGAATATGAGACAATAAAAGGGCTGTTGACTCTTTCAGCTCTCGCTAAAATGGTGGGTGTTCCCAAAATTAGCGAAGCTATGATTAAAGTGCAGGACCGTTTTGGTCAAGAAACAGTCAATATTGCCTTAGAGGTTACGCTTAAAGTAGGATTAAAACGGGAAAAGCTTCAATCAATCATGCTTAGCGATCATTTCATCAACTATTCCATGAATATGGATAAGTTAGATGGTAAGATGGAATTCTTAAACTGTCCTATTCACGGTGGACATGTATATATCGGTAAAACATTAGGTATACCTGATGAAGTAGCTTCGTTATTTTGTACTCACTTCTGTTTTGCACACGCCAAGGCCATGCTTGAGACCGTAATGCCCTTCACATTTACTTTAACACAACCCAAACGATTGGGTCTGCATGAAAAATGTGAATACTATATGAAACTGGGACATTCACCAAAAGCAACAGTATTACCGACAGAAAAATACGTTCCACTCATCATTTCTTGGAATGTAACCCGAAAATGCAATTTGGCCTGCTCTCACTGCTACATAAATGCTGCCAAAGAAAACCAATCCAAACCCTCTGCAGACGAACTCACTACCGAACAAGGAAAGATGTTGATTGATCAGATAGCAGAAGTCAGTCGACCTATGCTTGTACTTAGTGGCGGCGAACCTTTACTACGCAAGGACATATTTGAATTAATCCGTTATGGAACTGAAAAAGGATTAAAAATGGCTATGGGTAGCAACGGATCATTAATAGACTCTAATATTGCTAAAAAGCTCAAAGATGCAGGTATAAAAACGATATCAATAAGCTTAGATTCAACGATTCCAGAAAAGCATGATGAATTCCGTGGGGTTAAGGGTTCTTGGCAAAAAGCAATTGATGCAATAAAAGTCTTGCGCGAAAACGGAATACTTGTCCAAGTTAACACAACGTTAACACAGGATAACTACAATGAAATTGATGACCTTATGACATTGTCCGAAAAGCTAGGTGTTGAAAACTTCCACCTTTTCTTCCTAGTACCAACTGGTAGAGGCAAAAAAATTGCTGATATAACACCTGCAATGTACGAGAACATGATAAAGGATAATTTAAACAAAATAAGTCGTCATAAGCTCAATGTAAGGCACTCCTGTGCACCACAATTTATGCGTATAGCCAAAGACATGAACATAGACATGCGACAATGGATACGCGGCTGCATAGCTGGAATGTACTACTGCAGAATTTTCCCCAATGGCGAAGTTACTCCCTGCCCTTACTTGCCTGTGAAACTTGGTAATGTAAAGCAAAAATCCTTCAAGGAAATCTGGTTCAATTCTGAAATCTTTAAAGCTCTACGTAATCCTGACACATTAAAAGGTAAATGCGGTTCATGTGAGTACAAGATTATTTGTGGCGGTTGTCGAGCTCGTGCATACGGCCTTTCAAGCGACTTCATAGATTACTGCGGGGATCTTCACGAACCAACTGAACTAAAAGGAGACTACCTGAAGGAGGATCCTTGGTGTGTTTATCAACCAAAAAACCCTTAACTTTTGGTATGAGTTGTCGTTAGTAATCTAACTATATATTCTAAATCCGTCAATACTATAAATATCTAGTACACTTTATTGTTCTTAGGAGGGTTTATCAATCTCCCACTCGGAGGAAACAAACAAAAACAAGGTATTCGTATGTCCAAATGCCTCTTGTGGCAAGACATTTACTCGTCCCCTTAAGACTTCAAATGTTCGAGAATCTAAGGGGCCTTATGATGCATGTCCATACTGTTTAACAGAAATAATAAGCACCCCGCTTCCCGATACTCTGGAGGATATGCCAAAAGAAGAGATATCTGACGTAATCGAATCTACGCCTATTACTGAAGAACCTGAAAGTACATCATCTGATACTAAGTCTTCAGATGCCAAATTACCTGGCTGCAAAAATTATCTTGGATATCTCGGCGAAAGATCTGTAAAGGACATACCGGATGAATGCTTAGTATGCACTGCTATAGTTCAATGTATGAGAAAAACAAAGGAATAAATCGGTGTTCCCTGAGAAGTAAATTTATCAATAGACCCTTGAGGGGCTTTCTAGGTTTTCCAAACCAAAATAGAAGATAATTCCGTGTCAGAAATTGCCCCGCAAGAAGCTGTTCCAGATGTTCTTCCTTCTGCCACTTATCAAATGAAGAAAATGAACGCTGAAGTAGTAACTCGTATATGGCACACGGTTTCTTAAACGGATTGGTCATAAGAGTACTTTGAAACAGAAGCAAGTTTCTTTAGTCGAAAATATTTATGCCGTTGAAGTAGAGCTGAAGAGTTAACAAATTAAAGTTGATAAAGAAACGCGTCAAATAAAAGAATATGATGTACAGCCAAAAAGTGCGGAAAGCTCAAAAACTTACTGCTAAAAATTTTATGATTTCCATTATTGTTTCTTTAATCATGTGTGTAGGTATTAATTTTGCTTTAAACTTCTATGTCTCTAAAACTTAATTGTGCACACTTCTAAGTATTTAATAGAGAAAAACTTTAGATTAAGAAATTTTGGGGTTTAAGAGAAAAGAATGGAGTTATTATTTGTCGCTCTTTTTCTTCTTTTCAGGAGCTACGCTTGCGTCAGTGTTCTCGTCTGTCTTTAATTCTTCCTTCTTTTCTTCAATCTCTGTTGTTATTTCTTCAATTGGTTTTGGCGGGGGGGTTGTTGCCATTGTCCAACCTATCCATGCGCCAATTAGAAGGATTGCAATGAATGCAATAAAGACAGGTATAACTACCGCATAAAGTCTAGCAGTATTGTCAGAAATATCCATGCCCAGCGGACATGTAATCCAGCTCGGCGCGATGATTAGTATTGTATAGCCTATTGCAATTATAACGCAGACAGCAAGAATTGCTCCACCTATAGCTTGGTCTTTACTCATAGTGATTCACCACTTTTTATAGAACCAGTTTATAGTCTTAGTCCTTTTAAAGTTTACCATGCTTCTTGATATGTGCCCTTATTATGTAGTGCCCATTTCCCACGTTGCAAGGTATTTCTTTTGTTCTGCAGTTAATTTGTCGATTTTTATGCCCATCGATTTGAGTTTTAGCTCAGCAACTTTTTCGTCTATTTCTTTAGGGACAGCGTAAACTTTTGGCTGCATTTTTGTTGATTTGGCTATGTTCTCTGCACATAAAGCTTGATTGGCAAATGACATATCCATGACTTCTGAAGGGTGACCTTCTGCGGCTGCAAGATTTACAAGACGGCCTTCTGCAAGTAGGAATATTTTTTTACCATCCTTTAGCGTGTATTCTTCAAGGTTTGGACGAATAGTTCTTTTAGATTTTGTCAATGATTCTAAATCCTTAAGGCTTATTTCAACATTAAAATGCCCGCTGTTAGCCATTATTGCACCATCTTTCATTTTTTGCATATGCTCCTTTCTTATAACGCTGATGTCGCCTGTTGCAGTAACGAAAATGTCTCCTTTTGAAGCTGCTTCTGACATTGGCGCGACGCGGAAGCCGTTCATTGCTGCTTCTAATGCCTTAGTGGGTTGTACTTCCGTAACTATGACGTTTGCACCTAATCCCTGAGCACGCATAGCTATGCCTCTTGAGCACCATCCATAACCGCAGACCACAAAGACTTTACCTGCTAGAAGAATGTTAGTTGCTCTAAGTAAGCCATCGATAGTGCTTTGTCCTGTGCCATATCGATTATCAAATAGATACTTTGTATACGCATCATTTACTGCAAGTATGGGATACATTAGACTTCCCGCGGCTTCCATTGCTCTTAGTCTCACTACCCCTGTAGTTGTCTCTTCGGTTCCGCCCTTAAGGTTCTTTAATTCTGCCTTACGTTTAGTATGTAATGTTCCCACTAAATCTGCGCCGTCGTCAAGTGTTATAGACGGTTTAAAATCTAATACCTTGTCTATGCAACTATAGTAATCATCAGTTGATTGACCTCGCCACGCAAAGACATGAATTCCCTCATCTGCTAAGGCAGCTGCAACATCATCTTGCGTAGAGAGAGGATTAGAACCACAGACTGCAATTTTAGCGCCTCCAGCAACTAGAGTTTCTACTAAAACTGCGGTTTCTTTGGTCACGTGAAGGCATGCAGCTAATGTAAGACCTTTAAGTGGTTTTTCTTTTTCAAATCTATTCTTGACTTGGCTTAAGACTGGCATATGTGCCGTGGCCCATTCGATTTGGAGGTGACCTTGCGGCGCTAATGATATGTCTTTAACTTGAAACTTTTCCATTTTAGTACCTTCCTTTAGAATTGTGTGCTAGTTTACCTATTTAGGACTTGCTTAGCCATTAACACGGGACATTGTTGTTCATAGTTTTTATGAAAATTTAATACTTCAGTTATCATTAAGATAGTGTATCGGTAGGCGAATATATTTGGTTGATACAAACGCTTTAACTTTGTCTAAATCAGTTTTTCGTGATTATTTAACCTCAGTTTATAATACTAATGTTGAGGTGCAAAGAGTCTGGCGGTTAGGAGAAAAGCCTGAAGATTCAGGTGACCTTAAAGGTTTTGGCTATGGGTTTCCTTATGTTATTGAATTCAAGATGGTGAACGAAATAAAACGTGTAGTATTGGAGACTATGCGTCCTGGAGGATTTGGTCATGATCATTTTTCTGATCGTGCACAAGTTCTTCTCTGGCAGAATTCGACATTTAGCAAGCTCCCAAAACATGTTCACTCTGTGGATGCAGGTGCCTTTGAAAATAATTCTTTAAAATCTGTAGGTAAATGTAAAGAATTTTTTATCCTAACTGAATTTGTAGAAGGTAAACTTTACCATCTTGATTTAGATCGTATAAAAGATACAGGGCAAGTCAATTATGTTGATGAGGCCCGTTGCTTAGCTTTATCTGATTATCTTGTTGAGATTCATAAGTTAAAGCAAGATGAGCCCTCGCTTTACATAAGACGAATTCGTGATTTAGTTGGGCATGGGGAGTGCATTATGGGTTTGCTGGATAGCTATCCTAAACAGTTCGATTGTGTGCCTCCCACATATTTTGTTGATGTAGAAAAGGATTGTGTTAATTGGCGTTGGTGCCTCAAAGAAAAGTCGCATAGACTTTGCCAAGTTCATGGTGATTTTCATCCTTGGAATTTGCTTTTCCGTGACGGTACAGACTTTACTGTATTAGATCGTAGTAGAGGTGAATGGGGTGAACCTGCAGACGATATTGCCGCCTTAACAATCAATTACATTTTCTATTCTTTACAGAAATATGAATCGTTAACAGGTGGCTTTGAGAGTCTATTCAGAACGTTCTGGGATAATTATCTGAAAAAAACGGGGGATTCAGAAATACTGGAAGTTATTCAACCCTTCTATGCTTGGCGTGGATTGGTTGTTGCTTCCCCCGTGTGGTATCCAAATCTTAATTCCAATGTTCGCATAAAAATCCTTAACTTTGTAAAAAATATCTTACAAAATGATACTTTTGACTTGGTGGATGTAAATTCCTATTTTGAATCTTCGAAGTAGCTTCTTGCTTCCATTTTTTCGTTATACTCTTCTTAATCAATAAGTTTATGATGAGCTGTCTTAATAATTTTGGAGTAGGCGATGTGTACTTTGAAATCAGGATGGTGTGTTTGGATTACTGGTTTGCCAGGATGTGGCAAATCAGTGGTATCTCGCGCACTGCTTAAGCTTCTAACTGAGAGTGGTGTTTCTGCTCAGCTTCTTTCTTCAGATTCTCTTCGCAGAGTGTTAACTCCTAATCCTTCTTATTCTCTTCAAGAGCGTGATGTAGTATATGATACACTTGCATATATTGCGGAGTTATTAGTGAAGAACGAGGTAAATGTTGTTGTTGATGCTACTGCTAATTTGCGCCGTTATAGAGATAACTTGCGTGATAAAGTTCCGAAATTTATTGAAGTATACTTGGAATGTCCTATGGATGTCTGTATGATGCGTGAAGCCAAACGAAAAGAGACTTTTAATGCGCCTCGAGAAATTTACTCCAAAGCTCTCAAGGGTAATGCACAGACAGTTCCTGGCGTAGGTCAACCTTATGAAGCTCCGCTACATCCTGAAGTGGTAGTTTCCAGTTTTCAAAATACGCCTGAGCAAATAGCAAAAAAAATATCTGTTTTCCTTTAAATAACGCTAAATACCTCTATTCTTAATGTAGGTTTTAACCGCCTCTGCCTGAGTTTTAGAGATATCTCCTGCTTCATATAAGACTTCGACTATTTCTGATATTTTAGCCAAAGCATGAGTTTGAAAACCTATTTTTTCAAGATTTTCTTTTCCACCTTGCTCTCTATTAACTATGACCAATAAGTGTTTGACGTTTGCGCCTAATTCTTTGAGCGGTTTTACGCCTTCTATTTTGGATAGACCTTCGCTGATGACATCATCAAAGAATAATATGTTTTCTCCTTTTACTACATCTGCGCCTGCAATTCTGCCAGTGACGCCATAGGCTTTTTCTTCTTTTCGAACAATTACGCATGGTAGGTTGACTTTACATGCAATGTTTGATGCTATTAACGCTCCTTTAAGTTCAATTGAGGCGATTTTGTCTAATTTTTCTATAGTCATGATTTGTTTGATTTTGTCTGCTGCCGCTTCTGCTATAAGACAGAGCTCTTTTGGGGCTGAGAGTAATCTTGCCATATCAATGTAATAGGGACTTATTGCGCCTGATTTTATTTTAAATGTACCAAATTTTATGCATCCTGATCTATAAAGTGCACCTGCAACCTTTTCTGCCATGTTATTCATTTGTTTTCCCAGCTTTGATTAGAGTCCCCGCAATTTAACCCTTTATTAAGTTAAAGTAATCAACCGCCTCAGGGATATTTTCTTGGCTAAGCTGTTTTTGGGACCGCTAATCTCAAATGGGTCGAACACAAACATTAATTGTCTAAAATGTCGAACCTCTTTGAAAATATTTATTGTTTCATTTCAGGTAAAAATTGGAAGTTATCACTAGCAGAAACAATTTCCTATTTGGAAGCCAGAAATAACGTATTTCAAGTCACTGATTTTTCTCGCTCTTTTTTCATAATTCGAACTAAGGATCCTTTGGATGCTTCAATTATTGATGACTTAGGTGGCATTCTTAAAATTGGCCGGGTCCAAGTACTTATTCCAACTGAGCTTGTATCTGAAGTGTTTCTCAAACGAAATAAGCAAGCTAGACTTGATTTTGAGTTATCCCTTCCTTTTGATGTTATAGCTAAGAGAATTCCTAAAGAAGCCTCGGGGAAATCTCTTTTTGGTGTAAGTGTCTACTGGGGAGCTGAATTGTCTTTTAATGCAGCTGGAATGAGAATTGATCATTTTATCGGCAACAAACTAAAAGACGAATTAAAAAAGCAGGGAAAAAAGGCTCGCTTTCTGGGTTTTCCTCGAGACAGAGGACAACCTCAACTTACTCCTGTTGAGGTTCTAAAGAAAGGTTTGGTTGAGACTAATGCTGAGATTCTTTTTTGCATAGGAAAAAATCAAACTTCCATAAGTACTACTTTTTGTGTTCATAATCCTTTTGAATTTCAGAAGCGCGATGTTGAAAAACCTGTTCAGAGAAAAATATTTGGAATTTCTCCTCGGGTAGCCAAGATTATGGTTAACCTTTCTCATTGTACCGAGGGAAAAGTTTTCCTTGATCCTTTCTGTGGTGTAGGAAATATACTGCAGGAAGCTTTATTGGCTAAGGCGAAAGTGATTGGACTAGACATTAATCGCTGGTGTGTTGAAGCTGCTCGGCGAAATCTTGATTGGCTCCAGCAAGAATACTCCCTTAAAGACTCTGATTATATGACTTTACAGGGCGATTCAAGAAAATTAACTGCCAAAATAAGAGAAGGTATAGATTGTATTGCTACTGAACCAGATTTAGGTCCCGCGCTTCGTCAAGTTGCGACTGAAAATTACGCAGTCAAGATTATTGACAGTCTTGTTCCGCTTTTTGAAGATTTTCTGAGAGAATCTTACAAAATATTAAATAAAAATAGTCATCTAGTTCTTGTTACTCCATATGTTAAAACACGTACAGGCAAGCCAGTTCGAATGAATATTCAAGAAATCGCTGAGCGATTAGGTTTTAAGGCAGTTAAAATTTATCAAAAGCCCTTTTTTGTTGAAAATAAACCTGTGCCGCCGCTGAGTGATGCCTGTTCCTTTATTGATGTTGATGAAAGACACAAAATCGGAAGAGAAATTAGTATTATGCAAAAAATTGAATGACCTACTTAAAGAAGGGTTCTATTGCCCCTCATATTTTTCGTATTCGTTGTTTATTATTGTTAATTCTACTTTGGCCTGCTTGAACATTTCAATTGTGTCTGCATCTGCATGGTAACGTTTTTCGCAGACTACTCGTATGATGCCTGCATTAATTATCATCATTGCACAGGTTCTACACGGGGTCATTTTACAATAAAGCGTTGAACCTTCCAGAGGTATTCCGAATCGTGCAGCTTGAATAATAGCGTTTTGTTCTGCGTGAAGGGTTCGTACACAGTGCTGGCTGATTTTGTCATTGAAATCAATAACTTTTCTCATGTCATGTCCTGCCTCATCACAATGAGGTAATCCTGCTGGGGCTCCAACGTAACCGGTAGTCATTATTCGTTTGTCTTTTACGATAACGCAACCGCATTTTCCGCGATCACAAGTGGCGCGTTTGGAAACGGCTTCACAAAGGTCTAAAAAGTATCTGTCCCAATCAGGTCTTCCAGTGTTATCCATTATTTTCCTTCCTTGATATTTCTAAAATAGTCTACTGAACAAATTAATAAACTTGAAGAAAAATATTGGTATCTATAGCTTCATTTTCTTTTATAGAAGGTAATAAAGAATTATAACCGCAAAATTGGAATTTAGGTTCTCTTTAACGTGAATTAATCTGCACTATTTACAGTTTTTAATTAAACATTATTGCAAATCGTTTAAATATCGCTTACCCTTACTCCCTAAGCCGTGATATTTAATGCATGCGCGCAATTATGGCCCTGTTAAGGGACAGGCCTATACTAGGAAAGAGTACATCAAAGGCTTTCCCCCTCCAAAGATTGTCAAGTTTACAATGGGCGACACAAAATCTAAATTTGATTATGAGGCAAGGCTTGTTGCTTTACAGCGAAAACAGATTCGTCATGTTTCCTTGGAAGCTACTCGTGTAGCTACTAACCGTGTACTTATGGACAAGTTAATTAACGATTATTACATGCAGGTTCTTCCCTTTCCACATGTTATTCTGCGAGAAAACAAAATGATTTTTGGAGCTCATGCAGACCGTCTTCAGCAGGGTATGCGTCGCTCCTTTGGAAGAACAGTAGGTACTGCTGCTCGAATAGAGCCTGGTCAGGTGCTTATCATAGTTAGAGTCAAAGCTAACGCGGTTGAAACTGCTAAGGAATCCTTAAAGCGCGGAATGGCAAAGCTGCCCCTTACTTGCAGAATAGTCGTAGAAAAAATCGCTGAGACCAAACTTGAAGAAGCTCCAGAGAAAGTTGACGTAGTTTAAGAAGGTTAAAACCGGACTATACTGCTTATTTTCTGACGGTATATACTCGGTTATGCTTTCTTTTTCTTCCTTTTATTATGATTTATTCATTTAATTATACTAATTTTTACTTGGAAAATTTGATGATTACTTTCTTGTATGCTCTTGGATTAATTGAGTGAAAAATCAAAGCTATTCTATTTTTGAGGTTAAAAAAAGTAAAAATGAAGCTCAGAAGAGCTTGCTCTTTTTTAGGGGTATGCTTTGTTTATATTGAGGTTTTTAGCGTTACTTCTTTTCTTTGATTGCTGCTTGTGCTGCGGCTAGTCTTGCTATGGGTATGCGGTAGGGTGAACAGCTCACGTAATTGAGGTTTATCTTGTGGCAAAATTCCACTGAATTTGGTTCTCCTCCTTGTTCTCCGCATATGCCTACCTTTAGATCAGGTCGGGTTTTTCGTCCTCCTTCTACGGCAATACTCATTAATTTTCCTACTCCGTTGACGTCGAGTATTTCGAATGGATTATCCGCCAGAATCTTTTGTTGATTGTACATGGGTAGGAATTTGTTTTCGACGTCTTCTCTTGAGAAGCTGAATGTTGCTTGTGTTAAGTCGTTGGTTCCGAAGCTGAAAAATTCAGCTATGTCAGCTAATTTTTCAGCGCGCAAGCATGCACGCACTACTTCAATCATTGTACCGAACTTGAACGGAACAATTACGCCATAGTGAGCTTGAACTTGCTTCTTAATGCGCTCAATCATTACTTGTACTCTCTTTAGTTCTTCGATTGTGCAGACGTTTGGTACCATGAGTTCTACTTTAACTGGCACGTTTTCTTTGACGAGTTCGCTGGCGGCCTCTAGTAGAGCTTGTATTTGCATTTCGTAAATCTCTGGATAAGTCATTCCTAGTCTTACGCCGCGGTGACCTAACATTGGGTTAAATTCCTTTAGAGCTAGTATTTTGCGTAGTAGGTTTTTCTTCTTTTCAAGTTCAGTGGACTGAATATTTGATAATTCTTTGAGAGTTGTCTCGGTATTGTTAAGGTGGTCTTTAATCTTGGGGTCAATTGCGCGAAGTGCAGCTGGTAACTTTGTTACACTGTCAAGTGCTGGTTGGACTTCTTGTAATGTATCAATTTGGTTTTTGACTTCCTCTTCCAAGGGTAAGAATTCATGCAGTGGCGGGTCAAGCAGTCGAATGGTAACGGGGCGGCCTTGCATTTCTTTTAGAATTCCCTTAAAGTCTTCTTTTTGGAGGGGCTCAAGTTTTTTTAGAGCCGCAATGCGTTCTTCAAGGGTTTCTGCTAAAATCATGTCTTGGAATAGCCCGATGCGGTCAGCAGCGTTAAACATTCTTTCAGTGCGACACAAACCGATTCCTTCTGCACCGAACTCTACTGCTTTCTTAGCATCTAAGGGGGTGTCTACGTTAGTTCGTACGCCGAGTTTCCGGAATTCGTCAGCCCATTTTAAGATGGTGTTCATTTCTTCAGAGATTTTGGGTTCAACCATCGCAACCTTACCTATCCAGACATTACCTGATCCACCATCTATTGTGATGACATCACCTTGAACGACTTTACTTTCACCTATAGTTGCGTATTTCTCGAATTGATTAATCTTAATACTGCCTGCACCAGTTACACAAGGTTTACCCATTCCTCGGGCAACCACAGCAGCATGGCTGGTCTTTCCGCCAACAGAGGTAAGAACTCCTTGAGCTGCAAAGAATCCGTGAATGTCTTCAGGCTTAGTCTGTTCTCTTACCAGAATAACCTTCTTTCCCAGTTTACTCTGCTTTTCTGCCTCGTCAGCGTCGAAGACTACTTCACCGGATGCAGCGCCTGGGGAGACACCTAACCCGGTTGTAACTGCCTGAGTTTTGTATTTCGGATCTACCTGACGGTACATTAACTGCACCAGTTTGGATGGATCAAGCCTAAGCAAAGCCCTCTCCTTGTTAATTAAACCCTCTTTAACCATTTCAACTGAAGTCTTGAGTGCTGAAGTCATGTTCATTTTAGCTGAACGGGTCTGAAGCATGAAAAGTTTTGAATTTTCAACGGTAAATTCCATGTCTTGGGCTTCTTGGAAGTGATGTTCCAAAATCTCCCTCACTTTCAGAAGTTCTTGATAGATTTTTGGCATGGATTGTTGCATTTCCGAAATAGGTTTAGGTGTTCGGATGCCTGCTACAATGTCTTCACCTTGCGCTTTGTCAAGGTAATCTCCGAAAAACTCGTTTTCACCTGTGGCAGGGTCTCTTGTAAACGCTACACCAGTTGCGGAATCGTCACCCAAATTGCCAAAAACCATTGTCTGGACATTAACGGCAGTCCCATTAGCTACGCTAGCAGGTATCTTGAATTCGCGCCGGTAATCAACCGCTCTTTTACCATTCCAAGAGGCAAATACTGCTTCTATAGCCATGAATAACTGTTCATAGGGGTCTTGTGGAAGAGGTTTACCTGTTTTTTCTTGAATAATACGTTTGAAAATTTCAACTAATTTTTGAAGATCAGCTGAATTAAGCTCTGTATCATACTTTACCTTTCTTTCTGTCTTAAGATTCTCCATGGCAACATGGAAAACCTCGCTGTCTATGTCCAACACAATAGAACCAAAAAGTGAAATGAATCTTCTATAAGAATCCCAACCAAAGCGTTCATCATTACTTCTATTTATGAGTCCTTTTACTGTCTCATCGTTAAGTCCTAAATTAAGTACAGTGTCCATCATCCCAGGCATTGACACTGCTGCTCCACTACGCACAGCCACAAGTAGTGGTTTATCAACATTACCTAACTCTAGGTTCATGGCCTTTTCAACCTGAGCCATCGCTTGATGTACTTGGTCAACAAGTCCTTTAGGAAATTTGTTACCATTATCAAAATATTCGAGACATGCCTGAGTGGAAATCACAAAACCTGGTGGAACTGGAAGCTTAATTTGGGTCATTTCGCAGAGCCCAGCACCTTTGCCGCCTAGCAGTTTTTTGTTTTTTCCGTCTCCTTCTGAGAAAAGGTAGACATATTTAGTCGCTACTTCAGTTGATTTTTGATCTGAGTTAGAATAGCTTTGGCTGGTTTTTTTAGACATGGCCACATCCTCTTCTTCAAATTATTTTTCCTAATCAAATAAAGATTGTGTTGCTAAACTATTAACTTTAATTATGTTATGCGCTATTATGAGAATGTCAATTGAATACGCTGGTTTTCTTTATTCTTATTGTTGCGGGGAATGAAAAATAAATTTTTGTGTCCCTAAGATTTGAATTCGTCTGAATATTATTTATAATAAGACAATTCGAAAATGTAACCCTTTTCTTCTTCTTTAGCTTTATTCTATTCATAATTCAATTTGAGGCAGTAAAGGATGAAAGGCTTCGATTTTGAGGAAGAATACCTAAAGCAGGAAATACTTAAGTTAAATGCAAAACGTGTCCTTTTGCAGTTGCCCGAAGGTCTAAAACCTGAAGCTCCGCGATTATCTAAACTTCTTGAAAAGATAGGGGTGCTGTCTATCTTGTCTGGGGATCCTTGTTATGGTGCATGTGATGTGGCAACTTCAGAGGCAGAGGATTTAGATGTTGATCTCATTATACATTTTGGGCATGCTAGACTGTTGAAGCATGAAAAAATTCCCACTCTTTATCTGGAGGCCAGGGCGACTGTGCCTGTTGACGAAGCCGTTGTAAGCTCTCTTCCTCTTCTCAGTGGGTATACCCGAATAGGTTTAGCAACCACTGTTCAACATGTACAAACTCTTGATGCGGTGAGAGAAATTCTTACTCATGCGGGTAAAACAATTCTTATAGGTGATGCAGGACGTTTATTTTATCCTGGACAAGTGATAGGCTGCGACTACGGGAATGTAAAATCTGTTGCCGCCGATGTCGATGCTTTTCTTTTCATAGGTGGAGGACGCTTTCATGCATTAGGTGTCGCATTAGCATCCTCTAAACCTACTATTGTGGCTGATCCTTATGCGAATTCAGCATATACTCTGCAGGACGAAGTTAATAAAATCCTAAAACAGCGATATGTGAGTATTGAAGAAGCGAAGGGAGCAAAAATTTATGGATTACTGATTAGTTTGAAACCAGGCCAAAAACACTTTGATGAAGCTATGAAAATTAAAGAAACTATCGAGAAGATGGGCAGAACTGCTTGTCTTTTAGCTGTTCGAGAGATTTCGCCTGAAGTGTTAATGGAATTTCCCACAATAGATGCTTATATCAATACTGCCTGTCCTCGCATATCGCTTGATGATGCCTCAAAATTTGAAAAACCAGTTTTAACGGTCAATGAATTTAAGGTGGTTGCCGGAGAGTCTACATGGGAAAACATACTCAAAAAAGGCTTATTCGAAAAATAGACTTAGAACTGTTTCTATCTAAAATTAAACCTCATCCCTACCCTGATGCTTCGTTTGAGCAATATACTACTTCGGAGTCTGTTGTCGCCTTTATGCTATATTCGGCTGCTTACCTCTATGGTGATATTGTGGAAAAGAACATTTTAGATTTGGGATGCGGAACGGGCAGACTTGCGTTATCCTGTGCTTTTTTGGGGGCAAAATCAGTTGTAGGGATTGATATTGATAAAACATCAATCGCTGTCGCTATTGAAAATTCTCAAAATATCTCCTGCTCCTTAGATGCGAAAGTTGATTGGATCGTGGGTGACGTTGATGCTGTGGTCGGCGAGTTTGATACCGTAGTTCAGAATCCTCCGTTTGGAGTGCAGAAACGTGCAGCTGACAGGAGATTCTTAGAGAAAGCTCTACAAGTTGGTAAGACTGTATACTCACTTCATAATCATCCTTATTCTGATAAATATTTAATTAAGAAGCTTAAAGCAAGTGGGGGTCGATTGATCCAAGTTGAGCCTTCCCCTTTTCTTCAACGTTTTATCGAGCAACGCGGTGCCAAAGTAGAAGCCGTTTATGCTTTACCTTTTGTTATCCCTCATATGTTTGATTTCCATAGTCGCCAAAAACATGAAGTTGTGATTGATTTATATCGAATCCGAAAATATAATTGATATCTATTTTATTATGCAATGTTGTTGGTTGGTTAATCAAAAGGTTTATTGAGCAGC
>CAZWRU010000007.1:20971-26190 GCA_964636425.1 uncultured Candidatus Bathyarchaeia archaeon
TCTATTTTATTATGCAATGTTGTTGGTTGGTTAATCAAAAGGTTTATTGAGCAGCTTGAAATCTATGAAATGTACTCGTTCAGCGAACGTCTTCATATCGCTTATGTTTAATGGTAAAGGGAAATTTATGACATTGAAAGCATCTGAACAAAGAAATGGGAATTTAGTGTTGCCCGGCGAACGTTTGGGCGTGATTGAAGAATTTATACCCGATTCTGGCACTTACGTTAAAGACGGCATCATTTATTCTAAAATTGTTGGACGCGCCTTGATGGATATGCTCAATAAACGGGTTTCAGTATATCCCATAATCGATGGCGCTGTGGTTCCCAGAGTTTCTTCAATAGTGGTAGGTCAAGTAGGAAACGCGCAGACAGATAATGCTCTTGTACGCATCTTTGAAGTAGGTGCAAAGAAAAAGATGTCTGGTGTTTTTAGCGGGATTCTACACGTTTCTGACGTTTCTGATCGGTATATTAATTCGATGAATGAAGTTTGTAAATCAGGGGATATTATCAGGGCTAAAGTCATAAGTGAGAAAAATCAAATTTATCACTTGACAACTGCTGACAAGAATTTGGGTGTTGTACACGCCTTCTGTTCATTATGTAGCAATGTGCTTGAACAGAATCATCATGAGATGCGGTGCACAAAATGTGGCAACATTGAGAGACGTAAGACAGCGCTTGATTATGGAAGAGAGGAAATATTAATAGTGAGGAATGAAAAATGAAGGTTAAAGTGTTAAAAAAGACTGATAATGAACTTAAAATTGAAATTGAGGGCTCAGGACACGGCGTTTGTAATTTATTGCAAAAGCGCCTTCTAGAAGACAATACTGTTGACCAAGCGGGGTATGATGTTCCTCATCCTTTGGCTTCTAATCCTGTGATCTATTTGAGGATGAAGGGTAAGGCAAAACCTGAAACTGCTCTACTTGAAGCAGCTGATAATGTCCTTGAAAGTAATACGGCTTTCGCGAAAGCCCTTAAAGCTGCTCTCAAAGCCTAATAGATTTAGATAGTACCCTTCAATTTTTCTTTCTATATTTTTATTTCTTTAATTAACTAAAAAAATTAAAAAAGATTTTTTAGTTAGCCTTATAACTGCTTTTTTGCTTTTATCAGTAGAGGAAGACTTTGAGTCTTAAACGTCTGCGTGTTATTAAGCCTGAAATTCGGGTTTTAGGTGTAGATGACGGTAAATTTGTTCCCCGCTCGGGCGGTCATGTGATTGTTGTGGGGGTTGTTTTTCGAGGTGGCTATTGGTTTGAGGGGGTTATGAGTACAATGATAACAGTGGATGGTTTTGATGCTACCTCCCAGATTTGTAGTATGATAACTTCTTCACCTCATTATAGGCAGCTTCGAGCAGTTTTTCTTAATGGGGTAACATTTGCTGGGTTTAATGTTGTAGATATAAAAGAGCTTAATGAAAAAACGGGGCTTCCAGTTGTTGCTATTACTACGAAGCGACCGGATTTGTCTAAGTTTCGCTTAGCGCTTAAGAATTTGCCTAGAAGTGATGAACGCTGGCAAGCTGTCCTTAATGCTGGTGACCTGTCTGTGGTAAAAGCTCAAAGGGGTAGCCAAAAAGTCTATGTTGAAGTAGTTGGAATCACAATAGAAGTAGCCGAAGAAATTATTCGATTAACTTCTACACGAAGCAACATGCCTGAAGCTCTACGAGTTGCGCATTTAATTGCTTCTGGTATAAGTCACCTAGAATAAGCCTATATATCACATAGTGCACTAAGTAACCTAAAAAGTTAGAAATCGTCTAGCCAAAAAAACGGTTAATGGAGTATTTGAAGATGGAGTTCTGTCCAAAGTGTGGGTCTCGTCTTGAACCGAAAAAATCCAAAAGCGGTAAAGAAACCACCTTAGCACTTGTTTGTTCTAAATGCGGATATAAGAAGCCAGAAACAGGCAAAAAAATTGAAGCCCCTAAAGTCGGTAAAGTCATACAACATAGTCCACAACAACTAGTTGCCGTTATAGGAAAAGAAGAGCAGAAACTAAGAACGCTTCCTACCGTAAGAGTTGAATGTCCAAAATGCAGTAACAACACGGCCTATGTATGGCAGGTACAAACAAGAGGTGCTGATGAATCTTCAACACAATTCTTACGCTGCACAAAATGTAATTATACCTTTAGAGAATACAGCTAATATCCATTTTCATTCATTATTTACTTTAGGTGTTTTTTAGCTTAACATAAGCCATAACCATTGGATTTTATACTTTTTTAAAGTCAATCTCCTTTAATGAAAAAAGATATGGGCGCATTATTGTCCGCTTGCTCTTTTTATGTTTTTAGCCGATATTGGCAATCGTGACGTAGAAATAATTGGTTGCTTAAATTAAAAAATGGTAGTTCCTTTCCTGCGATCAGAATATTCTGGAGAAGATGCAGTCCAGGTGTAGCTACTTCAATTATCCAGTTTAGTATTAATATGCTACTTTTTGCATTCTATATTTTCAAATATTGAAATATAGGGTTCAATTGTCAAAACCGCAGAAAGAACATAACATAACAAAGGGGGGCTCATAGTTAGGGAAATTATCTACTGGTGACGGGAAATTCGAAGTGACCTTAAAGGATGTAGGCAGTATCGTTGAAAAACCTGATGGTCTATTAGTGTAGACAGAGCAGAAAGTGAAGAGATGGTTATTATAATTGATATTATTCAAAGGCCATCAAACTTTATTATCTTTCTTAAGGCAAGTGGCAGTTCTGGCTTCTTCAACTCGGCAGATTCGGCAAAATCAAGCTGTTTGTCTTCGCTGAAAGGGGGCCTCGTATAATTCCTCAGCTTAAGCGCTGGTATTGTTATAAATGCCAAAAACATGTTTAATAAAATAATTCCGTTTCTTTTGTTTCTTTCAAGGAATTTTTTATTTATTCTTCGAACTTTTTCTAATTATTTGCTGTGGCGTTTTTAGTATTTTTATTAAGGCTTTGTTTTTATTCCAAAGAATACTTTTATCTACAAGCGTTATGCTTAAGTGCGTAAATCTTTAAAGCATAATTACATATGCAATAAGAGAGGAAAACAGGATGTTTAAGCTCAAAGTCACAGATGCCAAGCTCCTAAGAGATATGTCAACGGCAATCTCTATTCTTGTTGATGAGGCAACTTTTAAAATTGAACCTGATGGCTTGAAACTTCGAGCCATGGACCCTTCCCGTGTTGCCATGATTGATTTTGAATGGCCAAAAACGATTTTTGAAGAATATGTATGCCCCGAGCCTTCAAAGATGTGCATAAATATTAGCGAACTTTTGAAGCTCCTTAAACGTGCGGGTAAAGACGAAGCTGTAGAGTTGTCTTTAGATGATGCTACTGGACGCTTGGAAGTAAAGATAAGTGGAAAGTACAGTCGTAACTTTACGATGCCTACTCTTGAAGCATCCGAGGAAGAAGTTCCTACGCCAAAAATTACCTTTAATGTAAAAGCTAAAACCACAACTCAAGGCTTAAGTCAAGCTATCGAAGATGCCCAACTTGTCAGCGATCATGTTCGAATCGAAGCCGATGCTGAAAAACTCACCTTGAACGCTACCGGAGATTTAATGGGTGCAAACATAACTCTGCAAAAAGGCAGTGATACACTCCTTGACTTGGAGACAAAAGAGGCCTCAAAAGCAACGTTCAGCCTAAGCTATCTCTCTGAAATCATAAAAGCCGCTTCAGCAACATCCGACATCGCAACTATAGAGTTCTCAACTGATATGCCTGTGCGTATTGACTTCCAGCAGACTAAAGAAGGAAAGCTAACATTCTTCCTGGCGCCACGAATCGAAACTGACTAATGAGTAACTTGGCATGTTGTTAGAAACGGTTAAGTTCACTCAGAACGACCTTGCCAAGTACCCTTTTTTAAAAGAAACAGCTGAACATATGAAACTGTTGGGTCTTAAAATTGAGGATTTGACCAATCCTGAGCTTGAAAGGATTCTGCATCGTGCGCAGCAGCGCCTAGAAAACGCTGTTTTGTATATTTCTACTGGTGAACGTTGCGAAAATGATGTTGAAATTCCCTCTTTTCCTGTTGCTATTATGCTGGCAATAGCTACCAAAAATAGTTTTATCAAGAAACGTTACGCTTTAGCTGAGGCTAAGCAGGCTTTTAGTTGTCTGCAAGCTGAATCAAATGAGCGGATAATTGCAGTTGCGCATAATTTTGAGTGGAATATCAACTTAAATAAAGATTCTAAAATTCCTTTTGAGCTCTGCATTAGCGTTGCTGATTATTTAAGAAATGTTACTCACCTCCGTGATAACAAGTGGAAGCTCGTAAATCGGCTTTTATCAAACGGTAAAGTGTATCTTAATCAGCATGATGTTGCACGTCTGCTTGAAGAAGAGATTCAATCACGTATAGAAAAAAGGTTAGAGGCAGGTGAGCTTCCGGCTTTTCCTCCTGAAATAGAGGCAATCGCTCAGCACATTACCTTATTAGCTAAGGAGAAGATTGGGGAATCTGAAATGGAGGGCTTTCCAAAAGTTGTGTCTCAATCTGCTTTTCCTCCTTGTGTTGTGGCATTGTATGAGGCAGCTTCTAATGGGCGTCATCTATCCCATGTAGGCCGGTTTACTTTGACTTCTTTTCTTGTCACCATTGGTATGCCCCCTGAGAAAGTAGCGGAAGTTTTCAAAACTTCTTCGGATTATAATGCTCGATTAACACGTTATCAAGTTGAACACATCGCGGGTTCTAAGGGGTCAGGAACTCGTTACACTCCTCCAAGTTGTTCTACGCTTCAGACTCATGGAGTTTGTGTTAATAGTGACGATTTATGTCGTCGTGTTCGTCATCCGCTGAAATATTATCTACGAAAACAACAATCTGCTCATTGAAGCATTACGTTTATCGGGTTGTTTTCTGGGTGGTATGCTGTGGTATAATGTTTATTAAATTTAGATTCATACTTGAAAGGTGAAGGCGCTTTGGGATGCATTCCACGTTATTTGGTAATCTGACTTTTACCTCTAAAGTGGGTGTAATTCTTCCTACTTATTGTGAAGCGCAAAATATTAAAAAAATAATTACTGACCTCTCGAACCTTCCTCTTAATTTGGCAATATTAGTTATTGATGATTCTAGTCCAGACGGAACGGCCGATATCGTGAAGAGGTTGCAGGCAACTTGTCCTAGTCTTTTGTTGTTAATTCGATCCCAGAAGGGCGGGTTGGGTTCAGCTATAACTGATGG
>CAZWRU010000007.1:26290-65092 GCA_964636425.1 uncultured Candidatus Bathyarchaeia archaeon
GAGATTCCCATTTTATTTATTAATCGTAAACGCGGCAAATCAAAACTTACTTTTGTGGAAATCGAAAACTACCTCTCCTACCTATTCAAGAACATGCTGCGCAGGTAACTCTACTGGCAATCCTATGCTGGGTCGACGAATATTTATGTGGCTAAGGATTTAGGTACCACTTATAGTACGGTGTATATCCGCGAATACATTTATGTTCAGTCATTTCCTTTTGAATGGAATGTTTTTAGTCTGCTTTGCAGCCGTGATGCTTCGTATGGTACAGGTGGAGATGTAGCTGTCTATAATGTCGGTGGTATACAAAAATTCGTGTTGTTGCTACCCTCAGGATGGATTGCCTCATCAGTTATCGTTTCGCCTAATACATGGTATTGTATGGAATTAGAGATAGTTTCTGGGACAGGGACAGGCGCGGCGTATCTGTATGTTGACGGCATTTTGGTGCTTTCTTCTACATCTGAAACGATTAATCCTGTGAGATATGTTTATGCGGGGGTCAATCTGGAGTGGGCCATCGTGCAAAGCTTGCATAGATTCCTTTGTTGCCAACACTAGCTATAATGGAACCTAACGCTGACTTGACCTTAGCATCTTTTTTCTTTCTTAGTCTCAATTTGTCGGTTAGGCTTTGCATTTTTTGCATAATGTATTACTTTATTAGTTGAGGTTGTTGCACAAATGGAGCGAATTTTTATTAAAAGCACCGATAATAATCGTTTTCACCGAATAAGACTGCTATCAACTATTTTCAAAAATGTGCAACACAGAGGTTTCTAAACCATCTTTTTTCCATCAAAAGCCAGTTAAATGATTACTGCGTGGTTTTACATGCTTGTCGCACGATATTATTGCCCGTTTTTCCATCATTTAACATAATAATGGTGTAATCTCCAGATTTGCTGAAGGTGATATATTTAAGAATTATGGATTGCTAAATAGCCAATATGCTCATGCTTACCCTTTGCCGTAATATTAAATACCGAGGACATCAATTATGAGGCCATCATCAGGCAAAATGCTCCTTTTTGGGTTTGTAACGCTTCTAGTGCTGAGCATAGTTTTGGGTATTTTGAGTTTTTATCCATCCGCCGGTGTGGGCAAGTCATCGAGAGTAATTATTGATGATTCTTTCAACTTAACGGCGAATGAAACTTTTAGGCAAGGAATAGGCAGCTTCTATGGGGACGAAAACATATCCTTAGATATTAGTAGTAGCGATGCCACTTTTCCACTTAATTTTACACTATTAACCTATAACGGTCCTCAATACAACATCACTTTCACGGGGGAAATTAACTATACTTTTCCTGCGGGCGCTGATTACTACGAGGCAGTCTTCACAACAAATTCCTCCAGCAATTTGATGCGCCTACAGGTGAATGTGCTTAGTCCGACAGTTACTTACCCCTTTTCTTGGCTTGCATTACCTGCTAAAACCTTGTTCCTCTTCAGTTGGGCTGCGCTGATAGTTCTTATTCTAAAACCTGAAATTAAAAAATTCTCGCAATCATCCTCAGAGGAGGCGCCTACAGTTTTACCTGTGTTAGGATTGAGGGGTTGTCGGAAACTTCAAGCTTTAGTCATTTTGTCGTTAGTGTTTTGGATAGGATTGCTAGCTGTTAATACCTATCCATTGGGGACTTTTGAGAACTGGTATACTGACAGCGCTCGGAACTCATATTCGGCTAATCTGTTTACAAAAGTTGGCTTTTCGATTTTCAATACTCCGCTTGGGCAATTGTCTAGTAGCGATTTCTCGTTTTACAAGTTTGTAACCTGGCCTGAAATGCCCCATCTCTACCCCATAGGTAGTATCTTTTTGTATTTGCCTTTTGGAGCGTTGCTTGAATCTGGTGTTACTCAATCTTTGGTGCTAAAACTGGAGATTACTCTTTTTCTGGTAGTTTCTCATTTGTGTCTATACTGGTTTCTTAAAAGGTTCTTGAATCAAGAGCTGCATTCTATTTTGAAAGCTCTTGGCATTTACATTTTCTATATAGTGCTAATTATCTACGCTGCTAATGGGCAATTTGAATCAGTAGCACTACTCTTTTCCATGCTTGCATTGGCTATGTTTTTAGATAAACGCTATGACATTTTCTTGTTATTTATCGCGATTTCGGCTACTATCAAGTATCAAGCTGCAATTTTCCTTGTTCCGCTCATAATTGTAGGTTTGCTCCGTCTATTTCATAATTCCTCGCTTGCGGCCATTTTGAAAAATAAAGCGATTTTGGTTGCTACGGGTTTGGTTGGGCTTGATTTGTTCACGGCTTATCTGAGTCTTCCTTTTCTGATGGAGGTGCGCCCTGAACTGGTTATGAACGTAGCGAATGCATTTAGTCCTCATGCGCAATCATCTTGGGCGCTACAGGTTTTTGCCGTTTTTTTGGTTTTAAGTGCAACCCTCAGCTTGACTGTTTATCTTCTAAATAAGAATCGATTGATTTCCTTATTCGCATTGTTTTCATTGTTACCATGCTTTACTCTGCCCTATTTCCAGCAATGGTACATGCCCTTCTTTTTCGTCTATCTCCTAATTCCCCAAAGGAAAAACTCCCTACAACTTGTTGTGATTTGGCTACTTCTAATAGCGTTTGTGCTTTCCTTCGGCGGCTTATCTTACAATCCTGTCGTCATTTTAGATAGAATACGTCAAGTGCTAAATCTGTAATATAGTAAATTGACTGCCTTTTGTTTTCCAAAAGAGCTTAATTGGTATTCTACTAAAGTAGCATTCACTTTAACAATTATGGGCAAGGGGGAGGTTTGTTATGTCTTCACGGGACTTTGTTTACGAAAAATTCAACAACTACTATAGGCGCCCCTCCGCTGTTTTTCCCTCACCTACACTATTTAGTCAGCGGGAGTTTGCTTGCCTGCTTTTTAAAGAACGGGCAATGGTTCGCCATAAAGCCTTCGCTGATTCAAAAGCTCTTGGGGTATTCATTAGAGAGCGTATTCCTTCTGATGTTTACTACTCATGTGCTTACTATGAGACTCCTAACGCTGAAATGGAGAAAAAGGGTTGGTTAGGATCAGACTTAGTTTTCGACATCGATGCCGATCACATTCCTACAGCCTGCAATAAAATTCATGACGAATGGACCTGTAGCAATCCCCAATGTAGCTTTAGCGGCAAGGGCATCATACCTGAGAGCTGTCCTATCTGCGGGGGCGCCAAGTTTGAAAACAAGACTTGGGCTTGTGATTTATGCATCGACACAACAAGAACTGAGACCAGAAAGCTAATCGATATGTTAGAAAACGATTTTGGTTTTGCCGAAGACGAGATTCACACCTTCTTCTCTGGCCATCGTGGATACCACATTCATGTTGAAAATGAGGCAATACGCTCGATAGATGCTATGGCGCGCAAAGAAATAGTTGATTATGTCTCAGGTATCGGTCTATCGTTGCTTGACAAGAACCGAAAAGGATCCTCAAAGAAGCAAAAAGTAAAAGCAACTGCTTTTAATCTTAATGATTACGGTTGGAAAAGAAGATTAAAATTAGGTATGCGCAAATTCATAACGTCAGCAACTAAAGAGGATTTAATTCAAGCAGGACTTATCAGAAAGAGCGCGACTGCCCTATTTGAGAACAAAGAAGCAGTTTTAAATAGGGTTATAGAGGAGAACCGTTGGAATAACATCAAAGGAGTAGGCTCAGAATCCTGGCTTACACTAGCTGAATATGTGAAAAATCAAGAAGCAGCACAAATTGACACCGTAGTTACCAGCGATATTCATAGGTTAATTCGAGCTGAAGGCACTTTACATGGTAAGACAGGTTTGTTGAAGATGGAATTTCCGGTTAAGGATTTGGATAGTTTTGATCCGTTTTCGGGAGCAGTAGCTTTTAAAGAGGGTAGTGTTAGAGTGTTGGTCTCTAGTGCTCCTGAGTTTAGGATGAGTGGAGAAACATATGGCCCTTATAAGAATCAGAAAGTTGAGTTGCCGACTGCGGCAGCGGTGCTACTTATCTGTAAGGGTAGGGCTGAGGTGTTAACCTGATGTATAATGAATTATTCGCCGCATGGAAGAATGAAACCGAAGGCTCGGAAATTATTCCTTTAGCCTCTGACTTTTACATGCGTATACTCGCTTATCTCAGGAGTCTTGATGAGGCAAATAACGCATCAAAAGAAAAAAACGTGAAAACTAACCTTCTAGAGTATGAAGCGGCAAACGCCAAGCGTATGGTTAAAGAACTAATCTCGATTCGATACAGCAAACTAGCTATGCAGATTATTGCTGGACAAAAAGTGTCCACGGAAAATTTGACTACTGAAGAGGCAACGCTCTTTAGCCGCATTAGCCCTTCCATAGACGATTACAACAACTTTGTTACTGCTCTTCTATCTGGTAAAGCTATTACTCTAGGTGAGGCTCCTGTTCTAAAGTCGGCTGAATCAGCAAAAGCTGAAGTTCCAAAAATAGACGCTGTTTCTTCACCTAAAGATGAATTGGTACCTCAAGCGGAACCTGATTTAGTGTCGGCGCCGTCGGGCAAATGTGTGTTGGTCCGCTTTTTGAAACCTGTTCCTTCTATCATAGGTGTGGATATTAAGAGTTATGGTCCTTTCTTAGTTGAGGACGTGGCTTCAGTGCCTGAATTAAACGCAAGAATTCTTGTTAAGCAGGGTTTAGCGAAGCTTGTTGATCTGGTTTAAGTTGCTTAGGCTTTCTAATTTTTTTCCATAGTCTTTGACTGAATAGGATTATTACTGGATAAGATACTATCCATGACATGGCGATTAGGGGACCATAGTAGAAGTGGAACATGTCTATGGTTCCTCCATTCATGTCGATTAGGAATATACTCACTATTCTTAGAGAGTTTATTATGTATGTGATGATTGCACCAAAGACGAAATAACCAAGCTTACTTTTCCACGATAAGTTCATCCGCTTAAGGAAGAGTAAAATTATCACAGTGAAAATCAGAAAGCTTTCAATACCTGCACAAGGCCAAGCTATCTGAAAAGTAGATGAAGCATTTGTCTGTAGATTTGTCGCTGTTAAAACTGGCATATTACCCTGTAAACTGCTTTGCTCATAGGTTATACTTGTGCCATAACCCATTATGCTCAGAAAAGCAGCTGCTAATGTGGTGGTGGTGGGTACAAAAATCTGGAAAGGCGTGAATTGACCATAAGGAAAAACATTATCGATAGTATACAGAATCCCTACAAGTACTAAAAAAAAAGTTGGAACAAAAAAAGTTTTCAACCCTTTTATCCCTGAGGATAACCCTATTATAAGGCAAAAAAGAAGAGCAAACGATAGATATTCAGTGGATAAGGGCATTGACTCTGCCCACTGAATACTATTTTGAGTAGCCCAATTGGTGATAGCCCCATTTAATCCTCCATAATAGGAAGATACAACATAAAGTGTCGGAAACATCAACGAAAACACGAAAGCAATAGTTCTAATTGAAAGAAACTTCTCAAGTTTGGATGCCTGTATGTTTTCCCAATCCAAAATTAATTCGAGCCCAATTAACCAAATAAAGAAGAGTTGGAAGGTTCTGCCTTTCCACATCAACTCAAACGATAATGCGTCTAAAAAATACAACCAAAGCAATGGTACCGCAAAAGAAACTAGTAACAATACTTTGAACACTAACCCTGACTTCGCTTTTACTAATTGTACAATGCTTTGAGCCAAACAATTAACCTCTGAATTAATATAATTATAACGGTAAAGGCATTCTAAAAAAGGGTATGCAAAAGTCATCTTACCTTCGAGATTAGTTTTGTAACCTAAATGTGAAATTAAGTTATAGTTTGGCTCTGGATACAGCGAGCTGTTTATGTTTGTTTTATCTAATAGAGATTCTGAATCAAGTAAATTTGCTTGTTTTTGGCTAGGTTGGCGAAAAAAGTATAAGAGGAAGGTATGTTTCCTTATTGGCGCTGGTAAGTGATAAATAGTGAACACTCCCAAAGAAGTAAAGACGTACTGTCCAAAATGTAAAGTTCATCAAGCTCACGCAGTCTCTCTATACAAAGCAGGCAAGCGAAGAGCCATGGCAAAAGGCGAACGTGCACACGCACGTGAAAAAGAGGGCTATGGTGGGCAAAAGTATCCTCTTCAAAAAGAGTTTGCCAAAACCACTAAAAAACAGACCTTAAGGCTCAAATGCAAAGTCTGCGGTTACATGAGACATAAAGACGGTATACGCCTTAGAAAACTAGCCATAGTGTAAAATTAATTTATGTTAACGGAGGAAAAAAAATGAGCGAATGGAATAAACTTATACCCAAGCCAAGTAGCAGTTTCTTGCGAGTAAAATGCCCAAAATGCGGTAACGAGCAGTTAATATTCAGTCATGCAGTTAACCAAGTTACCTGCAATGTTTGCAGTGCTGTGCTCGCCGAACCCTCAGGTGGAAAAGCAAACCTGAAAGGCGACGTACAAGCCGTCCTTGAGTAGGATAGCAAACATGTCTGAGCATAAGCCCGAATGGCCTGAAGTTGGCGACCTCGTAATTGCTACGATAGAAACTGTTACCGATTACGGAGCATACGCTAAACTCGATGAATACAACAAACGAGGCTTATTACACGTCTCAGAAATCGCTTCTTCTTGGATAAGAAACATCCGTGACTTTGTTCGCGAAAACCAAAAAATGGTTCTAAAAGTTCTCCGAGTGGATGCAGAAAAAGGGCATGTAGACTTATCACTTCGGCGTGTCACAAAGCGCGAACGAATCGAGAAAATCAAATCCTGGAAAAAGGAACGCAAAGCTGAAGCCCTATTAAGAGGAGTTGCAGAAAAACTTCACTTACCAGTAGAAGAAGTCTACCAAAAAGCAGGGCTTTTGCTTGAAGAAAAATACGGTTTATATGAAGGCTTCGAAAAACTAGTCAAAGAAGGTTCCGAAGTTCTAACCAAACTTGGCGCACCAGAAGACATTGCAACTGCCTTTGCCCAAGTCGCAGAAGACCGTATTCATGTTAAAATGGTCAAAGTTCGCGGAATTATTGAAGTCCGCTGCATGAAACCTAACGGCGTAAAATGTATCCAAGAAGCATTCGTTGCTGCTAAAAAATCAGAAAAAACCCGCGACTCAAAAATCGAATTCTATGTCATCGCCGCTCCAAAATACAGCGTTGAGGTTTCAGCGGAAAATTGGAAACGCGCTGAGGATATACTTCAAAAAGTCGGTCAAAGCGTAGTCACAAACGTTACTAAAGCAGGCGGACAAGGCTCCTTTAAACGGGAGAAATAGTCGTGGTCTGGCTACTAAGAAAATGCGAAAGATGCGCTAGCTATACCCTAAAAAAAGAAGCTTGTCCCTATTGCGGAGCAAAAGTACACATTCCCCATCCAGCCAAATTTTCACCAGACGATAAATACCTAAAATACCGCTTAGCCTTCAAAAAGGAGCAGCAGACAAAATGAAGACCACCTACATTAAAGAATTCAATTCTATAGACGCAAATAACCCCATACTAATTGAAGGGCTTCCTGGACTCGGATTAGTGGGGAAAATTGCGATGCGCTATCTCATAAAGCAACTCAAAGCCGAGAAATTCGCTTACCTATACAGCCCTCACTTTCCCTACTTTGTATTAGTTAACAAGAAAGGGAAAATCCGTCTTTTGCGCGGTGCTTTTTACTTCGTAAAAAATCCTACTGGGAAAAATGATATAATCTTATTTACAGGTGATAGCCAAAGCCAGACTATCGAAGGGCAATATGAAATAGCTGAAAAAATGATTTCCTTTGCTAAAAACCACAATATACAAACGATTGTAACTATTGGTGGGTATCGCATGGAAACCAACGAAAAACCCAAAGTTATTGTGGCTGGCACCAATCAAGGTATCCTTAATAAAGCGCTATCAGCAGGCGCAACCGTAAGTCCCTCTGGCAGTCCCATAGTTGGTACAGCTGGCTTAATTCTTGGCTTAGCTCGATTTAAAAAAATCGACGCTTTATGCCTATTAGGTGAAACACGTGGCTACTTACCCGATCCTTTAGCTGCACGAAGCGTAATAGAAGTCATAAAATCACTTTTCAACTTCAATATCGATTTAACGGGTATGGAAGAAGACATAAGCAAAGCGGACAAAATGGTTACCCGACTACAACAAATTGAAGCTAGTAGAATGCTGCAAGCAGAAGAAACCCGCAAGGAAGCAGACAAGAAAACAACCTACATCTCTTAACTCGTAAAAACCTTCTCTTTCACTATATCTACAATTTTTTCAGCTGCATGCCCATCTCCGAAAGGCGACTTCTTAGGTAATTGCTTATTATTTTTCAATGTCTCTTTAAGTACTGATACAATATTGTTCTCTTTGGTCCCGATGATTTTGGCAAATCCTGCTTTTACTGCCTCCGGGCGTTCTGTCGAAAGACGCATAACCAACACAGGCTTTCTAATAGTCGGAGCAGTAGCTTCTTCTTGAATTCCACCCGAATCAGTTAATATTAATTCGCTCTTCTTCATTAATACCAAAAAGTCAAGATAACCTAAAGGCGGCAGAATCTGCACATTCCCCAATTTCTTAATTTGGGCATAAAGTCCATTCTGCTTTAACCTTTTCTTCGTACGTGGATGCATCGGATAAATAACTGGTAGAGGTGACTGAGAAAAAGCTCCGATAAAATTCTTTAGAACCTCAATATTATCTACGTTTTCCGCTCTATGCGCTGTTGCCAAAACAAACTTTTCAAAGTTAATCTGTTTAAGTATGTCAGATTTTTTATAGGCAAGGGGCATGTGTTCATTTACTGCATCAATAACAGTATTGCCCGTTACAAAAATTTCCCCCCAGACATTCTCATTCTTCAGATGCCTCTCAGCAGTGTTTGTGGGGGCAAACAAATAATTAGAAAGATGATCTGTTAGGCGTCTATTATGCTCCTCAGGCATACGTAAATCAAAACTTCTCAATCCTGCCTCCACATGACCCACAGCTATGCCTCGTTTGTTAGACGCTAATCCCGCAGCTAAAACAGTGTTAGTATCCCCCTCGACCAGTACAATTGCGGGGTCTATTTTCTTCAATAATTCGTCCATATGCGCCATAATGCGAGCCGTCTGCATTGCGGGTGAGGCAGTTTTTACCTTAAACGAATATTCTGGCGCAGGTAATTCTAGGTTCTCGATGAATTGCTGAGCCATATTATAATCGTAATGTTGACCGCAGTGAATAAAAGAGGTTGGAATTTTCCGTTTATTCAATACCCTTAGGATTGGAGCCATCTTGATAATTTCGGGTCTTGTGCCTGTAACTACAACCACTGACTTCATGCTATTTCATTTGTAATACACTCTATTAGTTTCTTTTGTCTGCACATATAGGTAAGGGTTAGGTTTTCTTTAAGCGCCCCTCACCTGGTTCGTAGAGTGTACCTTCACGGAGCAGTTGACCTATCATACGTTCAATTTCTGACCTGGACAGTTTATGCTTTGACTCTAGCATGGTCACAAGGGCATCTTTTTCGACAGTGCCTGTTTCTTTCTCCATCTCTATTACTCCGGAGAGAACCACTTGTAGCTTATCTCGAACACTCTTAGGTTTTCCAGTCATTATGATGTCTATGTCTACTTTATAGGAGGACATGTCAATTCCTACTTCTTCAAGAGAGCGTTTCATAAGAGTGATGGCGGCGTCTGCATCATCTGCAGTGACTTCTTTTCTTAGAGCTGCCCTCGCTCGGGCTTCAGCAACTCGAACTAAAGACTCAAGTTGACGAGCGGTGATGGCTACTGGGGAGCCTTCAGATTCGCTTGCGGTACGCATAGCCAAATAGAAATCGCGAAGTTTGTTAAGTGCTCCATCTGTTAATTCTGGGTGAATGGACTTAGAGTAACTGATGTATTTACGTAAAAGCTCTGCATCAACGGGTGCTTCAACAGGGCTTTTACCTCTTTGGTGAATTTCTAAGATGTGTTGAGACATCTTTGCGTCTGCCTCCCGGTTGGGGACATCTCGGAGTACAAAGATGATGTCAAATCTGGAAAGGATAGTTACTGGCAGAGAGATATTTTCTGCCACAGTACGGTGCGGTTCATATCTACCCAATGCTGGGTTTGCTGCTGCCAGAACAGCAGTACGGGCGTTAAGGGTTGCAACGATACCTCCTTTAGCTACTGAGACGGTGTGTTGCTCCATGGCTTCGTGAATAGCAACGCGGTCCTCAGGACGCATTTTATCCATTTCGTCAATACATGCAATTCCTTTGTCGGCTAGCACCAAAGCACCCGCTTCAAGGCTCATACTTCCGCCTTTCTCACGAACTACGGCGGCGGTTAAACCTGCTGCAGTTGTTCCTCTGCCTGAAGTGTATAACCCTCGAGGTGCTATTCTAGCTACATATTGTAGCAACTGTGATTTGGCGGTGCCAGGATCACCAATTAAGAGCGCGTTCATTTCTCCTCTTACAGTCATGTCTGGAAGACTTCTTGACACTCCACCGCAGAGTAGATACAAAATGGCTTCTTTGATATGTGAATACCCGTAAATGGACGGTGCAATCGAGTTTAGTAGTTTCTTATGAACTTGAGGATCTTTTGAGAGAGTAAGTATTTTTTCTTCTTCCTCTGTAGAGGGCGGGCTTGTTTCAGGTTCTTTACCTAAAACTTCAACGCTGTTAGCATCTAACTGAAGAATAAACGTTCTAAGCTTCCCAATTCCTGGACGGGACGGTGCAAAAGCTTGAACAATACCTACAATAGAAACATGGTCACCTGGTCTGGCAACATCAACCACCTCATCACCTATGAGCTTAGCTGCTAAGGTTCGAGGAAGCTGGCCAGGTGGCAAATCTTCTGGTCTTTCCTGAAGGCGCAGATCTTGGGAGTCAATGAACTTGGATTCTTCTTGAATGAATTCGAACGGACCATCTTTTCCGCAGTCTGCACCCGCACAGACTGTAGGCGCTTTTAGAAATTGCCCTTTCTGCTCTATTTCGTTCATGGTTCCGCAGCGCTTGCACTTAAATACGGCTTTCATAACCATTGGACGAACAGGGGTTGCACGCACAATTATGGCCTCTATCATGACAAGTTTAGCCATTTGCTTAGAACCAAGCTTACGGAGTTGCTCATGTCCTAGTAGCTTCACAACACGAACAGTTATTTTATCAATTTTCTGCGCATATTCCGAGTCTTCAATTCCTAACTGTGCATAAGCAGCATTATTCGCATGCTCTAAAAATTGCTCTGGCTTATCTAGTAAAACCTCTGCTAGTTTTTGGTCAAACGAGAACAGATCCTCAAACTCTATCGTAACTGATTCTTTACCCTGTATAGCCATTTGACCGATTCTTTGACGGTACTTCTCTTTCTTAAAGAACTCAAGGAAACGCTCTTGAGGATCAATTGTTATTTCTTTACCCATTATGTTTAACCTTCAATTTTATGTTCGAGTATGTGGGTTCGCCATTCGTTAATCGATTTACTAAGCTGTTCGTAGAGCAGTCTTTCTTCGGTTGTAAGCTTCTTTACAATTTGGTCGGTCTGGGTTGGGCCTGAAGCCAAAGACACTATCTTTTTTAGTCTGGAATTTACGATATCCCATGATAGCTGCTTTGCTTTTTCGTACTCTTGTACCCTCTCTGGCTGCCTAGTTGTAGTGCTTTCAACTTTAACCTCTGAAAGATACCTGCGAAGTCTAGGGTAGAAGTCTTCTGAAAGTTCCGCTATCTGTCCTGCTGCTTGAACGCGTTCCTTCCACTGAACCTTATACAATCTAGTCGCGTCTAATTCATCATCTTCTCGAAAATGTGCGATTCCTGCCTCAACTAAGATAAAGCCTATCCAGTGATACACTTCATATTCATTACCTTCCTCCAATGGACCAACATTTAATCCTGCCAAATTGATTATAGGATAATTCCTATTCGCGATGATCTTAACTGGAGAGTTTTCGAAATGAAAATCTAAATCTTCAAGCTTCACTGGCATTTTTTCTCCCCTCACAGTCTGTTAGCTTCATCTATTCGGGGTTGAACAAATACGCCGAGAGCGGTTTTAAACATTTGCATAACAATCTAAAGTCCATAAAGGAGTAATTGTGAAAGTCGGAACAAAAGATTTTCTGGTAGACCCCTCCGGTCTGCGTTAATAGTTCTTTTTGGAGCGCAATAAATAGATGAAAAGTGGACTTCCGAGAAGTGCAGTCAATATTCCAACTGGAATCTCCAAAGGACTCATAATGGTACGTGCCAATGTATCGCATAAAATTAAAACTATAGCGCCCGTTAATGCGGAGGAGGGTATTAGGATTCGATGATCTGATCCGACTATAAGTCTCATCATGTGAGGTATGATTAATCCTATAAATCCGATTATACCACTTATAGAGACTGCTGCAGCGGTAATTAACGAGACACATATGAGCAGAATCTTTTTTAGCGTTTCAGCATCTACCCCAAGTTGTTTTGCGTGCTCTTCCCCCAGAGATAGCACATTTAGGTCTCTGGAGAAGTAAAGAATTATGCAAAACCCGATTATAACGAAAGGTAAAACCATGTAAACGTAGTTCCATGATGTCATGCTAAGACTTCCAAGTAGCCAAAACACAATCATGGGTGCAGTTTCACTATTAAGTATCCTTATCAGAGAAACAATCGCAGAAAAAAAGCTAGTGAGGGCAACTCCTGTCAATAGAAGGGTAAGCATAGAAACCGTATCTCTATGTTTTGATAGATTATAAACCAAGAATACCGTGCCCAAGGCTCCAATAAAAGCTACAATAGGTATTGTGTACAATATTCCAAAAATAGAAAGCCCTATCCCGAATACCATAGCAATTGTTGCTCCAAAACTTGCGCCCGCCGATATGCCAATTATAAATGGATCCGCCATGGGATTGCGAAGCAATCCTTGCAATACCACCCCTGAGCTCGCTAGAGCAGTTCCAACTAGTGCAGCTGCCAAAACGCGGGGCAAACGAACAATTAAAATCACTTCTTGGTTAAGAATCGATGATGGTTCACCAATAAAGTTACCTAAGAAGGGTATCTTTTGGAAAATTATTTTGTACACTTCTAAAGGGGAGATTTGGATTGGACCAACTGCTGTGCAGATGGCTATAGTGATTAAAAGAATTATGATTAAGAGAACAATTACTATTTTCCACTGAAAGAATCGTTTTAAGTAGCTTTGTCCAATTTGCCCTGTGGTCATGAAGAATTCTCTATTCGTGATTAATATCGCATTTAATAGATGTTCTTCCTAGAGGATAATAGGTTTTATGCAGAAGAAGAAAGGGAGATATGGGTATTCTGTAGGTTTTTGCTATGGTCCATTGAATACTTCAGGGTGAATTATTTTGGCTAGTTCTTCTATGCCGTTAACTATTCTTGGTCCCCAAATGGTTAAGAGACTTTCATCGACTTCGTATATGCTGTTTGTCTGTATAGCCGCTATGTTATTCCAGCTTTCTCGGTTCAAAATTGATTGAGGTGTGATTCCGCTCATATTGGACATGACACCTTTTGAGATAATGATTAAGCTTGGGTTAACTCTAAGGATTTCTTCAGTTGAAGTTGTGATGTATTGGTCGTTGAAGTCTGCAAATACGTTTACGCCTCCCGCCATTGAAATTAGTTCATTAACGTATGATTTGGCTCCGTAACTTGAGAATCCGCTTTGGTCAAAATAGTATTCTACATAAACGCTTGGAGTACTCAAGTTACTGCTTTTAGCTGTGATTTCTTGGGCTCTATTGCTCATTTCGGTAACAAGAGTTGTTGCCTGCGTGTCTTGTCCAGTTACTGTTCCAAGTAAAGTTATATCCGCAAGAATTCCTGAGAAGTTCTTTGGATTTAGAAACATGACGGCTTTTCCATGCTCTTCAAATTTTGCTGCCAATGATTGCTGATAGGAACCTGAGGCTATGATTAAATCAGGTTGTAAGCCGATTACTAGTTCAACATTTACTTTACTAAAAGTGCCTACTCCAGTTATGTTCTGTTGAGTCATTGTGTTTTTTATTTCTTGAGTGTAGCCACTGTAGCTTACTGATCCAACAAGTTTATCAGCTAAATCAAGCCCGAAAATTACCTCAGTTGAACTCGGCGCTAGGGATACGATTCGCGCTGGATATTTTGTTACCGTAACGTTTCTTCCTGCATCATCTATAATGCTTACGGTTGTTGGATTAGTGTTACTTTCTTGGTTGTTTTGCTGCCAAAACACAGCAACAACTATCCCGATGATGATTATTGCGATTAATAAACCGGTGATGGTTTTCTTGTTTATCATGTTTTCAACTCGAATTTGTCGATGGATGAATCATCCATCATATAATAAGTTTTCTTGACAATTTAGAAACAAATACATACTAAGCAGACTAATGTTTAAAGAGAAGTTTACTCTTTGATTTTTTAAGATTATATGTTGGCTGGTTTTAGCTGTAAGTTAGTATAATTTTGTCTCCTGTTTTAACCTGCAGCTTATTGGCCGCATTGTCCTGATTTAAAGCAATTTCAAGATAATGATGACTTCCTATTAGTAATATGGGTTGTTGGGCTTTAGAGTCAGCATAAGTTTTTGACAACTGCAATTGTAGTTTAGTCTGCTGAAGCTGGATTTTGATTGTATCTCTTTTTTGGGGCTCGATATCATTTTCATGTATGTTAGTTATGATATTTCCGAAGTTATCTACATGTAGAACTTCGCCTTCTATTCTGCCCGTTTCTTTTATTATTTTGGTGAAAGACGGTCTTACCAGATTGGTCACCTCTGGTCCTAATTCTTCTAAAGGGATTCCGTTTGCGAGATGGGCTGCAGCGGGAGCAAATATATCTCTACCATGAAAAGTGCTTGAAACATAATGCGGCATAATATGTTTACTTGTTATTTCTCGAATACTTTTTACTCCCAGTTTTTCTGCTGCTAGGATTAATAGTCCATTGTCTGGTCCGACTAAAAAGCCGCGTTCCGTTTGAATAATGAGGGCTCGTCTTTCACTACCGACGTCTGGATCTACAACTGCAATATGAATTGTGCCTGCTGGAAAATATGGAACCGCGGCGGCCAGTATATATGCGCCTGATCGAATGTTAAATTTCTCTATCATATTGGTTATATCTATAATTTGGGCTATTGGGCATAAACCCAGAATTACCGCTTTCATTTCTGCTACATACGAATCTTTTAATCCAAAATCTGTGGTCAAAGTGAAAATAGGCAAAGACAAACACCTACCCTCCATGCACTACGGGAATAAAAACTACCTCGTCCCCATTTTTCACCTTGGTCTTTAATCCATCTAAAACGCTGATCTCTTTGCCATTTACAAGAATTAACGCGTTTGTCTTTGGGGGATCAAGGTGTTCATCGATTAGATTTGGTCTAAGTGCAGGTAATTGTTTTGTTAATTTATTGATTAATTCAATTAGTGTGCAATTTTTGCTTTCTAAAACTAGTTCATTTGCCTTAGAATCTCTGCGTAAAGCACCTATAAATTTTAAAGTTATACCCATCTCGGCTCAGCCACTATTATAAGACAATTATTACGATTATATCATTAACATTTGTTCCTGTTGGCTCTGTTATAATAAGATCATCTATTTTTGAGAAGAACTGATAAGAATTGTTATCCAACAAGGCTTTTTGAGCGTCCAATCCTACCTGTTTTGCCCGTAAAATTGTGAAGCTGTCCACAATTGCCCCTGCGGCATCAGTAGGGCCATCTACTCCATCAGTACTCAAAGAGGCAACAACGCAATTTTTCGTTTTCGTAAGCCCTAATGCAGCTGATAGCGCTAGCTCTTGGTTCCTTCCCCCTGACCCTTTTCCAATGACCGTAACTGTTGTTTCTCCACCTGCAACAATGCCCACAGGTTTAGAGAAAGGTTTGCCCAAAGAATCAACCTCGCAGGCAATTGACGCCAAAGAGGTTCCTACATTTTTTGCTTCACCTTCCAGAGCTGTTGTTAAAAGCTGAGCCTTCAATTCTTTTGACTTCAAATAATCAAGTACCGCCAAACTGGCTGTTCTTACGTTTCCTAAAATAATATTATGCACTTTTTTAAAAGCAGGGTCCCATGGTTTCGGGGTTTCCTCAATAATGCCCTTTATGCCGTCTGATATAATTTTACGAATAGAACCAGAGGTGGTTGTCCATAAATTACGTTTTTCTAAAATACTTTTAGCTTCTCTAAAAGTTGTATGATCAGGAACAGTTGGACCAGACGCAATAACCTCTAATGGATCACCTACAACATCTGAAAGGATTAAGTTCAATACACTAGCCGGGTACGCTTTCTTTGCAAGCCACCCGCCTTTGAAAGCTGAAATGTGTTTTCGAACTGTATTAATATCAGTTATAGGTGCACCACTTCTTATCAACGCGTTTGTCAGCGCTTTTTTATCTTCTAAAGATACCCCATCGTGTGGCAGCGGCATAAGACTTGAACCGCCCCCTGAGATGAGGCAAATAATTAAGTCGTCTTCGTTAGCTTGCTCAGCTATTGCAATAATGCGACGGGTGCCTTCTACTCCTGCGAGGTCAGGAACAGGATGACTGGTTTCACTGATCTTTATTATGCCGGTTTTTTGTTTACTATTATAAGGAACATTAATTTCTCCAGCGGTTATTCGTTTACCCAAAATTTTCTCTAATCCTTCCGCCATCGCGCCGCCAGCTTTTCCTCCGCCTACAACGAAAATATTCCTATACTGATTTAAATCGAAAGAAAGCTTCTCTATAGATAAAATTGAGCCCTCTAACGAAAGTTTAGAGTGTATCAATCTTTTAGGTTCCGCAGCGAGTAATCCATGTTCAAAGCTTTCTAAAACTAGCTTTCTAGCTTTCTGTAAAAGATTTGTTTCCCCGTTCTCGATGAGGCGAGTTTTATTTTTTATTTGACTCATTTGTCTTATCCAAAACCCGACATTTTAATTGATAAATTTTCTTAGCGAGTGAAAGCTAATAAACAATTTTCTTTACCGTTTTTCGGGGGATGTTTTGAACAAGCCTAAAGTACATTTTATTAGGTCCTTGTCTAAGTGGATCTTAGATTTAATTGTTGAAATTTTTGATAAGTAGTATTGCCTGAACATTAGCCTCCTCTTCAAGAGGTGCTTGGAGAAAGCCCAAGGCGTATACGCTTGATAGTGCTATTTTTCTAATTTTTCTTCTGTTAATGTCTCGACAAAATCGGATGCGACTTGCACAAGAGTGTCAGCTTGCTTCATCATGAGCTCGTTGTTGACTTCTTCTATTTGACCAAGCTGTTGGACGGTTTCTTCTATTTCAATTAGAAAACGTAAAATGGAGTCATTTGACGGTTTAGGCTTGCCGATTTCTTCCCTAACGAGAATTTCGATAAAAGCGGGTTCGCCTATGCTATAGTAAATAGCGTTTCGTGCTTTTCGAATCGCTTCTAATACTAAGCTAGGAGCCATGTAAGGCATCTTTCGAGCAGCTTCCAGTTCAGCTTTAGCTTCCCGAAGGTACCGAAGAGCCCATCCCCGTCTGTATTCGCTCATCATACTTATTTTCCAGTTAACCGTTAATCTTCGTCTGTGTCTTCTATTACCTCGCCTTCATCTACGTACTGTGATTGACTTAGCGTGATTGTGCGCGTTATATAACCCGCAACTTTGTTTCTTACTCTAGTTGTTGTACCTTCTGTGAGGTCTTCAACAAAACGCTTGTTGTCATCAAAGGTGGTAGTGAATTTGTTTGGAAAGCGCGTAATCAACTCTTTGGCTAGATGCTTTATCTGTTCCGTCTTTACTTTTCCCAATTAGTTTCCTCCGTTTTTACTACTTTTAGTCTTCAACGCTTGAGAGCGCAAAAACCAGTTCTCAATAGAAGAGAGGCTTAATTTAAGTTTACGCCTCTACAAACTGTTTTAGACTGGGAAATATCTAAAAAGGATGATTTAACTGAGCTTTACATCAAAGAAAGTTTCAAAATTCTTGATTATCTGCTCTGCCGCATCCTCTGTTTTCATCTTCTTAATTTCAGCTACTATACTCACGACATTACTTACAAACGAGGGTTTGGTCATTTGGCCATTAAAAGGAGGTTTTCTAAAAAGAACTGGGCCATCCGTCTCGGTTAAGAATCGGGTTAAGGGAACCTTGGTTACCACTTCACGAATCCCGTTGGAGTATACAATCGGGGGTCCCTCAGTTATGTAATAGTCATGATCTATTGCTTCATATAATGCAGTAAGAGGATGGCTAAACCAATGCAATAATACATGTTTTAAATTGTATGATGGGAGTGTTTCTACAATGAATTCCGCTGTACCTCTTGAATGAATAATAACTGGCAAGTTCAATTTTTCTGCCAATCGCAGCATTCTATCAAAAACAATAAGCTGATTTTCCCAACTGGCTTCATATTTACAGTCTAACCCAATTTCTCCAATCGCGACAACAGCTTTATTTTGTTTCTGATCCGTGATTAATTTGATTGTGTCATCCAGTTCGTTCTCTTTAAGAATATTCACGTTCCATGGATGAATGCCTAACGCAACATAAACTAGTTCGGGATATTTTTCAGCCAACTTTAATGATTCTAGACTCGTTTGATAGTCGCTTGCGTTAGAAACCAGCGCTACCACATCTGAAGTTTTCGCATCTGTCACAATAGCATCAGTATGTCCTGAATATTCTGGATCAGAGAGATGAATATGTGCATCGACTAGCCTCATGTGTAAGACCTAGCTCAGTATTACCAAACAGACTGCTTTAAAAATTTTCTTTTATGGCCCAAGAAATGGATGTTAAACGGTAATTTAAAGGGTTGTAGAACAAAAAAGGTTAAATATAGCTTTAAAAAGAAAAAGAAGCTAAAGAGTGGTCTTTATGGCCGATTTAGAATTAGCAGTAGCTCCCATGCACAGATTGTGCAAAAAAGCAGGTGCTGATCGCGTGAGCGAAGCAGCAGCCAAAGAACTTGCAAAAGCCTTAGAGGAAATTGGCGTTAAAGTAGCCAAAGAAGCCTTAGACTTTGCTATGCACGCAGGAAGAAAAACCATCAAAGCTGAAGATATTGAAATAGCAGCGAAAAAAGTCATGGGCAAATAAACAAAAGTTCCCCTTTTCTCTTTTTTATTAACTCTCTTACTCTCTAACAATTTAAATACTGATTTTAATAAAATAGCAAAGTTATCGCCTGAAATAGCAATTAATTATATATTGCAAATCCATAACTGATGGATAATCAGTTTTAACATTCGGGAGAGAAAGCTGTCTTAACTACCAACCTCAATTCGATTAAAGTGCGGATTCTAAAAGATTTACTAGTTGACGGTCGAAAAAGTTCTGCCCTTATTGCTAAAGAACTCGGTGTAACAAAAGAAGTTCTATACCAAAACTATCGGGAACTTGAGCAAGCTGGAGTAATTAGTGGTGCTACTATTCAAATTAATTATAGGAGTTTTGGCTACAAAGCAGTAGCCGTTTTATTAATTACTGTGGAACCCCATCATACCTTTCCAATGTTGATGTATGTCCAGAAGATGCCTGATTTATATGCGGCCTATAATCAAGGTCCTGGCGGCAACATTCGCATTGTAGTAGCATTGAAGACGCTTATCCAATTAGATGAAATCAAAGACGCAATTAAACAACGGTTCTCTATTCTTGATTTAAAATCTGTTATATGGACCGATGTAAGAGAGATTACGACAAATCTGGCTATATTCTCTCAAAAACCTATACGCAACCATAATGAAAAAAGTTCTCCGCTAAAAGTCCCAATGGTAAATCCTGTTTCGCAGGATTCATTAAAAATCGATGAGACCGATTTAAAGATCGCTGAATGGCTCTCCATCGACGGCCAAATCCCTTTTAGTAAAATCGCCGAAAAAATAGGTATTTCACTAAACTCTGTTGTAAAAAGATATAACATTTTAAAGAAAAAAGGCGCAATAAAAGTTACTATTCAAATTGATTTGAGGAAAATCGGTTATCGTGCTCTGGCTATTTTCTATACAACTTTTGCCTTAAAAGCAGACTCATCTCTAATAATTGATCAATTATCTCAAATACCCGATGTAATCAATATAATGAAAACTAGCGGAGATTATGATTTAGCGGTTTATGTTATGGTGAAAGATATTGATCAGCTCCTTTTTATCCAAGGCGAGTTTACAAAGATACCCGGTATTGCAAAAATGGATCTTGATTTAGGTCCACTATTAGGTATCTGGCCAACTCCTCGTCAATACATATCCACCTTCTAAAATAGCAAAATGTTAAAAATTCGTTGCAAATACAAATGCATTAGTAAAGTAAGGTTTTAGCTGTATTGATATTATTTTGAGGGTATGTGCTGACTGATAGAATAGCCATAATGGCCGTAATATGGCGCTAATATAAGAAATTTTTAAATTCAGAACTTACCATTGTGAAGAATAACTACAAAAAAAGAAACGCGGTTGTGTTTAACTTTCGTGAAATAGATGCCAAAATACTGAAGTCTCTACTAGAAGATGGACGAAAGAGCTTCACTGATATGGCAGAAGAATTAAACACAACAAAAGATCAGATTTGGAAACATTATAAACGAATGGAAAAAAAGGGCATAATCACTGGTTCTACTGTACAAATCAACTTTGAAAGTCTCGGTTATGAAGCGCTTGCATCCTTGCTAATAAGTGTAGAATCACAGCAAATAGACCAGGTAATGGAGTATATAGGTAAAATCGTTGAAGTTCGTGCCTATAGACAATATAACAACGTCTATAACATACGCGCTGTTGCAGTTCTCAAGGATTTAAACGGATTAGATCACGTTAAAACGGCAATTCGACGGCATTTGCCTCCTGCAGCCTTAAGAACCTATCTTTGGACCGCTGTACGAAATATTCCTGAAAATTTGCAGCTGTCTTTAGATAAAAAAAATTCTGGTATGCTGAATAAAGAGCAAAAATCCTCTTTGTTGACTGCAAAATCCGTTGCTGACAAAGTAAAAATCGATGAAATTGACTCAATGATAATTTCCCATTTAGAACTCAATGGGCGTGTTCCATTTAACCAAATTGCTAAAGAAATAGGTTCTTCAACTGATACCGTAGTTAAACATTACCAAAAACTCAAGAAAGCAAACGTAATTAAAGTGTCAATCCAGATTGATCCTAAAAAAATTGGATACACAAGCATACTAGATTTTAACATTGCTTTTGCCTCTCCTAGTTACTCATCTGCAACTATAGTTGAGTCCCTTGTCGAAATTCCCGATGTGATAATAATTGCTAAAACAAGCGGTGATTATGACTTGCAATTAACGGCCATGATACGGGATGTTGAGCAAATGTTTACGATACAAGAAGAAATCGCCCGCATCTCAGGTATAACCAAAATCGAGAATAGTGCTCGAAAAATCCCCGATCGTTGGCCAACGCAGAGACAATATTTATCCACGTTCTAAATAAACTCCAATACTAACTCGGTCTTTTTATTTGTCTTTATTGTGATTTATTCATCTCTTATTGAGCTGCTTCGGAAGAATCCCATAGGAATTGGAAGTATTCCCGTGCAAAACCTACTAAACCAACATGATTACTCCAAATGATTAAGCTTGGTTTGTCTCCTTCGCCTAAAAATAGCATAGCTTCTTTATCATCCGCAATTACTCCGCCACCGAACATATGATCTCGGATGCGCAGTTCATTTACCCCTCCTGCTTTTTTTAGTGCTTTCCATTCTCCGCTTTTACCTGCTACCATAATTTTCACATCTGCGGTTTTTTTTATACTTGCCAAAATTTGGTCTGCTACTCCGATAATGGGTTTGGCAAATGTAGGCATGGCAACCATGATTTCCCTGTTGGCTTTTTTGAAAACCTCTTCTAACTTTAATAATATCGCATTTTGACCATGTAAAATCAAAATGTCTGGTCGCTCCGCTATCTCACGTTTTTCGTAAAGTGGTTGCAGCGTCTCTGCAATTGTTTGCTCCCATGCTTGATATTTATCGTTTAGTCGCCGTTTTGTATGAGTAGTTGCTTCTACCGGTGAGGTAGGTGAATATTTGAAGGGGCGGGGTTCACTACTTTTTACCCACCCTTTCTCTTTAAGTGTGTTTAGCACTTCGTAGATTTTACTATACGGTACTTTAGCTTCTTGACTAATTTCCATGGCGGTTAATTGTCCGCTTTCAAGTAGCGTGATGTAAGCATCAATCTCGTATGCGTTTAAGCCCATTTCTCGAAGAGTGCCCTTAGTATTTTCATCGACTGGCAATTTTTTCCCCTTTTTCACCGTAGTAAATGTTTGGAAACCTTCTTATTTATTATATTCACTAAGATTAAAAGCACTATCATTTACGAGAGAATTCAGTGAATAAATATGACACTAATTAAAACTACAAAATCAATCTGCCCCGAATGCCTTAAGGTACTGGATGCAACAATCTTTGAGGACGGCGGAAAAGTTTTCATAAAAAAGGAATGTTCCGAGCATGGTCCTTTTCAGGAACTATACTGGTCTGATTATAAACAATATATGCGAGCGGAAAAATTCCGCCATGATGGAGAAGGATTAACCAATCCGAGAACAAAAACCGTTAAGGGGTGCCCATACGACTGTGGTATTTGCCCTGAGCACAAATCACATACCGCCCTAGCTATTATAGATGTAACAAATAGGTGCAACCTTAAATGCCCCGTTTGCTTCGCTAACGCAAACTATGCTGGTTACGTTTACGAGCCTACAAAGGAACAGGTTATCGAGATGCTGAAAAACTTGCGTGCAAACAAACCTGTGCCTACTATGGCTTTACAGTTTAGTGGTGGAGAGCCAACAATACGAAACGATTTGATTGAACTGATTAAAAACGCTAAAGAATTAGGTATTCGTCACGTTGAGATCAACACAAACGGTATCCGTATTGCGCAAGATCCAGATTATGCCAAGCAACTTAAAGATGCAGGAGCAAGTACCATTTATCTGCAGTTTGATGGCTTAACCTCTGATGTGTACAAATACATACGTGGTGTCGACCTGCTTGAGATGAAAATGAAAGCCATACAGAATATGCGTGAAGCAGGAATAACCAGCGCCGTTCTAGTTGTCACATTAATTAAAGGTGTAAATGACGGTCAGCTGGGGGACATAATTAAATTTGCCGCTAAAAACTTCGATGTGATTCGATGCATAAATGTTCAACCAGTATCCCTATGTGGAAGATTGCCTGCTGAGGACCGTGAAAAAATGCGCATTACAATATCCGACTTTACGCGTTTAGTTGAGGAACAAACCCATGGTGTAGTGAAGGCTTCTGACTTCTATCCTGTTCCTACTGTTGTTCCTGTTTCTCAGGCGGTAGGTGCTCTCAAAGACAAACATTACCCAGAATTCACTGCTCATCCCCACTGTGGAATGGCAACATATCTTCTGATTGAAGGCGAAGAGATCACTCCGATAACAAAAATAGCTAATGTAGAAAAGTTTATGCAAGGCTTAGAAAACGCTTACCAATCTGCTTCCAAGGGTAGCAAGAATAAAGCTAAACTCGGCATGATAGCATCCGCAAGGCATGTTAGCTTTGGTTTCTTGCATAAATATGTTCTTAAAGTTCTAACCCAAGGGGACTATCAAAGTCTAGGCGATCTGCAGCGAAAATCCTTGTTGCTTACTTCAATGCACTTCATGGATCCATACAATTATGACTTAGAGCGTGTTCAGCGATGTCTGATCCATTATGCAATCCCTGATGGGCGCATAATACCCTTCTGCACTATGAATAATATCCATCGGCAGGAAATTGAAAAGCAACTTGGTATTCCAATTAAAGAGTGGCAGAGTAAGCATAAGGTTGAAATAAGTCAGCCAATCTAGTTCACGAAACAAGTGATAATCATGGGTGGAAAAAAGAAACTCGGCTTGAAACAGATGGAACGCCAGCAAGACAAGTCAGATGATGAGGCTAAAGCGAAAGATAAGAAAGATAAGAAAGCGGGGCCACAAAAGGAGAAAAGAACAATAATTAACGTGATTCCGCCAGACGCTAAAAACGACAAAATCGTTGCTGAAGTAAAAAAGATGCCCGTTTTAACACCATATAACGTTTCTACAAAATACGGCGTCCGCATAAGTGCAGCAAGAGTATTTCTGCAGCAGTTAGAACAGAATGGTGACGTAAAATTAGTTTCAGGCAGCCACAGCATAAAAGTATACAAGCCCTGCGACTAATAGCCCATTTCTATATTTCATACATTTAATTTATTTTTCGATATTTAATTAATTAGCCTTTTAGTCCTGCGCGTTTCTTAGTTTACATCAAAAAAGTTATGCGAGGAACCTTTGGGTTCCTAAAGAGCAGTTTTTGGTTTATGAAATTTGTTCGATGCGGATTCTAGTTCCACTTTTGATTTGTTTGAAAATATCTAGGTTCTTTGTTACTTTACCAATTATGCTCACTGGACTGTAAGGCTGAGATTTTCCATAAAAAACGCAAATTGCGCTGCCCATTGGCCAAAACGCGATTGATCCTGTTTCAACAGTTGGTTTAGCCTTTTCTTCACCCATCTTGATGGGGATTTCAAAGTAGATCTCTTCTTTATACAAAGCTGCCCTGCCTTCTAAGGGCATTTTTCGGACAATTGTGTCTACTGTTCTCGGCGCCATGAAACGTACTAATTCTCCTTCCGCTTCACCTAATTCTTCAATAAGGAACTTTATTTTTATTCGGGAAACTTCTTCGCTACTCATATTCCTGTCCTTCTTTTAAGAAAACCTTTCTCGTGATGTCTTCGAGATAGACTGTGATAGTACTTACAGTTAATATTTAACTCTTACAGTCATTTTTCTAATAGTTTTCTTCTGTTCTAATCAGCATGAAAACAAAAAGCGCGGTTGGGCTCTGGTTTACCTTTTAATCGATGGCAAATCAAAAAAGCATCTCAACCTTTTTCCTAAAGATATACTTGTACTATGTTTTCTTTTCTCTATCGTTTTTTTAAAAAAATAGAAAAGAGGGATGGGGTTATTTGCCCTATTATGGTTCAAATAATGGGACATTAATTATTTCTGGTTCGAAGTCTATGAGTTTACCTGCGAAGAATTGTTCATATGATGATAAGTCCAGTAATCCGTGACCGCTATAGTTCATTGCGATGACTTTCTTTTGACCTGTCTTCTTACATGCCAGTGCTTCATCTATTACGCATTTTAGGGCGTGAGCGGTTTCAGGTGCAGTTATTAATCCTTCAGTTTGAGCTAGAGTTCTTGCTGCTTCGAAGATTTCTGTTTGTCCATATGCTCTTGACTTCATGTAACCTTTATGGATTAAGTAAGACACAAGCGGTGCCATGCCGTGGTATCTTAGTCCACCTGCGTGAATTGGTGGGCAGGCAAAAGCATGACCTAATGTGAGCATTTTGATAATTGGTGCAGTTGCTGCGGTATCGCCATAGTCGTATGTGTAAGCCCCCCTTGTGGTTTTAGGTACGGCTCTAGCCTCGCAGGCGATAAATTCAGCGTCTGATTTTCCTTTAAGTTTGTCTGCCATGAATGGGAACGAGAATCCTGCGAAATTGGAACCGCCGCCGATGCAGCCTACAAATATGTCTGGTTTGGTATCTATAAGTTCAAATTGCTTTTTTGCTTCTAAGCCAATTATAGTTTGGTGCATACAAACGTGATTTAGAACTGAGCCAAGAGTGTAGCGTGCCTTTTCATCTTTTAGCGTATCTTCCACTGCTTCGCTTATTGCAATGCCTAATGAACCGTTATGATTTGGGTTTTCTTTTATTAGCTTTCTTCCAAATTCAGTTTGATCGCTTGGTGAGGGGAACATTTCTGCTCCGTAGAGTTGGGAGATTATCCTTCTGCCAGGTTTTTGGTTATAGCTAGCTCGGACCATGTAGATGCGGCATTTTAGATCAAACAGTTTGGCCGCAAAAGCTAAAGATGTGCCCCATTGGCCTGCTCCAGTTTCAGTTACAAGCCTTTCTGTTCCCTGCTTCTTATTGTAGTAGGCCTGAGGGATTGCGCTGTTGGTTTTGTGGCTGCCTGCAGGACTAAAATTTTCGCATTTGAAGTAGATTTCTGCTGGTGTTCCAAGTGCTTCCTCAAGTCTTTTAGCTCGGAACAATATGCTGGGCCTGGGAAGTCTGATGTATGCATCGTAGACTTCATCTGGGATTTTTACAAAACGTTCCTGCATCATCTCTTGAGCGACAAGTTCTTTGGCGAAGATTCTTTCTAGCTTCGCTGGGTTGATTGGCTTTTTATCTACAGGGTCTAGTGGTGGTGGTAGTTGTTCTGGAAGGTCAGCTTGAATATTGTACCAGGATGTAGGGGTTTCGTCGACTGGTAATGTTATGTAATAATCTTTGTTTATAGGTTTGGCCATTTGTTACACCTTTATTTTGAAGATATGTTTGTGGATTGATACCGAAAACAACGGGAACATATTTATACGTTACTGTACAAAAATGTACGTTGAAGGTTAATTGTAAATGTGGAACAGCATAAGAAAACATCTAGAGCATTACCCTGAACGACTAAAGGTAGCGCGCGTACTTGTCGAAAATGGTCTAAGTGTTAAAAACGAAAAAATCCTGCTTAACAAAATTGAACTTCCCCCAATTCGCATAGCTCGAGAAGCGAACGTGGATAGAAGAACTGTAACCGAGACTATAACCACCATCAAGGATAATCGAGAATTAAGACTAATATTTGAAGAAATAAGACCTGCGGGGCACTCGCTAAAAGAAATAGCTAAACACCTGAACCTTGGTGTACTTGAAATAACCCCTGTAGACGCAAAAACTCCTGGAATCTTGGCCAACTCAGCTATGGCCTTAAACAAAAGCGGTTTAAGTATTAGACAGGCAATAGTTGATGATCCAGAACTTTCTCCAGAACCCAAACTTACTCTCATTGTGGAAAAGAAAATTCCTGGCGAACTCATCTCTGAACTGCTAAAAATCAGAGGTGTAGCTAAAGTTTCAGTATATTAGAATATGGTAATATATTATTCGACAATAAACGTAAAATTAGCAACTCTGCGATGATTTTTTAACTCTAGCATCAAAGAGTGGGTTGTTTTCTAGAAAAACTTATATGCCTACACTGTTTTGTTGTTGTTCGCATTAAAGGGGTTTATTGGATTTGTCATCAAATGCTCAAACTGGTGGCGTGCCAGTTCTTATATTAAAAGAAGGAACAAATCGTTCTCGAGGGCGAGAAGCTCAACATACCAATATAACTGCGGCAAAAATTGTTGCGGAAAGTGTTAGAAGTGCCTTGGGCCCAAAAGGCATGGATAAGATGCTTGTTGATAGTTTTGGTGATGTAACAATAACTAGCGATGGGCGTACCATACTAGATGAGATGGATGTACAAAATCCTGCGGCAAAAATGCTTGTTGAAGTTTCAAAAACCCAAGACAATGAAGCTGGAGATGGAACAACTTCGGCTGTAATAATTGCAGGTGAACTCCTAAGCAAAGCTGAAGCTTTAGTCGATAAAAACATCCATCCGACTGTTATAATTGATGGTTATAGATTGGCACAAGAAAAAGCTCTTTCAACCCTTAATAAAATTGCCATGCCCGTTGACTTGACCGACAATGCTTACCTTAAAAAAGCGGCAATTACTTCAATGGCAAGTAAACTTGTAGCTGAACATAAAGAATACCTTGCTGACATAGTTGTCAAAGCAATGCTCACAGTTGCAGAAAAAGAAGAAGACGCCTACAAAGTCGATGTGGATGATGTACGAGTAGAAAAGAAAACAGGTGGATCCCTCAGAGACACTAGCCTCATTAAAGGAATAGTCATCGACAAAGAAATTGTTCATTCGGGTATGCCAAAAAGAGTAGAAAAAGCCAAAATTGCCTTGCTCGATGCCTCACTAGAAATCGAGAAAACCGAATATGATGCTAAACTTAACATAGAAACGCCAGATCAAATTGAAGCCTTCCTTAAACAAGAAGAAAACATGCTCAAAGGTATGGCGGAAAAAATTGTTGCGTCTGGCGCAAATGTAGTGATCTGTCAGAAAGGTATAGATGATTTAGAACAACACTTTCTTGCCCGAAAAGGCATAGTTGCCATTCGTAGAGCTAAAAAATCAGACATGGAAAAACTAGCCAAAGCAACTGGTGCAAGTATAGTAACAAACTTAGAAAGCTTAACATCAAAAGACCTAGGTTATGCGGCATTAGTGGAAGAACGAAAAATCGCCGAAGACAAGATGACTTTTATTGAGGGCGCTAAGAATCCCAAAGCAGTAACTATTCTAATCAGGGGCTCAAGTCCACGCATGAACTCAGAAACAGAGCGCTCAATCCATGATGCATTATGTGTCGTGCGAGATATAATTCATGAACCAAAAATTGTAGCCGGAGGAAGCGCTCCTGAACTTGAAATGTCTAAGGTTCTCAAGCATTATGCGGAGACTTTAGCCGGAAAAGAGCAACTCGCAGTGAAAGCTTTCGCCGAAGCATTAGAATCTTTAACCATAGCCCTCTCTGAGAACGCAGGCTTGGATCCTATCGATGTACTCTCTGAATTAAGATCTAGACACGAAAAAGGCGAAACATGGGCTGGAATTGAAGTCTTATCTGGTAAACCGCAAGATATGTCAAAGGCGGGAGTATTTGAACCCCTAACTGTAAAGAAGCAAATAATCAAATCAGCCGCAGAAGCAGCAATGTTAATTCTCAGAATCGATGACGTAATTGCATCTCAGAAAATGAAATCCCCCCCAATGGGGGCAGGTGGCGGAATGCCTCCGGGCATGGAAGGCGGTATGGGCGGAATGGGAGGTTACTAAACTGTCCCCTTCAGCAGAAAAAGTTACTGTGGGTCCACCAAAAATTACGCGCTTTGAAAAAGCCCGAATAGTGGGCGCTCGCTCGCTCCAAATTTCCATGGGTGCACCAATTTTGCTAGCTCTGGATGAAAGTCTTTCAAGTGGTGGAACAGGTTTAAACAGCCCGATTGAAATAGCTCTCAAAGAACTTGATATTGGCGTTTTACCCATAACAATCAGACGCACACTACCCGATGGAACATTCCAAGATATCCCGCTTAAATGGCTCGCAGTATAATTCACGTCTTCTTTTCTTCAAGTTTTTCTTTAGCTTTTTCTAAAGTAGCTCGTATTTTTATCCAGTGTCCACCTTGCCAATATACTGCTTGGCATTTAACACACTTCCAAAAAAAATCATAATACAAAAGTGTTTTTGGCTCCACTTTTTTCTCAATCTCTTCTTTAGCTGCCGACAATAGTTTTGTGTTGCATTTTGGGCAACGCGACTTCTCTAAATCAATGTTAAGCTGTATATTGAACCGCGCAGCTAATTCTGAAAGTCTCTCAGCCTCAGTTGAGCCTTCTAAATAGTATGTTTCAAGATTGTTAGCGATAGCTCGCTGATATAGTGCGAAATCTCTAGTCAATAGTACCCTTTGTTCCTCTTTAGCTATACTTAGCAATTTAGAGTCTTCAAGATTTATTGAATACCTTACATCATGTCCCATCATTCTTAGCCAGCGTGCAAGTTTTCCAAGCATGCTGTCTAAGATGAAATTCACTTATGTTCTCTCCGGGGCATAATCACGGTTCCTGCTTTAACTGCAATTTCCTGATCATCCATAGCTAATTGACCATTAACAAAGGTGCGTTTAGGTTTACCTCGGACCTCCCATCCATTAAAAGGTGAAAACTTCGCTTTAGAATGGAACTTGGAGGCGTCTATCTTGAATTTCTCATTAAAATCAATTACCACTAAATCCGCGTTTTTGCCCCTTTCAATGTATCCTCTATCTTTTAAGCCAAAAATCTCTGCGGGTTTCTCCGAAAGTAACCTAACTGCTTGGGCTAGGGTTATTTTGTTCTTATGAACCATTGTTAACATCAAAGGAAGTGTTGTTTCAAGACCAGGTATGCCTGCTTTCGTCTCCCAAACACTACGTGTATCTTTATCCTCTAAAGTATGCGGTGCATGGTCAGAACCTATTATATCAATCGAGTTATTCATAATGCCGTTCCATAATGACTCCACATTCTCTTTAGTGCGAAATGGAGGTATGGTTAAAGCACGTACCCCTAACCGATCATAGTCTAAATTGGACAGTAACAAATGATGTGGTGTGACTTCGCAGGTTAAGCTATTGAGTGTTTTCTTATTCTCAATTATAGTCTTCAAACCTTTCTCAGTAGAAACATGACAAAAGTGTAAGTGCATACCTTCAATTTTAGAAACAATTTCTATTAGGTGTTCAATAGCTTTATGTTCTATGCGCTCATCATGCGCTTTAAGAAACGCAATTATATCTTCTCTTTTAGTCCGTTTACTTTCTTCGGTAGCTTTCTTAAGCATCTGATGATCTTCAGCATGAACAGCTACTGGGATATTCATTTGAGCTGTTTTCTTAAACGCCTCCGCTATCGCTTCATCATCATCGATGTTTACTCCTCCGATTTGCTCTGCGAAAAAAAGCTTAAAACCAACGGCGCCTGCATCAACAATTTTTTTAATATCCTCTAAATTAACTGGGAATTCAGAGTAAAACCCGACGTTAACAAAAATCCTTCTCTCCGCTAGTTTTATCCTATTGCTCAACGTAATGGGGCTCATTGTTGTAGGAGAATTGTTTGGCATATCCAAAACTGTTGTAACTCCGCCTGCTACTGCGGCTGAGGTTCCAGTGATGAAAGTTTCTTTATTGGATTTATCTTCATCACGAAGATGTACGTGTGGATCTATAATACCGGGCAAGACTAGTTGATTATGTAGATCTATCTTTTCGTCAGCATTAGGCATCTGAGATTCTTTACCTATTTTGGAAATTTTGCCTTCTTCAATTGCTATGCTGCAATCAATTATTTCCTGTTTTATGTATGCCTTAGCATTTGTTAATACGACATCAGCAATCAAATTGAACACCGCCTTCTAAGCTCTAAATAAGAAGGGGACAAAGTGACTTATTTGCTTATTCAAACCTCAAAAAAGTATCTAATTATATTAAAAAACAAAGTGAGTTTAATTTATCAAATTTCCTCTTCGATGACACAATCTTCGCATAAGAATTGTCCATTTTTTTCTTTGAGGCCCTCTGAATAACTTCCGCATTGATCGCAATACCCTGACATGGGAGTTTCTTCTGTTCCGATTGCCTCCTCAGATGCGCCTGCGCTTTCAATACGTGACTTCTCCTGAATTATTTCTATAAACTCAGGCATTACCCCAATTATATCCTTACTAGAAACTAGTCCAACAAGGTCACCTTTGTAGATTACGCCAAGTCTGCGGATATCAAGTCTGCTCATTCTTCTGGCAGCATCAGTTATTGTTGCTTCCGGATCTATGGTGGCTAAAGGAGAGGTCATAATATCCTTGGCTTTCACGGCGCCAGGTTGTAAATTCTTGGCTAAGACACGTACAACTAAATCTCGCTCAGTTATCATTCCCAGCGGTTTGCCGTCTTTATTGCTTACAATTACGCACCCTAACTTATTTTCATTCATAAGTTTGGCGATAGTGTTACTTGGAACATCTTCAGAAGTGGTAACCACAGGGCTGCTCATAACATCTTTTACGAGCATTATTGTTCTCAATCCAATTTCAGACATCTAACAACAACCTCAAAGCTTAGCCAAGCTTTTACTTACATGTCAACAAATAGAAACGGGTAATTTAAGAGTTGCTAAACATAAATCAACTATTCTTTTTTAAATGGTAATGCAAAACGAGTATATTTTTTGATACAATTATTAGTAAATTAAATTAGTTATTTCTGGATTCCAATTGGCAGCTGGTATATTTGATATTTAATCATTATCGGTTGTGTTATGAAAGTCAATTTCTTTTCAAAGTCAAGAGCATGTATATAAGGCAGTAAATTTACTATTCACTCGAATAATATCGAGAGGTTCAATTAATTGCCATCTAAAAGAAAAAGTCGAGGAAGATCAAAAGGTAGCAAAGGTAGCAGTAGCTTGGTTCAATGCGCTAATTGTGGGCAGCAAGTGCCAAGAGACAAGGCAAAAAGGTCTACACGACGAGTATCTTTTGTTGAACCCCAATTAGCTAAAGAATTGCGCGCAAAAGGGACTTACATAGCTTCTTGGGTGGACACAAAATGGTACTGCATATCTTGTGCTGTTCACCGTGGCATTGTGAACGTTCGAGCGGAAAGCGAACGCCACTCACGTGCAAAACGCAGATATTAACCTTCAATTTTTATTATTCTCAATTTTTATTATCCCTTTTCAGGGTTTTATAAACATGTGTTACTCTTTGGATTACTGTAAAGTTCGTCAGTATTGCAAGAAGTATTATGCCTATGTTCAGCGCGGGCATCCAGTAAATCGCAATTAGGCTTACTGTAGCGATTAAGATTATGCGTTCAGCTCTTTCTACTAGGCCTACAGATTCCATTTTTATTCCTATTGCTTCTGCTCTGGCTCTACTGTAACTAACCATGACCGAGCCTATCAATGCTATCAATGCCGCGGTAAGGTTGCATAATCCGCTTATTATTATGCCTGAGAGTATGAATACATCTGCGTACCTGTCTAGCATTGAGTCTAGAAAACCTCCAAATGAGCTAGCTTGCTGATAGGTTCGTGCTAATATTCCGTCTAAAGCATCACAGAATCCTGATAAAAATAGTAAAATTACTCCAAGTAGTAGAAACATTGGCTGCTGCGTTGTGGTTAACGCGTAAGCGATTCCGGCGAGTAATGATAGGATAAAACCGATTACGGATACAATGTTGGGTGTTAATCCCAAGCGGTGGGCTATTTTTGCTTCTGAGGCGAGCATCTTTTGTATTTGCTTTTTTAGTTTGGTAAGCAAGGCTAGTTCTTTATTTTGTATGTAAGTGCTTATTATTAAAGTTGGGCAGTGAAATGTCTTTAGAAAAAGGCTTTTTGCGGAGCACCTTTTTGGTGAAGTTGTGTTATGCGGTTTTTAGCATGTTTTTTCTAATTGAGCTCATTTAGTTTATTTTATGGTTGCACCTATTGTTGATTTTTGTGTATTTTTGTACTAGAACTTATAAGTAAGATATCAAAATACATAAATTCAGTAACGCGCTGTCGCGGATAACCGCAAAAGACACCAGCAACGTTACATAAAACACAAAAAGGAGTAAAAACAAAATGACCGAAAATGCAGACGTAATTTTCATCGGAAACAAACCACCAATGAACTATGTTCTGGCAATTATAACCAGTCTCTCATCAGGAGCCTCCAAAGAAATAACATTAAAAGCCCGAGGCCAAGCAATAACTACCGCAGTCGACGTGGCTGAAATAGCCCGAAACCGATTCGTAAAAGACCTCAAAGTTACAAAAATTGCAATAGGAACAGCCGAAATGCCACCACGTGAAGGAGAGACCAAGTCCAGAATGGTTTCTACGATGGAAATAACCTTAAATAAATAACTCAAAACAGAGCAAACCAAAGTAGAAACTAAACCACACTTCATTTTCTTCCATTTTTTAACCACTAAACCCAGTGTCTATCCTGTCCAAAAAACACGGTTTTACTTGATTTCTTGCTAATTGATTCTAAAATATGCTCTTAAAATTTTTATTCACAAATTTTCTCCTTTTTTAAATCTTTGATATTAGTGAATTTTTCTAAATGATTTAATCCATCAAGAATCAGTTTAGTAACGGGCAGCTCTTGGTCTTCAAATGGCAGGTTTAAATACCGAATTTAAAGTAGAATTAACTATCTGCTTCGTGAGGAATATGCTAGACATTAAACTCATCCGAGATGTGCCGGATTTAGTTAGAGATAACTTAGAAAAGAGAGGTAATCCTGAAAATCTTACTTTATTCGACGAGCTCATTGCGTTAGATAAACAATGGAGAACTAATCTATCTAAGCTTAATGATCTTCGTCATGATCGGAAAGTTTGCACTACAGAAATTGCTGCCTTAAAAAAAGCTGGTAAAGATATTGCAGAAAATCTGACCAAAGCAAGATCTATAGATGCAGACATCTCGACTCTGGACAAAGAAGTCGCGGGTGAAGAAGAACGAATTCATGAGCTTCTTTTAACTCTGCCCAATTTGATGCATGAATCTGTTCCCTTCGGTAAAGATGATCATGATAATATTTTAGTTAAAACTTGGGGGGTAATTCCCCAGTTTAGTTTCCCAGTTAAGAACCATATCGATTTAGCGAGTGCTTTAGATATAGTGGATGTTGAACGGGCGGGCAAAATCGCTGGTGCAAGATTCTTCTTTTTCAAGGGTGCAGGGGTCCTTTTAGATATGGCACTGATGAATTTTGCCTTAGAAGTAATGACTAACAAAGGTTACACTTTAATTGAGCCCCCATATTTTATGAATCGCCAAGCCTATGAAGGGGTAACCTCTTTAGGTGATTTTGCAGATGTTCTCTATAAAGTCGAAAATGAAGATCTGTTTCTTATTGCGACTTCTGAGCATCCTATGGCGGCTATGTATATGAATGAGGTTTTCAAGCTGGATAATTTGCCGCTTAAACTTTCAGGTTTAAGCGCTTGTTTCCGTAAAGAAGCTGGTGCGCATGGAAAAGACACCCGCGGAATATTCCGTACACACCAATTTAACAAGATAGAACAATTCATCTACTGTGCTCCTGAAGATTCTTGGCAGCTGCACGAAGAGCTAGCCAAAAATGTGGAGGAGATGCTACAGAAGCTTGAACTTCCTTACCGGATGGTTAACGTGTGTACAGGCGACTTAGGTACTGTTGCGGCTAAAAAATATGATTTTGAAGCTTGGATGCCTGCACAAGGTGATTTTCGCGAAGTGGTCTCATGCAGCAATTGTACCGATTACCAAGCCCGCCGGTTAAACATACGTTACCGCGAAAAGGAAGGGGCGCCGCCGAAAGGTTTTGTTCACACTTTAAACTCAACGGCGATAGCTACTGGCAGAACTATAGTTGCTATACTAGAAAATTGCCAGCAAGAAGACGGCTCAATTCGCATACCTAAAGTGTTGCGTAAATACATGTGTGATATGGAAGAGATTCGACTCAAACGCTAAACCTTTTAATATCTCTTTGAGATTGTGAGAAGGCGTTCAGAGGGTTAACATGTCTTCGAAAACAACTAAACATGTACGTGATAAGTGGCGCAGTAAAAGTTGGTATATGATAGTGGCGCCGCCGTACTTTGGCAATGTTGAGATAGGTTCTGTGCCAGCAGCTGAACAAGATCTACTTATCGGAAGAGTCGCTGAAGCTACACTTTACGACATAACAGGCGACTTCTCACATCAATATTTGAAGATGTTCTTCCAAGTCAATGAGATAGAAGGAAAAACAGCGCGCACCCTATTCAAAGGTCACGAATATAGCCGTGATTACCTGAGGAGCTTGGTGCGCCGAAGAACAACTAAAGTAGACGGTCTTTTCAACTTAACCACAAAAGACGGCTATAAACTACGAGTAGCTGTTTCAGCATTAACACTATCTAGAATAAAGACTTCACAGGAAAAAACTATCCGCCAAATCATGACAAAAACAATCAAAGAAAAATCTGCAGCGCTCACTCTTGACCAGTTCGTACAAGAAATGGTTCTAGGCAAAATTGCTTCAGACATCTATAACGAATCTAAGCTAGTTGCACCGCTAAGACACGTAGGCATTCGAAAATCTAAACTAGTCGGTCAACCAATCAGGCCAGCAGGTCAAAAATCCGTTCCGATAGCTAAGCCAGAAATTGAAGAAGTCGAAGAAGAAGTAGCCGAAGCGGAAGACGTCGAAATAGAAGAAGTCGAAGAAGAAACTGAAGAAGAATAAACTCTATAAGGCCTTTAAGCCTTAACGATTTTTTTCCTTTTAATTCTGTATTCTGAAATTGGGTTTTCTAAAAAATTTATCATTAGCCAATCTGACTTTAAAGTCTTGGATAATATATTTAATCCTATGCGTATGTCGCTTCCATTTCCAAAAGATAGCGCGTACTATAAACCAGAAACAAGTTAATCCCCTGATCTTAGGCTTCTGAAAGCAAAAGAACAAGTTCTCCAATTTACTTAATGATTTTCTTTCTTGAGGGGAGCGTTCAATTCAAATATTTGCTTATTAACTTACTTGCAAGACACTCTGAGGAAAGATTAGCGATGATTACCGCTTTAGCAGGGGGCGTAGGGGGCGCACGATTTCTTAATGGGATAGTCAAAATTATCGATGAGAAAGAATTGTCCGTAATAGTGAATACAGGTGATGACATGCAATTATATGGGCTGCATATCTCTCCTGACGTAGACATAGTTACCTATACCCTTGCTGGTATTGTGGATAATAAGAAAGGCTGGGGGATTAAAGGTGATACTTTTCATTTTCTTGATTCCTTAAAAAAATTCGGCTATGAAACTTGGTTTAACCTTGGAGACCGAGATTTAGCTACTCACATGTTCCGGACGCAACGCCTAAAACAAGGGGCGACTCTTTCCCAGATTAGTTCAGAAATCAGCAAAGCATTAGGCGTTACGGCTAGAATTTTACCTATGTCCGATGATAAGTTTGAAACCCACATCACAACCAAGCAAGGTTCTATACATTTTGAAGAATACTTTGTTAAAAGAGGTTCAGTAGATGAGGTTCTGGGTGTTACTTTTTTAGGGTCTGATAAAGCTAAGCCCTCTCCCAAAGTGGTTCCTTCCATTAAAAATGCCGATTTAGTAATAATTTGTCCGAGTAATCCAATTGTTAGCGTTGGCACCATTCTAGGTTTAAAGGGGGTTCGTGAAGCACTCAAAGCAACAAAAGCTAGAAAAGTTGCTTTAAGCCCCATTATTGCAGGTGCGCCCGTGAAAGGTCCAGCCGACAAATTGCTGCGCGGGTTGGGTCTGGAAGTATCAGCGTTTTCAGTGGCAAAACTTTACGCGGATTTCCTCGATGTATTCATAATCGATATTGCCGATGCCTCTCAAAAAAACCGCATCGAACAACTTGGAATAAAAGTTAAGGTAACCAACACACTAATGAGAAGCTTGGCTGATAAAATTCGGCTCGCAAAAACTGTGCTGTCTGAATAATCCATTTTAAACTACATACGCATGAAAATATATACACTTTTAAGTAGTATTTTGTTGTACAAATTGACTTGTAAATTCAAATTATAAGAAGGGTTATATCCTTACAGGGCAAAATATTGTAAAGGAGATTTTACTGTGGAGAAACGAAGCTATGCCTGGTTTGAAAAACGTCGTCGTACAAAAGGTTTAGAATTAGCTCACAATCAAATAGCTAAAGCCTTTGATACTGTGATTTTGTTACATAAGGCAACTAAAAGCTTTTCAGAAGGCAACCTAGTTGACACAAGAGTCTCTCTTCAGACTTTGTATTCTACAGAAGAAGAAGTTGACCAGCTTCGAACGGAGGCTTTTAAGGAACTCTCTAAAGGCGTTGCGCTAGTTGCAGATTACCGCGAGGATTTGCTGCACTTGGTGAAACGATTAGACACTATGGCTGATTATGTAAAAGATGCTGCGCGTTGTCTGGATATGTTGGGCGAGGCAAAAATTCCTGTGGAATTAATGAATAAAACCTTGTTTATGACTTCAAAGTTGGTTGAAGCAGCTCAGGTTCTTAGTGAAGGTGTAGAAAAGATCTCTTCTAATCCTAATGAGGCTATAGGTGAGGCTAAAAAGGTAGAAGACATCGAATACTCAATTGACAAGGAGTATCTGAAAACTAAGGGGTTATTTGTAAAGTATGGCAATGAAATCAATCCTGGTGCGCTGGTCATATTTGATGACCTAATTGAATTTATAGAATACGCCGCTGACATGTGCGCTGATACAGCCGACTATATAGTTATCCTTTCAAGCAGAGAATAATCAAATACTCTGCACCCCCTTGGGGTTCATAATAAAGTAGTGTTTTATATGCTGGAATTAAAATATTTGAGCTTCTAATACGACGTATATGCTAGAGTATATTGTGCTGGTTGCTGCTTTTGCTTCCTTACTTGGCGCCTTAGGGTACATACGTTCTATGTTCAGAGGCCAGACTATACCAAATAGGGTAACTTGGTTTATGTGGTCAATTGCTCCGTTTATAGCAACTGCCGCTTCTTTTTCCGTCGGTGTAACTTGGGCCGTTTTGCCCGTGCTAATGTCGGGGGTTTCACCTTTTATGATATTTATGGCTTCTTTTTTTACAAAAAAAGCTACCTGGAAAATATCATCCTTTGATTATCTATGCGGGGCATTTTCTGCCTTAGCCATTGTGTTTTGGTATGTAACCCATGACCCAAATTTAGCCATCATCTTTGCCATCCTAAGTGATACCTTAGCAGCGATACCCACACTCACTAAAGCCTGGCGAAATCCGCAAACAGAATCAGTATGGCCCTTCCTTATCGGCATATTTGGGCCAATAACAAGTTTTATAGTAGCTACCTCATCAGCATTTTCAGAAATAGCCTTTCCCGCCTACCTAATACTGATAAATCTCTTACTCCTCCTAGCAACATCTAAGAAATTTATACAAAAGAAAGAAATTAGCAAACATTCTATTGGTATGGCGGGCCCGCTGGGATTTGAACCCAGGACCTCCGGCTCCGCAGGCCAGTGTCATAATCCGTACTAGACTACGAGCCCCCAAGATGGACTACGAACCTATCGTGTTCCTAAATATGAAGTTTTCAGTTTGCGGAACAGTTTTGTATCGCCGATGTCGGTTACGTGTTGGAATCCGGCTTCGATGAGGGCTGTTGTTTCTTCAACTGTCTTTACTGCTTTGCAGATGTATTCTTCGTTTTGAGGTAACGCCAGTAACTGGGTATAGCGTAGTGTGTTTTTTATGTTTCGCTGTCTAAGCAGTTTTTGAACGGAGAGTATGTCTTTGGTTTTTGAGTGTTCAGTAGTTGCTTTA
>CAZWRU010000008.1:0-51209 GCA_964636425.1 uncultured Candidatus Bathyarchaeia archaeon
CCAGAGTTGTACATGCCGCTAACGGCAAGCCTGTGGTCGAATTCGGTTTAAGACGCGAACATGGTATCGACGCTGGCATGAAAGTAGCCCGAAGCAGCTACATAGCAGGATGCTCAGGAACATCAAACGTCCTCGCGGGACTGGTTTACGGCATTCCCATTTTCGGAACAATGGCGCACTCCTTTGTCATGTCATACAAAAAAGAAATCGACGCTTTCCGAGCATTCACAAAAACCTTTCCCGACAAATCAACACTGCTAATCGACACTTACAGTGACTTCGCCGGGGCCGAAAAAGCTGTTATAGTTGCCAAAGAATTAGAACAAACAGGGCATAGACTAATCGGAGTTAGAATTGACAGCGGCGATCTTGCACAGGCAAGTAAGAAAATCCGCGCTTTACTAGACCAGAATTGTTTAGACTATATTACAATTTTCGCAAGTGGCGATCTGGATGAATACAAGATAGCGGAACTGCAACATAAAGAGGCAGAAATCGACGCCTATGGAGTAGGCACCAAAATGGGTACCTCAACAGATTACCCCCACCTTGATGTTATTTATAAATTATCTGAAATAGAAAACAGCATAGGCGTATTTTCACCTTTAATGAAGTTAAGTGAAGGAAAAGTAACTCTCCCAGGTCGAAAGCAAGTCTACCGGTTTACTGATGAAAAAACGCAATATCTCAAAGATATAATCGCATTGGAAACTGAGCAAATAGAGGGAGAACCCTTGCTTACTAGAATCATGGAGAAGGGTAAAATGATCCAAAATATGCCTACTTTAGATGAGATAAGAATGACCGCTGCAAAAAACCTCTCTAACCTCCCCGAAAAATATAAGCGACTAACCAATGCGCCTACTTACCCAGTAGAATTAAGTTACAAGCTAACAAATCTCATCGAGCAATTAAAGAAAAAAATCACTCAAACTGAAGTGGTTAACTCAAACTCAAAATAACTCCACATTTAGGGGTTCATTTATAATAGAATTAGCCGTTAGTATATGTATTATTAGTGGCAAAAAATGTGCGTATTTGGAAAACACTTAAATGCCATTTAGAAAACGTCTTAATGAATTTAGAAGAGCGATATTATGCAAAATTGTCCTGCTATTGTTGCTGTTGGTCGAACCAAGTTTGGGGAACATTATGGCAAAGAACCAGAAAAGCTCATAGAAGAAGCTTGGTTAAGTGCCTCCCAAGAATGTGGCATAGAACGAAAAAGTCTTGAAGCATGTTACCTCTCAGATTACTTCTTGCCGATTACGAACAAATTAGGCTTAGAGGAAGGCTTTCTATCTGAACTTACCGAGCTTCACGTTCCAATGGAAGTGACACGATCCGTAAGTGCTGCGCTCAAAATTGCCTGCTACGCCATAAAGGCAGGTATATACAATACCGTGCTCGTCGGCGGTATAGAAAAAATGACTGACCGATGGGATAAAATCCGCGATGATCTTATGCTTCTTGAAGATCCCTGGAGTTACTATGCTGGATGTACCCCAGAATCAAATCACGAATTAATGCTAAGAGCCTACATCAAAAAATACAGCATAAAAGGACAAGATTTAGAGACCTTCTATACAGCTCTAGCACAAATAGCCGTAAAAAATCATGAGCACGCAACGAAGAACGAATATGCTCAATTCCAGAGAAAAATAACTATAGATAACGTATTAAACTCGCGAAAAGCAGCACGTAAATCCTTAGGCCTTTACGACTTCGCACCAATTTCAGATGGATCAACAGCATTAATTGTAACCAGCGAAGATATGGCCAAAAAAATAACCGACAACCCCATCTATGTTTTAGGTGCCGCTTCAGCTACTGATTATCTAAATTTTCCAGCCCGCGACGATTTGACTCACTTCACAGCTACAAAACTCGCTACGGAAAACGCATTAAAACGAGCAAATAAAAAACTCAAAGATATCCAAATTGTAGAATTATACGACCAGTCAACACTAACCGAGATGGTCTCTCTTGAAGACATGGGCTTCTGCCCCGAAGGCACCGCATGGAAAAACATTTACCAAAGTTGCCAAGATTACAAAGGATACTACGAAGTAAACGGTAGAAAATTATTCACCAACCTAAATGGAGGCCTAAAAGCAGACGGCAACCCCCTCGGAGCAACAGGAGGCGCCCAAATCTTTGAAATCTACAAACAGCTTAGAAATGAAGCCAAAGATAGACAAGCCGTAACCGAAACTCCCCTCCAGTACGGCTGCTCACAAGAGCTTGAAGGATTCGGTACAAAATCACACGTATGCATTTTCGGGAGGCACAATGAATGAGTAGTGAACCAATTGAACGGCGAGTCTCATATCTCGGAGATAGACTAAAAGCAAGCAAATGCAAAATATGTGGTGCAGAATATTTTGAGGTCCGAGATTACTGTAGCGTTTGTGGAAGAAAAAGCTACGAAAAAATGGCTTCCGCCGATCTCTTTTTTGACAAAGGCAAACTTGAACTATGCACATTAGTTTCTGAACCGACTAACAAATTCATAAAACTAGGAAGTTTCGTGTATGGTATAGTTTCCTTCCATGACGGAAAAATCCGTGTGCCTGGACGACTTACAGACCAAATCATAAAAGATAATGAAGACGTAGATTTTTCCGCTCTTGAAGGTCGAGAAGTTGTTCCAAGATTCAGAAGACGATATTCTGTAGGCAAAAGTGATGTTATTCCTACTATCTCCTTAACCTTTACTCTAGCAGATGAATATTATCCTCATCAAGAATACATCATATCAAAGCCAACTAAAGAATACGATTTACCCGGTATAGTGGGCTATGGCGTTTATACTTCTCGGTTTAGAATAAAAGAAGGCAACCTGGAACGTGCAATACCTTTCGTAGATGAAGATTCAGTAACAGCCGCTGTAGAAGCAGGAAAAAACGCGCTTATCCACTCAGGTGTAGACAGTAAACAAGTTGGAAAGGTATACGTAGGTTCCGAATCTAACCCATACGCCGTAAAACCCATCGCCTCAAAGGTCGCTCAAGTCCTAAAACTAGGCGAAGAAGATGATGATATACAAAGCGTAGATGCGGTAGATACAGAATTTGCATGTAAAGCCGCAACCAGCATGTTCAAAGACGCTGTGGCACTCATAAATTATCCGAACTCAGGAATCCACAACGCTATGGTAATAGGCTCTGACAACTCACAATCTGCCCCACGAGGATTCCCTGGCGGAGAGTTAGATCATTTTGTTGGGTATGGCGCAGCAGCCTTCATCTTCGGCAAACATGATGTAATAGCTGAAATCGAAGGATGGTACTCATGTACATCTGATACACCTGACTTCTGGCGCCGCGACGGCGAAGTATATCCAATGCACGGTGGAAGATTCACAGGAGACCCAGCATACTTTAAACATGTCAAAAAAGCTGTCACAAAACTCATGACCAAACTTAACCTAAAACCATCCGATGTTAACTACTTTGTTCCACATCAACCAAACCCCGCATTCCCAGTTAAAGTAGCTAAAGACCTAGGATTCAAAGACGAACAATACCTCTCTTCACTCATGGTCAACAAGTTTGGCAACACATACTCTGCCTGCGCACCAGTAGGCCTAGCTGCAGTGCTAGATATAGCCAAACCAGATGACCGCGTCATAATTGCCAGCTACGGTTCAGGCGCAGGAAGCGATGCATACCTATTAAGAACCACAAGCCAACTTCCAGATAAACGTCAACGCCAAAAAATAACAGTTAAACACCAAGCTGAAAACCCATTTGCCCAATATGTAGACTACACCACCTATCGACGGCTCAAACTAGGTATATAGTACCATCTGCATGGGATTATGGCAAACCCTTAATACATTCAAAACGCAGATTGGGTAAACGGAGTCTAAACGATTGTTTGCTCAAGATGTCCTCAAAGTACTGTATGCCCCACATAAGGTCTTTAAAGATATAATTCAAAATCCTAAATATCTGGGTGTTATCGTTGTATTTATTCTCTTTATAGCCGTGCAGAGCGGATTCTATTATTCTCTATACGGAAAAACCAACTATGAACAAACCTCTCCAGCATCCACTGAATTAGGTGCCTGGACACAAAACTCTACTCTTTGGCTCACTAGTTCAGGTGTTACTATAACTAATAATTATGATGATTTCATAAACAACACCTTCTACGGAAATAGCAGTCTGCAATTTTCCTCCTCAGGTAATAATGATATATCCTTAGCATTAGCTAATTTTAATTCGGTAAATTGTGGCTCAGAAAGCTTCAAAAACTTGTCTATGCGCATAAAAATCGTTGAGCCGCAACAGACTCCCATAAAAGTTAGTTTGACATTATACTCCTTAAGCGATGCTAATTATTTTAAGTATGACTTAACCCCCGCCTTCGCTAATTCATCAGTTGATGTCTGGAATAACATAACTGTCCCTGTCGGGTCATCTGCTCCAAACTGGCAAATGACTGGAGATGCAAAATGGGAAAATATAACCTCAATAGTAATGGATTTCTCATTCTCCACAGCCTCTGACATAACCCTGCTAGTACAAGGCTTATTCTTCAGAGGATTATACCAAACTCCATTGCAAATTTACGGTGATACTACCTTCTTAATCACAATCCTACAACAGGTCTTGCTTCAATTCGCAGCCGAATGGTTACTGTTCACCGGATTTATGTACTTAATAATCAAAGGCCTAAAAGGAAACGTAATCTGGAAGCCTATGTTTATCGCAGTCGGTTTAGCCCTTATCGTGCTTGTTGTGCAATCATTAATAGGTTTAGTAGCCACAACAACTCTGCCTACACTCTATTATCCAACTGAATTTCTGACCATCCTTTCAGGAGAATCCCAGATCATAAGCAACTCTATAATGACTGTAACTTCAACCTATACTCTCATCGCTGCAGCAATTTCCATCTTAACCTACACCTGGCTAGCCGCCTTAGGCGCCTTTATCGTCAAGGCCTTACTGCCTGAGTTCTCATGGCCAAAATGCATACTGACCTCTGCAGGAGCTATGGTTGCTACAATCTTAATCATGGCATTACTAGGCGTCTAAGAATTAGCATTTCATACTGCCCTTTTTAGGGGCATCTACCTTTTTCTTGTTTTATGTTGTTAGCAAGATTTATATCATTGGAGAACTTTTCTGCAAGTAAAATCTATCTATAGAACATATTCCCACGCATGATAATTAGGAGTGTTTAACTTTGGAAATTAAAGATTTACAGAATGGAATGAAACGAATCGAAGTCGAAGCTCAAGTAGTTGACAAAAGCCCCACACGCCAGGTCCAATCTAAGTTTAGAGATGAAGTTTTCAATGTAGCAGATGCTATAGTCCAGGATGACTCAGGAACAATAAAACTAACCTTGTGGAACGAGCAAATTGACCAAATAAACATAGGTGACAAAATCAAAATAGAAAATGGCTACATAACCAGTTTCAAAGGCGAAATTCAACTAAACATCGGAAAATACGGAAAATTTAGTATACTCTAAATCCTACTAAATCAATTATTTTCGTTTTATTCTCTAATACCATTATTTTTAATAATGAAAAATAGAAAAAACGGAGAAATTTTCTGCTTCTTCTTTTTTTGGCTTTAGTTTTCAGCTTGTTTTAAGATCATCTAAGAATTCGTCAAGATTTACTGAGCTGTTTCCATTCTGGTCAACAAGTTCCTGTTTTGCCGGAGGTTTAGTCATATAGAATGATACCCGTTTGCTGTAACGTTCTTGGAAAGTAGGTTCTAACTCATTCTTATAGAAGACACCTATTGGGATTCTATCACCCCATTCTTGCGCTTTTTCCAGTGCAGCCATTTTCTTTTTGAAGTCTTCATTCCAATCTTTAACATCGTAGTTGAAGCTTGATTCCTCTAGTTTGTAAAGCCTGCTTTGCGGTTTACCTTGGGAGTCTTGGCGATCTTCTCCAGCGTACCAGTCTTTTGTATAGATGTCATTATATGTGGGGCACGGCTGTAAGATTTCTATAAATGCTAAACCTTTGTGTTGGATTCCTTGTTTTATTATTTCTTTTAGATGTCGTACATCATAAGCGTATGAACGTGAAACAAATGTGAATCCAGAAATCAACGCTAAGCCGATTGGATTAACTGGTTCGTTAATGTTAGGTCTTGGTAGGGACTTGGTTTTCATTCCTCTTTGCAACGTGGGGGCTGCTTGACCTTTTGTTAAGCCGTATACACCATTATTGTTAATTATGTAGGTCATGTCGAAATTTCGTCTTCCAGCATTGACAAAGTGCCCCACACCTATACCTAGTCCATCACCGTCACCGCCTATTGCCACAACTTCCAGGTTTGGATTGGCTGCTTTGATTCCCATAGCAAACGGCAAGGTCCGTCCATGGAGAGTGTGAACACCATAACACTTGACGTTGTGGGCATGCTTACCAGAGCAACCTATACCTGAAACCATCACGATCTTATGAGGTTCTAACCCTAATTCTGCAAAAGCCATCTGTAACGCATTCATTATGCCAAAATTACCACAGGCTGGGCACCAGTCTGCAAATACGTCGGTTTTAAAATCTGAAGGTTTAAGATCCATAATTCAAAACCTGCCTCTTTGACGCTTTATCGGTTAAAATTAGTTTAATAGCATCGTAAACTTCGGTTGTAGTCATCGGACGTCCCGAATATTTTAGGATATGGTAGTTGGGGGCTATTCCTGTTTTCTCTTTAATAACCTCGCCTAGTTGACCGGAATAATTATCTTCGATATCGATTATGCGTTTCTTGCCCCTAAGAGCTTCTTTTATAGATTCGGTCGGGAAGGGGCTAATTAGGCGAACCTGTATGAATCCTGCTTTTAATCCCTCTTCTTTGAGCATGGAAAGAGATTCAATTATCGCTCCTTTAGGTGAACCCCAACTAACAATAATATTTTCCGAGATTTGTTCACCAAAAAACGCAAGTTTATCTTCCATTGGTATTTCCTTCTCAATCCAGTCTAGTTTTTTCATTCTCTTTTCCATCATCAAAATTCGGTTTACAGGTTCTTCGCTAATATGCCCGCTCTCATTGTGTTCATCACCTGTATGCCAGTGAACTCCATTTTTTGTACCTAATAATACTCTAGGTGAAACACCAGATTCGGTAAAACGGAACCGCTTGTAATCTTTGCCCTCCAAGTCCTTTTCGGATAGTATCAGTCCACGTTCAATTTTGAAATTACCATAATCAAAGACTGGATAAGTCTGGTTGCAGTTTGCCATAGCTTTATCCAATAAATGTATAGCCGGCATTTGATATTTCTCAGCCAAGTTAAACACTTTAGCAGCATCATAGAAGCATTCTTTGATATCGCCTGACGCTAAAATTATTCTTGAGAACTCGCCATGTCCAGCATGAATCACAAATTGCAGATCCGACTGGCCATGCCGAGTAGGTAATCCGGTTGCTGGAGCACCACGCTGATAATAGGTAATTACTACGGGGATTTCACTATTCCCTGCCCAACTCAACCCTTCCGCCATTAAAGAAAAACCTGGTCCAGACGTAGAGGTTGCAGCTCTTGCACCTGCTAAAACCGCTCCCGAAGCAGAATTTATCGCTGCAATCTCATCCTCCGTTTGAATAACTAGTATAGATTCGTCTTCTCTGTTCGTCTTAAGTATCTCATGGGCTTCAAGATATTCGCTCTCATCTGCAGCTGGAGTAATAGGATAATATGTTTGCACTCTACAACCACCTAATACTTTACCCATCGCGACAGCTTGATTCCCAGTTAGAAATAGGCGCTGCTCTTTTACGTCGATTTTCTGTAATTTATGCTTGAACTGCTCTTTGAAGGACTGCTCTGCAAAATCGTATGCATGATTAAAAGCAATAATGTTCATTTCTGCAATTTTTGGTTTCGTTTCAAAGTTTGCTCTCACTGCCTTTTCTGCAAGTTGCTTATCAAATCTTAAAAGAGCTAAAGAAACGCCTATAGTTAAAACATTAGTCATGCGAGTGATTTTACTAATTTGGGTTATTCCAAGCTTTTGACCGATTTGGAGAAGCAACCTCCCATATGGAACGGGAAAAATCTGGATATTTTTCTTTTTTAAGTATTCAAGCCAATCATTTAGGGTTTCTCCGAGGCTATTTTCTTTCATAAATCCCCGGATTTCAGCTTTGAATTCAGGAGGCAAGGTCTGTATGTCTAACACCTTCATGTTAAGCAGTTGGCTGTCTACTATTATCCCGCCGCCTGGAACTACCTCATTTATATGACGTACCGCAGTCTCAGCGTCAAAAGCAGCAAGCAAATCAACCGCATTCACATTTGCTAAAACCTCTTTTGGCGATATGCGCAGATGGAAATAACTGTGCAATCCTTTGATGTTTGAGTGATACTCTCTCCTGCCAAACACGTAAAGGCCAGCATAACCACATGCACGCCCAAATATGTTCGCTGCAGTATCTACTCCACTTCCCTGTGGCCCTCCAGCCATCCAGTTTATGCTCTCAATTGTCATTTTTTCACCAATTCCACAAGATAAATACTAAATTGCAGGCGAAAAATGGTTTTGCAGATATGATTATCCGCCCGTTGCTTTTCCGTAGCCGACGCAGCATTGGCAACCAGAAGTTTCGCCACAATAAGGGCAGGTGCATTTGCAGTCATCTATGATTTGGCCGCATTTTTCGCATCGAGGCAATTCTGGGTTTATTTCTTTCTTCATCCAATCGCCTCTTAGTAAATTACCTTCAGGGCTCTGAATTAAGTTTTCGGAAAATCTACAAATACCAAACCTATTTATTATTTGGAGCAACCAAAATTGTCACTAAGCTGTTTATTCATTTACCAATTTATCTCGTTGTTGTCGTTATATCAGGGCTTCATTAAACCCGCGTATGCCTGTATTGATTCGTTGATTAGACTCTTTTTTCTATATATTCTATAGATCTTATATAGACAAAATCTTTAAGTGAATACAGCCTACCTTCGCTTTGAAGGAGAATTTATTTGAGAAAGGTTCCTTTGTTTGAATATGAAATCCCGGTCTATCGGAAACGCCGTGACAGCTGGGATGACGAACCCAGATTAATGCGATAAATACTCTTCTATAGACCTGAAGGAGAGCGAAAAATAAGCTTTTATTCTATATGTTTCTCTCTTGAACTTTTTTAAGCTTAGAGTTGCGGATAACCAGAATTGCTCCTGTACTGATAATTAGACAAAATATCGTAATCCATGCAGGTAGTTCAGGTATTGTTTTATCGATTAAAACGAAAGCAACATCACCTGCGAGAGGTTTTCCATACTCAGATACTATATCAAAAGAAACTGTTGATGTAGCTCCTGTGACATTATAACCTATCGGAGTCCATTTCCCTTGGAACCCCGTTGTGTAGACATTAAGATTGAAAGAGGTATTCTCTAACCGGATGTTGAAATGAGCTACGGAATTTATACTTGACAATGAAAGATATGGACTGATGTTCAAGTCATAGAGAAAGGTGTAGTTACCATTTATGATCTGGATAGGGTGTTCATAATGGATTTCTAACAAGAAGTCTTCTACTATTGAATTCACTGAACAATAAATCATAGACCAACTTCCAATGTCCGTGTAATGTGTCGCAGTGGGATCCACCTCACTATAATTCCTAATGCTCAATTCTTCACCGTTTAGCTTCACATGTATGTTAGTTGTGTTTGGTGGAATGGGATATACAAGCGATAAAGCCTGCCCTAAACCATAATTCATATGCATGGGATATACCCCATCGATTATTGCCCATAAATCTCCGTTAATATTACTTATCGTATAATTGATGTATTCTTCAGGCATAGCAAGAGGTACATATGAGGAACCTTGCTGAATAGGTGGTTCAATTTCGTTTCCGAAGGGAGAAAGTTTGGGGTAATTGTCCTTTTCTCCTGAAAAAGCATCAATTAAAAATGGGGAATCACCTACCCCATTTTTATCTAAATCTATTCCAGTATAACAACTCCAGTAGTTACCTTCATATCCATTATCCCATTTGCTCCCAAGAGCTTTATCCAAAGTTCCTGTCCAGTTGCCAACAAAGTTGTTTTGATAAAACACATTATTTAATGAGTTATGCCATATATCAAAAAAGCAATAATTATTTATAACATTATTCTGAGTTACTACGCAGTCGGTAGTATTTTTAAAAACTAAAGCAGCATACTGATTATCCACCAAATGGTTCTGATTTATCAAGCAGTTTGAAACATTATCAAATCGGATTGCGTTAAAGTTATTTTTCAAATCTGAATTGATGATTTTTGAGTCTGTTGTATACGCAAAGAGGATTCCATCCCAGTTAGGAATCGAGGTCCAACTTTCTACAGTTATATTTCTACAGTTGATTGCTGCTATCCAACCTGCATTGTTAGGCACCTTATAATCAGTTACATTGATCAGGAAATAAACCGGTTTTCCATTAATGGTATTTGATAAATCAATATTCTGCAAATTAGTCTGTAAATTATTACCTACAAGCTTAAATCCAAACTGATTTTCTCTTAGACTGTTATTTCTAAAAGTAATATTGTTGCTATACCAAATGTTTATGCCCAATCCTTTACGCTCAATAATATTGCCATAAACAAAGGAGTTGTTGCAATTATCTACGCTTATGCCTTCTGTGAAGCCACCCGAGATTGAGGTATTATTCGCGAGTTTAGCATCTGAGAGAATATTATTCCCTACCGTGACATTCATCGACCAAGCGATTGAAACCCCGCCTGCAATATTGCCTACGATAGTGTTGTTATTACCGGATTGAACAGAAATTATTGAACTAACATTATTACCATTTATATGGTTATTTATTGAATTCTTAGCAAGAGTAATTCCACAGTTGAAAAGTGTATTGTTCTTCAATAAGGTGTTATTAGAATTTTCTAAGTATATTCCGTTATCAAAGTAGAGGATTTTTACATTCTGAACAGTAACGTCAGTTACATTCTGTAAGAGTAATCCAGTTCCCCAATTGCCAAAAATTCTGCGCCCGTTTCCCTCAATTATGATATTACTCTTCTGCAAAGATATCCCACCATAAACATCGTTTGTTAAAATGTAACGATCATCAGCAATTCTTTGTATAGGCGCTGAAGCGGGTTCGTAAGTTCCATCTGCCCAAATGAAAATACTAGAATAATGCCAAACGTAAGAACCCCCATTAACAAAACTAACCGAACTTAATCCAGCTGCAGCTGAGAATACCAGAAGAAAAATCGTGCATATCATGAGTCCTTTTTTCTTTCTCAAAGCAATCGCTTAAGCATGTAACAAACAGAGTCTTATTATTTGTGGAAAATTCCCATTTAGAAATTCTTCTGAGAAAATAGCAAAATAAAAAATTTAAAGTCTACTGGTCAGTGTCGTCATTTTTCTTACAAATTCTTTTACGGCATTATCCTTTCCATAGACCAGCAATTGCCCATCTTCTTCGACCATAAAAGATAATTTTGATTCTAAAGCAAGGCTCTCGAGTTTTTCTAATGGCAAATTAGCCAAAGGTTTAACGCGAAGCCATTTCTGGTTACGTATCAACCCTCGAATAAATGGTGGTTCTGTTCTATCTTCTTCTTTAGTAGCTTTGTTAGTAGCCTTCTCTATTTGGTCTAACCAGTTGTCGATTGTTTCAGAAGAAAAATTTTTTGGGGCCTCTGAAATAAGATAAGCCTCCACGTTTCCAAGATACTCCGTAATCTTAGGATCTGTTTCCAGACACCCGTTCTCATCTGAGTCAATAACATTAATCATAACTTTAGCAGACCTTAAATCATCCATAATCTTTTGTGGGATAGGGAGCTCTTTTTTCCGAAAGTCGATTACTATTTCTTCAAGAACCTTCCAGACTGCCAAGAGAGTCATAAGTTTAAACCTACCTTACCTAGCAGCTAAAGTGGTACTAAAGAATTACCTTTACCTATTTATTGAATATCTTCTGCAGAAGATGCTCTTTTAACCATACAGATGGTGCCAAAGAAATTAGATTTATCCAGTAACCTGTCTAATCGCATCAAAAAAATCATTAAGAATTTGATAAGTAATACCCCATACTATCCCTTTTTCTAGAATGAACGCAGATACTTCTCCTTGCATTATTTCTATCCTGCCTCGGCTCTGGAGAATTTTTTCAACGGTCATCCAAAGGTATGTTTCTAATTCACCACTGCATAACCTAATTTTCTGTTCTCGATTTAGGACGGTAACAAAGGGTAAAATTCGTAAATTAGATTTCGATTCGATTTTTAAAGCGTTAGTAACACCTAAAAAATGGCTATCTTGAAGCTCTATTCCTGTTTCCTCAAAGGTTTCTCTTATCACAGTATCCTTAAGATTATCATCTTTAGCTTCACGTTTTCCGCCTGGAAGCGCCATTTGCCCAGACCATGGATCTTTAGGATTATGTGTTCGTCTTACAAGAAGAATTTCAAAATCGTTACCTGATTGTTTAAGAATAATCGCTACAGCTGTGTTTGCGTTCTGCTCATCTGTAATAGGTCTTAGTGTAGTTGATAGCTTTTCTAGAGTTTGTGCATTGACCAACTTTTTCTCACCTAAGCGGAAGAGAACTTGCTTTTTTAGGTATAAAGATAGTTATTGTTGTTTGGGTGCTTTTTTGATGGTTTGCGCCATTCTAGGTTTAGCATTAGTGTCGCTTTTAGGTTCAAGTAATTCTTGGATTAGTTTGTATTGTCTCTGGTATATGTGTGCATTTTTTGAGTGAAAAATCAGTTTGCCTGTTTTTATTTTTAGGTTTCCTCGGTTATTTATTTCATCCACAAACGCTTCATTGAACATTTGCAACCCCGCAATATTAGCTGGTAATCCGGCATAAGCATCCCAAGATCTGAAGTAGCAGGTCAGGTTCATTTTTCCCTCCAGAATTTCAGTGTCAATTATGCTTAAACATGGAGGTTCATGGCGTTCTTTGCTGTCTTTACGTGTCTTATGGATGTCTTCAGGTAGCCTGATGACCATGGTGACCTGCCTGTCCTGGGGTTCTTCAAGATAACGCTTTATGGCTTCTTCTACCTGATTTACAGGTTCATGTAATCTGCTACCGTAAGTGTAGGTTTCGCCCTCCTGCTTATCACCGCACCACAAATACTCTAACGCATACCCTTGCACATATTTTATGTCACAAGGCGCTTTCTCACTGACTAAAGGGCGATTTTCAGGATGTGTAATTTCAATTGTTAGATTCAGTTTTTTAGTCTCGGTTGTTTCAGAACCATAATTTACCTTAAAGATGTCACCTTTAATCCAAATATTACTTAATGTTTGAAACCATGCCTCGGGGCAATCAAACGCTGTAATCTTTACATGTTTCATACAGTTTTCCTCTCAGGAAATCTCTAACTGGCTTTCAGAGCTAACTTTGCCCTTTACACTCATATAAGTTTGCACTAAAAATGCCTAAGTTGAAAACAAATTTTTGAATAAAAAGAGTTTTATATTTTTAAAAAATAAAAGAAGGAAGTTGGGTTTTTAGTAGGGCATTCCGCCCATGCCACCCATACCACCCATGCCGCCCATTCCTCCCATACCGCCTGGGGGCATTGGTGGAGCTTTGCCGCCTGTTCCCTTGATCGAGATTAAATCGTCGATTTTCAGGATCATGTTTGTGGCTTCAGTGGCTGATTTGACAACTTGTTGCTTCACACGTAGAGGTTCAAGGATGAGTAGGTCGCACATATTTTCGATTTTGCCTGTGGAGACATTAATTCCAAAGTATTTGTTGTCGGCGTTTTCGTGTTTAGCGCGTAGGGCTACCATGATGTCTATGGGATCTAACCCTGCATTCTCAGCTAATGTTAATGGGATAGCTTCAACTGCTTCTGCAAAAGCTTCGACTGCGAGTTGTTCTCTGCCGCCGACCTTAACTGCATAAGCACGTAGATTCTTTGAGAGTTCTGCTTCGGGTGCACCGCCACCAGCGATTATTTTGCCGTCTTCAATAACGTTTCTAATAACGCATAATGCATCGTGTAGGCTACGTTCTGCTTCATCTATTACGTGGTCGCTTCCGCCTCGGATGACGATTGTTACTGCTTTGGGGTTCTTGCAGTCGCGTATGTAAATGAGTTTGTTATCGCCGATTTTTGTTTCTTCAACCTTCTTTGCTTTGCCTAAAGCATCTGCTGTTAGGTCTTTAACGCTTGCAACAATTTTGCCGCCAGTTGCTCGTGCGAGTTTTTCCATATCTCCGCTGCTTACGCTTTTGATAGCCATTACGCCTGCTTTGCCTAAGAAGTGCAGTGCCATATCGTCTATGCCTTTTTCGCAGAAAAGCACGTTAGCTCCTGACTTTGTGACTGAATCGACCATTTGTCTTAGCATACGTTCTTCTTCGTCCAGGAATGACTTCATCTGCTCTGGGCTTTCGATGTTGATTTTAGCATCAAATTCGGTTTTCTCAATTTCAATTTTAGCGTTAAGCAGAGCAATTTTTGCGCCTTCAACCATTTTTGGCATTTGTGAGCTGGCAACCTCTTTGTCAATTACCATGCCTTTAACTAGCTCGGTTTCTTCTAAGCCTTGACCATGTTTCTTAACGATTTTAATGAGATCTATATCTGCTGTAATTTTGCCATCGATCTCTTCAGAAACCTGCTTTACTGCGTCAACACTCATCTTAGCAAAATGGTCCTTTGCATTCGAGATGCCTTTGCTTGCTAAGGAAGTTAACGCAACATCTCGTAATGTTTTCTCATCGGTAAACTTAACTGGTATAGCTAATTTTTCAAGAATTTCTTGGGCTTTTTCGCCAGCTTTTTTAAAGCCTTCAATAATGACGGTTGGGTGCACGTTCTTGTCTAGTAGACCTTCGGCCTTGGCAAGGAGTTCACCTGCTAAAACTACGGCGGTCGTTGTTCCGTCGCCCACTTCATTATCTTGTGCCTTTGCAACTTCAACGAGCATTTTTGCCGCTGGATGTTGTACATCAAGTTCTTTCATAATGGTTGCGCCGTCATTAGTTATCGCTACATCGCCGAAGCTTGTGACTAGCATCTTGTCCATTCCGCAAGGACCTAAAGTGCTCTTCACTGTTTCAGCTACGATTTTGGCGGCCATGATGTTGTTTTTTTGTGCTTCTCGACCGGTTGATCTTCCGGTCCCTTCTTTTAATACTAGAACTGGGACATTTCCACCTGCAGACATATCATTTCACCAATTTTCTCAGTTTACAATAGTTAAATTACAAACCAGACAATAAAACCTCCAGATATAAATTTTTCCCAGCAACAATCCGTAAATAGTTTTAAGTTTTCCAAAAAACTACCCTCGCTATACTTTAATTATATTATATCCCGCCGCTTTTCGTAGCCTATTCATTACCGCCAATCCCAAACCATCTACAGATACGCCTTCAGCGATTATGACGTCTACTTTCTCTAAATCAAATTCTCTTAAGAGTCTAAATAGATTCATCGCAACAGCGCTTAAATCTCGACGACTGCCTAAAGTCTTGACCACATCAGCCTCGTAATAGGAAGCTGTTTCTTCTGTAGCTAAAACACCGACTATCTTACCTTTTGACTTATACTCTTCGACAAGCTGCTTTATCTTTCCTGCCACAGCTAAAACTGGGCCTTCCACTAAAATTACTGGAGCTTTAGGCGCATAGTGTTTATGCTTCATTCCTGGAGAACGTGCTCCCTCAGCTGGTAATTCAGTATCTGCGGACACAAACGGGTGAATTGCCACCTCACCAATTACCTGTCTTAAGGCTTCCAGCGATATTCCGCCGGGTCGAAGCACCATCGGAGGATCAACAGTCAAATCCAGCACTGTTGATTCTACGCCAATTTCTGTATTTCCCGAATCTAAAATTACATCTATTTTTTCATTTAAATCCTCAAAAACATGCAGAGCTGTAGTGGGACTAGGTTTGCCTGCAAGGTTTGCGCTTGGAGCAGCTATAGTACATTTGCTTGCTCTGATTAATGCTAAAGCTACTTTATGCTTAGGCATTCTGATTGCAACACTATCTAATCCTGCGGTAGATGCCGATGGTACTATTGTTGAGCGTTTTAAAACTAAAGTTAATGGTCCAGGCCAAAAGCGCTTCATTAATTTATCTGCTTTAGGCGGTATCGATCGAGCTAACCTGTAAACGTCTTTTATCTCTGAAACATGAAGTATAGGCGGATTATCTAGAGGACGATTTTTTGCTCCGAATAAAGTCAATACTGCCTCGTTGTTGAGTGCATCTGCGCCTAATCCATAAACCGTCTCGGTTGGAAACGCTACTAATCCTCCTTTCCTGATTATATTTGCCGCAAATTCAATTTTTTCAATCTCAGGTTTTCGAGGATTAACCTTCAATACAACGGTTTGCTTCATCTACATGCCTACTCGCATAAATGCAAAGTAACTCTTAAAGCATAACCAAAAAGATTATCTTTTTAATCTAAAAACAACTCAAGTTTGCGTTTTTTCCATATAGTTAACTTACTAGATCTTTATTACACCAAAAAGCAAGTTTTATTCAGCCTAACGGGAGGCTTCAATTGTTTTATTAGCCCATTCGATGAGTTCACTCAATGATAAACTTGGTTCTTTCCACCAATCCGACGGAATTACTCCACTAGATACATTTTGCGGCTCCTTAATAATTTAAAAAAACAGAAGATTGATCGCATAAATCCAATTTCGAAATGATTTACATCATTAAGTTATATAATCTGGTCTAGGTTTGTACTTTTTTAGCTTCTCTCTTTGCTTGTGCCTGTAAAACCTTCTCAATTAATTTACTGAAATAAGTATGCGCTTGAGTCTCACTAACTTTATCTAAATAAACTGAGACTAAAGCAATCTTACCCTTCTTAGACGCTACATATTCGGCAAAAGTACGCGCTGATATAGCATTTTTATCACCTACCAATACAGAAGATGAAACTGGACCCAACAAATCCTTCGGTTTAGGAACGGCAATGGCTAAAGTTCCCATGCGATCTTCTTTTTCACTAAGCAGAATAAGACAACTATTTTTTACTTCCAAATAAACTGCTAAGAAATGATTATCCATCTCAAATAATTCTTCTTTTATCATGTTGGTATCTTCCATTTTCTGAATCCCCACTGCTCATTGTGTAATATGTACTTAAAAAGAATACCAAGACCAATTTGATTTAAATCGATTATACAATATTCATGAAGAATTTAAATACTAAAACCATTCCAATTTTTGAAGTAATTGAGCAGGAAAAACTTGAGCAAAGATTCACACAACAATATCGAGCAACTGGGTAAAAAGTTAGATCAAATTTTGCATCGTCTTGACCTGCTCGAAGAGTTAATTCTAGAGAAACCAGAATACGAAGCTCTGGCTGCGGCATTAAAACTTGCGCGCTCTGGCATTGGCATATACGGTGAACCTCTCAAAATTGCTGTCCGCCTTAAATACGCCCAGACTTATCTGCAGCAGAAAAATATTACCCAAGATGAAATCTCAAGATGTATAATTCAGGCCTTAGCTCTAAAAGGGCCATTAAACATATCGGGCATCACACGGCAGGTTGCATTTATGAGGGGAAAAGCAAGCAGACGAATAATACGACAACGCGTTAAGAATCTAACCCAGCAGGGTATCATTAAAAAAGAAGCGGTAAAAATTCCATTATATGACTTAAAGGAGGCAAACTGACTGGTCACTATTGTACAGAACACCTAACTTGTGTGACCAGACTATTCATATGGAGATAAAAAATAATATGGTTAACCTCACTATTGATGTAAAATCATACTTCCGCAAATCTACGAAAAAACTCACGGAAAAAAGCTTGCAGAGAGAAAAACTTATCGGAATCATAAAATTAAAGAAGACGAAGAAAACAAGGAGGTGAACAGGGTATGAATCAGAAGGAAAAAAGTACCGAAGTCCAAGCGCAAACCCAGGAAATTTTAAGTGCCATATCCTCAGAAATTCCCCTAATGATTAAGAATATTTTGCTTATGGTTTTCTCTGAAGACTCAGGAAAGACTCTTGGTAAAGCAGCCGCTGCATACTACAAAGAACTTAAACAAGGCGGATTGCCAGAAGAAGTTGCCATTCGCCTCACTGAAGATTATATGCGCGCCTTCACAAGCCTAGCCGATCTGGCGTTACCTGAAAAATTAAGGAGCCTAAAAAAACCCAGAGCAATCAAGGCAAAACATGCCTTAATCAAAAAATTATCTAACGATCAAAATAAAAAGAAACCAACTGCCATAATAGACGAATAATCTCCATCTTTATATTAAAAACGGTTTCTTTATTTTATCACAAATACCCACCTTTATACTCCATTTTCAAACTATAGGTTTTCGCAAAAAATTAATAATTAATCTTCAAAGGGCAAATTAAATCAAATAATCGCGTTTTTAACCTTCAAAATTCTTGCTATATTCTTGTTTTATCAGTTAGATTCAATCTTTTTCCAAATAAAATCACGCTGTTTTTCCTTTTCATCCGCAGAATAATATAGTGCTATAACATTCAGCTGAAGTTTAACTCTTGGCTTTCTTAAGGATGACCAGTAGGTGGTCACTTTTACACAGAATGTCTAACTTCGGTGACCAACCCATTAGTATTCGAAGGGTAAATAAATTGAAACCAAGAAATATAATAAATCAATATCCAACTGAACCAAAAGGTGAATCTGGTTGAAATTTTGGCCTGAGAAGAAATGGAGGAAAATCCTGATGATTTTTTTCCTCATTTTACTTATAGTAGTAGTCCCAATTGTGATTTACTTCGAATACAGCGTCTATCGTGAAATAGAAACAGAAATAGTGATCAAGAATACTTCGGGTATCAAGACGGCTCTAATAGTTTATCATCCTGGCTTAACAGATTTTTCGTCAGATATTGCCTACGGGGTTTCCGATGGATTAGTCAAAAATAATTGGCGCGTAGAAATTTCAACAGCTAGTTCTCAGACACCTATAGATGTATCACGATATGACTTGCTGGTGTTGATCTGGCCTTTGTACGATTTTAGCCCTGGACCCACAATAACTAATTATGTCAACAGAGTCAGCGACTTAAAAGGTACCGATACAATAATAGTGACAATAGGCGGCGGCATAGACCCCTTAAACGCTGCAGATTCAATGCATCGTATTGTTCAAAACGCGAACGGAGATATCATAAAATCCTTAACCATATATCGGGGCAACACCAATTATGCCGAAAGCGCTCAACAAGCAGTTAATGATGTGCTCCCCTAAAAGAGGATTATATGCGAAAACATGCAATAATTCCGTCGGCAATCAGCTCCATACGAGTTGCGACTTTGCCTCTGCTTTTCCACCTTTTCTATAATAGCAGCTCATTTTTTTGTCTACTCTTATTTCTCTTTTTAGGCGCCACTGATTTAATAGATGGCTATGTGGCCAGAAAACTTAAAGTAAACTCGGATATCGGCGCTTTTTTTGATTCCACTGTTGATTTTATATTAATAATTTTTATGTTCCTGCTTTTTGTAGATACAGGTCTGTATCCAATCTGGCTTTCTGGACTTATAATATTCGCATTTGCTCAGTTTGTGTTCTCAAGTATTCTGTCCAAAAAGCTCTACGACCCTGTGGGTAAGTATTATGGAGGTTTTCTTTTTATCGCTGTAACTTTAACTTTAGCTTTCCCAAACCAAGCGGTATGTAGCTTTATAGTTCTATCATTCGTCATGTTTGTAGCAGTTTCTACTGCGAGTAGAATAACCCATTTTCTAGGGCTTTTAAACATAAAAAAGCATAGAGCATAGTTTTTTCTTCGAATAACCCCACGACTTTTTAGATATTTTTGTCCAGATGCTATTTATAGTCAAAACCTGCTCCTATTTTATCCACTTTTCAGGAAAAACGTTAAAATGGCGGAAAACAGGGCGGCAAAAATACTGCAAATTCTTCAAGAAAACCTAGCTCTGCCTGATTTAGTTAAACCAAAAAGTGACCCCTTTGAAACATTAGTAATCACCATCATTTCTCAGAATACAGCTGACAGGAACACAATAATTGCTTTCAAAAACCTTTCAAAGCTATTTGAAATTACTCCGGAAGCCCTCTCAAAAGCTCAGATTAGCCAAATTGAACAGGCTATCAAATCTGCCGGTTTATCTAAAAGTAAGTCTTTAGCGATAAAACAAGCAGCAACAATTGTTCTTGAACACTACAATGGAACTCTTAATGACATTTTATCTTTGCCATTGGAGCAAGCAAGAGAAGTACTTATGAAGATGCCTGGTGTAGGGCCAAAAACAGCCGACGTAGTGTTACTTTTTTCTGTCAATAAACCAACTATACCCGTAGATACTCATGTTAATCGAGTATCAAAGCGGCTTGGATTTGCACATGACAAAAATGATTATGAAACTGTTCGTGAAAGCTTGCAATCTCTCTTTGCTGTTGAGGATTATTTAAGGGTTCATCTGCTTTTAATTTCGCATGGTAGAAAAATATGCAAATCTCAAAGGCCACTCTGTAAACAATGTCCAGTGAATCAGTATTGTCCATCAAAGGAAATGAGTGATATACTTTGACTCGAGTAATTCTGCCAAAAGAAGTTCAAGAATACTTTCCCTATTCAAACGTTCGAATACATCAAGATGATTTCATAAATACAATCTACACTGCGGTAAAAGACAAACGCTCGGTACTTATCGAAGGTAGTAATGGATTGGGAAAAACAATTTCCGCGTTATCAGGAGTTTTACCCTTTGCAATAGAGAAAAAACTAAAAATCCTATATGTAGCGCGTACACACCGGCAACATGAGCGCGTTATTGATGAACTCAAAGCCGTGAGTAAAAAGCATCCTGTGTCAGGAATTTCCCTTCGAGGGCGAAACGAGATGTGTCTTAATCGTTCTGACTTAAAGCAGAATTACGACGCAAAATCTCTTATGGAACTTTGTGAATTGCTTAAATCCAAAGGACAATGCCCATTTTATAAAACAGCTGAGGAACAAACTTTTGATTATATTGATCTGCAGCAACATATAGCTAGCCGAAGTTACAAAGCCTCCGAGATAATGCGTATTTGCAAAAAAAAGAACATATGCCCATACGAACTTGTAAAGTCCGCTATATCTGAAGTTAATGTTGTTGCTCTAAGCTATCTCTACATTTTTGACCCTGACATCCGCAATGCTTTCCTTAAAAATCTTGAAACTCAACTTCAAAAAATAATCCTGATTGTAGACGAAGCTCATAATCTGCCTGAAACTGCTATAGATATTTCAAGCAGTAGTCTTTCGCTTTTCGTAATTAAGCAAGCAGAGTTAGAGGCAAAAAAATTTAATTATCCTGAAGTTGAAGGTTTTGCGAAACTGCTTTATGCAGAAGTAGAAAAGAAAGCTGCAACCATACGAAAAGAAGAACCTGTTCCTTTCACATTTATCGAAGATGTTCGCGCTAAGGCAGGAATACTAGCTCCGCGTAGCTTCTTTTTACATTTAGGTGAAATTGGCAATTCAATAAAAAAACTTTTGATAGCTGAAGGTAAACATCCCCGGAGCTACATAAATGCCATGGGGGAATTTCTTCTACGCTGGATAGACACTGCTAACGAAGAATCGTATATTTACTTAATCAGTAGATTCTTAACTCGCGACAATACCCCTGCGGCTAAACTGGAAATCGTCGCTTTGGATCCCTCCAAAATAACCATGCCCGTTTTCTCATCCACTTATGCTAATATCGTCATGTCTGGTACACTACAGCCTCTAGATGCTTATCAAAAAATAACAAAACTCCCAGAAAACACCATTAAAAGCATTGCCCCCTCACCTTTTCCACGGGACCATATTTTTGCTGCTGTATCCTTAGGATTAACAACCGCAATGGATAGTCGCACTCCTCAAATGTACCAAACTTACATAAAACGAATTAAAGAAGTAGTGCAGAATACCCCTGTAAACACTGGTGTATTCACTGCTTCATTCGAGGTTTCCCGAGCTCTAATGGACGCGGGGTTAGAAGATGCCTTGGGTAAACCCCTCTTCTACGAGCGCAGAGGTATGACTTCTAAAGCAAACGAGAAACTAGTAAATGACTTCAAAAATCAGTGCAACAATGGTGGCGCCGTATTTTTAGGCGCACAAGGTGGACGGACCTCCGAAGGGGTAGACTTTCCAGGTAACGAAATGAATTCAGTAGTGATCGTGGGGGTTCCCTATGCAGAGCCAACCCCGAGAGTAAAAGCTCAAATTGAATACTATGAAAAACGTTTTCCTAAATATGGTCGAGAATATGGATACATCCTGCCTGCGATGAAGAAAGCTTCTCAATGCGCTGGACGCCCGGTGCGAACTTTAGATGATAAAGGAGCAATAATATTTTTAGATTATCGTTTCGCGAGCGGTTACTGCAAAAGCTTCTTGCCATCATGGGTACTTCGAGACCTAAAGGTTCTGCCTCCTACGGAAGGGTTATTGGCAAAAGAAATAAACAGGTTCTTTAACGGTTAATTCGCCCAACTCTTACTTCTTCTTCTGAAATTTCCTTTAAATAATTATTTAACCATATTTTACCTAAAACTATCAAAGACGGATTAATTGTTACTGAAGTATAGATTTTAATTGATTTTCTTGTATAATCAATTTTACGAATGACGCCTATTCCTAGAAACTTCTTGTGGGTATTATACATTCCAATTAGCATGTTCTCGGATTTTCCATTCCAAATCGCTGATTTGTCTCCTTCAAAAGTCAAATATTTAATCGGGAAAACTCTTAATCTCCCATTTTTCAGATACTTTTCGTATCCGAGTTCCCTTAACGTTCTCCGTAATTCTTTACTCCTTTCTCCAATGGCTATTGGCGAATCTACCCGTTCCTGGATGAAATCGGCAAGTGCGTCTCCAAAAGTGGCGCATAAAGATGGTATCTGGTCTTCTTTTTGAAGGCAGAAAACTACGTCAACATCTAATTCGGTTGCTAATTGTTTTTTAAATTCGACCGCTTCTCCTATAACCCAGCCGTCAGTGTTTATAAGAATAAAATCAGGTTCAAATTTGTTAAATATTTCATTTTTTAAAAATACAGCCGCTTGAATAGTTTTTTCTGTAGCTTCTTGTGGAGAGGTTGCTCCTATGAAGATTGCATTCTGCTCTTTAATGTTATAGAAATCTGTAACTTGTCCAGAAATACACGTGTAGGCAATTGTGCCTGGTGGACCTATTTCAGATTGCCCCAGATCCTCATCTAAAATCGCTACTTTTCTTTTCAAGTTAACTAATCTGTTCGCGATATAGGTGCAAAGGCTTGTCTTTCCTGAATCCGTTTCGCCGATAACCATTATTGTAACACACTTCTTTTGAAGTTCCTGTAACACATCAATTGCCTCTTTCCAAGAAACAGGAATAGTATCTCCATCAATCTCCGTAGTTTTAGAGTTTGCTCCCGTTGAAATGGAAAAATGTGTTGTATCTTCGGCCGAGAAAGGTAATCTTTTTCCTTCCCGAATTATAACTTTGTACGAGGGTTTTGCTTGGTATCCGAATATTTGGGCCTTGCCCGAGATAATCGTAACTGAAGCTGGGCCATCTACCAGAAGAGTTGTGCCCTTCTCAATAATTTTGTCCATCATCTTTTCCTCTATGATAAATATTTCCTATTCTTCCAGCTATGCGTATGGCTGAAACGATATCTCTAATCCCCCGCCTTCTTCCAATCCGTATATTACGACTTGTACCACCTTCTCCTACCACTTCTAATACCACCTCAGGCGGTAGAGATACATCTAACTGCTCTAGAAGCTCTTTATAAATAGGAACGCCGCTTCCAATTTTTACTGTAACTAAGCTTGATGAAACATCAATCGTCCTCAGGGCATTTCTTATTTTATCTGAGACTTCTTTAATGCTGAAACAGTTATCAGTATCAATAACCAATCCGTCTGCTATTATCGCTATGCCAAAATCTTTACCTGGATCAACTCCAATCACTATATTCTCGTAAATTTCTTTTCCGCGAAGGATTTTCACGACTTCATTTCCAAGCCGTTCTGGGTTTGTTTCAACGTTATAGACTAAAACGTGGTCATGATTTATCAAAAAACTCTCTTTTTCGGTTGTAATTGTTATCTTAACCTCTACAGGAATTGATTCGCCTGGAATAAGGCTAAAAAAAGGAATATTCCTTTTTTGTAACTCATTAACTATTAAAAAGTAAGCTTTTCCCTGAACCGTAACAACTGCAACTTTCACTTTCATACAAATATGCCTAGAGTCTCAGATTAAGCGCAAAACAAATTATTAGTTTCGCAGTTAATATCTTTGATGTGCATTAATGTGAACGGTAACATATTCACCGGAGTAAGTTGTATCGATAAAAGAATTGGTGGAAGTCTCACACCAGACGCCTTGACCCTGATTTATGGTGAACCTGAAACGGGAAAAACAACCTTAGCCCTCCAGTGTGCAGTGAACTGTGCTATTCAAGGTCTAAAAGTTCTATACATAGACTCTGATAATACATTTTCCACCATACGACTTGAACAAATATCTCATGGAAAGTTTAACGAAATAGCCGAATTTATAATCCTCATGAAGCCTGACAATTTCAACGAACAATCTATCATAATCGATAATTTATCAGATTATATTTCAAAAAATTTTGGGTTAATAGTAATTGACACATTTAACTCTCTTTATCGCGTAAAAATCTCTGACAGTTCAGCTAAAGCATCTTTTGGAATTAATCGCGAGTTAAATCGGCAAATGGCGACATTAGCTCAGACTGCAAAAACTCACCAGATACCCATTATTATTACAAGCCAGGTTCGCAGCGTCTTTGATGACCCCCATGTAAGCGTTGCCCCCGTGGCTAATCGGGTATTAGAATTTTGGGCGGAAACAGTAATTGCCTTGCATCCAACTGAAACCTCGCAAATCATCAAAATAGTTTTAGATAAGAAGACTGCTAAAACTGACCAAAAAAACTATAACACTCAAGAAGCACCATGTTATCTTAGAATCGCTGAAACTGGGTTACATGATTTTAACTCAAGTTATTGATGGCTGATTACATGGATATAGCTGCATTAATCATCGAAGCAATAAAATTCATATTTCCAGCGTATTGCGCAAATGGTGCTCCTGTTATTGGTGGCGGTGGACACCCCCTAGACTTCGGAAAAAACTTTTTCGATGGAAAAAGAATCTTCGGAACTAATAAAACTTTTAGAGGCTTCTTCTTCGGGTTGGCCATAGGGGCGGGCGTTGGTTTTGTAGAATATCTGCTTTTCAATTACCCTTTATGGTTCTGTCTACTTTCTCCACTAGGTGCCCTATTAGGCGATTTAACTGGTGCCTTCCTAAAACGTCGCCTTGGGATATCCCCTGGAGGTCTGCTCCCAATAGTTGATCAAATAGACTTTGTAGTGGGGGCGCTTATCTTCTGTTATCCTTTAGGCATAATAACCTGGCCGTTGGCCTTAATTGTTCTTGTTATAACTCCGCCTATACATCTATTTACCAATTTTATAGCCTATAAACTGAAACTAAAAAAGAATCCCTGGTAAACTCTTTTTTCTCTTTAATTTTTTATTAAAAAAATTAATGGGGGCACTTATAGCCCAAACTGCTTTGCGTAAATGAAGTACTCTAAGAATAGGTATGATAAGAATACCAAAGTTACGCCTATAACCATCGTCATGTATGCTTGTCTTGGATTATATGCATGACGTGCGCTTCGATAAAGTGCTAGTAGGCCAACGAAACCCGCTGCATACAATATCACTGCCGCAACGGTGTCAAATAGGAATTGCTCACTCAATGAAGGATAGAGGAAATAAAACCTTTGACCCGTATAGAATGACGGATAAGGCTGGTTGACTATGTTGTATGTAATGCCGCTAAATAGGAGCACAGCGACACTCATCACAGTAATAGTAATCGCAAATGAGGATGGTTGCATTGTTGATATTTTGCGGAACCATCGGCTAAGTGAGAATGGGAGCGATGATGCCTGTTTCTTAACTTTACTTGACATTTAGGTTTCCTCGTTTTCAATTAGATACTTGGCTACTTCTTTAACCCAGTTTCCTGCTAAAGCATTCTCTGCAATCTCACTTAAATATTCTTTCCAAGAAATGTCCTTAGCCTTGCTCCAAACATCATATTTATCTACCAAATTCTTATAGGCTTTCAAATGTAATGTGCAAAAATCTTTTTCTTTTGCTTCTCGATAACAGAGCCTACAGTTCACTTTTTTCTCTCCATTGATTTTGATCTACATTCAGGATTTAAACATAGGTTCCAGGGCCGTCTACCTTTAAGCCAAATTTGAACAGTGTTCCAACCGCATTCTTTGCAAGAAAATCCTGAAGGTTTAACTGTTCCTCGTTGAGGAAGCGGAAAAGCTGTTTTGCATGTACCTTTAAAGTAATTTGTGCAACCTACAAACCGTTTTTTCGTTTTCTTTGACTGTAAAATTAGCAATTCTCCATTTTTACAAGTTGGGCAGGGACCAATTTTTCTTTTGTTTGTTCTTGTTTTATTTACAGCTCGACTCAGCTGCTCTCCTATATCCTTTTCTTTATTTTTCAGATCTGTTGTGATGATCTTTAGCACTTCTATGGAGTCTTGGAGTACTTTTGCTCTTTTTTCCTTTTCCTGCTGAATTTGATTCATACCTTCCTCTAATTGTCTGGTAAAATCAACCGATACAACTAGAGGACAATGTTTTCTTAGTACATCGATGACTTCAAAACCTAAATCCGAAACGATGATTCGTTCTCCATTAATGTACTCTCTATCATAAAGTGTTTGTATTATTCCCGCTCGCGTCGATTTTGTTCCAATGTTTCCCTGCTCCATTTTTTTAAGCAAACTACTTGGATTGTATCGAGCAGGAGGCTTACTGTATTTTTCCTCCAAAACGATTTTTCCTATTTTCACTATTTGCCCTTTACTTAATTCTGGTAACGGAGTGTCCTGTATTTTGCTGAATGGTTGATAAAAATGGAGCCATCCTTCATCGAGAGTTTGTTTGCCGCTTAAAAAGAACTTTTCTCCATTGATACTTACAGTGGCTTTAACAATTTGACGTATTGCTGGTTCACCGAAAACTGCCATGAATCGTCGGATGATAAGATTCAATATATTTTTGTCAGTTCCGACAAGTTGTTTTTCTGGTAGTTTTCCAGTTGGATAAATTGCTGGGTGCGCTGGATCCTGTTTCTTTCCTTCATTGGGCTTCAGCTCTGATTTACACAATAGTTCGCTGGCAAGTTTTGTATATTCTCGGATTTTAGCTAAATTCTTCAATATAGACTCATAGCCGATTTGAGGTGGAAGTTTTTGGCTACTTGTTCGCGGATAAGAAATTAGTGCATCCAAATATAGGCGTTGAGCGATACTAAGTGTCCGAAACGGAGTGTATCCGAAAAGGCGGTACGCTTCAGCTTGTAGTGCACCTAAATCAAACGGTACGGGTGGGGGTTGGATGAATTTTTTTTGTTCTAAGCCAGTTATTATCCCTATTTTGTCTTTGCAAAAATCTACGATGTCTTCTGCCGTCTTCTTAACTCCAATGTTTTTCTCTTTATATTGTGCCTCCAAGTTTATGCTGCCGATTTTTATCTTCGCCTTTACGTTCCAATAAGGTGTAGGAACAAAGCATCCTATGTTTCTCTCTCGAGCTGCTAAAAACTTTAATGTAGGTCCTTGAACGCGACCTGTACTTAATAAGGCGTATTGGCCAGACATCTTTTTAACTGAATATGTTAACGCTCTTGATAGATTAACTCCATAAAGCCAATCTATTTCGTGCCTAGTTAGACCCGCTTCTATTACGCTGAAATCAAGATGGGGTAAGACTGAAGTATATGATTTTTCCAATTCTTCGTTTGTTAAAGTGGAGTATTTCATACGTTTTGCTTGATTCTCTCTATTATTACATGCATATTTGAGTATACAATATCCTATTATGCTTCCTTCTATATCGTAGTCACAAGCATCAATCAGAATATCTGCGTCCTTAGCTAGTTTAGATATAACTTGGAGCCAAATTTTGATTCTATTAGCTCCCTTTTCAACCTCATAACGTGGCACCCATTTGAATTCAAAAATAGGATATCTCGCTTTTCTTTTTGGTTCGCTCGTGACCGTATATAAATGTCCTATGGCTGGAACGACTATGATTTTTTCTTTCCTTTGTACCTCATAGTAAGGGACTCCTTTCTCAAAAAGGCGTTTGGGTTTTCCAGTGAAATCTAAAGCTGAAGCTATTCTAGAGGCTGCATCCGGCTTTTCGGTGATAATGAGCGTGTATTTTTCCAACTTTAAGATCACACTAATACTTTGCTTCTTTCCTCCTGAAAAATAAACATTAGCTAAATTGAATCTCCATCTTCTAAGGCAGAATGAATTAAAAATTTCAAAAGTAAGAATTGGTTTATCCAAAAGGTGCAATTAAACAAAGAGGTTGATGTTTGGTAGCAACTGATAAATATGCCCTGGCTGTTTCTCTTCTTTGATTTGAGGGGAATTGTGTTGCCGCAGCGAGTTATCTGCCATGGCTGCAGCCATGTATTGTACGAAGGCGCTGAACTTAAACCTCCAGATGAAATTATTCGTCAGAATGAAGGCAATTGTCCAAATTGTGGCAGAAAGCTTTCTCTCTTGCCTATGAACGTTGAAGTAAAACCTGCGAAATAGTCTACGGCTAAGATTAACCTATTGCTCAATACTCTTTTTAGACAATCTTATTAGAATAAACTAGTGAGTATTGTTATCTCCAGTTGCAAAGTGATTCAAATGTTAGAATATCTTTTCAGTTCTCACTAAAAATAGGGAAAACCTACCAACGTAAAGTTTAACAAAACTCGAAATTCTTGGAAAGGCATATATGATTGACATTCTGATATAACCCAATTAACCGCAGAAATAAATAGTCGGCAATACTAATCTGTAAAAAAGAGATGGCATAAATGGGGATTAAGGATACTTTGTCAAAAGGTCTGGGCGGCTTCGGAAAAGCACGTCTTCAAGTCAGTCACGGGGCAATTTTAACTTTTACCGCTCTAATACTCATACTTTTTATTGCATTTACAATACGCGCTTTACCAATACGCTGGGAAATAGCTTCAGGGACATTGGGTCTCAACGAGTTTGATCCCTATTACCAATATTCTCTTACAAATCATATGGTAAACAATGGTTTATTATCGCCATATTGGCCTACACCTTGGATTAACTATCAGCAGTTCTATCCTTCAGGATTAGACATGTCTCTTTCTCTGCCTTCTTTACCAATGACTGCTGCCGCGCTTTACACTATAGTGTCTGCGTTAGGCGTTAATGTGGACTTGATGTCCTTCTGCTCAATTTTGGCTCCGATTATGGGCACGCTCGCTGTATTTCTGCTCTATTTAGTCGGAAAAGATATGGCGGGAAAATCTGCTGGGTTACTGGCCGCATTTGTAATGGCTTTGATGCCTTCTATCATTCAGAGGTCCTCATTAGGCTTCTTTGATACTGAAACAGTGGGTATGATTTCTCTTTTACTATTCATTTTCTTCTTCCTAAGAGCAATTGAACCTACCCGATCTTTACGTTCTATGGTTCTATATTCATTAGGTTCCGCTGGAGCATTAGCTTACTTCTCTGCTGGTTGGGGTGCTGCTTACTATCTGATAGATTTAGTCGCACTATATGCAGTTGTCCTTGTGTTAATGAAGCGTTATAGCCCGAGACTATTGCTTTCATACAGCATTACATTTGGCCTGGGGTTATTCGTAGCAATTGCAGTTCCTTACCTCAGTCCAAACTATCTAACAACCGCTACCGTAATACCAGTTGTAGCAGTATTTGCCGTACTTTGTGCTGCAGAAGTATTCCGCGCTCAAATCACTGCAAAATCCAAAACTATTCTAACCGCGGCGTTTCTGGGAATCGTAATTGTAGGTGTTGCTATCTTCGCCATCTTTGGTGATCTAACCGTAATCGCAGGCAAATTCATATCAGTCCTTGATCCATTCCAGCGTGCAAGTCAGCCACTAATAGAATCAGTCGCTGAGCACCGAATCACCGCTTGGGGCTCAATGTATTATGAACTGGGAATAGGCATTCTATTCTTCCTAAGTGGGCTATTCTTCACATTAAAAAATCCGACAAACCGAAACGTCTTCCTACTCATCTTTGGCATCACAACACTTTACTTTGCTAGCTCAATGGTTCGACTACTAGTTCTTCTTGCACCAGCATTTGCTCTACTGCTCGCAATTGGTGTAATTGGCTTGTTAAAGCCCTTCTATACCTTGCTTAAGGAAAGTAGTGGGCAGGTAGCTGTAAAGTCCAAGCGTAATCTCCGTAGAGTCGGCAAAGAATTCAGTGCAATAGCCATTATACTAATAGCAACATTGCTTATTTCTAACTACGCGTTCTCTGTTTCTACTGGAGGAACACCTAGAGTATATGATTCAGTATACACTCCGATTACAATAAGTTCCGCAAGTCTTCCAATATCTCAACCTAGTGAACAAATTCCTTACTGGCTGAACATGATGAGTTACACCAGAACCAACTTGGATTCCACAACTGTAGTTAGTAGTTGGTGGGACTATGGCGATTGGTTAGGAATAATTGGTAACGTAACTACACTATGTGACAACACAACTGTTAACGGTACACAAATTGAAAATGTAGGTTATAGCATGATGGCTAACGAAACACAATCAATAAAAATGCTCAAAGACTACGACGCCGAATATGTGCTAGTGTTCGTTGTGCTAAAACTTGAACTGTCAAGCACTAACACTTTAACTGGAAACGTTACATTTGCTGGTTATGGTGATGAGGGCAAATGGATGTGGATGGCGAGAATTTCTGGTGGTGCTGAAAACCGACTTAAGGATGCTGGTTTCATGACCGATGAATACTCTTGGAGTAACGAAGAAGCCTTCGGTAACTACACCACGACGGCCTCAGGTGCTCAGGCTTGGACTTGGAATGATATGGGGACAAACTCGACTATATACAAGTTGATGAGCTATGCAGAACAGAAATGGGCCACTGCAAATGGCTTTACCGCAGTTGAAACAGCAGCTACTCCTACATTCTTCCAAGAGGCGTACATTGCAGGATCAGAAATTACATACAATCAAGCTGCAAACCAATACGGAACATTAATTCCATTAGTTTGTCTCTACAAAATAGATTACGATGCCTACAATAATGCAACTGGTACTATCACACCCTAAAGTGTGAGTAAAACGTGTGGCCAAAAGTACCTGATCAACACAAACCCGGCAACCCTTTAGTTCCGTGGGGTATAGGCGTAGTTTACGTCCTATTCGCCACTGTTTATCTTTTTTTGATTTATTTTACTGACTTAACCCCATCTAGTATTTTTCCAACCGCTGTTTCTGCGCCACTTACTTTAGCTGTTTGTATTCTGTTCGGCGGTTTTATGGGTTTGTTGGATGACTGGATCGATCTCAAATGGCGATATAAAGCCTTCATGCCCCTAATCGCTGCGTTACCTCTAATGTACTTCGTACAGGTTAACCAAGCACTGATGCGTACATCCATAACAATTCCCTTACTTGGAAGTGTACAATTTGGAGAGGCATACATCTACGTGATTATACCGTTAATAGTCATGGTAATCACAAATACCATAAACATGCTTGGAGGATTAAACGGACTAGAAACAATTTGTCCCGCAATTATACTAATTGGTTTAACAAGTCTTTCTTCCCTTGAATTTCAGTTTCTAATGATTGGTCCTCTAATTTTTTGGCTAATACTAACATTTTTCAATTTCCAAGGTAAACTCTTTGTAGGTAACACAGGATCATTCGCTATTGGCTTAACAATAGCTTCCTTCGCTGTAATGACTGACTTAAAATCAAGTTTACTGGTTTCAATTCTCCCATATGTGTTCAATTCTGTGCTCATACTGTTAACGGTTTTCTTTGTTCGAAAGAAAGCTAACGTAAAGTTCGATGGTACAAGACTAATGTCCGAACATAAACGTAGCTTAGTTACTTTGATAACATACAAAAGGCCCCTAACCGAGAAGCAGGTTGTAGGCATAATTTCTTTATTGGTAGCTATTTTCACAGTGTTAGCGGTAATCACAACTATCTATTAACAATTGGGTCCACATTTTTACGTGTTTTTTAAATTGTGATTAGGTGAGGAATCTTTCTAATTTGGTTAGACCAATTATTTCTTCGAAATTCAAACCAAGAGCATCTAAAACCTGATCAAAAGTTGAATGTAAATATGCAGTATATTTCTCAATATCCACTTCGTTTTTAGATGCTAATTCAACAGGTTTGACATGTGGGGGTCGAGCAGTCTTGACAAATCGTATTAAGTCTCCTGCTTTTAGTTCTACTCCGCTTTCTTTTAGAATTTTGGCTGCTTTAACATGCTGCGGTGTGGTTTTTGTGTAGCGCTCTATATCCTCCCCTAGTACAACGTTAAAGGCTAATTCGTTCATATCTTTCCATTCGCGTTTTTTGAGTTTCATATATCGGTCGCGGACGATATCGGTTATGTCTTTTTTAGCTTTCTCGAATTCTGCAGGGTTCTTGACTTGGGCAAGTCTTTCTTTCATTTGATTAAAGGCATCTCTAATAAAAATTGGAATATGTTTTTTCTTGCCTGTTAATCCTTTTACATCAACAGAGCCATTTTCCAGTACACCTAAGTAGTTTTTCTTTCGGCTACTGAATACTGCATATCGATAATTTTTATCAACATCAATACTCATTTTAAGATTTTGTTCGGTCCAGTGAGATAGTTCTTCAATCTGCTCTTTAGAGGGATTTTTAAGGAATAAGCTGTCTGTATCGCCATATAATACTTGAATGCCTAATTCTTTTGCGTGACCCAGGATTTCAGTTATTGAGTGTCTCCCAATTGCTGCAGTTGCTTCCGCAACTGGAGGGCAATACAAGTCAAAACTTTCAGCCCCAAAAACTCCATAGCTGGCATTAAGTATAACTTTGAGCGCGCCTTGAGCAACATTATACCAATCTCTCTGTTCTTGGGGTAGAGTTTTATCTTTAGATCTATATTTGTACCAGTGAACTCGTAAATCCCTTAACGATCCGATTAGTAAGCTTTCCATTGCGCGTTTTCTTTTGCAGACCCAGTGTGGCGTATTCGGGATTATATTACTGCGGCATTCGGGATGTGGGCACAAAATTGACTGATAGCCAAGGTTCCATACCTTTATGATAGAGGGATATAGACTGGGAAAATCCATCACCGCAACATTGAAATGTACTCCTGGAACTGGTTCGACTACTATGGCGCCTTGATACTTTTTTCCTTTAATTATAGCGGTTGTTGAAGTTTTTCCTTTTTTAGTTAAGATATCTTCGGAGTTAGGAATTAGCATATGGTGGTGTCGGTGTTCACGATGCATAAAATTTCGAATCCATCGTGAGACGCCTTGGCGGCTAACATCTTCCATGGGCATGCTACTTACTCGAGCAAGAACCAATATCAGCTTCATTGCTAATTCATCTTCAAAACTAGTCAGCTTGAATGTAATCTCAGAATCTCTAAAGCAATAAGCTGCCATTTCAGTGTAGTTTAATTCTCCTATAGTTTTTTCAAACTTTATTTTCTCTAGCCCGATTACAGCTTTGCCCACGTCATTTAAGGTTATGTCGCGGTAGCGGTTGTTGAAAGCATAAATTTGGATGCTGCGGTTGAAGAAAAACTTGTAAAGGTCGATATGTATACCTGTTCTCAGCAAACAAACTCGTTTACCTATATCTATCGGGATATCTTGTCGGAGAATGCCTAGATTTGCTGCACGATGAGACAGATATCGTAAGTCGAAGTCATCCCCATTAAAAGTTAATACAAAGGGGTACTCCCAAAGTATTTCAAAAATTGCTCGAAGCAGCTGTTCTTCATTTTCATAATAGTCGATTTCTATTCCTGTTACATCTGCATTTCCCATCTTCATGCCTGAGCGCTTGAGCATTAACACCTTTCGTTGACCATCAGAAGAATAAAGCGAGCAACAGACCACTGGGTAAACAGCTTCTCTAGAATCAGGTACTCTTGTGGATAAAGGTGCATAGACTTCAATATCTATAGCGGCGCGGCGAAACTTAGGTGCTGGGTACTCCATAAGTCGCGCCCATTCTTCGATGTACTCTAGTTCTTCGTTTGTTGTGTCTTTTAATAAGCTTTTAATTTTGAGTACGGTTTTTTCTGCTTCTTCTACGACGTGTGGAACAAGATTGCCTTTCTCAACGCTGTAGATCATCCCCGGCAAATATCGGGTATCGTAAATGTAAGTTTGATAATACTTGATTTTTGCTTCCCAAACTTTGATGTCTTCCGGATTAATTGGGTTATCAGCTACTTTGGGAAACTCTTCAGGTATAATATCGCGGATGCTGCCTTGTGGGCGACCTCCGATAGCTAAAGGATCGTTTGTTATTATTTTTGTAACTGTAACCTCCCTATCAATTAAAGGATCAAATAATTGTACCGACTCGCAGCGGTCATAACCTTCATGTCTCACTACGCGTTCAATTTTTTCTACTTCATATTGTGAAAGATTGGTTAGACAATACGGTTTGTGTCCTGTATTATCATACCAAAAATAGATCTTGCCTGAAGTTGGCTCGTAAAGTTTAACTATTGCTTTCTTTTGGCGCCCATCATAAGATGCAGATACAAAATATGAAGGTGGCAAGTTATCAGGCGATATAGGTGGATAAATGCGTTTTTTCTTCGTTTTTTCCTGTTCTTTTGTCGCAGGTTGTACTTCGGGTTTGGCTATTATAGGTTGAGCTTCCGCTTTAACTTTCTCTGGCACTTTAGTTGGTATTTGGTACCATGAGTCTAGGCTTTTCTGCGACATGTGTTCTGTGACCTTGTAGTACCTCTATGTGGCGGTAGACTAAAACCTTTAGTGGTGAATATTATGAGTTTTATAATACATTCTATTGATGAAATCATTTGTATTCTGTCGAATTCTTATTAGGGTCACCTTCGTGTTTTAATTTGTGCGAAGAAAATGTTAAAAGATGCTTGGACTCTTGCCATTGAGACATTAAGCTGGATAGAGCTCAAGAAGCTTAGCGAGCATATGGCATTCGCTATAACTGTTAAGCAACTGCGGATAAGCAATGCTGATTCAATACGTTTAGGATACGGGCTTGTTGTAGAGACTATCCGTAGAAAAAATCTACTAGATAAATTCATCAACAGCCAATTTAAAGATAAAACAATAAGCGAATTTGATATGGGTATCCAAGCGTTTCTGCGTCTTTTTGTCTATCAAACACGTGTTATTAAAAACTGGTCAAAGCCTGACATAGCTGAAGCTATTAACATAGCTAAATTGGGCAGAGCTATTCTAGGTTGGGAGACAATGAGAGAAGTTGAATATGTTCTAGGCTTTCTGCTAACCCAAAATATACAACCAATTTTGGAATCGGTAAAAGAAGAAGAACGTGTTGCACTTCAAACTTTTCATCCTGCATGGTTTGTAAAATATTGCTTTGATCTGTTCGGACGCGAACAAGCTATAGCCTTTCTTGAAGGCAATATGCATGCGCCACCAACTTACATCAGACTCAATACCATACAAGCTTCTGAGGATGAAATTCTACAGAAAATAGCAGCTGAAGGCATCGATATAGAAAAAGTAGACTATCTAAAATACACATATAAAGTGTTACATTCTAAACGTCCCCTATCAAAAACCACCAGTTTCCAACAGGGTCTATTCTATAATCAAGACAAAGCAAGTTGCTATGCCGCTGAAGTCTCTAATCCAAAACCCGGCATGAAAGTTCTGGATATTTGTGCAGCTCCTGGCGCAAAAACAACCTATCTTGCTCAATTAATGCAAAATCAAGGCATAATCGCTTCAGTAGATTTCTCCAGACGAAGACTAAGAAGCTGGTTAACTGAAGTTCATCGGATGGGCATAACTATTGCGGATTCAATTATAGCTGATGCTTGTCAATCCTTGCCTTTCAATTTTAAAGCAAATTTGGTAGTTTTAGATCCGCCTTGTACAAGTACAGGGGTTTTTGCTAAACTTCCTGCTGCAAAATGGCGCCTTACGCCTCACTCAATAGAAAAAATGACTGATATCCAATGGAGAATGATTAACAACTGCTCTGAGCAAGTCGCTGAAGGAGGGGTTCTAACTTACTCAACTTGTAGTATTACACTAGAAGAAAACGAGAACATAATAGAACGATTCTTAAGAACTCACTCAGACTTCCAGTTAGTCGATATTGAGCCAAAGATAGGCGTACCTGGCCTAAAAGGTTTTGAGCAGTGTCAGCGTCTTTATCCTCATATGCATCAATGCAATGGATTTTTTATCGCGAAGCTTCAAAAGAAATAAATTTGATTTCCACACCAAAAATAGTGTGGTTTTCTTTTTCTTTTTTTTAATTATGCTTTTTTAGATTTTTCAATTTGACAAAGTATTTCAAAGATGACTTTAGCTGCTGCTATGGCTGATATGCCTTGGTCATAGACTGGGGCAATTTCTAATACATCAAAGCCGATTACGCGTTTGTCACAAATAGAGCAAACCATATCCAATAGGTCACCGGTAGTAATGCCGTCTGCTTCTGGATTTTGTACAGCTGGAGCAAAAGCAGGATCAAGAATGTCCATGTCTACGCTCAAGTAGATATTATCGTATGGCGCAAGTTTTTCTTTGAGTTTTTGAATAATCTGAGTTGTTCCTTCTTTTTTGATTTGCTGGGTAGTGAAGAATTCTATTCCTGCTTTCTTTGCATATTTTAATTCGTCTTGACAAACTGACCTTGTGCCGACTTCGATTATTTTTGCAGGTTTAAGTTCTTCATTAATCAATTGCATAAAAGTTGTATGTGAAAGTTTTAAGCCTAAGAACTCTTTGCGCAGATCTAAGTGTGCGTCAAAACTTACAATGGCGGTTTTCTTAACTTTTTCGCTAAATCCTTTCATTATGCCTAGAGTAATAGTATGTTCTCCACCTATGGAGACGGGGATTTTTCCAGAGTCTACAATGTCCTCAACGACTGCTTTGAGCATATCTACTGTTTTTTTTGGATCTGTGCTGATATGTAAATCGCCTACGTCATGTAATGGGATATCTTCGATGTCTTGACCTGTACGGAAACTGAACGTCTCAATGTTCAGTGACGCTTGGCGAATTGCAGCTGGACCGAATCTGGCTCCAGTGCGATAGGTGCTTGTAACATCAAAGGGGACTCCAACAACAACATACTTAGACTTTTCAAAAGATGTTTGGAGACCACTGAAAATATTTGATTGTGAAGTGAAGAGTTCTATGTTGCTCATTTTATTTCTTTCCTATTTTAGTGTGTATCAAGAATTGGTTACTCTAAAACTTTTTCTCTTCTACTTTTTAAAATAAATCTTCGAATGCCATCTTTCTGAAGCTGAAAGTAGTAATTGCTTTTAGGTATAAAATTTTGAACATTAAATTTATTAGTGCTTTCCCTAATGCATTATGGTTAAAGGGATTATACGTGTCACTTGCATCCAAACTCAAATTTGAAAGTAAAGGCTCATTTGCGAGCTTTGCATTTTATTGTATTGCAGGAATAATTCTGCTTATTCTGCTTCCTCTTAGCGGTTTTCCCCCTCATATAGCATTACTCGGAATAACCAGCCTAGTGGCAGCTTACGGTCTATTTGCTAAAGCAAAGTGGACAATCTGGATAATAATGATCTTATTCTTTGTAGTCACAACCTTCACTATCTACACACTATACTTTGTGTTATCTACTGACATTGTCGCATCAATTGGTATGATTGTTTATGCCCTGCTGACTTGGATATTCACCGCATATATTGTCCTGAATCGCAAGGACATTGTAGGTTAAATACAAAAAATAGAAAGCTTCCCTTATTCTCAATTATTTACTTTTATTAAAACTATGTCTTGGTTAATAAATCGGTAAATAATATATTTTCAACAATTTCCCTCTATCCATCTGTTTCATTAATGTAGTTTTAGCAAGGCAAGCCCATCCTTTTCAAATCCCGTCTTAAGCGTATGATTACCGAAGTCAGTCGTGTGTTTTTGGCGCAAATATTCTATTTCTTACAATCAAATCCAATGTTGTTGCTTCTAATTCTTTCTAAGTCGTCAAGACTAGAAGTATTGTCTTTACCGATAAATTGAACATAAACAAGGGAAGGTGGGGTAACCCAGAAAAAAAGCGGTTTCTCAAATTAATACAGTTATTAAAAGAATCTTGTTTTTTCTATTTTTTTTAAAAGAAAATTATTTTGAGCACAACTAAGCATACTAAGTGGCAGTTTCTATATTTCCGAATAGGTGAACGGTAACCGCTATGCCTTCCATGAGACCTTCTCGATTTTCAGGGACAATGACATATCCGTTAGCTTTAGTAATTGTTGAGATTGTGTTCGCGCTACGAGTAGCGATTGGTTCAGCATGAATTTCCTCGTTTTTCTGAAAAACACGCATGCAAACATAGTTTTTTCTTCCAAGAGTGGTTGTTATTCTTCTTGTTAGGACTGCTTTTACAGTGGGTCGTTTTTCTTCTTGTTTCATACCTAAGAGTTTACAAATAAGAGGTCTGGCAAAAACCTCAAATCCGGTTATCGCTGCAATTGGGCTACCTGAAAGAATCATTATCGGTTTTCGTTCTATGGACGCAAGTGCGGTTAGCATGGCCGGTTTAATGGCTATTCCATGGACTATTACTCCTGGTTTTCCTAGTTTGTTAACTGCTTCAGGCACAAGATCTAATTCTCCTATGCTTGTTCCGCCTGTTGTTATGACTAGGTCAGCGATTTTTAATGCAATCTCTATAGCTTCAGTTATGTCTTTTAGGTTATCTTGCGCTATGCCTATATCCAAGGGTTCAGCGTCGAGCTCTCTAGACATCGCCGAGAGCATAGCACGATTAGATTCGTAAATTTGGTATTCTTTTCTTTCTTGGCCTGTTTGAGCAAGTTCGTTACCTGTGGCTATAATGGCAATTTTTGGTTTTTCAACAACCTTTACCTCGCTATAACCTAATGCTGAGAGTAATCCGATGTAGTAGGGGTTAAGTCGCGTACCTGCTTTAGCTGCGGTTTCTCCTTTTTTGATGTCTTCTCCTTTACGGATTATGTTCTCTCCCGGTGTGACTTGGTTTAAAACCTCGATTTTGGGGTCTTTCTTTTGAGTATTCTCTAAAATTACCACTGCAGTAGCGCCACCAGGAATCGGATTTCCTGTCCAGAGTTGCTTCGCTTCTCGATGAGATGTGTCTGTTAAATCCTTTCCCTCAGCTAAACGGAAGAGTAAGGGTTTGGTCTGAGAAGCTCCTGTGGTATCTTCAGCTCTAACCGCGTATCCATCCCTGGCTGACCTATCAAAATTAGGCAAATCTTCGGTAGCAATAATATCCTCAGCTAAAACTCGTCCGTGCGACTCAGTTAATGGAACTATAACATCTCTGCATTTTACAACTTGCAGAGCATCAAACCACATTTTTAATGCTTCGTAAGTAAATGTTAATTTCTGTACTCCCTTCTCCGCACCCACAGTACTTCACACAACAGAGGATTAGTGATATAACATTAAAAGCGTATCGGGAAATTCAATACTAATCCGAATAAACATTTAGAAAAAATGATTTTTTGATTTGTTCGAAACGAATTTATGCTGATTTAGTCAATTTTTCAGATGGCTCCTTGTTTTTCTAAGATCGATTTAAGCGTATTTCGCATTTTCATTGCATCAATATCTAAAAGAGGAGTTTCACATATTATTGTAGGATGTAGGTTGAATTCTGCTATTACTTCTGCTAAGTTTACGAATTCTGGTCCATAAGCTTTTTCATCGAGGCTATGATGCCGTTTTTCGCCGGATTTATAGGAATATTCGATTTTACTAAAATGGCAATGCATATTCTTTATTGCTTCAGTACCCAATTTTTCCTCGGTTTTAGTCACTATTTCGCGGAAATCTTGTGTGGTTCTAAGAGAGCCTCCCGTTCGGGCATGCAGATGTGACCAATCAATTACTATCTGAGTCTGTTCTACTTCTTGGCAGAGAGTTAATACTTCATCTATTGTTCCAAATTGGCTATGTCTACCCATAGTTTCAGGTCCCAATTTGACTTCATCAATGCCCATTGTTTTTAGACTCCTTACCACTTCTTTTATTGTGCTTACTGCTCTTGTTAGAGTCTCTTTTTTACTGTTTTTTCCATAATACCCTGGATGAAAAACTACTACCTTTGCATTCATCCATTTGGCAGCTATAGCACAAGCTATTATTCTTTGTTTACTTGCTTCGACAACTTGGGGTTCGCCGAATAGATTTATGAAATATGATGCATGAACGCTAATCGAGATATCATTCTTTTTTGCTTCAACACCAAATTTCTCGGCATCTTCCCGCTTAATCTGCGGAATTTGTCCCCATCTAACTGCCGCATACTCAAACGCGTTTAGATCTTCTTCTTTTAATAACTTTGGAACGTCAGCTAATTTTGCCCCCATCAATCTAAACATTGGCGGGACACCTGATGGACCAAAACGAGCATGATTTGACACAATATTCCTTCTCTTGTTTTTTCTTTGTCAATAGGACATTCTTATTTAAAAACTAAATCATCAAATATTGATTGACTGGCTTACTTTTATACTATCAAAGATGGATTTTTAATTTTTAGTTCAAGTTATATTTTGAATTTTTTGTCTGTGCTTCTTTACAATTCTTGTATTTTATTAATGGTATTTGTTGCAGGCAGACTTTTGTCTGCTGTTTTATGATTTGTCTATTGTTAATAAGCGGTTTACTTTTCTATATTTGGGTGATGCGTTTATTCTCTTACGCAAATCCGAGTAATGAGTATTAATCACTTTTTTGAGTTCTCACTGCTTACAAAATTCATATAATCAGGGTTTTCTCCGCAGAAAAAGGGTAATTATCCCAACGGCCAAAATTACTCCAACACCTAAAATGGCATATGTATAATCGGGTAATCCTGAAGGATCGTTTTGTGGAGTTTGTGTAGGTGTAGGGAGAGTTGTTGATGTAGGTGAAGGACTAATAGTAGTTGATGCAGTAGGCGTTGTTGTTGCACTTGGGGAAGGCGTTATTGTTTCTATAGGAGTTGCTGTAGGTGTGGGTGAAGATGAAGCCATGGGGTCATAGGTGTTCCAATAAAGTATTGAATCATATCCATAATTATTTCCTTCTTCTAATTCATCATCATAAATTATGTCCAATTTAGATCCATAAACTTCAAGCAAATAATTGACTACTACCGCCAAGTTATATTCGGTTTCATTTGCCTCCGCCATGCCCCAAATTTTATCGGTCGGTCCGCGAAAACCATAGGCATAATCCGCAGGTAATGCGTATGCAGTTCTGGTTTCAACCGGATTGACATTTCTAGGATTATTTTGAACGTATTCCCAGAATTTTTTAATAGCTTGTAGATGTTCTTCCTGTAAAATTCCATTTGTCCATCCTTCGTTGGCATCAAATATGATGATGTACTTTGCTCCGCTATCATAAGCTAAAACCATGTCCTCATATAATTCAGTACCAGATTCGATGTATGGTGGATGTGTATATGTCCAAGTAATCATTATGCCCCAATCTTTATCTTGAACATTGGCTGCTCCCCGGCACATCGCCACATTCAATTGTCTACTATAATTCCATCCGAACTCTGCGAAGACTACGGTATAACCTGCTTCATAATCAAACCAATAAGCGGCATAATCCGAAGTATACAGTGTGCAATTAAGTGCAATTCTGCTCGATAGACCCGATTTAATTCGTTGTACATATCGATTTGAAGCTTCAGAATAATTGCTTGCCTCATTAATAAAACTCCAACTGGGGTCATTATCTAATACCTTCCCTCCAGGTTCGTCATAGCGATAAATTCCTAGTAGCTGATCTCCCCATCGTGCTTTTGCCTCTTCATAAGTTAGCATTCCAGGTAGATACAAATTTCCGCCTATAGAATAATTAATACTCCAAAATGGTTCGTAAACTATAAAGTTTAAACCTTTGTCGTAGGCATACTGGCAGGTTTCATTTAGCTTTGAGGTGATTCTAGTTACGCCTGTACACCCCAAAACAATTAGATTTGTGTATGGACTTACTTGGTCGATAAGAGCTTTGGTTTCTTCAACATCACCATAGGCTATGTCGATTCCTAAGTAAACTTCTGGTGAAAATTGTGCATTAACAGTATTGGGTAATTTTTCAATTGAATAATTTATTGTAAATAATAGAATAACAATAATGAATATTTCTAGTTGTCTCGATTTCATTAAAACTAAATTGTTTGCGGTCCTTTATTAATTATTTCCAGAATTACCCATCTATACTTAGTTATTTTTTTTGTAAAATCAATTTAGGAATTATTATTTATTAATACCCAAGTAAGCCTCGTATTGTTGGAATCTGGACGTAGAGATATGAATAGATTGATACAGCTAGAATTCCAATGATTATCGCAAATAATATCCAATCGCCTTTTTGGAGCTTAAGCGCATAAAGGTTGGTTCTTTTTTTAGTGGCTCCCCAAGCTCTTGACTCCATAGCTTCAGCTAGTTCTAGGCTACGTCTTATTGCACTGACGATAAGAGGAATAAGCACTGGAACATAGTTTCGGATGCGTTTCATGAAATTTCCTTTCTCTAGCTCTAGGCCCCGGGCTTTTTGGGCATCCATTATGGTTTGGGCTTCTTCAGCTAGAACGGGTACAAAGCGGACGGCAGTTGTGAATGCAAAGGCAAATTCATAAGGTACGCGAGATTGCTCTAACGCTAATCCCAAGTGGTCTGGTGAAGTGGTCAAAAAGAATACTGAAAATGACTCTACTAGTACGACAAATCGTAGAGTCATGGCAAATGCCCCCTCTAAATCAGTAGCTGTTACTGTGTAGTTATGGGTAACGAAGTTGCCTAATATGTTGACGAGAAATATGAAGACTGCTAAGAAGGCTGCGCCTCGGAGAGAGCGAATCCATTGCTTTTGTACTCGGGCAAGAAAAACAAATGGGATTTGCATGAAGAAAAGCGTTAAAAGCGGTATAATTGAACTAAACATTATAGCTGCTATGAATATGACTATTACATAGATGAATTTCATCCGCGGGTCGAGGTTATGGATAGGTGAAAAAACTTTACGGAATTTTAAGCCGTCAAAGACGCTCATTGACGTATCCTCTCCAACTCTTTAAGCAGCAACTTTTTTGCTTCATAAATGTCGATAATGTTTCTAGGTAATCCTGGCATAGCCAGTTTATCAAAAATTTGCGCTATCTGTGGCAAGACAATTGATGATTTCTCCAAAATCTCAGGGTCAGTTAGGATATTCTTTCCCTCTCCATCAGCGACAATTTTCCCATCTCGCATCAAAATAATGCGGGGATTACATTCTGCCACAAACTCAACATCATGAGTAACAGCAACAACAGTCTTTCCTTGAGTCTGCAGTTGCATAATAAACTGACGGAGAGTTTCTTTTTGCTGATGGTCTTGACCAATAGTCGGTTCATCTAAAACAAGAATTTGCGGGTCCCAAGCTAGTACACTCGCAAGAGCTACCCGTTTTCTTTCGCCCCCGCTAAGCATGAACGGGGAGGTCTTTCTGTACTGGCTAATTCCTAACAGATTCACTGCCCACTCAATGCGTTTTTGAATAGTTTCCGAATCGTAACCAAAATTTTTAAGAGCGAAACTAATTTCGTCATCTACTGTTTCGCTAAATAATTGATGATCTGGATTTTGGAAAACAAAACCCACATTTCTAGCCAGGCTTGCAACACTGGTTTTGGTGGTTTCTATACCATCGACAATTACTTTTCCTATGGTGGGTTTTAGTAACCCATTAAAGTGTTTGACCAGTGTGGTTTTTCCTGCGCCATTCTGTCCCATTATGGCGACAAACTCGCCGTTATTAATTGTTAATGATACACCTTTAAGCGCTTCAAAACCGCCGTTATATGTATAATGTATGTCTTGGACTTCAAGCATTGTAGTTGAGAGCCTCCTTTAGAATAGTCGCCATTTCTTCTGGAGATAGTGGTGTTTGATTGCGTAGTTGAGCGCCTTCTTTTTGCATCATCTCATACAATAATGTGGCTTTTGGTATTCCAACTCCAATGAGGCGTGTTTCTTCTTTAGTTAAAATTTCTCTGGTTTCTCCATCTGAGCGTATCTTACCTTGATCCATTATTATTATGTGGTCAGCATACTTGGCCGTTAAATCTAATCTGTGCTCTACAAGAATAACTGTTTGATTTAATTTTTGATTAAGCTCATAAATTACTTCAAATATTTTCTCTGCGCTCAGTGGGTCTAAAAAGCTTGTAGGTTCATCTAAGACTATTATTTCAGGTTGCATAGCCAAAACTGAGGCGATAGCTACACGTTGTTGTTGGCCCCCTGATAGCTCATGGGGGGAGCGTTCACGAAGATGATAGATACCTGTTAGATTTAGCGCCCAATCTACCCGTTTACGTATTTCTTCTCTAGCGTAGCCTAGATTTTCTAGTCCAAACGCTACGTCTTTTTCAACACTTAAAGCGAAAAGTTGATTTTCGGGGTTTTGAAAAACTAAGCCCACATGTTTTGCCATTTCGTAGGTGGATTTTTTTGCGGCATCAATGTCTGCTACTCTGATTTCACCTTTTAGTTCGCCTTGGTAGAATTGGGGTATAAGTCCATTGAATGTTCGGCATAGAGTTGTTTTTCCACAGCCACTTGGTCCGGTTATAAGGACAAATTGGCCTTTCTCCACTTTTATGGATACATCACTTATTGACGGACGTGATGCACTTGGGTAAGTGTAGGTGAGATTGTTGGTTTCGATGAGCGCCATCTTTTTATGCCTTGCTTATTTAGGCAAGTGGTTGCTTCATTTAAGAGTAACTACCCATTATTGGTTAAGTTTCCAAATTTTCTTTCAATAAACGGAAACAGCGTTTCAGCCCAGTTTCAACTTCTCCGATACCATTAACCCCAGCGGCCATAGCATGTCCTCCCCCCATTCCTTGGAGAATTTCTCCTAAAGGTTTTGCGACATCTCTTCCTAGATGGATACCTGTTTTTTGACTAAACTCTCGGCTGCAACGTAGACTGATTTCTATGCTTTTACCCTTTTGGCCGGCCACTGCTGACATATGTGCACCCACATCTATCAACGCCCTAGCTGCCGAGGCTTGATATGCACTCACATGGCTGAAAGCAATTATCCAATCTTTAATTCGAATGATTTTGGCTCGTCGGCAAGCTTTAACCCGGGCTACTCTTTCCGAGAAATCCATAGGCAATGAAAGCATCGCGAGGGCTTCTTGTGCATTGACTCCGCTATCTACAAGATCGGCAAGAGCCTTGAAAGTTGATGAATTAGCCAAAACGAAGTGTCGCGTATCAAAAGCCATACCTAAGAATAGTGCTTTTGCCACGTCAGAATCAGGCTTTAGATTCTGTTCCCTGAAAAAGCTATATACAACATCACAGGTTGATGATGCGTCCTCATTAGTAATGCAAATTCTGGAAATTTTCTTTGTGTCAGGATGAGGCGCATGATGGTCTACAACTATTATAGGCGCTTTGGTTTGGGCAACTTTTTCGGTTAAATTTCCTAATTGTTGAATTGTGTTAGTATCTAGTAATATGATTATTTGTGCTTTATCCACATTAGGATTAAGATTTACCTCTATCGGTAAATAATTTAAGAGATGTTTAGTAAGTCTACTCACTCCAAGACCTGTACCGATTTCTGTTGATATATTTGGCCGGAGTATTTTTAGTAATCTCTGGAATGCGTAAGCACTACAAACTGCGTCGGGGTCGCTATTATGATGACATAGTAGAAGTGCGAAATCAACACGGTTTTGATCTAAAAGCTCAAGTATATTTTCAAAAGTCATTTTAGTTTTCTCAGATACACTTCGATTGCTTTGAAGGCTTCCTTTACTGCTTCATCTGCAAGTGCTTTCTCATTTACCCCTTTTGTTTCAGGTAGTAACATCAAATCTACTTCTACGGCGAAATCTAAAGGTTTTAGGCCTTCAGCTTCAACAGTAATATCCAAGTTCTCTACGATTTTAGCAGTAACTTTAGAAAATATGTATTTTCTGGCCGCATCCTCAGCAGCTGCGCAAGCTTCTTCAATTTGCTCTTCAGTTAATTCAGGTAACCCAAAATCCAATGGGTTTCGCAATCCCCCATTTAAGAGGGTGAAGCTGAAACTGGATTAAGGTCTTCCTGTAGCTTTGTTTGAAGCTCTTTAAGTTGGCTGCGCATCCGTTCTTCTTGACGAGCCATAACAGTTGTTCTAGTTGAAAGTAGCTCTTTACGTTCTGTTAGGTCTTGGACTACAGTTGCTTTTTGAGCTTTAACCATTAAAGAGCCTGCAGATTTGTAAATAGTCGCGTCGTCCGCAGTCTTTTGTAGTTCAGCTAAAGTTTGGTCGATTTCAGATGATTCCATCTCTACTTGTTGTTTCTGCTGCAAAATAGTCTGCAGAGTCTGCTGAAGTTGTTGAAGCCTCAAAAGGCGTTCTTGAACTTGAGGAGGTAACTTTGAAATTTCGTCACTCACTTACAATCCTTCCGTCAGCACACAAAAATACGCCCAATTAAATAAGCATTATCCAATAAAATTCATAACAAACCCAATAATGATAAGCAAGAATCAACAGACTAAGTAGAAACTGTATTTTTAAATGGGTTCCGCTTTCTATGAAACTGTTGTTCAAATTTTTCGCCCCTCGGTTATTTTTTTAGCTAAAGGTTTTCAGTAAATGATGTAAATAACGATTGTTTAGTATGGTAGTTTAGAAGGAAAGGTTTTTAGTGTTGTTATCCCATGAGAAACTGCGAATAGCGTAAAGTGTAAAAAAAGAGGTTTAAGATTATGTCTGTATTTGCAGCACCAGGAGCATATGACCGTGCCATTACTGTTTTCAGTCCCGATGGTAGACTCTTTCAAGTAGAATACGCCATGGAATTGGTAAATCGAGGCGCAACCATCTTAGGAATTCAATGCGCAGAAGGCGTTATCCTAGGCGCAGAAGAAAATGTTGAACCCCTTGAAGAAACAGGGTATTCATGGAAAATCTTCCGCATCGACGAACACATCGGTGCAGCCATCGTAGGATTAAGCAGCGATGCACGCGTCCTAATCGATCAAGCGCGAGTTTATGCGCAAAGTAACAAACTAACCTACGACGAACCCATAGATACTGAGGTTGTCACTAAGCGCATCTGTGATATACAACAAATGTATACTCAGCATGCAGGTGTAAGACCCTTTGGTGTCAGCTTAATCTTTGGTGGAGTGGATAAAACTGGAGCCCGCGTCTTTGGAACACACCCAAGCGGAACTTACAGAGGCTATAAAGCAACCGCGCTTGGCGCAGGACGAGAAACAGTTCTTAATGTATTCAAAGAAGACTACAAAGATAATCTTACTCTAGAAGAAACCAAAAAACTTGCTATAAAATGTCTTGTGAAAGCACTAGAATCTAGACAATTGCCACCCCGCATAAAAATAGCTGTCATTCCTACAGATACTAAAAAATTACAAATGCTCCCTGACGCCGAAATTGAAGAAGTAGTCAAGGCGTTGGGATCGGGCAAGTGACAATCTAATGAGCGAAAAATTCACCATCGCTCGACTCACAAAAGATAACGAGCATTTTGAGATACTCGTTAAACCAAATAAAGCTCTAGACTATCGCAACGGAAAAATTGCAGGTATAACTGAGGTCCTGGCGGCGGAAACCATTTTCTCAGACGCAAACAAAGGTACACGCGTTGGAGACGATGAGATACGCAAGGTCTTTGGAACAATTGATCCACTAAAGGTCGCAGATGTTATCCTAAAGAAAGGTCAACTTCAACTTACCACCGAACAAAGAAGAAAAATGGTGGAAGATAAAAGAAAACAAATCATTGACTATATTTCTCACCAAGCGGTTGACCCAAAAACAAACCTTCCACATCCACCTATGCGTATAGAAAATGCAATGGAACAAATTCGTTACCCAATCGATCCCTACAAATCTGTTGAAGAGCAAGCTAAAGATATCGTCAAGCTTTTGCGGCCAATTTTACCGCTCAAAGTGGAGCAACTTCAAATTGCCGTTACAATTCCTGCACTTAGCGCAGTTCGTGCTTATGGTGTTTTGAAAGGTTATGGCACTATAAAACGCGAAGAATGGCGTAGCGACGGCTCATGGTACGGAGTAATGGAAATGCCTGCTGGTGGCTACGCTTCGTTCCTCAATAAACTTGGTGAAGTAACTAAGGGCTCAGGAGACGCCAAAGTAGTTAGTTAAAAATAAAATCATGATAATGGAGGTAAAAATTAAACTATGCCAACATTCTTTGAAGCAAAACAGTTGGTAACGCCTGGAGAGCTTCTTGCAGAGGGCGAATACCAAGTTGGAGAAAATACATATCTTGAAGACGGAAAAATATACGCCTCAAGGATCGGACTTGTAGACTGTGATAATAAAAAGGTGAACGTTGTTGCCCTACGTGCATTCTACGTTCCCAAATCTGGAGACATAGTTATTGGCTCAGTCATCGAAGTTGGATTCAACGGGTGGACAATTGACATCAAATCTCCCTACACCGCGCTTCTACGCGCATCAGATGTCCTAAACCGACCCTTCAAACCCCAAAACGATGAATTATCTCAAGTTCTCGATAGCGGTGACTTGATTGTAGCAAAAATAGCGTCTTACGATCGTGCACATGACCCACAGCTCACAGTCGGAGAACCGGGATTAGGAAAAATTACTCGCGGGCAAATTATGCGAGTAACCCCAACAAAGATTCCTCGAATCATTGGAAGAAAAGGTTCAATGATTTCGATGATAAAAACCGAGACAAATTGTCAAATAATCCTAGGTTTGAACGGCACAATTCTTGTAACGGGAAAAAGTGTCGCTGAAGAAGAACTTGCAATGGCGGCAATCAAGAAAATCGAAGATGAATCCCACACGAGCGGATTAACCGATCGTATAACACACCTCCTCAAGGAGGAGAAAGCAAAACTGGAATCAAAACCGGAGGAAAATAAGCAATGAATGAAAAACAAGAAAAATTAATTGATAAAAAAGGCATACGTCTCGACGGAAGAAAAGCCGACGAGTTACGCCCTCTGAAACTTGAAGTAGGCGTTTTACCGAATGCTGACGGATCAGCATATATTGAACATGGAAAAAACAAAATTCTCGTAGGTGTTTTCGGTCCACGCGAAGTACATCCAAAACACCTTTCACGCCCTGATCGTATGGTTATCAAATGTCGTTACCATATGGCACCTTTTAGTGTTCAGGAACGTAAATCTCCTGCACCATCCAGAAGAGAAGTTGAACTCTCTAAGGTTATACGTGAATCTCTTGAACCCGCTTTATTCCCTGAGCTATTTCCGCGGACAGGAATAGATGTGTACATTGAAGTGCTTCAGGCAGACGGCGGAACAAGATGCGCTAGTATAACCGCGGCGGCATTAGCAATAGCTGATTCAGGCATACCGATGCGCGACTTAGTAGTTGCGTGTGCAGCAGGTAAAGTTGAAGACACCGTGGTCGTTGATCTTTACGATGCAGAGGATAAACTCGGTTCAGCGGATGTTCCAGTAGCATATATGCCAAATCTGAATGCCGTAACTCTGCTTCAGATGGATGGCCTACTAACACCTGATGAACTAGAAAAAGCCATGAACATGGCTATGGATGGATGCAAAAAGATTTACCTAATGCAGAAGGAAGCATTAAAAACTAAGTATATGAATATCAAAGAAGAAAATAAGGAAGAGGAGCCTGAAGAATAATGTCATCTCTAATAACTAAAGTACGGCAAAAACAAATTGCGGCTTTAATCGAGAAAGGCAAACGCCTAGATGGAAGAGAATTAACTGATTACCGAGAAATTACAATCGAGCAAGGCTTAATTGAGAAAGCTGAAGGCTCTGCACGTGTATTATTAGGTAAAACTGAAATTCTTGTCGGAATAAAAGTAGAAACAGGTGAACCATTCTCAGACACCCCCAATGAAGGAGTAATGACCGTAAATGCCGAACTGGTGCCGCTCGCAGCCGCATTTTTTGAACCTGGACCACCAGACGAAAACTCTATTGAACTCGCAAGAATCGTTGACCGCGGAATACGTGAATCAAAAACAGTTGATAACGAAAAACTCTGCATTGAAGCAGGTAAAAAAGTATTCGTTATTTTCGTAGATGTTTACGTGCTTAATCATGATGGTAACTTAATTGACGCTGCCGCATTAGCTTCAGTTGCTGCTTTATTAAACACAAAAATGCCCAACTATGAAATTAAAGATGGCGAAGTCAAACTAAAACAAGGTTACACGCCACTCCCGCTGAGAACTCAACCAATAACCATCACAATCGCAAAAATCGGCGAAAAGTTAGTTGTGGATCCAAGCTTTGAAGAAGAGCAAGTTATGGATGCAAGAATCTCAATGGCTATTAATACTGAAGGCAATGTATGCGCTGTGCAGAAAGGCGGATCAGGCTTTTTTACTCCACAACAAATATTAGAAGCTAGCAAGATTGCTCAACAAAAAGTTGCTGATTTACGTAAAACTCTTAAATGGTGAAAAAGTTGCCAAAAACAAAGAAAGTTGGTCCAACTCGAGGATTCGGCACAAGATACGGTTCTACAGTACGCAAACGATACATCAAAGTCATCGCTGGCCTTAAAACCGCCCATAAATGCCCGCAATGCGGCTTCGTAAGAGTTAAACGCCAAAGCGTAGGCGTCTGGAAATGTAGCAAATGCAAATACACCTTCACAGGCGGAGCATATATGCCTAACACAAAACTTGGTATAGTAGCTAAACGCGCAGCTAAAGGTCAAATAGCCGAAACTGTCACAGAAGCCTCAAAGGTAGCCGAAGAAAACAACGCATAATTTCACTTCTCTTTTAGTGAATTTATTTTTCTTTCTATTTAGCACATACAATACTTTAGTATAGTTAGTTTTCTAAGAATATACTGGATGTTTAACATACTTGAACGCTTCATCTATAATCCGTCTACAATTTTCCTCTAAGAAACAACTAGAAGCACTTAGAAGTGCGTTAACTCCAGAAGTTGAAGAACAGATTGGAACTCGCTCAAAAATAACTATAATCTACGAAAATCAATCGATAATCCTGAATGTAGACGCTCACGACATAGTCGCCCTAAGAGCCGCACTAAATGCTTACCTGCGATGGATACACTC
>CAZWRU010000008.1:51309-64794 GCA_964636425.1 uncultured Candidatus Bathyarchaeia archaeon
ATTCAGTGGCATCCTGCCAAGCCAATTGATGATTTTCTCGCAAATAAATTGGCAACTTATAGAACTCAAGGAAAAATAAGATTGTCGGCTCCAAAAATAGGAGGAAAATACGCTTTAATTTTCTGTACTTATTCTGGGCCTCATACTGGAATTAATGAAGCTATTCCTGTGGGAAAATGTATTGGGCAATTTTTTGATCACCTTGGTTTTACAATTATTGGTGAGTGGTATGTAATAGGTGAGTTTCACGGATCAGAAGAGAACAGCACAAAAGGCAGATTGGGTGACATTCGAGGAAAACCGACTGAAGCTGACTTATTAAAAATTAAAGAGGCTTCAAAACACTTAGCACAGCGGTACTATCTTTAAACTTATTCGTTTTTACTTAAAAATACGTGGTCGTCTCTTTTTTCTCTGTCAATAACTACTCTGCCGTTTTCAATAACTTTTTCAACTAAATTATTGCCCATACTATAACCTATGAACTTATGATTAGGTGCGTTCAATATGATAATGTCTGCTCTTTTACCGACCTCTAGGCTTCCTATTTCTTTATTGCGATTAATCGCGTATGCAGCATTAATTGTTGTTGCAGTTATGGCCTCTGCAGGTGTCATGTGCATTAGATGACACGCCATGGCAATTACTGTCTGTTGATTCATAACCCAAGAGCACGCGTTAAAGTCTGTGCCTAATGCTACTGGGACATTATTATCGATCATAAATCTAGCGTCAGCATATCTATTACTCATCATGCTAAATGTCGCCGTAGGCAGTAAAACTGCTATTACATCTTTTTTTGCCATAGCTATTATTCCTTCGTAAGATGAGTAGTTCAAGTGTTCTGCTGATGTGGCGTTGACATCAGCAGCGATTTCTGCTCCGCCTAACATACTTATCTGGTCAGCATGGATTTTTGGTTTTAATTTATGTCTCTTTCCTGCCACAAGAATGCGTTTAGCTTGTTCCATGCTAAAGGTTCCTCTTTCACAAAAGACATCGCAGAATTCAGCAGTTCCCTTTTGTGATACTTTCGGAATCATTTCATTAACTATTAAATCAACATATTCTTTGGTGTTACCTCTAAACTCAAAAGGCACGACATGGGCTCCCATAAAAGTAGGAATAAGTTTAATGAAATGTAGTTGATTTAGACGTTTAATGGCTTCTAGGATTTTTAATTCATGTTCTATTGTTAAACCGTAGCCGCTTTTTGCTTCAACAGTTGTGGTGCCGTGAGCTAACATCACATCAAGTCTTTCCAAACCTAGCTCGACGAGTTTTTCAACTCTTGCTTTCCGTGTTTCGCGGGTAGTCTTAAGAACACCATTACCTGATGTGAGAATCTCCATATATGAAGCCCCTTGAATGCGCATTTGGAATTCGTCTTCACGCGAACCTGAAAAAACAAGGTGAGTATGGGGGTCGATAAATCCCGGCAGAACAGTTTTCCCTTTAGCGCTAAGGATGTAGTCTCCTCGGAAGGTTCTTGTGATTTCTTGCGTTTTTCCCACGGCAACTATTTTCCCTTGGTGTATGGCTATTGCACCATCACGTACAATTCCTAAATCTCCCATTTGTTTGCCGGTATGAGGTTTTTGGTCGTTTCCGGATAATGTGAGCATCTCTTCTGCATTTACTATAAGAATGTCTGCGACCTCGCGCATTCTATTCTTAGAAGCTCTGCTCAAAACCACTCGCCTATCATATGATTCATTTGTGAGAATGTAAAATGTGTTTCGTTTGTTTCTATTCTTCTGTTTTCCTTTTTTCCCAACAGGGTTTTCGTTGCTTATTTAACCAATTTAGTCATCCCTATAAATTGTGGCTTTACCTGTGATATAGCAAATATACGTTGATCCCAAAAACAACGATGCCATAGGTTAAAACAGATAACCACTTTTAAACTCTTAAATTTTTAATTATCCATCATTATGCAAAGAGGTTAACCTCATGACTGCAAACGTCGAGTATGAAGTCCCAACCTGGGATCAAATATATGTAATGCTGCTTAAGCAAGCTGAACGGATTTGTAGCAGTTTTAAACCCGATATTATCGTCGGTATCTGTCGAGGTGGTTGGATTCCTGCTAGGATTCTTTCCGATCTTCTAAATAACTCAAATCTTGCAAGCATAAAATCTGAAAGTTACACTGGAGTCGGTACTGCATCGCATCAACCGGTTATTACACAACGACTATCCACATGTGTTACAGGAAAAAAAGTTCTTCTGGTTGATGAAATTGCGGATTCAGGATATAGCCTTAAACTTCTAATCGATTACATCTTTGGCCAAGGAGCCTTGGAGGTTAAGACAGCCACTCTTTACTATAAGTTGGTTAGCGCAGTCAAACCTGATTACTTTGAAAAAGAAACATCTAGCTGGATAATTTTTCCTTGGGATATAAAAGAAGCAATTCAGGATATCTATGACACACATAAAAACGATTCTGAACAACTTAAAGAGCAAATCCAAAAATTAATTGCCGCAGGTATATCAAAATCGATGATAGTAAAATTTATTAAAAATCAAACCAGGGACAATGAATGCTTAAGGAAATAACTGAGTATCGCAAATACATAGAAATAACAGGTTTTCGAAATATAAAAATTGAAAATACCCCTGCGTTCTTATCAGTGCTTCAAAACCTGCCCCGGAATATTGAGGTTCAATTTTTTGATGCGAATCTTGTGGCTTCTTGGCAACATCTGTATTTCGCTGCTGTGAATGCGTTGATGGCCTTTAAAAATCATCGAAATATATCTAAGAGTCTCGCAGTTGAAACAGCTCTTTATGCTTCTGCGCAGCGCCAAATCAAAAAGGCAATTGATGCCATTGGCGTAAAACCTGTTACTAGAAATATAGCTGTGATAATAATAAGCGATAATCCTGACTCAATAAGCGCTGGATTAATTGCAATAACTCAGCGACTTTGTATGCGACCTGACGAATCCGTTCTTGAACTTTCAAAAACAAAGATTCAGCAGCTGATACGTACCTATGATATTTCAACCACAGCGCTAAAGACTATTACAGGTGATCCTGAGGCCGCTTTAGTTGACCTTGTGATTGAAAGAGTTGCTTTGCTTTCAACCCAGCTTTAACCGTTAAAGCATTTTTTCTTTCATAACTGATATTATATCGTTAGGTTTTATCAAGGCAAGACCTGTATACCCGCCTAGGACTTCGATTAGTAAGACTTTATCCGGATTTTCAAGTTCTACTTTATTTTTAACTTCAGTTGCAACGGCTTCAATGAAATCACGACTATGAATACTTGTAAAACGTTTTTCTACTGTAACTCGGAAGGTTTCATTATCCTCCAACTTAGAAGTAAGTTCAACAGCAGCAGCTTTCACATCTTCAAGGTTAGTTTGAATAACCTTATCAATCGGCAAAATCCTCAGAGAAAATCGAAATTCATAGGGACGCTCCAGTAGAATACTTCGAAACTTCTGAATTACCTCTACCGGATTTAACGCTGTTTTAGCTACGACAACACCTCTGATACCTGTTTTATCCACCTTAGCTTCTGCGTCACCTGATTCTTTAAGTAAAAAAGCCAACTCGTGGCACATTTGTCTTTCATTTCCCCGCATCGTAGTAGCTAATATGTTAAAGTCCGACAGCAACTTACTCAAACTCCGCCTAAAAATGTAACAACGACGTTTATTTCTGTTTGCTCTTCTTATAACATAATTAGTCTTCTTAGAAGAACAACTTCTGAAAAATTTTGTTTGTTGTTCTTCTAAAGAAATGATAAGAAAAATACAAAGGGTGCCTTAGAACAGAAGTTTCAGCTATCTACGGTATAGATTGTTTTTACTTGCCAGTACTTTACATTTATTGAATGGGGTCAGTGTTGGTTTGGCTTGTTTCATTGCCCTAGCGAGCTCCTAGCCGTCGCCTCACATCATCCCCACTTGGGATTCGTGAGCTGAGCATTTATCTATTTTGATAAAAAATTTTTTTAGAAGAAGTAGAACAAAAAAACCCGCTTACTCCTTGAGAATATATGCAAACATACGACACTTGACGAACATAAATGTTTAAAACATTGCAAGGTAAGGTAACTTCTGCCCTGATTGGGGAGGTGAAGAGGAATGATATTCTACGAGGAAGATGAAGAATGGCAAGAAGGCGAAGAAGAAGAATGGGAAGAAGAAGAATGGTAAAATAGTGAGGCGCTTTCTGTCCTAACATATTTTCTTTCATTCCTTTCTACACAAATTTACTTTGTTTATTCTTTTTTTCAGGTTATAATTTATAACTGACTTGAGTTCTTCATATTCGTGAATAATCATGACCCGCATTGCTGTAATGAATTACGACAGGTGTAAACCCAAAAAATGCAATCAAATGTGCATAAAATACTGTCCCATGGTTAGAAGTCGCGTAGAAGCTATACGATTTGAAGAGAATAAAATAATCATAATCTCTGAAAAACTATGCAGCGGATGTGGGATATGCGTTAAAAAATGTCCTTTTCAAGCTATATCGATTGTTAACTTGCCAGATGAATTGGATAAGGACTGTAGCCATCGGTTTGGACCTAATGCCTTTAAACTTTTTAGATTACCTATGCCTTCGGCAGGTACTGTCTTAGGTCTATTAGGCCAAAATGGTATTGGAAAAAGTACCACTTTAAAAGTTCTCTCAGGTGAAATTAAACCAAATTTGGGTAACTTCCAAAATCCTCCTGATTGGGATACTATTATACAGTTTTATCGGGGGTCCTCGCTTCAAGAATATTTCCAGAAAATCAGTGAAGGTAAACTAAAAATTAGTCATAAACCTCAATACGTTGACAGAATCCCCAAGGCAGTTTCTGGTAAAGTAAGTGAGATTCTTGAAAAAGTGGATCAAAGAAATGCACTGGATCAACTTGCTGAAGAGTTAGAGCTGAAGAAGATTTGGGATCGGCCTTTAGACGTGCTCAGCGGTGGTGAACTTCAACGGGTGGCCGTAACTGCAGCATTATGTCGTGAAGCGGATGTTTATCTTTTTGATGAACCTTCTAGCTACTTGGATGTTAAACAACGTTTAGAAGTCGCTAAAGCTATACGTAGCCTAAAAGAACTACAAAAAACCGTGGTTGTTGCAGAACATGATCTTGCAATTATAGATTATCTATCCGACCAAATCTGTGTATTCTATGGAGCACCCAGTGTTTATGGTGTTGTATCGCATGTCCATGGTGTTCGCACAGGAATTAACATTTACCTGCAAGGGTATATCCCTGACGAGAATATGAAGTTCCGCAAAGAGGCTATAATCTTCCATGAAAAGCCCCCGGCGGCAACTATCTTAGGTAACGAGGTCCTGTTAAAATGGGAAAAGATAGAGAAAACATTCAAAGACTTCAAACTTACTGCTCAACCAGGTGAAATCCGCAGGGGCGAAATTATAGGTATTCTTGGGCCAAACGGCATCGGAAAAACAACGTTTGTAAAAATACTTGCTGGTCTTGAAAAATCTGATAACGAACAAAAATTCGGCGAATTAACTGTTAGTTATAAACCACAATACATAGCCGCTGATTATGCTGGTACCGTACAAGAACTGCTGATGAATGTTGCAAAAGAAAATTATACTTCTAGCTGGTACAAAACTGAAATTCTGCAGCCTTTACGGGTTGAATCACTTTTGGATCATAATGTAATGGAATTAAGTGGTGGTGAACTACAGAAAGTCGCCATAGCCGCCAGTTTATCTCGTAAAGCCGACTTGTTGCTGCTTGACGAACCTAGTGCTTACTTAGACGTTGATGAGCGCTTAAATATGGCAAAAGCTATCCGAAGGATAGTTGAAGCGCATAGTGTTCCCGCATTTGTTGTTGAACATGATGTTGTAACCCAAGACTTCATTGCCGATAGACTAATGGTCTTTAGTGGCGAACCTGGAACTTCAGGTATAGCAAATCCACCTACTACCTTAAGAAAAGGAATGAACTCGTTCTTGAAAGAAATGGATGTAACTTTCCGTCGAGACTCAATGACTCGAAGACCCCGCGTAAACAAAGAGGGTTCCAGATTAGACACGATGCAAAAGGAGATTGGCGAATACTACTACACGCGAATCCGTCCACAAACCGATAAAAAACCCGAAGATAAACCTTCCAAATAATTTTTTCGTGCAATTAATCCTTTTTTCAAAAATGTGTTTATTTGATGTATAATTGCTGCTTGGAAGAAGGTTCATATTAAGATTAATGTGGCAAAAGCTATCTTTGAGAACGTCTTTTTTAACACTTTAAAGATGATACTTCCTTAACAATTGCTGTTTTTTCTTCAAAGAGGCAGGGATTTTTTCTTTAAAATGCGTAGTTAAGTTAAAGAACAGGCATGACCATATCCGTTTGGCAATCGAATCATGAAAGGGCAAATTTGGTGAGTTAGAGCTTGGCACAAGCAACTTTCGAAGAGATAAGCGCATCTGACTTCTTCTATCGAAATCGTGACATAGCAGGCTTTACGAATCCGTCTCGTGCCATCTTCGTAGCTATACGTGAACTCGTTGAAAACGCCTTAGATGCTGCTGAAAGCCACAGGATAACTCCAACTATTTATGTACGTTTGTCCTTTGAATCTGAAGCGAGTAAAGACACCCAAATTTACAAATTACACGTAGAAGACAATGGTTCTGGAGTTCCGCCTCGATTTATCCCGTCTGCTTTTGGCCAAGTTCTCTATGGTTCAAAATATAAGCTTAAGCAGACCAGAGGAACCTTTGGTTTAGGAGGTAAAATGGCTGTACTCTACGGGCAAATCACCACTCATCAAGCAGCATACGTTACATCAAGTACCGGGGATACTAACAAGATATATTCATTTAAGCTAATGATTGACATTCAAAGGAACCGTCCAATTATACTAGATCGCAAGGTTCAAATAAACAAAGACGGTTGGCGGGGCACAATAATCGAATTTAGTGTTGAAGGCGATTATTTACGCGCTATGCCAAAAATTTTAGAGTACTTCAAGCAAACTGCGATGGTTAATCCTTATGCAAATCTAACTTTTGTTGATCCAAAAGGAAGGCTTTACAGGTGGATGCGAGGAACCACAGATATGCCTGAACCTCCGAAAGAAACATTACCGCATCCTTATGGAGTAGATGTAGAGCTTCTTCAGCGTCTTATCATGATTACAGACCGTAAAACCATGCATGAATTTTTGCGCGCTCATTTTCATAGAGTAGGTGAAATTACTGCTCAAAAATTCCTAGAGTTTTGCCAATTAAGTCCTTCTAAAAATCCTAAAAAGCTTTCTCATGAGGAAATTGTAAAGTTAACCCAGAATCTTAAAAAATTCAAAGATTTTCTTCCACCTGATTCCAGTTGTCTTTCACCTCTCGGTGAGGACCTTCTTAAAGCTGGTATAACCAAAGAGCTCAAACCTGAGTATCTTGTTGTTCACCAACGCAAACCTTCCACTTATGCAGGTCACCCCTTCATAGTCGAGGTCGGTATTGCTTATGGTGGTGGGGTTCCTAAAACAGGCAACTTCGTGATATACCGTTTTGCCAACCGTATTCCACTTCTTTATGATGAAGCAAGTGATGTATCTTTCAGAGTTATCAGCTCTATGAATTGGCGCAGGTACAAAGTTTCACCGGATATGCCCATCGCGATAATAGTTCACCTCTGCAGCACCAAAGTACCCTACAAAACAGTAGGTAAAGAATTTCTTGCTGATCGCGCTGAAATACGCCGTGAAATCGCAAATGAACTGCGTGAAGTTGCCCGTCAACTTGGCCATTTTCTAACCCGCAAAGAGCATGTTAATACTGAGAAAAAGCGTTTGAGCATTTTCTCTAAATACCTGCCCCGTATTGCCGAGTTTTCTGCTACACTAGCTGGCAAAGAAAAGGTGCCTGATATCGAAAAACTATTAAAGAGTGTACAAAAGTATGGCACAGAAGAAAGTTAAGATAACCCAAAAAAAGCAAGAGGTACTTAAAGAGCTTAAATCCTTCGGTACTTCAATCTATAACCAAATTGACCAAGGCATGTTCCCCTCAGTAAGCATGCCTAGCCGCTCCACTGAGAACATTGCATACGATCCCAATCTACGTCAATACATCTTGGGTGAAAAAAATGTTGACAGAAGCGCACGAAATATTCGTCACGTTAAACCCTTTACACAACTTGCTTGGGTTGCACTGTTTAGCAATGAGCTGACTAGTCAGCGTAAAACATCAACATTAAGAGATGTCTACTATTCAGCACAGGCCTACGAAATGACTTTTTCTGATCAGCAGGAATCAAACAATATAATCACCGATTTGGAAACTCTCACGGGTTTTGCACGAGAAGATTTCAGTATTTTTCCTGAGGAACGTAGTGCAATTTTCGGTGACTTGGAAATCGGGTACACTGTTCCTGGATATGAAGGAAAAACGGTGAATTTAACTAGTCACCCCGATGGCGTACTTATCGGACCTGCAGTAACATCTTCCGAGCTCATAAAAACCAGCGCTAATAAAGTTATAGCTATAGAGAAGGGGGCACTCTTTACCCGATTCATAGAAGAAAGTGTGCATAGTAAACATAAATCGTTATTAATTTCGTGCGGTGGACAGGCTCCACGACAAACCCGTAGCTTCATACGTCGACTTCATGATGAGCTCGGTTTACCTGTTTTTATTTTAACTGACGGGGATCCTTGGGGGATGCACATTGCCCAAGTTATCATTTCGGGTTCAGCCAATGCAGCACATTTAAGAGACCTCAACACGCCAGACGCAGTTTGGAGTGGAGTATGGGCAAGTGACATCGTCGAATACAAGCTGCCCACCGATCCATTAGATGAAGTGGACATTAAACGTCTTTATGAGTTACAAAAGGATCCAAGATACCAAAATGATCCAGTTTGGCAACGTGAAATCAAGATGTTTCTCAAAATTAAGCGTAAGACTGAACTTGAAGCTTTCAGCAGATATGGACTAACCTATATCGTAGACGAATATCTTCCATCAAAACTTGGCGAAAAGAAAAAGAAGTAAAGGAAATACCTGATTTTACTTCTATTCAAGAATCAAAGGTTAAGTGCATAATCCTTTATTTTATATATACTCTATACAAAATTACTGTTTATTTAAGCTAAGAAAAAAGATTGGTTTTTTCATATCTTTATTAGATGTAAAAAGCAAGAGAAATTTAAAATACTCTGATGTTTAATTTAGCAATACAACAAGCAGGAAAACACGGGCGGATTGAAATGAGCGAAGTGTCCTTCGGAATAAAATTAACTGAGAAACTCTTAGGTATAATACTTCTTATAGTGAGTATCTTAATGATTTACTTTACTGCCACAAGTACTTCCATATTAGGTAATTTCGTAGGATTATTTGCATTTTTAAGTGCCGCTATTCTTGTTGCAGGTGCATTTCTAGTCGTGGTCAAAATACCCGAATAAATCCAAAATTTATTTTCTTCTCCCTATATTATTCAATAATTTGGTAAAAAGGGTCTTTACCTGTTTTTTGAACTAACTTCTGCTTTGGCGGTTTTTAGTTCAATTTAATAAGTCCTTTTTACATTTCCGATATAATTCACAGTGAATAGAATGTTCGCGATTGGGCACTTTGCTTTAGGATACCTGACTGGAAAAAGCGTTTCTATGCTTCTAAACGTTAAGCTAAACTTACCTCTGCTTTTTGTCGCTTCAGTTATTCCTGATATAGATTTAATTCTCCAATATGTCGACCCCGCCTTATTCATGCACAGGGGATCTCTTCATTCGATAATTACTTACACCTTACTTATGATTCCCTTCTTCATTCGTTATCGAAAACAAGCTGCCCCTTACTATGTTGCTTTGCTTTCCCATTCACTTCTGGGAGATCTATATACAGGTGGATTTCAAATGCTCTGGCCGATATCTCAACGATGGTTCGGAGTCTTAAGCCTTGATGTTAGAAGCCTTGCCAATATCTCATTGGAAATTATGTTGCTTTTAATTTCTTTAGCAATAATGATTAAAACAAAAGATTTACTGAGCTTCTTTAAGCCTAATAATCACAATTTGTTTTTATTCATTGCTTTTGGCGCAACTTTAGGGCCTATGCTAGATCTAAGCCCAAATTTTGAAGGTTCTCTGCCTATGCAACTGATAATACCAAGTTTATTCTGGATGCTGATCTTCGTATATTCAATGATAATCGAGTTATACACAAAATTATCGCTAATATCCTTACGATAATTAATTATTTCACACAAGATTAGATTACAGCATCTTTATTTGAAAAAACATAAAATGGTCCGCATAGTTGAGTGTTTATTAACCGTTACCCTTATTATTTTTGAAGCACTTGCGTGTTTATTTACTGTGGGGAAGTGCGTTTCAGCATGCCTATTCGTCAACCTATCGTATGTGTTCTGGGTCATGTAGACAGTGGTAAAACTTTGCTATTAGATAAAATACGCAAAACTACCGTAGGCGCTAGGGAAGCAGGCGGAATTACCCAGCATATTGGTGCAAGCTTTTTCCCCGTTGAGACTCTTCAGCGACTTATTGGTTCTTCAATGTCATCGATGAAAAGCGGAATAGAGATTCCTGGTTTAATGGTTATCGATACGCCTGGGCATGAGGCCTTTACAAATTTGCGGCGACGAGGAGGCAGTGTTGCTGATATTGCCATTCTGGTTGTTGATGTGTTACGTGGCTTTGAGGCTCAGACTTATGAATGTATAGAAATTCTCAAGGCTCGTAAAACTCCATTTATAGTGGCTGTTAACAAAACTGATCGGGTGCCGGGCTGGAAGGCTCAACCTGATGCATCTTTCATGAAATCATATGTTAAACAAGATACCTATGTGAAAGAGGATTTGGATAATAGACTCTATGAGATTATGGGAACGTTTTCCCGTTTAAAGCTCAGCACTGACCGTTTCGATAGGGTTAGAGATTTTACGTCTACGGTTGCATTAGTTCCTGTAAGTGCAAAAACTGGTGAAGGCTTAAACGAACTTCTCATGGTTTTAATCGGTTTAACCCAGCAGTATTTGAAAAAACAGTTGCAAACAACTGAAGGCGCCGCAAAGGGGTCGGTTCTTGAAATTAAAGAAGAACCTGGTTTAGGACTGACACTTAATACTATAATATACGATGGCACACTTCAAAAGGATGATTTAATCGTAGTCGGTGGCAAAGAGAAACCCATCGTAACCCGCATACGGGCTATACTATTGCCTAAACCCTTGGACGAAATGCGCGATCCCCGTGACAAATTCTCCTCAGTTGACTGCGTATACGCTGCAGCAGGAGTAAAAATTGTAGCATCAGAATTGGAGGGCGCGTTAGCAGGAACTCCTCTATATGCAGTAGCTCCAGGTGAAACTCCTGAAAAGTATGTCCACATGATTGAAGATGAAATAAAGAAAATCCGAATAACAACTCAAGTCGAAGGGGTAATAATCAAAGCCGATACTTTAGGCTCCTTAGAAGCTATCGCGGAGATTCTTAAAACAAATAATATACGTGTTCGCATCGCCGACGTAGGTGATGTTTCTAAGCGAGATATTATCGAAGCTGGAGCGGTCAAATCCCATGAGCCTCTATTAGGGGTTATTTTAGCCTTTGGTGTTAAAATCTTGCCTGATGCAGAGCAAGAAGCCGCAAACAGGGGCGTTAAGATTTTTAAAGAACAAATTGTGTACCATATGATTGAAAATTATTTGGATTGGGTGAAATCTAAGAGTCAAGCTAAAATTGAGCAAGAACTTGAAAAGCTTACTCGACCTGCAAAAATCCAAATTATTCCGGGTTATATTTTCCGTCGGGCTAAACCAGCTATATTTGGTGCTGAAGTGTTAGCAGGTATCATTAAACCAAAAGTTTTCCTTATTCGCGCTGAAGACGGAGAAGACGTAGGTGAACTACAACAAATTCAGGATAAGGGCAAAAATGTAGGTGAAGCTACCCGCGGTATGCAGGTTGCGGTGTCAATGGACAAACCAACAATAGGTAGACACCTTTTCGAAAAAGACAAGCTATATGTTAAGGTACCTGAACCGGACGTTAGAATCTTCCAAACCACCTACGCCGATCAACTCAATCAAGAAGAACAAGACACATTAAAAGAATATGTTGTTGCCATGCGGAAAAAATCGCCTTTCTTTGCCTTCTAAAACACGAATTGAATGATTCCCAAAAATGGGGGTCATTGCTGAAGCATCTGCATAACATAATATCTTTTATAAGCACCTCACTACAGGAGCACTCCGCTGAATCAAAATCTTCTTTTTAGATAATTGTTTAAGGTCTGTTTCAATCCGTTTTGTCGCTTGCCAAACATGAATATTTCTTATTTCTGGTACTCTTTCTAATATGCTAAAGAAGCAACCTGCAATCTACGCTTCGAGGCAACTTTACCATCCAATAAGATTGTGAGAATAGCGCATAAAATAAATAAAATCTCGAATTCGTAGAAAGTAAGAAGAAGAAAAACTGAGGAATGCACTTATAAATTTGTCATCATACATTTTCACCTGATTGGTGCAATTAGTGAATAATTTATTCAAAACGATTAAAGATGAAAATGTTGGGCCTATTATTCGGCGGTTCTTCATTAATACTTTATTCGACTCTACTTTCATGTTACTGGGTATAATAGTTGGCTCAGCTTTTGCGGCTGATGCAGGTCTAAATGTTATTATGTTGACTATGCTGACTACGAGTCTTGCTCTGGGTATATCAACTGGTGTGAGTGTCTACGAAGCTGAGAGTATCGAGCAAGAACGAAAAATCTCCGATTTAGAAAAAGCCCTCTTTACTGACTTAACTGATACTAGTATTGAAAGATCCGCAAAATCTACCATACTTCTTGCAACCTTAATCAATTTTGCAACACCTTTACTCTCATGCGTCATAACAATTACTCCTTTTATTTTCGCAGCTATTGGTTTATTGCACATTGATGTTGCCGCATGGATTTCTGTTAGTCTAGCGTTAAGCACATTATTTGTAGCTGGAGTATATATGGGGCGGATAGGAAAAACAAACCCTTACATAAAAGGAATACGAATGGTGATTTTTGGGATTATCGCTTTTCTAATAGGTGTTCTTTTAGATACACTATTTTAGGCGGTAATTAGGGGTTTGGTCTTGGTGAAAGCTGTTTCACCTTTGACACGTTAACTTCGTCTACTCCTTTAACTGAAACACCGTTCTCCTGTAAAATGTTTAAAATTCCACTGTATTCGATGTTAGCGCCTCTGACTGTAAGTTTTATAGTTTCAGTTTTAGCGTCAACATCAGTTACAACGATGTCACATTCTTCAACACCATTCACAGAACAAATTGTTTGAGATAACTCTACGAGAGCTGTCTCACGAGATTTTAAAGCTTCGATCAAAACTCGCCGAATATGAATAGCCATTGTATATCAAATATAGGATAAAGAATCTAAGACTTAAAACTCTTTTCCAATCTAATTTTTGCCAAGCGAATTTTAGATTTTTCAAACGGGAATAGCAGACCA
>CAZWRU010000009.1:0-6080 GCA_964636425.1 uncultured Candidatus Bathyarchaeia archaeon
TGCACCGCATATATAGACTCCTTTGCAGCAAACACAACCTACATAGGAACCTAAACTTAACTTTAGCTCATCTTTTTTCCTTTTTAGCTATAATTTACATATTTAGTTGTTTGTAAATCAAACGATAAAGGGGGTTTTTGGTTATTGGATTACTATTTGGGTGCCGCAGTATTCGCATTTTACGGTTTTTTGTCCTTTGAAGACTTCGCGGGTGTATGGAGCATGGCAGCGTGGACAGTTAACTATTTGTCTTGATGCTGGTGCTGTTGTGGTAGTTCCTTTGATTTTGGCTATGTCTTTGTCGGCTTCTCCGGTGATGAGGTAGTCGAAGAAGGTTTTTATGGTGTCAGCTTCTCCTCCTTCTACGTCAAATTGGGCTTCGGCTTGTCTGCTGTCAGGTTTGAATCGAATATAGATGCCGGTCCAAGCGATGAATCCGACTCTGCCTTTATTGATCTCTTGTATTGCACCGATGGGCTGATCAATCACCGCTACACGTTCAGTTTTCTTCTTGGTGACAATAAAAAATTTCTTTTCTAGAACCACTTCTTTTTTCGCTTCGAAAACAAATCGCTGATTCGTAAAGTATAAGGTCCCCTTGCTTTTATCCCCCGTCAAGATTTTTCCTTCAAAAGCTAAAACGGGGCATTCATCTTCTTTTAACGGAAAATTAGCCTGACCAAAAAGATTCAAGGTCTCCTCGGCCAACCTCAGATTTGAATCAATATCACTTACGGTTGAGAATAGGTCTCGTATGGGGGCGTTAACTTTGTTGGCTTCTGAACTTGCCTTAGCTCTCATCGAGGAAGCGGTCATCGATAAGCTTCCCGCCATATTCTGACTATATCCCAAGTTCCCGCTATCTATTTGACTTCTCAATGATCTTGTTTGGGATTGCAGATTATTAACTTGGGCAGTTAAAGGTTCAACATAAGTAACTAATGCTTGTTTTACGGTGGGGGCCACTTCGCTCCATCTTCGGGTAAGTTGTTCTACGTCTGATTCTAAATGTCCGATTACTGCATAACCGCGTCCGCGAACTGCTGTCAATCTGCCTGGGAGCGAACCAACAGCCGAATCAAGGGTCGCAATATTACTTCTTGCCTGACTTATTGCAGACGATGCTTGAGCTATATCTGATTCAATTGAAAAAAGTCGAGAATACATCGCTTGTTTCTGACTATCGATTTGAGACGTAGATTAATCCTCCATCCAAACACATTACAGGAACTTATATTTTTAGAATAGTCTTCTAAAATATAAGCGCGTGCGTAATAAAAAGTACAGTCAAAAATTCCATTAAAAATTCTTAAATCAGGCATCATAAGATTAACTCGGACACTATTCATTTTTGGAAAAATCTTCAGAGAAATAATCTAGTGGGTCTACCACACGACATGTTTTTAGGCAAGACCGATTGTGTTAATTTAGTGACCAAAATGTCATTTATAGAAAAAGCGAAGAAAAAATTGGGATTTGGTAACGAAGAAAAAAGCGTTGACGAAAAGGTTGCTGAAGCAGGTTCGAGTACTGTTGACAAAGTAAAAGGTGAACGGAGCACATTAGATAAAATTCAAGATTTCTTTACAATGGGCTATTCAACAAAAGAAGACTTAAGAGAACTTGACAAGAAACTTCGAGATGGCTACTATGAAGATTTCAAAGCAATGCGTCATAAATGGGAGGAAATCTCGCTCTCAGCTCTGAAGGCTAAAGCAAGCAATAAAGACGATTATAAAAAAGTTATTCAGGTAATGGATAGAGTTGAAGCAAAGATTAACCGAGCTGACTATGGCTATGCAGGATTAATGGATCGTAAAGGCAGCATAAAGGAAAATGCTCTTGGAACAGTCTTTGATTACGACAAAGCCTTAGGTGATCAGATTCAAAGCTTAAAGCTAAGCGTCCAAGAAGTCTACAGTTTAGTCGAAAATGAAAGCTGGAGCGAAATGGCGTCAAAAGTACGCGGTGTTAAACTCTCACTTTTGGATATTGAACAGAAATGGGATGCAAGAGAAAAAGAATTCAGACCTTTGGAGGTATAATAAAAAATGCCAATAGTTGAAAAAGTATCATGGGACAATGCTGGAGCAGATGATATCGCTTACAGATTCCCCAACCTAAGCCTAAAATTCGGAAGCCAAGTTATAGTTAAGGAAAACCAATGGGGCGTATTCTTCAGAGACGGAAAAGCTTACGATGTCTTTGGCCCCGGAAGACACACCATAACAAGCAACAACGTTCCCCTCCTAACCTCAGCACTTCAAAATCTTGGCGTAATCGGTGAAATCTTCAACTGCGAAGTAATCTACGTAAGCAATAGCCAGTTCAAAGCAAAATTCGGCGGAAGCGCCTACTCAGCTCCAAGCGGAGACATAAAATATCAAGCTGAACTCGGATTCTTCGGATACACACTCTACAAGGTGGAAGAACCCAAAATATTCGTAACAGAATTCTTCGGCAACCGCCACGCGAGCACTTCAGACGATGTTGCAGACTACATCCGAGGTTTCATCAATGAACGAGTGATCGACGAATTCGGTGAGCAAGACATCTTTAATATCGTAAAGAACGTTGACGACACAACTGATGTCGTTTCTCTAAAAATCACCGACGAAGCAGCCCGCATAGGACTCAAAATCATAGACTGCGTATTCGAGGGCGTCAAGATTCCAGAGGAAGCAAGAAGATTCGCATCAGGAATGGGTCAACAAGCCATGACCATGCAATACATGAAAGAAACAGCATCCGAACTTAAAGACTCCCAAGGCGGAGGCGCAGCAGCAGCTGGCCTAGGCGCAGGGATAGGTCTATCAATGCCTTTCATGATGCAGCAACAAATGCAACAAGCCCAAGCTCAGCAAGCCCAACAACCCCAACAAGTCGTTCTATGTCCAAGTTGCGGAGCCAAAAACCCCATAACAACCAAGTTCTGTGGAAGCTGCGGAGCTAGCTTAGCCCCACCAGCCAAAGTAGTATGCCCAAGCTGCAAAACCGAAAACCCCGCGACAATGAAATTCTGCGGTAACTGCGGAAAACCCTTAGCAGCACCAGCTGAAGTCGCATGCGCCAAATGCGGAACCAAAAACGCGCCCGGAACTAAATTCTGTGGTAACTGCGGAGAAAAACTCTAAACTCCCTTTTTCCCCTTTTCTAAATATATATTTAGAAATAGGTTAACTTTTTTATTATAAGATCGTCTTGGTGACTTCTTTTGCCCATTTTCGAGCTTCTGCTAAGTCTCTTGCGTTTGGGCGATCACGCCTTGCTAGACCAAATGTTGCGCCAAAACATTTGTAACAGCTATCAAGCAGTGTCTGGTTCTTTGCCTCTAAGTACTCTTTTACGCGGTTAAATGCTAAAACCTCGCTTTTTCCTCCCCCCGCCCAGGTCAAAAAGAGTGCGAACTGTCTATTGTTGTCCTTAAAATTTTGGGCTTTAAGGTATTGTAGCATGTCTTTACTTGGTTCTCCGCCAAATATACCCGTTCCAATAAAAATTGTATCAAAATCGGCAAGCGGTAAAGTTGAGGCGTCAAAATCCTTTCCGATTTTAACAACTTTGCACTTCAATTCGGAGGCAATCGAAAGAGCAACTTTTTCAGTATTGCCTCCACGGGTAGAATAGACAACAATCGCGTTCATTTAACAACCCCAACATTTGAAACTAGTATTCCCTTAAAAGCTATTTGATTAATTCATAACAACTGCCTAGCGAGAAAAAACGTTTTATGAGAAATTAAGTTTTGATTATTCTCTTTTTGAAGGCTATTAGTGTCAGCGTTGCGTACTCGTCTGAGCCTATTTTTCTTATACCCCTACCCCCTACGGTTTCTTCTAATATATTCATCTTTTTGACTCGCAGTTTGTTTTTTACTTTAAAAGAAGAAAAAATATTGATTTTTTAGAAAAAACGCCTTTTTTCTTCTTTTAAGCTAGAATTTGCTCGCGGGATGCCTTATTGTTTTCACGAAACAACTTGCTCCCTGAAGAAGTCGTCTGCTTTAGGTTTTGGTTTGGTGTTGCCAAATGAAGAAGGCTAAGGTGATTATGCCTATACCTGAGGCGACTGATATTAGGCAAGTTACCTCTCTTGACAAGATTAAAATCGGGCTCTGAGTCGAGGATACTATCAATAATATGGCCAGTAGCATGAAAGCAATTCCCATGCCAGGAAGCTTCACGCAATCACCAAAAACCAATTGGCAGGGACTCTTTTAGCTCTCCCCAAAGAACACTCTGTTCCTCGAGAAGAACGGCAAAAACTAAGCAGTGAATTGACTACAAACAGACTACTACTGTTATAGGAATTTTGAGCTTTAAGTTGATAAAATATCCCTGTTTGGTTCGCACTAGAGCACTATAGTTCAAAGGCAATCGCAAACGCGCCGTCTCAATTTGCCCGAGAAAAACAACAATTATTTTGCTTGGCATTACGATTCAAACAAATAATTCATTAATAATCTAGTAAAAGAAGAAAAAATGATAATTTTCCAGAAAATTGGTCTTTTTTCTTCTTTTGAGGTTTCTCTTTGTTTCTTTTGGATGCTATTGCTATTAGCAATGTGGCGGTAGCTATGGCTAAAATTGTCCATTGTGAGAACTCTGGGATTGAAGGTGATGGTGTAGGCGTTAGGATGGGGGAAGCTTCGGGGTAGAACGGTTTTGGCATTGGGTATGTTAGTATTATGAAGGGTTGGGTTTGTGCCTGGTTGTCGTAATCTGTTTTTATACTGTTGTCTTTCATGTAGTGGATTTGGATAGGGTATGCGCCGCCGTAGGGGAAATCGTTCCAATAATTGCCTACTGTTCCATTATCCCAAACGTTTCCATACGAATCCCAGCCACCCGCTTGCTCATTGTTGCTGATGAAGTTGTTCCTGAGTATGGTATTGTTTGATGCGCCTGAAAGGTGCAAGCCCGCGGTTCCGCTGCCCTCAATGCTGTTTTCAAATATAATGTTATTATTTGAGCCGGAAAGAAGAACAGCAATCATGATATGGGAGGTTTCGTTCGAGACAAGTCGAATATGGTTTCCGTATATATTGTTGTTATGTGAGTTTACAAGTCGAAGACCTAAACTCCCGGTTATGTTGTTTGCAACTATACTGTTGTTATATGCGTCGTCCAAGTTGATGCTTCCCGTGCAACCGTAGACAATGCAGTTAGATACATTTCCAAGCCAAATTCTGCCTTTTATCTCATTCAAGGTCACGTTATTTCTCCCAACCAATTCAATTCCATACAAAATGTAGCTAGTGCCGCTTGACTTCAGCGTGGTGTTTCCACCTGACGCATAACCTGCAGCATTAATGACTATGTTGTCTCGCTCAACCCTAAGAGCATGGTTAAGGTCTGCGGTAAACGTGTAAACATCTCCCACCCGCACTATCGGCGCAGACGCGGGCTCTATGCTGCCGTCCGGTCTAATGTAAATGTCTTCTAAAGCATACGATTTCACTGGGCCAACAGCAATTAGACTTAGACAAACCATCCCAACCACGATTAGTAGAAAAGCAACCTTACTCACCTAATTCACCTATTCATAGTTGTCCAAAACAATTAATTAATTTAGCTAAGGAACACTTTGCTCCAGCTGAGGAACACTCCCCTTCAGGTTTTGAATTGCTTCCAGATTAGAACTGCTAAAGCGGCTATGACTAATGTTGCTATGGGTACTGTTAGGTAGATGCTTTCTGTTGAGCTTGATGGTTCGGTGGAGCTTGGAGTTGCGGGTTTATGAAGCTGCTGGTAAGGTTTCAGGTAGTTATGTGGGCACTGGTGTGGGCGATGTAGTTGGTGTTGTGGTCGATATTGGGTTCGGGGAACAATTTGTTCTCTAAAAAGAACAGTAACAAAGCAGTAAAAATACATTAAAAAGGAGAATGTTTGATGATTTTTTGCTTAGGGTTTTTTATTGTCGACGTTTGTGTTGCCATTGTAGGCTATGAGTACGTTGATGCAGGCTAAGACTGCGTCCATGCTGGCCATTACGATGTCTTCGCGGACTCCTCGGGCGGTGGCTGTTTTGTTTCCTTTGCGCATGTGGACTTCAACTTCGACCATTGCGTCGGTTCCACC